>CAYYUI010000016.1:8302-78777 GCA_964474705.1 uncultured bacterium
TGCTTCGCTTCGCTCGCAATGACACATTCTCAGACAGAGTGCGATTGCTTCGCTTTGCTCGCAATGACACATTCTCAGACAGAGTGCGATTGCTTCGCTTCGCTCGCAATGACACAGCTGAAAAACCTCTCCATGCAATCTACCAACAATGAAGATATCACATACCGGACTTTGCACAAGTAATTTATCATTCAAAATTTGTCGAAGGCTGCCGAAAACTCAGCCATCATGAGTATAAAACCTTTTAAGCTTGCAGTTCTCATAGGTATGGCACTGTTTCTGACCGGTTGTCAGACCGGCGGCAGCAGTAATGAAGGCACAAAACCCGATCTGGGCTATTATCAGAAGGGGACGGCCTCATGGTACGGAGCTGAATATCAGGGCCGGCCGACCGCCTCAGGTGAATCTTTCGATCGAAATGCACTTACTGCCGCGCATCGCGAACTTGCATTCGATACCTGGGTCGAAGTGACCAATCTGAGTAATGGCAGACAGGTGACTGTGCGCGTCAACGACCGGGGTCCGACTAAAGCGGAACGCATCATCGATCTGTCGGAAAAGGCGGCAGATGAAATCGGCATGAAGGTTGCCGGGCTTGCTGAAGTTACCCTGAAAATCGTTGGGGGGCCGTAAGGGCGGTTACAGACCGCTGTCCTGCGATTCTTCCTTCGGGGAATAGCGGTGGTTTTCGTAGATTGCCCAGCCGTTCAGACGGCCGCTTTTTCCTTTGTAAGGAGTGGTGACAGAACCGCCCCGGGCATCGAATTTGTACTTACCATAGAACTGCAGCAGGCGGCCGACTTCGAATTTTATGGTTTCAGAACCGGTGAGCAGATAATTGAAGTCATATTCGATACGATTGTCACGACTTTTCAGACGACAGCTGACCGTGTCGGTTGCAACCAGAGGGTATACCTGAATGATGTTGCCGCCATCGCGAACTTCGGTTTCTGGAAGCTGCTGCTCAAAAGCATCAGCAACAGTCAAATCCTGGCTGAAATAATTGGCGAGAATGAAAATGGTGAAAACAACGAGTGGTATGGCTACCAGAATGGCTTTGTCCTGCCACGTCAATTCGGGTGGTCTTTTGTTCACAGATTCCATCTCCGGGTTCAGTTGATTACCAGCACATTAGCATATCTTGGCCCCGCAATGAACTTTTTTTTTCAAAAAACTAAACAGTCGCCGAAATTTTGCCGATTGTCTAACTACGGCATCAATTAAAGGAATTCATGGATGGGTTCCAAGATTAAAACGGATGGTTTCCGACAGGGAAACTGCAAGGAGCGCGACGTGTGGAATAATCTTAGAGCAAGACATTACTCAGTGCTGATCCTTCTGGCGGTTGTAGCTCTGGAAACTTCGGCTATAGCGATCGACAGATTCATCAATCGCGAGAGCGAAGTTGCCTTTGCTATTGAAAGCCCTTTCCAGAATAACCCGTTTATTCAGAGCTTTCGCATGGCTGATGCCAGCTGCGCGGTTCTACCGGTTAAGCTCAACAGCAGAAAAAATTCCACACAGGCTGTTCGCAATAATAACCCCATCCAGACCGTTTCTGCTGAATTCATAGCTGCCGCCAATGAAAATGACAATTTCAGCAAGTTCGTTGAATACTCGGTTCAGCCCGGTGATTCACTTTCGAACATTGCAACACTTTTCGGTTCTGAAACCGATGCCATAAAACGTTACAACCGCCTTGACGACCGCCATTCAATCATGGCAGGTCAGATGATCAGGGTTCCGATGCCATCGCAGGATCTGTTTTACACAGTTAAGAAGGGTGATTCACTCACGAAGATCGCCAGCCGCTTCAGAATTCAGCTGAAGGATATCGTCGAGGCGAACAATCTCAAGACCCATATGCTGGTCGCCGATCAGCGGATCAAAATTCCGGTTGTCGAAAACAAACCGACCGTAGCGATTGTCAAAACTGCCGGTGACATGGCAGAAGTCGGCAAAAAGCTTGAACTGGTTCGCGAAGCTAAGGCAACCATCGTTCCCGAGAAGAAACTCGAAATGGTTAAGGTTGAGAAGGTTCAGATGGCTATTGCCCCGGCAACGAAACCTAAAATCGAATTTGCCGGCAAGGAACTGCTTACCCAGCCTCCCATGGTAGCTGATAAAGTCGCTGCCGCCACTCCGGTTGCCGCAACCCCGACTGCAGCAGCTCCGGCCACTGCAAAGGAAATAGTCTACACAGTCGACAAGGGCGACAGCCTGATGAAGATCGCTCAGCGTTTCAACACCACTGTTGTTCAGCTCCAGGAAGACAATAACCTCAGGAACACCTTTCTGAAAGTTGGCCAGGAAATCAGAATCAACCCTGACAAGAAACTTTATCGGGTCATCAAGGCCGATGAAAAGAAGCCTGAAATCAAAACTGCCTGCAACACTCTCGACCATACGGTTAAGAACGGTGAATCGCTCTCGCTGATTGCCCGGAAGTATAGAACGACTATCGGTGCCATCGTAGCCGCCAACGGTCTGAAACATACTGTTGTCATGGCAGGGCAGACGATCAAGGTTCCGGCTGCTAAAGCCTCGGTGGGCAGTTCCGGCGAAGAAATCAAAGATTACAAAGTGGTTCAGGGCCGCTCGGAAATCACCCGTGCCAGCTGGAAAATGCCGGTAAGAGGCCGTCTCTCAGACAAATACGGCTGGAGAAATCATCCGGTATATCGCAAACGTCTGTTCCACGCCGGTATTGATATCGCCGCCCCCAAAGGGTCGCCGATCGCCGCTGCCGCCGCCGGTAAAGTAATTTATGCCGGCCGCCGCCCGGGTTACGGCAACCTGGTCATCATCAGTCATAACGGCGGAATGTCAAGCAGATATGCCCACTGCAGTTCGATTCTGGTGAAAAAAGGCCAGTCGGTCAAGGCTGGTGCTCTGGTTGCCCGCGTCGGTGCCACCGGCGTCGCCACTGGTAACCATCTGCATTTCGAAGTCAGAAAGAACGGAAAGCCCCAGAATCCTCTTACCTTCCTCAGATAGAATTTTTCAACCGTCCTCGATGAAAGCGCAGCAAACATGAACAAAACCGCCAGAAAGACTTTATCCGTTCTGGCGGTTCTGCTGTTTTTTTTCTGCAACGGTTTTACAGCTGCCCGGAAGGAAGTTGCCGATGAAAACCTTTCCGGCAGCGAAGAACGCGCGGTGCAGTTTCCGGCGACCAGTTACGATCGGGAGTTTTTCAACCCGCTGGCGATTCCTGAACTTAAACCTCCAGTCACGGCACGGCCACAGGGCATAATAGTGAACGATCGCTCGCCGGCAGCCGGTGGTTATGAGGTGCAGACGGCCCTGGACCCGCGTTTCGCGGCGATGGGCGACAAACATCGTGAATATTTCGTTCCGGCATCGGAACAGCGCCCGCCGGCGCCTGCAATGAGCATTCCGGTGCTCGACCGCCGGCAGCCTGATCATTACGACATCAATGAATGGGATGAGGAACGTCTGTTCAGTTCGAATCTCTACACCGATACCGGCATGTATTTTACCAGGGTAAACGGCGATGAGGAGCTTTCTGCCCGTGACCAGGGTGAATTTTATGAAGCCAATTACCGCTATGAGCTGTTTTCGACCCGGCGCAACGGCGATTCTCTGGCTGTTAACGTTGACGCCACCTATACCAATGACCGGCGTCCGTACCGGGATGGCTTCACTCTGAACCAGATGACGGTTGATTCGCGTACTGATCGATCCAGGCTGGTTCTTGGGCATGCGTTTCCCGAAATGTCTGAATACACCATGACCCAGAGCATGCTTGGTGTGTGGGGGCGCCAGGAGTTCGATTATACGAGCATCAGCGGTTTCGGCGGCTATTACGCCCTCGAAAAGGATGACCTGAAAAATCCGCGTTATGTGGGAGGTTTCAGACTGGAGCATGCCCGCGATGAGGCTTTCAGGATCGGCTTCAACGTTGCCGGAACCGAAGACGAACGCGATAACGCCGCGTCCGATCTGGAACTGCCGACTCTGGCCAATCGCGTTTATTCGATTGACATGCGGATGAAGCCTACCGAGAACATTTATCTCGATGCTGAAATTGCGCAGAGTGATACCGACTTTGACAAACGCGACGAGCAGGGCGAGCAGAAGGGTGATGCCTACAAGGTCAAATCAAGCTACGAGCGCGAAAATTTCAAATTTGAAGCCGGTCTGGAACAGGCAGATACCGCGTTTCTCACCCCTCTTGGTCAGTCACCGCGCGATGAACGGGCTTACTTTGCCAGATTTTATTATGAGTTGAACCGTTATGTCAGCACCAGGCTCGGGCAACGCATTGCCCGCGACAACCTCGCCAATTATCAGCGTTCGACGATTGTCAGGGAACAGCCTGAATTGCAGGTTACTCTCAAGCCAAGTGACTATTATCGCGATATGCGCATCGACTTTTTTTATCAGCCATTGCATGAATATTCTGAAAACTCAGGCTTCATGGATCGTTACAAGGATCTGCTCTGGGTCGAGTTCAATCACCGTGCGGGGCAGATGCTCTATTTTGCCGGTCTGAGTCAGACAATCGACAAGGATGATGTCAATGTTCTCAACGATCGTGACATTCAGCGTTTCGATTTCACTCTGACCTGGGAATTTGACAAGTTGAACCGGGTCTATGGTTCATATGGCCGTGAAAAACTCAGTTACAAGCGTGCCGGTGGCATCGATGAAACGGCCTGGTTTGGCTTTGGCGGCAGTTCACGTTTTCACGAGAACGTTCTTTTAAGTGTCGATTATCAGCGTGAAGAAGTCGATCCGCTGACCGTCAGTTCAAAACATGACCGGCTGAACCTGTCGCTTACCAGAGAATACAGCCGGACAGCCCGTCTGGTTCTTGATCTTGAAGGAAATCACGGAGAATTCGACAATGAAACCGGCAGTTTTGATGATTATACCGCCAAACTGCGTTTCTTAAAGGCTTTCTGATGAAAAAAACGATCGTGATAATGCTGTTTTTTGTCGGCCTGCTGCTTTGCGGCAGTCATGAAGCCATGGCGGCGGCACGCTCGGTCAGGCCGGCGCTGCAGCCGGGGCAAAGCTTTGTTTCCGGTCAGTTGATGGTGATGATGTGTGATGGGCCGGCCTATTTCTGTAAACCGGGTGAGCGCGTCTGGCATCGAGTCATTCTCAATCAGAGTATTGGCGATGCTTATGGTCTGCGCACCGCCGCGAATGGTTACATGATTCTCTCATGGGGTCCCGGTAATCTGATTCTCATCAAGCCTGAATCGGCTTTAAGAGTATCGCTGCAGCCGGGGGCGCCGATAGAAGTATCTCTACAGCTGCACGGTGCTGAGTTGATGATTGCGGCCCGTGATTCCGGGGCAGTCGAAACGGTTGGACGGCATGGAACGCTGATGGTCACCCATGGAGAGGGTAGTATCGTCAGTGGTGAAGAAAGTGAGATCGTGAGATCTTTGCGTGGACAGGCCGCTTTCAGACTGAATGGCAGTGTCGAGAGCACTCTGATTCCAGAATCATATTATCTGACGATCGATGCTGATGGGAAAGAACGGCCCCAGGCAATGTTCGATCCGAAGAGCGAATACGAATCTTTCAGGCGTTTTGCGACCTGGTTGCAGCACTTCGATCGTCTGCATCGCCAAAACTCAAGTGAAGTGCCATTTAAGATTGATGCGGTTAAGATCAATGGTGAATTTATCAGTAATCTGGCGCAGGAAAATGGCCTGCATGTTCTGACGACCCCCGATGGCCGTCTGCCCGAATCGATTCTGCTGCAGATCAAAATCACTCCTTATCCGGGGCCGGCGCATCGTTTTGAGCTGTCACTCGGCAAGGATCTGGTATACGCATTCAGAGAGGGCCGCAACGATTGTTTCGAAGTCAATTTTGCCGTGCCGTCGTTTCCGGAGTTCATTGCCACCGTTCACCAGGTCGATTCACAGGAACGGCGTCTGCGGATTTTCAGCGCCGGGTTTACTTTTCACAGCCGGCGGGCAGTTGAAGAACAGGCACGCCGCTTCTGCCGCGAGATGTCGGATGCCTTTGCCCGTCGCGATCAGAACTGGCTGCGAACGGCGATATCACGTGATTATCGCGACTGGCAGGGTAATACCTGGTTTGATTTCAACAGAATGGCTGACGATACATTGCGTCGTTACCGTGATGTAAGGCTTTCTCTGCATCCGTTCAGATTTGAACAGAAGGATGGCGTGCTGTTGGTCAGCACTAATTACCGCTTGTCAGCGCTTACCGGCACCTGGAATTTCAGATATGAAGACCGGGGCAGCGACATTCTTACTCTGAAGGTCGAAGATGGCCGGCTCAAGTTACTGGCAAAAGTTGCCGGGCTGTTTTTCAACCGGCTCAAAGTTGCAGTCGATTTTCGTCAGGGTATTCTGCGCGGACGAATCTGCGACGAACGCACCGGGCATCCTCTTTCCGGAGTCAACGTCAGTGTTGTCGGCACAAAATATACGACAACGAGCGATTCGATGGGCGAATATGTCATTTACGGACTTAAGCCCGGCAAATACGACGTAAAATTCTACAAGAACGGTTATGGTGAACTGGTTGCGACGACCGTAACCCTGAAACCTGCAGGAGAGCAGTTCTGATGTTGCGAAAACACTCACGCATCGATCTATGGGTTCTGGCGGCTATTTTTTCGATAGCTTTTCTGCCCGGCTGTCTGAACAGCAGCAGTCGTGAAGGTGATACCGGTGTTCTCGCCGGCACCCTGTCGATTGCAAAAGATTCCCGGCTGGTGGCAGTCGGTGGCGACAATACCGTTCAGATTCCCGTGGATGCTGAAGGGCACTTTTCGGCCCGACTGGCACCCGGTGTTTATCAGCTGATGCTGCAGTCGGCTGATGGAACTCTTTCCCTGATCAGAAAAGATGTCGCGATCGAAAACAATCTGACGGTGACCGTCGTTGATACGGATATGGTTCCGATGCCTCAGGTCGTTTCGGTTGCCGTGCCTCTTGTATACCAGACCTCGGCGGTTATCGAATGGGAAACAAGTATTGAAGCCGATGGCTATGTCGAATATGGCATCAATGAACTCTATGGCTATTCAAGCTACGCCACTACCGATCTGAAAAAACGGCACCGCATGCAGCTGTATGACCTTCAGCCGGCCACCACCTATCATTTCAGGGTGGTTGCCAGCCGTTACAATCTTGATTCTACGCGCACCTGGTCACGCGATTTTTCCTTCACCACCGAGCCATAAAGGCGGGGTTCCGTTCATCACATGGTGTTAAGGCAAGGGCCTCGATGTGACGATAGTAGGGACAGGGCTTATAAAAAGCCCGTCAATGCTATTCCGGAGGCACCGTATGAACGCATTTTTTGTTGGAATCGGCGGCATGGGCATGAGTGGCCTGGCAAAGATTCTCCACAGCGAAGGCTACAGGGTCGCAGGTTCAGACCGCAATCTTGACGGAGACTACTGCAGGCGTCTGCAGGAACTTGGCGTCAGAATCTACCAGCAGGATGGACATGGCCCGGAACATTTCATGCGTGAGTGCGGGCTCGGAGCTGGTGATTTCAGTATCGTCAAGTCGACGGCCGTCGAAGATCAGGTTCCGGATGTGCAGACTGCCCAGCGTCTTGGTATCAACCAGATAATGCGTTCTGACCTTCTGGCCATGATGTTCAATGCCCGCAAAGGCATTGCGATCGGCGGGACTGCAGGCAAGACCACCACTACCGGTCTGGTTGCCTGGATTCTCAAATACTGCGGAAAAGAACCTTCCTGTGCGGTTGGCGGCATCATTGCCGGTCTCGATACCAATGCATTCAGGGGCAGTGGCCCGCATTTCGTCATCGAAGCCGATGAGTCAGACGGTTCCATAGTCAAATATCGACCCTGGATATCAGTAGTGACAAATGTTTCACGGGATCACAAGACCCTCGATGAACTTAAACAGCTGTTTGGGGAATTTTTTGCCAATACCGAATCGGAGGGCATGCGTCTTGTCTGTGCCGACAACCCTGAAGCCATGAGTCTGATATCGATGTGTCGGGCCAGGGTGAAAACTTATGGTTTTGCTGCAGCTGCGGATTTTAGAGCAACTGCAGTGAAAATGGATCACGATACCGCATCTTTCAAAGTCGAAGATGTCGATTTTCAGGTTAAAATGCCGGGAGAGCACAATATTCTCAATTCCCTTGCCGCGATAGCCGTCGCCAGAATGTGCGGCATCGCTCTCACAGATATAGCAGCGGCACTGCTGGCCTTTCCAGGTATGAAGAGAAGGTTTGAAAAAGTCGGGTCGGTTGCCGGGATTACGGTTATCGATGATTTCGCTCATAATCCGGCTGAAATTGCAGCAGCCGTCAACGCTGCACGCAAGGCTTCAACGCGGCGATTCATCGTTTATCAACCGCATGGTTACGGACCTACCAGTTTCACGCGCGACGATCTTGTCGAAGTTTTCAGCAATCTCCAGGAAAATGAATTTCTGTTTCTCGATGATATCTACTATGGCGGCGGCACTGTTAACCGTGACATCACTTCCGAAGAAATCGTTAAAAGTGTTCGTAAGCGCTTCAAGAACGCATTTTACACAGGCAGTCGCGATGAAATTGTAGCAAGAATAACAGCTGAAGCCGAAAGTGGCGATATGGTTCTGGTTATGGGCGCCAGAGATGTTAATCTGATTTGCCGACAGGTTCTCGAGCGCCTGCCGGAAAAACAGAAATGCATGGTCTGAAAATTCAGCCGCAGTGTGGTAAAGTAAAGAAAACTAGTTACAGGAATTTCGTGACATGAAAACCAGCCTGGTCTTTTCGCTGCCGCCCAGCACGCTGAGAGTTGGTCTGCTCGAAGCATTCAACGTAAAAATCAAGCCATCCACCGAGAAATATCGCGCGCGCATTTTCGAGGAAACGCAGCCCTTTCTTGCTTCCGACTTCATTTATCCCGATGGAATGCAGAAAGGCGTCAGGAGTCTGTTGAAGACCTTCGGCTTTCATCCATCGGGAAGAAGTCGTCCGGCCTCTGAATTTCTCTTCAAGGATCTGCAGAATCGAGGCGGGTTCAATTTCATCAGCAATGCGGTCGACATCAACAATCATATTTCTCTGACGACTCACCTGCCGATCAGCGTTATCGATCTCGACAAATCCGGCATGGACCTCTGCCTGCGCGTCGGCTTCGACGATGAGTCTTATGTGTTCAACCGTGAAGGACATGAGCTGTCGTTGAAAAAACTGCTGGTCATTGCCCGCCAGGGCGGCGATCGCGCTGCGATCGGCAGTCCGGTAAAAGATTCTCAGGCAACCAAAGTATTTGCTGAAACAAAAAACCTCGCGTTTTTTATCTATACTTCTAATACTTTGACCAGCGAAGATGAATTGCATGGTATTCTCAACCTTACCGGCAAGCTGCTTCAATCAGAAACCGAAGCAACCGATATTGCCAGTCAGGTTCTCGATGCCTGCCCGTAGATCGACCCGTAAACCGGGGGAGGGGAATATGAAAAGATTTCTGCTGTTGTTGTGTTTTGCAGGCGTGATGCTTGTTGCCGGCTGTTTCGGCAAGTCAATCGAGGCAAAGCTCGAAAAAGATCTCAAATCTTCTGATGCGGCGGTGCGTCTCAAGGCAGCCCGCGAGCTGGCAGATGTGGCGACACCCGAGGCGGTGCGGTTACTGCTTCTCAACAAAGATGATCCTGATTTTCGCGTCAAGGAAGAGATTCAGAAGTCATTGAAGAAAATCGACAAGCGAACTTTTCTCAACTGAAGCTGAGCTAATCCTGGGCGAGCTGCTCAATCAACTGTTTTTAGCAGATGGACACGGATAAAATCCGTGTCTTCTGGCTATTTAGAGACCGTCATTTCGCTTCTTCGGGCCGGATGTTAATGGCTGAAGTCCCAAGCGTGCCGGCAAACAGCTCTCTCCGGGCGCCTGTCTGGTTTTTAAGCGCTTTTCAGTGGCGGATAGTGAAGAGTGCTTCGGGTTTATGGGGCAGAAATTCACGGGAAATTTCTTCGACTTCGTCGACCCGCGCAAAAAACGGCCCGGTATGCATTGCAGCGATAAAGCGTTCGACGATAGTGCTGTCACCGACGGCTTCGGTTTCGACCGATCCGTCGGGGTTGTTGCGCACCCAGCCGCCAACGCCAATTTCCTGAGCCTGTTTAAAAACGAAGCGCCTGAATCCGACGCCCTGCACTCTGCCTCTGACGATGAGTCTGATTTTGAGAAATCCCTGTGACATGTCAGGGGCGGCTGATTGCGAGCGAAGCCAGTTCGAAGAATTTCATTATGTCAGGCTGATACAGGAAAAGCACGAGATCACGCCGGCCATTTCGGGTGTGAATCAGGCGTAACAGAGAGTAGGTGTCGGTTTTATACCGCTTGTTGTTTGAGGTCTGCAGGGCTTTCTGTTCAAGACTGCTGACCAGCTGGGCGTCAATCTGGCCTTTGATCATGGCGACAAAACGGCGCAGATTGTTCTTTTCCGTTTCCATGATCAGAACTGAATCAGTATATCTCTGAAATTTTTCGAGAATTTCGATGTCGGTGTCTTCGATGAAGTGGGGCCGTTTATCGCAGGTGATCTGGTAGTGACATGACATGATGAAGGTGAGCCCTGAGGTTTTCGCTACCTCGCGCAGATGCCGCATTTTCTGGCTGAATTCGCCGCCAAAGTCACTTTCGCAGAGCGAGTCGATAATCACCAGTTTATCACCTGAACCTGGAATCATGGCAGCAAGCTGCGCGAATTCGTTCGGTTCGAAACCCTCATGGGAGCTTTCGATCCCGGAAAAGTAAAGATTTGGTGAAATTTCGTTCAGGAGCTTTTCGAGGCCGGCAGTGCAATTGTTGCGGGCATTTTCTCCGACGCTGCCGTTCATTGGCATCTGACCGAGAGATTCGATGTGATTCAGGCCTGAATTCAATGAAACGGCTCGGAGCAGGAATTCACGCAGAGTGTGTTCGCGGGAAATAAAAAGAACCGGCATTTTTTTCTCAGTCAGCATGGCCTGCTGAAGAAGGAAAGCTGCTTTCCCGGATTCGCGTGGCCCGGCGATCACATGAATGCCACCGCTCGACCAGCCGCCGCCCAGGGTTTTATCGAGACCGGTTGAAATTGAATTGCACAGCGAAGGCAGGTTTTGAAAAAGGTTCTTGTTCTCTGCAATTCTGCTTTTCAGCGACTGAAACCCTGAGGTTGCCGGGATACTGATATTAGCTGAACCGCTGCCGGCAGGAGCGGCGGCACCGGGAACAGGCAGTTGCGGCAGGTTTTCGATTCTGGCCTTCAGGCCGGGAATCGGTGGAAATTCAGCCTGCATGAACTTGACCCAGGCAAAAGTTTCCTGAAGGCATTCCTGCAGGTTGCGCTTTTTGCCGCAGAAATCCGAAAAGGCAGCGATTCCATAGGCAAAATGCGATGGTCCGACCCCAACTTTGGGGCGATGCAGGGTCGGGTGGGTGCTGCCGGGGAGCAGAAACTGGGCATTCGGCTGACAGCTGTTCAGCAGCAGGGTTTTGACCTCGTGCTTCACCGGGCGGTTGCCGATGGCTTTGATACCGCCAAGGTGACAGAGCAGGCGGTAATACAGGTCGCCGGGTTTTGCATTTTCGCAACCGATTGCACCGCCATGCACTTCGACGCTGATTTCTTCAGGAGTCGCGTAGATAGCTATTGTTTCCTGGGTAAAGCCAAGCTTCTTCAAACCCTCAATGCAGCGAACCGCATCGTCATAAACCTGCTGAAATCCGAATACTTCGGTAGCGGGTTTGAAAATGTTGCCATTGATATGGATCAGAGTATCGGGAGCGTTGAGCAGTCTGGTCAGTTCGGCGGCGACTGGCAGCTGCGGCAGTTTCTGCCCGGCGGTTTCGAGCTGAATTTCCATGCCATGGTAATCGCAGCCTTCCTGAAGCAGATCGCGGGCGTGTCTGATGGCAAACACCAGAGTCAGCGGGCCAGATTCGGCCTTCTGGTCCTCGTCTTTGAAAAATGCGCTGCGGTAGCAGCCCTGCGGGTGAGCTTTCACTACTTCCGGAACTCTGGTAAGGTCGCTGAGACACTTGCCGCCTTCGAGTTCAGGGTGAAACAAGGTTGCGAACTTTTGCATCTTATTCTCCATCGTTGCTTATTTAGGGCTGCTTTCCAGGCCAAGAGCCAGGCCGAGACGTCTGAAAAATTCAGGAAAAGAGCTGACGCCGAAAAAAAGGTCGGCATTCTGCCCCAGGGCCAGAACGGTATGACCCTGAGCACTGTATGACGTGCTGTTGGGTTGAAAGGAAACGCCAAAGTGTTCGCTGACCGCTTTTTCAATGAGATTGCGAACCTGTTTGGTTTCATGGTTGTCAAGGGCGGCACGAATCTGGTTGACCGGAAAAACCATATCGGGGCAGTAAGTGCTGAGAAGCTGTTCGAGATTGCCTGATGGTCTGCTGAGTTCTGTAAACAGCATGGGGAGTTTGCGAACAGTTGAGGTGAAGTCGGCTGCCCTGAACCGTTCCGTGACTGTCCAGAGACCGTTTTCCGGTTCATCGACAATCAGAAGCAGGGTGTCTTTTCTACCGGCTGTAAAGGTTTCGAGTTGAGTGAGAGCATGCTCTCTAAGACGCATGCTGTCGAGCATCGCCGAAAAGTTGCCGCCTTCGCGATGTCTGCTGACCATGGAGAGATTTACGAACAGGGCGAAGCCTTCAGGGGCAAGAGAAATGCGGCTGACCACGGCTGAAAGCAGCTCGGAAAAGCCGGGTCGACTGTTTTCGTCGAGAGAAAGGCAGGCGGTAATTTTCTGGCTTTTTCTGGTGAAAAGGGTTTCGAGACCTGCAAGATCTGTTGTGCCCGGAGTATCGGCGACGGCAGCCATAAGGGCTTTTCGTTCTTCTTCTTTAGAACGGCCTGAAAGCGATAATGCCATCGAAAATGCTGATAAATCAGGTGCTTGCGCGGCATCATTTCCACTTACAAGCCCTGGCAGCAAAAAGTCATTGTCGCTGAGCATCGCAAGCCGCTTGCCAATCTTGGTCATGGTGAGGATGATATTGTTGCCCGAGGCTGTATGTCGATCTGCCCAGATGGGCAGAATTATCTGAAAGCCCTGCCAGGGATAAGCTTCTCGTCTGCCGGTCGCGTCACGAAAGGCTGCGGAAGCCCCTGTAAAGCCTGATGTGCAGAAAATGATGAGATTGCGGGCGGGTGTGTCGGCCAGCAGTCCGCGTCGTCGGGCGATGGTTTCGATCGACAGCGGTTGAGCGTTCATCGGGGTAATCAGATCGCTGCCATCGGGTTTTATCGGGGCAAGGGGTTCCTGGGCGTTGGCAGGCAGGCAACAGAAAAAAGTCAGTAATGACACAATCACCAGCAGGCAATTTCTCATGAGCAGGTCCTCCGGATTTTCAGAACTCCATCTTAGAACAAAAAGCAGGGGCTAGGCAAGCATACAAAATTATCCGGCGAAATTGCTGAAAAGTTTGGTTGGGTACGATAAAATGACTCCAACCATTATCGAGAGGTGAACGAATGAGTAGAAAAGGCGTTATTCTGTTTCTCATCATCTGTTTTATGTCGTTGGGTGTCGGCATCGTTTCGGCGGCCCCCTCACTCGACCTGAAGACCACGTTTTCATTGGCAGGTGATGTACAGCCAAAAGACTGGCGTCTTAAACTAGATTTCAGCCTGCCGGTATCATCTCTCGAACTGTCAAAAAAGATCAAATGCCGGTTCAACAAAACCGGTTCTGGGTTTCGCATCATCAACGCAACCGATCTCGATCAGCCGGTCAGCGAACAGCCCCTGCCTTCAGAACGCCGCACCTATATTATCGCTCCGGAAAAGCCGGCTGAAGCTACCGGCAGTGTCGAGGTAACCATCGGAAAGGGCCTGCCGTCAGCTGACAAATCAGTGTTGCTTGCTGCCGACAAGATTCTCAGCGTCAAAACCGGTCATGCCATAACCCTCTCCGGCAGTGAACCCTTTTTCGACAATGCCAAAGAAAAAGGGTTGCTGATCGATCTCACTGATAATGTTAAAGACCAGAAGCTCAAAAAGCACATCAGGATTTTTCCTGCTATCGGCTACTTTACTGTCGATCGCATGTATTACAGCAACCGGCATGCTTACAAAATTTCCGGCAAGTTTATTACCGGGCGAAAATATCAGGTGCGAATAGCCGGCGGCGAGGTCGAAGGCGAAAACCAGCTGCTGGCCGGAGCCTGTGCTGAATTTGTCAGCTGCGGCCCCGAATCGCAGATATCTTTCACTGCCGACCGGTCGGTTCTTGAGCTGCGCAGTCTGCAGATGGTGCCGCTCAGCTTTACCGGCATCGGCAACTTCAAGGCACAGCTGATGCGGGTGCCGGCGTTCTTCGGTCCGGCACTTGATTCGCTTACCACCTTTCCTGAAGCAGAAGAAAAGCGACCGGTCGACACCAGCAGCAGGCGCGTCGATTCCGATACTGACCGAAAAATTAAAGCAGTGGCCGCCGACCTCGACAACCTGATGCTGAAGTTCGTTCAGCAGTTGGAACAGTTGAAGGCCCTCGCTGCCGATGCCGCTTTTGCAGATCTCAGAAATTTTCTCGAACCGGCATTTTCTTCAGACAGTCAGGCTTTCATGGGATCAGACAACCCCGATCTCGAATACTTTTTTTCGCTGCCGCTCGATTATCGCCCTGAACCCACCAGGGGCGGTTCGGTAGTCGTCAGGGTTACCGAAACCGAAAATGCTCAGGGGCAGAGCGCTGCCCGGCTTTTTCAGATTACCGACTATTCACTGACCTACAAATTCAGCCGTTCAGAATTGATTCTCTGGCTGACCTCGCTTGAAACAGGCCGCCCCGTGGCGGATGTCCCGGTTATGCTGCTGACCAGAGACGGTCGTTTCTATTTTCCGGGCCGGACTTCACACGAAGGTCTGCTGAAGATCAATGAAAAGGCTGAATATACCTATGTCATGCCCAAAGAAACTCCTGAAACGGGCAAGGCGACGCTGATGATTCCGGATCTGGTTATTGCAGCAGCTGCCGGAGCAGCTGACAGCTGCTTTATTAAGCTAAACAGCAATCGCTTTTTTTCCAATGCCGTGCAGCAGAGCGCCCCGGACCAGAGTCTCAAAATGTCCAAACGCGGGCATGTCTTCACCGAACGCGGTGTTTATCGCCCGGGAGAAACCGTTTTCTGGAAAGCGACTGCCCGCGATTACGTCGAAAAGAACATCGTTTCTCCTGAAGGTTTCGAAGTCGAGGTTGAGATCTCCAACCCGCGTGGCGAAGTGGTTAACAGCGAAACCATGACTCTCAACGAATTCGGCACCTGCTCGGGCAGCTTCGTGATCAAATCACACATGCCCCTCGGACAATACAACATTTCTGTGGTGGCAGCCGAAAGCGTCGGTTCAGATTCTGCAGATATAAAACGTGACCCGCGCTGGAATTTTCTCATGAACCGTTCCGATCAGGCACCTTCGCCGACTGTTTCCACCGGTGATGACGAAAGCAGTGAGCCTTCGATACCGCCGCTTGCCGCTACCGGTTTCCAGGTGCAGGAATTCGAACCTCCCCGCCATTTCGTCGAACTTGAAATGACGACTGAAAAGCGAAAAATCAGACAGATAGTCGGACGGGAAAACGATCAGCTTTTCGTTAAATGCCGGGTTTCCAGCAAATATTACACCGGCGGCCCGCTGCGCCACGCCAAAGTGCAGTGGACGGCCAGCCTGACTGAGCGTGATGCACAGGTAAGCAAATTCCCGCTGTTTCATTTCGGCAACAACGATGTAAAGAGCGAGCTGATCGAATCCGGAAACTCCCTGCTGTCGAAAGATGGTGAACTGGTCGTTTCTCTGCCAGTTTCACAGGCCGTAATGAGCGGTCTCAGCAGTATCGAGATCACAGCAACGGTTCTCGATATCGACGGTCGACCGGCTACTCTGGTTAAACGCTTTTCACCAGACCCGGCTTTCAGAGTCGGCATAATGAAACTGCCTTCTGGTCTGACTTCCGGCCAGGAAATTCCTCTGCAGATCATTGTGCTCGACAAGAACGCCACCAAAATCAATCAGGGTGAAGTTCAGCTCGAAATAATGCGTGAACGCTATATATACACTCAGAAACGCGACGAAAACGGCGCCATCTATTATAACTGGTCGAGCGGCTGGGTTCGCAGCCATGTGGCCAGGCAGAATATCTCCGATGGCATTGCCGCTTTCGATCTGATCCTGCCTGACGGTGGCGATTACATGTTGCGGGCTACTTATCGAAACAACGGTGACGAATCTCTGGCGGCTCTCAAATTTACGGTCGATTACTCATACGAAGCCTACGAGGATTTCAATAATCGCAGCCGCACTCGCAGCGAGAACGAAGTCATACTCATGCCTGACCGCAGCGTCGCTGCTGTTAACGACCGGGTAAAGATCAGATATTCCCTGCCGCGGCCATGTGAATATGCTCTGGTAACTATCGAATGCAATGATATTCTCAGCGCCAGAGTAGTTAAACTGGATAAAGCCCAGGGCGAGATTGTCGAAACCATGACCGAAAACTGCCGGCCCAACGTTTTCGTGAATCTGATGGCCCCGGCCACGCGCGGCGGTTTCCCTGTTTACGCCAGTCAGGCTGACTCTGATTACCCGCGCACCTATTTCGGTTATACCTCGATCAAGGTGCAGAACAATGTCGATGCGATCAATATAGTGATTGCCCCTGATAAGACCGGAGAATTGAACGCCCTGCCGGGCGCTCTGCAGAAACTCGATTTCATGGTCACCGACCGCAGCAATAAACCGGCCGTTGCCGAAGTTGCCATCTGTGTCGTCGATGAAGCCATACTTTCTCTCACCGGTTATTCCACTCCTGTGCTCGGTGCGCTTACCGATTTCCTTTTGCCTCTCTCGGTATTTTCAGGCGATCTGCGAACTTCGCTTATCAGTCAGGATCTGTATAAGCTGATTTCGACAAGAGCTCTAACCGGCGGCGATCAGGGCGCCGGAACCATTGCCTCTGATCTCGAGGCCCGACGCGATTTCAGACCTGTTGCATTCTGGCATCCGGCTCTGATTCCGAATGCCGATGGTCGCATCAGTATTGAATTCAAACTGCCTGACAGTATGACTTCATATCGAATCTACGCTGTGGCAGCTGATAAAACTACCGGTTTCGGATCAAAAGACCGGCAGCTGAAAGTCAGCCGTGAATTCTACATCGAACCGGGCCTGCCATCGTTTCTTACTGCCGGGGATAAAGCTGTCTTTCCGGTTGCCGTGCAGAACAAAGGCAGTCAGGCCGGGTCGGCAGACGTGCGTGTTGCTGAAGTGTCGAATGTGACCGCGGTCATCTCTAATGGAAAAGCAGACCTGCAGCCGTTTACGACCGGCAGAGTCAAGGTTGACCTTCAGGCCGATAACGGTGCGGGCGAAGCCAGTATTCTTATTGCCGGTAAATTCAACAATCTCACTGATGCGATTGAAAGGAAAATTCCGGTTAATACGGCTGCGACTCTCATCAGTCGGCAGATATCCGGAAGTTTCTCCAAAGATCAGCTTATCAGGCCGGATGTACCTGCCTATGTCGCTTCGCTGACTGCGGTTGAAACGGCCGGTGCGCTTCATGCCAGATTGAATATGTCCCTCAGTCCATTCGCAAGGCTATCTCCGGCTCTGAATTATCTGATGCGCTATCCTTATGGTTGTGTCGAGCAGACCAGTTCGGCGATCATTCCGCTCGCGGCGATGCGTAACCTTATCAAAGACGGTCGCATGCCAGGTTACAGCCTCGAACAGGTCGACAAATATCTCGAAAAAGGTTTCAATCATCTGATGAAAATGCAGCGCGGTTCAGGCGGTTTCAGTTACTGGCCCTCTGAACGCCAGGATACCTGGTGGGGTTCGCAATATGCGGTTCTGGCCATGACCATCGCCGACCGTGCCGGTTACCCTGTCGACCGTGACTGCCTCAACAAGGCTGTTGAATATCTGCATCGCTATCTGTTTGCCAACAACAATTCCGGTGCTTACAGCCGTGGAATCATGGCACTGTCGGCCGTGAACCTGGCGATGAATAAAAAGCTCAAGGCGGCTGATATAGATGTTCTCAAAGGCTGGTTCGTTAAAACCGAAGCCGAAAGCAGCCCGCTGCTGC
Organism: uncultured bacterium; assembly: GCA_964474705.1. Lineage (GTDB taxonomy): Bacteria > Muiribacteriota > Ozemobacteria > Ozemobacterales > Ozemobacteraceae > Rifleibacterium. The sequence continues at coordinate 26,390 of CAYYUI010000016.1, forward strand.
TCTGGGCTGAAGCTCTCTGCGGCGAAACGCCCATGGAAGAACTCGAAGGGCGTGCTGCTCAGTTGAAACCTTCAGAAAAATCGATCAGTCATGGCTGGTATTATTCCTCTACCCGCCATGATGCTTTTATTCTGCTTGCCCAGCTTGCAGTCAACGCCGAGAGAAAAGTTATCGACAGCCTTGCCGGGCGCCTGCTGGCTTCGCTTTCCGAAAGAGGTTACTGGAGTTCTACTGCCGATACGGGTATCGCTCTCTTCGCACTTTCCGAGTATCTGACAAAAACCAATCCAGCCAACGAAAATGAGCTTGAGATAAGTCTGACGACTGCGTCAGGCACCCGCCAGGTGAAACTCGACAAAAACGGTCAGGCGATCGAACTCGCCCGCGCCGAATTGCTTAACAGCGCCGGAATCAAACTGGCTTCGAAGGGCAATTCCCTGATCAGTTACAGCTTCGAGTATGATTACCCCGATTCAGCGACGCGAATCGATCCGGTCAATAACGGCTTCTCCATCGAAAAGACGCTTGAAAATCTCAATGGTAACAAAGAGATCAGGGTGGGCGACCTCGTGAAGGTAACGGTAATCTTCGAAGACCATGCGCGCAGTTTCGGCGAATGGGCAGTGTATAGTAACTTCGCGCTTGAAGACCCGATTGCTGCCGGGTTCACTCCGGTTAACAGTTCGCTGAAAAATGATGCCCTGCCGCCCGACGCCACCGGGGCCGACGACGAATACTACTGTGACTACTCTGAAGGGGCCTATACCTTCTACGCCAATCACCAGGAAATGCGCAAAGACCGTTTGCTGGCCTTCAAAAATCATTTCTGGTCAGGCAAATTCAAGCTGGTTTATTATCTGCGTGCCATCTGTGAAGGAACCTTCAGAATGAAGCCGACGCAGGCTTCACTGATGTATAACCCTGAAGTCAACGGCATGGGTGTGCCGGCAACGATTACCATTCTGCCGGCTCAGTGATCTGAAAACATCGTGAATACAGCGCCGCCATGACTGACAACAGTCATGGCGGCTGCCTTGAGGGCCGCATCGAGGTGCTGATGAAGAAGAAATTTCTGTTGCTGCTGGTGGTTTGTCTGCTGGCGGCCGTTCTGGTCGCGGGCGGTCGCAGTTACTGGCTGCCGCTTGTGTGCGACGATCCGCTGCCTTATATTGCCTCGCATTTTGCTGCCGGCGGCGTGTATACTGACCGTAATGGCCGCATTTTGAGAGTTTTTCCATCGCAGAACGGCGACTATTTCATCTATTCGCCCCTGGCGAGTCATTCTGCCGACCTGATTACGGCGGTGCTGACCGCCGAAGATCGCAGCTTCTTCTCGCATTCAGGTTTCGATTTCAAGGCGATTTTCAGGGCTCTGTGGCAAAATCTGGCAAGTGGTAAGGTTGTTTCGGGAGCTTCGACGATCACTCAGCAGTTGATAAGGGTTGTCAGACCCAGACCGCGCACTCTGGTCACCAAACTTTCCGAGCTGCTGATGGCGGTCAGACTCGAGGAGCAATTAAGCAAGGCCGAGATTCTGGAAAAATACCTCAATGCCGTGTCGATGTTCGGCAATGTACGTGGAGTCAGTATGGCTGCATCTCTGCTGTTCGGCAAGAGTGTGGAAATGTTGAATCTCGGCGAAAGCGCTGCGCTGGCGGCAGCGATTCAAGCTCCCGGGCGGTTTGACCCTTTTGATGCCAAAGGAAATATCAGGTTAACGAGGCGCCGCAGCTGGGTTCTCGGTGAAATTCGCCGGGCCGGAAAATGTTCCGAATCTCAATATCATAATGCCGTAAAATTGCAGATCCCTTCCTGGCAGCGGCGGCGACCGTTCAATGCTCCTCACTTCTGTGATCTTCTCGTCTCATCGTTCGGGCCCCCGATTGGTCGGCAGATTACGACAATTGACCTGAACCTGCAGGACATTCTTACTTCGACTTTGACGGCCCATATGCCAAGACTTATGAAAAATGGGGCATTTCAGGCCGGTGGCATGATCGTCGACTCCCGCAGTCTCGAGGTTCTTGCCATGGCAGGCTCGGTGCAATACGGGCCTCTGGCAGCCGGTTACAATAATGTCTGTATGGCAAGACGCTCCGGCGGTTCAATACTCAAGCCATTTCTCTACGCTCTGGCACTTGAAAGCGGTTATTATCCATCGTTTGTGATTCCAGATACCATGCAGTCATTCAAAACTCCAAAAGGCGAATACAACCCGTACAATGCTGACCGCAAGTCTTATGGGCCGGTTACGATCAGATCGGCGCTTGGAAACAGCCTCAACATTTCGGCTGTTAAAATGCTGAACCTGCTGGGCGTCGAGAGTTTTTACCGGCTGGTCGTCGATCTCGAGCTTTTGCCGGCCAGAATTGGTGCCGCTGACTTTTTTGGCCTGGGGCTGGCGATCGGAAACCCTGAAGTGCGTATGTTCGATCTCGTCAAAGCTTATGGAATTTTTGTCAACGGCGGGCGTTTGAAGCCGCTGGAGTTTTTTGCCGGTCAGTCACATCAGGGCAATGAGATAATTTCTGCCCAGACGGCCTGGATGGTTTTTGACATGCTCGCCGATCCTTCGGCCCGTCTGTTCACCTTCGGAAATCCTGCCTTTTTTAAAACTGCCGCCCCGGTGGCTATCAAAACCGGCACCAGTACAGAATATCGCGACTGCTGGCTGCTGGCTGTCAATTCCCGGTTCATTATCGCATTGTGGGTCGGAAACTTCACCGGTGCTCCAACCCGGGCATTGAGTGGAGCGACCGCCTGTGGCCCGATATTCAAGAATCTGATCGATTACCTCGAGAAAAGTTACCAGATAGATTCCCCAAAAGAGCCTGAAGGAATTGCAAGACACCCGGTATGTTCTATTTCCGGCCAGATTCCCAACGGTTTTTGCCCGCTGACCGGCCGTGAATTATTCGTTGCCGCGAATCCTTTGCCGCCATTCTGCACTTTTCACCGTTCGAATCAGGAAATCCACGAATTACCATCGGATTATGCAAGCTGGCTGCGGCAGCGGCGAAAGGTTCTCGATGTCGACCCTTTCAGGCTTATCAACGAGAAAGATATGGCAGACCCGTGGAAAGTGAGCGGCCTGCTGCCTGCTGAACCACAGATTGTCGCTGCAGCCAGCGGACCGCTTGTCGTTCAGCCCATTGCGCCGGCGGCTGGACCTGGCAGCGTCAGGATTGTATCTCCTCACGATGGCGACTGTTATGTCATGTCTCCCAGTCATGAAAATTTTGCTTTGCTGCGTGCCATTCCATCTGAGCCCGTGCCCGAAATCATCTGGCTGATCAACGGCAGCGAATTTGTCAGAACTCCACCTCCCTATGAGGCCTACTGGCCACTGGCGCGGGGAGTTTATCGTATCAATGCCGTCACCGACGGCGATATGGCCGCCGAAATCGAAATCCGTGTCGAATGAACGATTCTAATTGCAGCCTTTGTGTTACTGCGATGAGCGAAGCGACGAATCGGTCGTTGCCTGAAGAGAAGATGGTTTGTGTCTTTAAGCTGACATCATGTTGCTAGACTGCGATTGCTTCGCTGGCGCTCGCGATAGCCAGTAATGGCAAGGTCAACGACAACGAAAACGATCAAACATGATGATGATTTTATGCTGCAATTGTGAAAGGCAAACATCAGGCATCGGCATTGGGTAATAAGTTCAAATCAGCGGTGCGGCAGGATGAAGAAAGTTGTTGTAATTGACAAAAACTGTTAACCTGTAGCTATGCCCATGAGGTTAAATACAAAAGTTTTTGCAGCTCTGCTGATTCTTCTGATGCGCTTTCTGCCGGTAGAAGGCTGCAGTCTTGCTCTGCACGACTGGAAACTGGTGTTTTATCTGAAAATTCCGGTTGCTGCACCTCTTTTGCCCCTGGCTGAGATGAATCAGGTTTCATCAAGAATGCAGCAGAATCCTGTATCCGGCGTAACCTGGGTTGCCGATCTCGATGTTTACAGCCGGCTGGCCCTGGGTCTGTTTGCTTTTCTGGCTGATCCTGCGGCAGCACTCCCCTGGGAAGTCATTCCCGCCGGCGAGTCAATGCTGGCAATGGCACGCGATGCCGGTGACAAAATTTCCGGGCGGGTTCTGTTGAGCACCGATCGTTGTTTCCTAAAGATTGCCATGTTCTCAGATAGAAATTCCCTTTTTAACTGCCATCAGCTGGTTGTGATGCAGACCGGGCGTATCCGCGCCGTTCAGCCTGATCCTGCCCGCCCATGGGCCCAGGAAACAGCCGGTCAGAGCTGGTTGTCTCTCATTTTTTACCAGATACCGGTTCCGGGGCGTATCATGTCGTTATCCGTCTACCCGGTCAACCAGACTCGTTTAAGTCTGAACGAAGATCATCCGCTGGTCGAAACCCTGCTGAGTCACAGGCTTCTTTTGAGGCGACCAGACCTGGTGGTTGATCCTTACAAATTTGATTTTCCGGAGTTGCCGGAATGAAAAACTGTAAAAAAATTTTGCGGTTGTTAAGTATTTTTGCTTTTCTCGTACCCTCTTTGGTCGAGGGAACGGAATTCAAGGTGGTTGATTTTGAGCGCCTGGTGAAACGGCATCCGCTGATGAAACAGTTTGATTCAACAACCGGCAGGTTTAAAGGTACCTCAAGCGAGATCATTCCGGTCAAGGTGTTGCAGGAACGTGTAGCCAGCCTGACGGGTCAAATATCTGCCATTGAAAAGGCCAAATCTGAGCTTATCGGTAACGCCATGATCGATGCCAAAGCCGATGAATCAGCAGTCTGGCTGAAGATTGGTGAGTATGACCGGGAAATCGACACTTTGCAGAAAAGGCTGGGTGGAGAGCAGGAACTGCTCGATCAGAAAGGGGTTCCGGCTTTTTCGACGCTTTTTGCAATAGTGGCAGATCTTGTTAAAGATATCTGTGCGGCAGAATCAGCATCCGGCACGGTAGTTCTAAACAAACTGCCGAGATTTTCGGCGAGACCTCCCGCTTTTGCCGGCAACGATCTCAGGCGCTTTTTTTACCACCCCGATTCAGCCTCCCTTGAGGGTTATCTTAGCCAGGCCGGGCTCATAGGTCTGATGTTTTTACAGACCGACAAGCCGATTATTTTCAAACGAGCTGGAGAAAAGTAAGATGCGATTTTGCACTTTATTGCTGGTTATGATGTTTTTTCTGCCCGTATCGCTGCCGGCAGCTGAGTTGAAGGTGGCGACCATCGATCTTTGCCTTGCAGCCAGCCTGCATCCGCGCATGGCTTTGTTCGATTTTGACCGTATGGGCTTCTATCGTGTCGAAGCCGGTCTCAGCCCTGAAGATTTTGAAACGGCGGTTCTGGCCCTGAAAAATGCTCCCGCAGCTTTTGAGAAGGCAGAAGAAGTACAGAAACTCGAAGAGCGTCTTAAGGAAATCGATCGGCAGAAATCTCTGTTGATGGCAGAATTGACCGGGCGCGAAAATGAAATGAAAATTCTCGCTATGGAGGAAGAGCAGCTTAACGGGAAAATTGCAGACCTGAGATATGCAGCTGCCTGCCCTGAACTGACAGATCCGGCTACCACCCGCGTTATACTCGATGAAATCGAGCGCGAAATACTCGATTCAGTCAGATCTGTAGCCGCTTCTGAAAGTTTCGATCTGGTTTTGAACTCATCAATCCCGGTTCCATATGGTTTTCCGGTACGTTATCAGGCCGGCGAAATGTATGGGCAGGGTGTGCCCGGCATCAATTCATCGCTGTTTTATTCGTTTCTGGCGAAAAGCAACCTGGCCCATCCGATGGATGAGACCCCGCCATCACGTGAATTGATCAACTGGCTTGAATTGACGCATTTTCCCGAAGCGGTAAATCTGCTGCCGATGCGGCCATATCCGCTGGTTTTGTCAGGTGGAGAAAGAATTCTGGGGCGGGTGATGCGGCATATTTACACGATCCATCGGGTTCCCCCTGAAGTCTACAGGGTGGTAGATTCTGTTATTCACAAGATCGAAGATCTGACTGCCGGTTCCCGCTCAGAGGCGAATTGATCCGGCCGTGGCATTTAAATTGCGTCATGGAATAGAGGGAGACTGTTTTTATGGGTGCTCGGAGTTTTAAAAAGCGTTTAGCAGGCTTTACGCTCGTCGAAGTGATCATCGCGAGTGCGGTTTTTGCTTTGTTCACGGGCGGGTTGTTTGCATTTTACCGCATGGGCAGTCGCATGTTCATGAGCGGCAGCTGGAAATTGACACGCCAGAAAGACGGGGAAAGATTTCTGATGATTCTTAAAGAGAGAATCGAACAGGCTGCCAATGCTACTTCGATCAATCCTGGGGCCGCGAATCAGATAACATCTTCGGCCTGCAATTTTGTAACCCTGAAAAATGGGGTTCCGGTTTCGAAAATTACCTCGAGCCAGCGTTTGATGCTGTTTACGGTGGCAAAGCCAGATATGACTGCTTTGCCGGGTGCCGCCAAGGGTGTAATTGTCTATCATTGTCTGATGGCCGTTCCCGCCGAAAAAAATCTTTACACTCTGCATCTGCATGCCAATACTCAGGCTGTTGCTTACGGTGGCATCGATTATTTCAACAGCAGCGCCGATTTCAAACCTGACACTGCTGTTTTTCCTAATTTTGCCACGAAGTTTTCAAATCTGCCGGCAAATTTCGGTCTGGGCAGCGTGCCTTATACATACAAACTGAATGATGTCGCCTCGTTAACCATTTCATGGTCTCTTGCCAACCCTGATGCCCCGGGCGGCGAGACCGACAAGGTCGTGGGTCTGCGGCTGACCATGCAGAACCCCGGGCACCCCGAAACCTCAGTAGACCAGGGAATTCAGGCTAAACTCGACATGGGGGTCGTTCTTGACGCCAAAGACCTGGGGGGGTTCTGATGAAAAACCTTAAAAAAAATGGTATGAGTCTGACCGAGGTTATGCTGGCGATGGCTTTGCTCGCCTCAGCATTCATTCCGATCATCGGAGTTATGGGTACGTCTATCAAAGCCACCGAAAAGGATGATAGAACCATCAGGGCGGTTAACCTCTGCCAGGAAAAGCTTAACCGGGCGCTGCAGTTTGATTTTGAAGATATGCCGGTAGGTACGTATGGCGGCACGACGGAAAAAGTTCTTAAATCAGTTGATAAAACCAATGCTATTGTTCTACGCCTTGGCCCTGAAACGGTAGATGAGGTGCAGATCAGTTCGCGTCTTGACATAACCGATGTTCCAGGCACGTTTCGCGTGCACACCTACGATGCTTTTGCCAAGGGCAACAATCCGAAAACCCCTGCCAACTGGGGCTGGAAACAAAAGGATATTCCCTATGCCAATTTGTTTCACAAATACGTTCTGACCGTTAACTGGAAAGACAAAGGCTCAGCTGCCAATAAATTTTACACCCTGGCTTCTTACAAGGCCAAAATCAGGAGATAAGCCATGCTACAGACAAAAAGAGGTGCGGCTCTCATTCTGGCGCTGGTGTTTGCAGTCGTTCTGCTGCAGATGGCGATTGCCTACAGTTCAATGACCCGCAGTTCAAAGCCCCAGACCGTCCAGATCGATGAAAGAGTCAAGCTCGATTACCTTGCGCACGGTTTGACTGAGCTGGCGTTATTAAAATTTCAGCTGTATCCGGCTGATTTCTATGCCGCCTGGGAAGCCGCCAAAATGGGCCAGACGAAATATCTGTCGGATTTTACCACCGCAGCTCCCGAGTTCACGATCAAGGGTTTCAAAGAGTCGGTTTCATCGTTCAATGCCGCTCCTGTAGATATTCAGCTGGCCAGCATGGCGATATTGACCGATAACAAATGGAAAACTGAAGCTCTTTTCATTCAGGCCGGAGCTGAATACGAAGATCAGATGGGTCGCAGCATTTCCAAAGAAGCCGTCAGACTTGTTTCGCTTGAAAGAATTCTCAAAAAATAAATGGGGGAAGTAAATGCCAAGGTTAGTGAAAGTTTTGCTTATTTTGCTGTTGGTCGCTGGCTCAACGTCGGTATATGCCCAGCGCAGCAGAGATATCGCCTATGTCGGTAAAATCAATCTTAAAGCTGTAGTGATGCTGCATCCGGCGATGACTTCTTATGACCCCGGCATGCAGGCCTTCAAAATTGACGCGTCACAGGCTTCCCAGCAGCAGACTCAGCAGAAAGCCAGTCGACACCAGGCCGAACTCGATGAACTTTCTGCGCAGATACGTTCTCTGCAGGGCCGTATCAATGAGACGCATCGCAATTACGAACGTCAGGTTGAAGAGCTTTCAACCCGTTACCTGAGCGGTATTGACGATCTTGCTACCGGCCCGGCAGCGGTGCAGCGCCAGGAGTATACCGTCGATCAAAACCGGGCTTCAGCCTCATACCATGCGAAACTGACTGCCCTCGGTGCGCAGCTTTCAACCGCTGAAGACAAGTTTGACCGTTTGAGCCGTATTGCCTTTAACGTCGGTTACACCGAACCAGACGAAACCAGGCGCAAGTTTGCTGCAATCATCAATGAAATCAGGCAGTATACCCAGCAGATTGCCACGCAGAAAAACGTTCAGGTGGTATTGAACACCAGTTTGAGCAGTGTTCTTGCCAGATCGAGAGAAACGGTCGTTGCACCCGATCTCGATTATGGCAAGGTTTTTGCGATACCATTTCCAAGAGATATTGCGAATGATTCGGCGGCAATTGCCGGGTATTACAGTAATATTTCGAGTATGGCTGCCAACTGGTTGAGCCATAGTGACAAGGTTCTCGAACCTTTTAAGGCTGCTATGCTCGACAACGACGTATTTATCGGAGGTGTCGATCTTACTGCAGAAGTTCTGGCGGCGATTTTCAAAGCTTACAAGGTCGATCCGAACGTCGGTAACGCGGTAATTCAGTCAGTTAATATTAACTGAGCGGGTGTCCTCAAAAACAGGAGGGGCTATATGAACAAAAGAATCCTGACGATGGTTTTCCTGGCCATGGTGGCGTTGATGATAATGCCGCCGCAGGGCTATGCCCTGGCGCCGGAATACGAGCGCAACGGCGAATGTTATCTGTTGATCGGCCAGGGGCCGGCAACCATGAAAGGGGTTTTCCGTCTCAATAACCCCGAAAAGGCTAAATACTTCGATCCGGCGAAGCACCTTTTCACCCCAAATAACACTTTTTCTTTCGCTGTCGACCTTAATCGTGTCATCTACACCTTCACCGAGGCTGTCGATACCGGTTACACCATGTTGAGCACCAAGCTCAAGAGACAGGTACTCGACAGCGTGTCGACCAACCACTCTGACTGGGGTTACCACGCGTATTTCCATTACGATCACCGCAGCTGGGGGGTCGGGTCGAACGTTTATCGCGTCGGCCCTGTCGGGCGCAAAATTCAGGGTGCCGGCACCAAATTTTACTCGGCAGGCCCAGGTACATCGATATCGGCGCCCTCCGGCAACCCGCTGCCAAGTTTTACCGGTGCCTTGTCGCTCGATAAATATTCCGGCAGGAACTGGTATGAAATTCCCAACGGTGCCTGGTACTCAAGCTGGAAAACTGGCGGTGCCATTGGTAATTTCAGTACGTTCTACGTCGTTTTCGGCGACAAGGAAGACGGCAAAGCCCACAAATGGACCCTCTTCACCTGGAACCCCGACAACATGAATCTCGATGCTCCGAATTACTCGAGTAATCCCGGCCAGGTTGTCGCTACCTCCTACGACAAAAAAATCACCCGCCAGATTTTTGCCGGTTGTCTCGACGGTTGCGGTGGCGCCAGCGGTTCGGGCAGCGGTGTGGCTGATGAAATGACCAATGACCTTGCTTTCATGCCACCAATCAAAGCTGAGCCCTCGCGTACCTATTTTTATTCGCGTCCGAAATATCAGGCCGGTGCTGAAATCACCCTGAACGGCAGTCTTTACAAACCAGGTGGTGATAACCCGCTTATCGGGCTGCCAGACAATGTTGACACTCTCTGGATCGGCGTTTCAATGCGCAACGTCAAAACCGACTACGTGTATGCTCTGGGCACCAGCGTCATCAAAGACTGGTATAAACAGGCCACCGGCGAAGAAGCAAAGTCGATGAATATCTCTGCCGTAGCGGTTTCCAACCAGTGGAACCAGGAGGGCGGTATTGTTTACGCTTACGACCAGGGCGGCAAAATGATATACAAGTTCCAGCGCAAGGAAAAATCCGGCGCGCCCATTTCCAAAGAACGTTATCAGGCCATGTCGATGTCGGAAATTCTTTCGTCTGTAGGCGCCAAGCCGACCAGCGTCATCGATGATATCAAGGCTGACGGCTTCGGCAGCATGTATTTTGCCATGAGTCATCCGGCCAAAAGCGTAGCCGATTACGACCCGCGTTACTATTTCGACCCCAACGAGGCAATTTATCTGTTGAAAGGCAAGAGGAACGACGACGACGGCACCTGGGCCGGTAACCTCATCTATAAGCAGGGTTATGGTAAGGTCGTTTTTGAAAAGAACAATCGTAACGGTAAGGTAAAAGAAATTGGCCGCAAGGATTTCGCGATCCGCTATTACAATGTTCCCTTCGTTGTTGAAATTGCAGGTATGGAAAATCTTGTCTCAGCCGGCTTGGGCAGCGCTAAAGAAATTCTGGCCAGCTGGTCGGCGGTCATTGGTAACAATAACAACAAATGGGATGCCGGTGATTATAACTACGGTACTGCCGGAGCACCCGGTTTCTATGAATACAACTATGGTGACCCTGGTCAGTGCAGACTTTCGGTTATCAACGTTCCGACTCCTGATGTGGTTATCAGTCTGGGCGGCAAAAAATCATATCTCGATATCGTCGGCCCCTATCTGAATACCATTCCGATAGCCAATAAAAACGATCGTCACACTAATCAGGGTGACGGCCTTATCAAGCCGGTTCCGGTTTCTCTTTCACCAGACACTCTTTATTTCTATATGGTAGAGAACTATCCATTGCCCGATGGCACTCAGAACCCTCTTGAACAGCCCGACTGGGATGGCGATACCCGCCAGAGCGGTTTCATAACTTCAATGGTTAATCCTGAATCCTCGACAAAAGATGGTAATGTTTACTATCGCTGGCGCACCTGGATGGTTGAAGATTTGTACGGCCATCCGGTCTGCAAGGCAATGGAAGAAAAACCGCCGACGCCATTACCGCCGCCGGCTAAAAAGTGCAATACGGGTATGAATGCTTATTATTACTTCTATTCACCGGTTCCGGCCAAATACATTCTCACCTGCCAGGTTCTCTACGACTGGTATGATTATGACCTGTTGAAATTCGGCGATACCATCGATGACTTGCCCAACGTTCTGCGCACTGCCGAAAAAGCTCTGCCGGTAACTTCCGGTTCTATTGGTCATGCATCGGCTGTCGATACTCTTAATGGTATCATGGCTACCGATAACTTCAAGTTCATGGTCGCCTCGGCAACGGAATATATGAGCGCCATTCTCGAAGGCAGTGACAAGACTTTTGCCATGGTGCCGATCGTGGTGAAAGGGACTGTGCCTCCGAACCCCAATACCTTTGAAACAGCCCGCATTCAGCGCTGTGACGTGATCCCCGCCCTGGAATCAACCAAGGCTTACCTGAAAGACAATTCTTATTGGCACCCACAAACAGGTGCTCAGCCCAGCGGCGGTTTTCACGGTATCGAAGCCGGCAAAGCCTACTACTGGCGTGTTGACATAGCCTCTCAGACGAATCTTTTCTTCGACATTTCGAAGTCAAATGACACAACTCCCGGCGATGCGACCTTTAACTATGTGGCCGCCAAACTCATGGAAAACCAGGGGCTGAACACCGACGGTTCCGAAAAGAACCCGTTCTACGTCAACCGAAAACCTGAATTTCAGTTCCGTAATCTGGGTGGAGACCTGCGCTGGCCTACCAACAGTAATATTCGTGTTACTGCTCACCTTGAATACAAGGTGCCGAAGGCCGGCGGCGGTTATGAAGTCCAGAAGAAGTTCCTGATCCAGGATGCGGCAAACCCTGGTGAGCCTCAGGAAGTAAGCGTTAAGGCAGAATCGAAGGTATTTACTGTCAATTCTCCGATCGTCACTCAGACCGGTGGTGACCTGCCGCCTACCGATCCGACCGAAGCGACACTGGTTATCACCATGCGCCGCATGTTTGAATACGACATGTGGATTCGCATCTGGAACGGAACGAACTGGAACTGGGGTTCTTATATCTCACTGCCGAAAGACATGGTTATCGAGGCAAAAACTACAGTCAAGATCATCGATATGCAGAATCCGCAGATTCTGTTTACCGAAACCAAACCAAACAATCTGTTCGGCGAAACAGGCAGCAACCTCACTGCAGGTGTAGGCCCGACCGGTATGGGCAACCCGTCTGAAGTCAAACTGGCCATCTCTGACAACAACCCCTGGGAAGCCGTCGACACAGAACTTGGTATTACCAACAAGGGCACTTACGACTCGAACCGCTTGCACAACGATACTACCAAGGCGACAATTGCCGGTCTGGTCGCTACGAATAAGCCCAGCGCCAGCTATAACCTCAAGCCGATCTTTGCAAAACTGTTCAACCGCAAGGTTAAGGTGGCGTTTGAAAGCTCGAGTCGTGATGCTGCCGGAAAATACCTTAAGAAGCGGGCCAATCTGAGTTTTGATTCGCTTTACAGTCACTATTACACGAAAAATGCCGGTGGTGCGGTCGTAGAGAACAATGTTCGTCTGCAGAAGAACTCCCAGACCTTCAGTGAAACCCAGGCGAACGGCAATATTTCCTATTTCGCCAAGGTTTTCTACAAGATACCTCTTGCTCAGATCAGAATTGGCGATGGCGACACTCTCAAGATTCCAACCGGATATGCCAATAACACTCCGGGCTATTATATCAAGAGTTCCAATACCATCAAGCCCTATATGTTCTTCATCGAAGTCTCAGATTCTTCAGGTAACAAGCTCAGCGAAAAAGAGCTTAATCTTGCTCTGCACGTGCGCGACAACATGCCCCCGAACCCGTACGGTGTCATGACCGAAAAGAAAGACAACACTGTTTCCTGGTTCCCGGTCATGCTCAAAGCGGCACGCGCAGCCAGCGCCAAGCCTGAGAATTACCACCAGTATTCTTTCAAGAACCTTGCCAATACAACGTTCAGTGAAAGTTTCTCGGACCTGAGCACCGCCTGGACACCTGATGCAACTCCTGACGGCTATATCAACGGCAAGGTGAACTATTACCAGTCGCTGAAGTCTATGGGAGACAAAATCGTAGCTCCGTTCAAAGATGATGCTTATACCAAGCAGATCGACAATTCGACCAGCGGTGGCGTTTCTTTCCTGCCGCCAAGATTTGTCGAAGACAACGTTGAAGCCGAATTTCAGGTTGGCGTCAGCGATAACGCCGGTGTTGCTACCGCAACCCTGACTTTCAACTACTTTGACGGTGATGGTGTCGAGCAGTCGAGAACCATTACCTCCGGCTGGACCAGCACCAGCGATTCAGGCGGCAAGATCGCCAGTTACACCGGTCAGTCGCTTGCGGTGTTCCGCGGAGCTGAAGCCCAGTTCCCGATGGCAATTCCGGTCAAGATCATTGCTACCGACAACGCCCGCGACTTTGACTACTACACCGGTGGCGCTTTGTCTGACCCGTCCAATCCATGGAGCGACTGGAAATGGCATGCTCCGAAGATCGGCGGAGCAGCTGACAAGACGCGCACTTACAAGACTTCCGTGCCTGTCTATGGTTCGAACCTGATTATCAGAACCATCGACAAAACGATCAGAAATCAGTGATGCAGGGCTGAACGATCAGCAGAGGGGGGCTGCCATCAGGCAGCCCCCCTTTTTTGTGTGCGGTTTGCTGCAGATCCAGGCTGCAGGTGGCAGCGAAAAATTGGCGTCTCAGCTTTTCAGATAAGCCAGGATCAGGTCTCGGGTGGCATGCAGCCCTTTTATGTGAGTTCTCTCGTTTCCGTGCGAAGCAGATACGCCCGGGCCAATCAGGCCCACCCGCAGATCGTAACCGGCGCGGAGAGCTGCCGAACCGTCTGAACCATAGAAGGGAAACACGTCGAGTTTATACGGCAGTTTCTTTTTTTCGGCCAGCGCCGCCAGCTCAAGTCTCAATTTGTAGTCATAAGGACCGCTGGAATCTTTGACGCAGATCGATACTGACTGTTCGTTGCCGGTTACGCCTGAACCAACGACCCCCATGTCGACGACCAGCAGTTCCCGAACTGTGTCAGGAATGCCGGCGCAGGCTCCGTGACCGACTTCTTCAAAGTTTGAAAAGAAAAACATAACCGGAATTTTTGCGAGTTCGCGGCTGCCAAGAATCAGCATTGCATCGAGCATGGCGGCACAACCAGCTTTGTCATCGAGAAAATGGCTCTTGACGAAGCCGGTGTCGGTATATTCAAAACCGGCGTCAAAAGCGGCGAAATCACCGACCTGGATGCCGAGTTTGCTTGTGTCAGCGGCGCAGTTGACTTCAGCATCGAGTCTGATGTGCATGTTGAGGTCGGTGCGGATCTCTTCACAAGCACGGTTATTGACATGCGCTGCCGGGTTGTTGAGAATGAGGCTGCCGGAAAAGACTTTGTTTGCTGCGGTGAAAATGCGCACGGTGCGGCCTTCGAATGCTGACAAAACCGGCCCGCCCAGCTTGGTGAAGCTGAGATGGCCATCGCTGCGGATTTCCTTGACCATCAGGCCGAGAGTGTCTATGTGACCGGCCACCGCGATTTCTGGAGTCGGATGATTCGAAACTACCAGTGCGCCCTTGTTGGTGAAGCGGGTTTTTAAACCAGCTTTTTCAACCAGTTTCTTGATATGCAGCAGGACTTTTTCAGTATAGCCTGTAGGCGAATGTATTTCGCTCAGGTCTTTCAGAAGATCGATTATACGGGTATCTTGATTTTTGGCTGCCATTATCGTTCTCAACTTTCTTTGCTGATGATCGGGATTTTATGCCAGATGACCCGGTAATGCAATACAGGAGCAGTGCAGTTTGTTTCTTCATTGTCAGAAGCTTGAAATCTGTATTTTTTTTATTAAATTCTGTTCTTTTATGAGTTAAACTTGGAGTCTATGAATCAGATATTACCGGCTTCGCTGGCCGAAGATCTCAAAAGGCTCAATGAGCAGCAGTCGGCCATCATCAAAAAATTCAACCGGCCATCGTTGATTATCGCCGGGCCAGGAACAGGCAAAACCCGAACTATTTCAGTTCTGATCGGCGATCTGCTTCATAAGGGAGTTCGTCTCAGAGAAATTCTGGCTCTGACTTTTTCTGACAAAGCGGCGCTTGAACTTCGCGAGCGCGTTCTGCAGTATTTTCCTCACAGTTTTGACCAGTGCTGGATCTCGACGTTTCATTCATTCTGTGCCCGAATTTTGCGCGAATACTACCATGTTGCAGGCATTAAGCCAGATTTCAAGCTTCTGACCGGCTTCAAGGAAGCTCTGATCATGAGCGGCATCTGCAGTCGGCAGCAATCCGAGGCTTTTCAGGAATTCGGCAAGGTACTCGGGAAAAGAGGATTTCAGCAGGAAGTTCTGACGTTCATTTCGTTGCTGAAATCAAACCTGGTGAGTGTTGATGAATTCAGGGCAACCATTTCCGGTTGCCAGGGCCTGTCAGATCGTATAAAAGCCAGATTGTCAGAGCTGCTTACTCTATTTCGTGCCTATGAAAACGAAAGAACCCGTACCGGCTACCTTGATTTTCGTGATCTGATCAGCTTGAGTATCAAGGTGCTGCATGATCCGAACATCGCGGCGGCGTGCCGAAGTAAATTCCGGGTCATTCTGGTAGATGAATTTCAGGATACAGATCCGGCGCAATACCTGCTTCTGACACTTTTGAAGGGCGAAGCAGAGGATGTCAGGCTTGCTGTAATCGGTGATCCGCGGCAAAGCATTTATCGTTTCAGGGGTGCCGACCCATCGATGATGACTCCTGCCGGTCCTTTCAAAAAACGCTTCAATGCAAGGGTTTTTCCGCTGGCTGTCAACTATCGCTCGGGCAGTGAAATCATAAAAGCTGCAACCCGCCTTGCCTGGAACGATAGTAACGCTGTTGGTGAGGATCTTCGGGCTGCCGGTGAAGCAAAAGGATTTGTCAGACTGTTCAAAGTTCGTGACGAGTTTGAAGAGGCCAGGCTTCTCAGCCGTAAAATCGCATCTCTGCTTGTTTATGGCGAAGGGCAGATATATCGGCCTTCTGATATCGCGATTCTGGTGCGCAATAACTTCCAGATCGATCTGATCGCTGAATGCCTGCAGGCACTTCACATTCCTTTCGCTATCGCCGGTGATATGAAGTTCTTCAAATCTGAAGAAGTGATTGCCCTGGCATCGATGCTCAAGGTTGCCGCTGGACAGGCTGATGAACGTAACATATTTCTGCAGCGGGCTTTCTCGTCGCCGGTGTTCAATATCGACAAACTGTGGATTCAGGCTGTTTTTGCAAAATTGACGCCTGTTTTCACCATCGAGCATCTGCTTGAGAAAATCAGTTCCGGCGCGTTTTCCGAGTTACCCGAAACCTGTGAAGAGACGCAGTTGCGTGCCGCTTCTTTTGCTGAAACGGTCAGAATGCTCGATAATTGTGGCGATGAAGCTTTGCCGGTTGTGTTTGCCCGCCTGCTTCTGGCTATTACTTCATTGCTGAAAGATCCGGCTTCGTCGCCGGCAAGGAACATTCTGCATTTTCGCAGCATGATCGCCGATTTCTGCGAAGTGTTCAGTGCCCAGTTCGGCCGGCAGCCAACCGTGCGTGATCTGATGCCGGAGTTCGATGAGTGGCTGACTTATTATGCTTCAACTCTTGAGCAGGTAGAAGATACCGTCGTTGATGGCGTTAAAATAATGACTATCCATCAGTCCAAGGGGCTCGAATTCCCGATCGTCGCGGTGTGTGGCCTTTGTGAGGGCCAGTTCCCCGTGCAGTTGCGGGAAAACCTTCTGATTCCAACATCCACAATTGAAGCACTGCGTCGGCAATTCGATGCCGCGGGTCGTGAAGTCAACTTTTTCAACCCTTACCCGGTAAGCCTTGAAGATCACCTCGAAGAAGAACGGCGTCTGTTCTATGTGGCGCTGACACGTGCCAGAGATGGATTGCTGCTGACCTGCCCACAAAGGCTTGGTTCCGACCCTGCGATGCCGGCCCCATTTCTGGAAGAAGTCGGTCTGCAGCCTGAAACTCTGGAAAATGAAGAGCGACCGCTGACTCTTGGCGAATTCAGAACCAGACTGACACGTCTCGATGCCGAAGCTATGGCAGTTCTTGAGCCGGTGCTTGCCGAAGTCGAAGGCCAGATACCGCCAGAAGCTTCAGTGCATGGAATCAGGCCAAGAAAATTTTCCGTGCCGGAGTCAGATATGATCGTGCTGCCGGCAAATTTCTCATTTTCAGCCAGTTCACTCGCTGGTTATATTGATTGCCCGCGTCGGTTTTTCTTTCTGAATATTCTCAGAATTCAGAATCCGTTGCTGGCCAGACAGCCGTATTTCATAACCGGTAATGCTTTTCATGCCTGTCTCGAAGCCCTGCACAAACCAGGCAGCCTCTGGGAGGCGGGCAAAAATCCTGATGCAGGAGACCTGGAACAGATTGTTACGGCAGCAGCCATGCCATTGCTGGGCAATCTTGAATTTTTTCAGCGCCATCTGGAAGCTGACGCAATCAGAAAAGCTCTACCTGCTTACTGCGCAGCGATTTATGGTTGCGGGCAGGTACCGGCACGTGGAACTGAGGGCGTCGAACATCCTTTTCATTTTGATTTTTACCAGTGCCGCCTGCGTGGCCGGTTCGACAGGCTGATTAAAACTGCCGACGATACTGCAATGGTCATCGATTACAAGACCAGCCAGGATAACCAGACATCAGACAGGATTTTCGAGCAGGCTTTTCCGGCTGATGGCCTGCCAAGAGAATTGCAGATGCCTCTGTATCTTTTGTCATGCCGTCGGCTGGGTTTTAAACGTGCGTCAGCGGTTCTGCTCTACGTCAAAAAGGAACCTTACAAAAAGAATTTCCGCGATATGCAGGCCGGTTTTCTCAGATCTGCGGCTTTGAATTACGGCTGTGGCCCGGAATATGGCCGGGAGGTAAGCGACGAAGATTTCGCCGGATTTGAAGAGCGATTAAAAACTGTTCTCGACAGTATCCGCAATGATAGAACATTTGATTGCCGTCCTTCTGCGCATCCAGATGCCAGGTCGTGTCTCAACCATGATCTCAGCAGAAAATCCGCATGCGAATTTTATCCGTTCTGTCAGGAACGGCTTGAAGAGCTGAAAATTGTCAGGGAGAACCATGAACGTTCCGATTTCTGAGCTTCTGACCGCGGGATTGACCGAAGAGCAACGGCAGGCCGTCATTCTGGCCGCCTGCAGGCGTTTGCGCATTTCTGCCGGGGCCGGTTCCGGAAAAACGGAAGTTTTGACCCGCCGCATTGCGGCCCTGCTTGAACAGGGTATCAGAGCCGATGAAATCGTGGCGATCACCTACACGACCAAGGCGGCAGCGGAAATGAAAGCGCGTCTGGTCGAAAAGCGGCGCCTGTCTCCGGCAAAACTGCGCGATATGGAAGTCTCGACCTTTCATTCCTTTCTCTCGCGATTCTTGCGTCAGGATCCTTTTGGGGCTGGAATCGACCGTTCGGATGCGGTTATTGCCGAGAATAACCGCAAGCTGATCGCCGATGAACTGGTAGAAAAATTTGCCGCAATTTTTGGCGAAAGAATTATAGATGGCCCTGAAGCTCTGGGTGCAGCTGCGGCCATGAAGCTAATCGAAGAGTTCCCGGCGGCGCTCAGCAAAGTACGCCGCTATCTGCTCAAGCCCGCTGAATTCTATAACCTGGCCCGTCACAAATTCGAGACCCGTCCTGCCGGTGTTACCGAACTCGAGAAGCGATGTCTTGAATGGATTTATCGTTTTTACAGCTGCTACCTTGAAGAACTGGACAGGCGAGGCCTGCTCGACTTCGATGAAATATTGATCAGGGGTCGAAATCTGGTTCGAGATCTGCGTCAGGGCGGCGTTATTCCGCAACGGCGGGTGTTTCTTATAGACGAGTTTCAGGATAACAACCCAGACCAGCTGGAAATAGTCGATCTCTTCTGCCGTGACCGCGACAGTCACATATGCGTTGTCGGTGATGAAAAGCAGAGTATTTATCGTTTTCAGGGCGCTGATATCGAGACGTTTCGCAAGTTTGCCGCCGACACTGATGTAGTTTTGCGTGATAATTTCCGTTCTTATCGTGAAATTATCGAGCTTGCCGACAGTTTTCTCGAAGCCGGAGTTGCCTGTGGAGGCAGGTTTGTCAGACAAACCGCCCGGCGCGGCATTTCTCCTCGTGCTCCCGCAGTTTCATGCCTGTTGAGTCCTGATGAGCATACTGATGCCGAGGTGTGTGAACAGCTTGCTGCGATGATTTCTGCGATAGCCGGTTCTGGAATGCGCCTGCGTGACCGTCGCACCGGTGCGGACCGGGCGGCAGGTTATGGTGATATCGCCATTATCGTCAGCAGCATTCGTGGGTTGCCGCGTGCTTTTGAAGATGCTCTCGCTGCCAGGCAGATCCCCTATGTGATGTCGGGAGGCTTCAGTTTTTATGCGCGCAGCGAAATTGATGAAATTCTTGCGTTTCTCAGGCTTCTGATCCAGCCAAATGATGATTATTCGCTGACCAAAATTCTTACCGGCCCATTGTATGGGTTGAAAGATTCTGAGCTTGCGGCTCTGTCGAGCGCCGGTCGCTGCGAAAACGTGGCGTTACTGCCCCACATTCTGGCGTTGAAGGAGGACGAGCTGCCTCTGCATGCCAGACAGTTCAGGCGCCTCTATATTCTGCTGAAAGACCGCAGTTCAAGGCCGGGTCTGCTCGATCTCTGCCATACAGTGCTTGAGCAGGCCGGATTTTATGAATATGCGGCATCGCAACCATCAGAGTTGCGGCGTCGGCGAATGGAAAACAATCTTGGTAAATTTATCGCGATCGTCAGAAATTTTGAGCAGAACGGCGTGTTTACATCGCTGCATGACTTTCTGCTCTATATTGAACGTATTCTTCTGGCCGATATCGATGAAGACGAAGCCGGGCTGGGCCTTGAAGAGGGCGAAGCTCTAAAAGTCATGACCATTCATAAATCCAAGGGTCTTGAATTTCCTGTGGTCATCTGCCCGTTTCTGCAGCGTCGCACCTATCGGGCCACCGGCCGCATCCATTTCGACCGGCAGCATGGTCTTATCGTCAACGACCCGACTCTGCCGGTGGCCAAGGGTGCTTCACCTGCTTTTGCCGATTATTCAGGCAGCGACCGGGCGGCCGCGACAAACGAAGATAGGCGCAAACTGTATGTGGCCTTCACCAGAGCTGAGGATCTTCTGATCGTTCACGGCCGGCAGGCGCGCAGTCTGCCTCCTGAAAGCGAAAATGAGCAGGTCGAACCCCTGTATGAAGTTTGCAGCATCATTGCTGATAATCCTGGACTGGGCAGCGTTCTGCCATTGACTGAATGGCCTGGTCTTCTTGAGCGCTGGCTTGAATCAGGTCGCGAAGAGCCTCAAATAAAAAGTCTGCAGCCACCGGTCGCTTCACCGCCAGCAGAACTGGCAAAAGACATCAGAGCGATCTCTGCTTTTATCAATCGGGTGCCGGCAGGCAGCCTGCCTTCAGGCCGTGATCAGGAATTTTTCTCGCTTCAGGATCTGAAACTGTTTCGCAGCTGCCCGCGCCGCTACTTTTTTGTCAGCCGTCATATAGAATCTTTTGCAGAAAAACCGGCGAATCCGGCCGGTGTCAGCGGCACGCTGGTGCATGAGACGATCCGGTTGTTCCATGCAGGCGGCGGGCACAATCTGGTCGATCGCAAAGCTGCCGCTCAGCTGGCGGTTGATCTTCTCGATTCGCTGGTTCCTTTTCACGGCGAAGCTGGAAAACAGGTTGCGGCAACGGTCAAAGCAATCGTCAGGCAGTATGCTCACTCAGAACTCGGCGCCCGAGCGCCATGGATGGTTGAAGCCGAAGTCAATGTCAAGTTTGAATCGCCTGAAGGGGCGTATTTCATTCGTGGTTTCGCCGATCGTGTCGATCGCGACGATGGTGAAGTCGGTATAATCGATTTCAAGACCCGGCATTACACGCCTGATGCACATGAGAGCTATCGTGATCAGCTGGCTCTATACAGAATCGCCGCTGCGAGGGGTATTCTCGGAGAGAGCGGTTGTCTGAGCTTCGCCCGGTCTTCGATAGCTTATCTCACTGCAACCAAAGTCGAGATTGTCGATATTGAACCTGATCTGGCCGGTTTTGAGCGCTATGCCGAAGAAACGATCAGGGCGATCAGAAACGAAACTCTCTGGCAACCAGCTGCCGGCGAAGCCTGCCAGGAATGTGGTTTTGCAATTCTCTGTCATGGGGCTGTCGTTCGTCCGCCCGGCGATAATCAGCAGGCTTGATTTAATATGCGGTCAATGATATTAATTTTCTGGTTCCGGATACTTTTTTAATCAGGAAAGGGAATGAATTATGGCAATGAATCTTGTTGGTCGACATCTTCTCACTCTCAAAGATTTTACTCCCGAAGAAATCCGCTATATGCTCAATCTGGCAGCGGATCTCAAACGTCTCAAATATGCCGGTGTCAAACCCCGCAATCTTGAAGGCAAGAGCATTGCTCTGATTTTCGAAAAGCCCTCAACCCGCACCAGATGTGCGTTTGTTGTTGCCGCCGTCGATGAAGGCGCTCATCCCGAATATCTTGGCAAAGACGATATTCAGCTTGGCAAAAAAGAAACCGTTGCTGATACCGCCAGGGTTCTGGGCCGCATGTTCGATGGCATCCAGTTCCGTGGTTTCAAACACGAAACCGTGGAACAGCTGGCCAAATATGCCGGCGTTCCGGTCTGGAATGGTCTTACTGACAAATATCACCCGACCCAGGTTCTCGCCGACCTGCTGACCATGGAAGAATATTTCGGCTCGCTCAAGGGCCTCACTTTCGCCTATGTCGGCGACGGCCGCAACAATATGGCAAACTCTCTGATGATCGGTTGCGCCAAGATGGGCGTTGAATGCCGCATCGTGGCTCCGAAGTCCCTGTTCCCGGAAAAGGGCCTGGTAAAAGAAGTCGAAGCTATCGCTGCCGCAAGCAATACCAGACTCATCATCACTGATGACGTTGCCAAAGGCGTTACGGGTGCCGATGTTCTTTATACCGACGTCTGGGCCAGCATGGGCGAAGAAGACCAGATGGCTGCCCGCATCAAACTGTTGAAACCTTATCAGGTCAACATGAAGATGCTGAAGATGACCGGCAAGGAAAAACCCCTGTTCCTCCATTGTCTGCCGGCTTTCCACAACAATGAAACCACCGTTTCGAAAGAAGTCGGAGCCATGGAAGTCACTGACGAAGTCTTTGAAAGCAAATTCTCAAGAGTATTCGATCAGGCAGAAAACCGTCTGCACACAATCAAAGCTGTTATGGTAGCTACTCTGGGCAGCAAATAACCGGCCAAAAAAAACGGCTGACTTTCGAGTCAGCCGTTTTTTTGTGCAAATTTCAGGGTTGTGTCTGTAGCTGAGTGCCAAGACTCTTCATCAATTCAGCGTCACCGCGTTCAGCGGCTTCGTAATAACGCTTGATCAGCAGTTCTCTGTCGGTATTGCCGATTTTCAACTGCTGGTCGCTTGCAAATGGATTGACCTGAGCAGGCTGGGTAATTGTATCGGACCTTTGTGGCGTGGCAGAAGCGCTTGCGGTTCCGGGTTTGACGAAACTGCCGAGATGTTTGTTCATTGAGGCGTCGAACTTGTCGGCACCGAAGACTATTCGGGCACCAACCTCGTCGGCATAAAGGTCTTCTTTGCTTCGCGAACCTTTTGGGTTGAGAAAAGAGCTGTCTATAGCCTCTTTGAGAAGCCCGACTACCATGGTTATCCCGTAGGCAAGGTGTGCCGAACCAATCAGGCTTTTGATATGCAGGGCCAGTTCTGCGGACTTTTTGATATGGGTGGCTTTGTCATCCTGAAAATTCTCTCTGGTGATCGTCTGCCCGCCATATTTTAGATTCATTTCGTCGATGCTTTTGTTGGCATGAGAAAAGAGAGTGTCGAAGCTCTTTTTGTAAAAAATGACCGGCAACTTGTGAAGAAAACTCAGCTGGAAGGCACTCTGCATTGCAGCCCTTGCCTTCGCCAGGGCATCAGAAGCAATAGAAGCTTCTGACTGGTTCGGAAAGGCAGTCAGGATCATAAGCACCAATATAAGAAATCTGCATCTGTTTATCATGTGTACAAGTATAATGATAAAAATCCCGGTCGTGAAGACCCTTAACTAAACGAGGCGTGAGCGCAGAATATCGTGCAGGTGTAGAAAACCGACAACTATTTCGTTGTCGACTACCGGCAGAGAGGTGATCGACTTGTCTTCCATGGTTTTCAGAGCTTCCATGGCGAGGCGGGCCGGCGAGGTGCACCTTGGCTTTGCCGTCATGACTTCGTTAAGTGGTACATCGAGATTGCAGGCGGCGCTGCGTTCGAAATAGCGGCGCAGATCACCGTCGGTGAAGACACCAAGCAGGCGATTCCCGGAGTCGACGATTACCAGAGCGCCGAATCCGCCTTTTGACATGCTGACCACCGCGTCGCGCAGTCGTATGTCAGGAGAGCAGAGGGGAATGCTTGACCCGGTATGCATCAGATCTTTTACTGCGACAAAGCGCCGACCCAGACTGCCTGAAGGATGCAGACGCGCAAAATCTTTTTCTTTGAAGCCACGCGCTTCGATAAGAGCACCGGCCAGAGCATCGCCGAGTGCCATGGCAACCGTGGTGGAACTTGTCGGAGCAAGGTTCATCGGGCAGGCTTCGCGCTCGACGCCGGCATTGATGACGACATCAGCCATGCGGGCAAGAGTTGAGCCGGTGTTGCCCACCAGAGCGATAATGCTGGTGCCGATTCGGCGCAGAAAGGGAATCAGTCTGACGATTTCTTCGGTTTCTCCTGAATTGGAGAGAAGAAGAACGGTGTCGCGTTCTCTGATCATGCCAAGATCGCCATGCAGAGCTTCAGCCGGGTGCAGAAAAAACGAAGGGGTGCCGGTGCTTGAAAGTGTCGAGGAAATTTTGCGACCGACCAGGCCAGATTTGCCCATTCCGCAGACAATCAGACGACCAGGACTGGTTAAAATCAGGTCGACAGCCCTGATCAGTTCGTCGCCCAGGTTGGCGGCCGCGTTGCGCAGGGCTTCACTCTCGAGTTCCAGTATGTTTTTTGCGGTAGAAAGCGGGCTGGAATGCATTTGGGTCACCTGTAAAACTTCGGATGCTTGCCAAGGTAAAATACCACTTTAGCAGACTGCAGACAAGCCGCGGTTTACAGTTCTTAATCTTGCGCAAACTATGGTACATTGTTATTATTAAAGAAGTGGCCACGTTCTCGAAGGGAGCGGCAGACATGAATATTTTAAAGAGAAGAACAGGTCTCGCCCTGTTTTTTACTATCTGTACCATTGCAGTGATCAGTATTATCGTCTATGGCATGATCTATTTCATGCGTGGCGAGGTTTATCATTCAGAGAACTACGTCGATTCGACGATCTCTCTGCTGCTGGCCGAAGCCGGCATTGAAGAGACCCTGTTCACGGTCAAGAGTCAGATGAACAACCCTGAAAACGCATTTTACAAGCTGATCACCGGCCAGGATTCTGGCAGCGTCGATGTCGACCTGTCGCGCCTTTCTGACGGCAGCGGTTCGGTGGCGCCGGTAGTTGAAGGCGGCGCGGTTAAGGCCCGTCTCACCTGGGATCTCGACAAAAAAGCTTTCGAAGCTCTCGTGGCTCAGGGCGTTCCGCGTGAAATCGCCCGCCAGGGAACCATAACCATAAACTCACTCGGCAGTTTTCATCGCACCCGCAAGCAGGTCGAAGTCAAAAAGACTCTGAAAGCCATGCTCCTCAAGGGGCCGCTTAAATCGAATTCCGTCGGCATGGTGGCCCCAAGCCATGGCCTTTTTCTCAACAAGGCAAATCAGGATTCCTTCAAGATTCAGAGTTTCGACTTCTGGGACCCCTGGGGTTTCACCGTCAAAGGCGGCAAGACATACATGAAAGAAGGCGTACGCGTTGACCTGCCGAAATGGTTGATGCTGACGAAAATGCGCAATGAACTCGATCATCCCTGGCTTGATATGGGCATCGGCTGGACCGGCTGGAACGGCGGCGGCGATCTCAGCGAGACTGAAATTGAATATTCCGATCAGGCGGTTTCCCGGCAGTATTACAAATGGCAGGGCCTTTTCACCTGGCCATGGTGGGTTAAAACCGGTGATGAACTCTATCATTCGCAGACCCGCAAGGTTGAAGAATACGAGGACAAGAAGCTCAATGTTTACCCGGCCGAAGTTTACCGGCGCCTTGCCAACCGCGTCGTCGATCCGACCACCAACCCCGAGCACGCCAAGTATTTCAAACACGTGAACTTCCAGGAAGCCTTTGGCCGCAACGAAGTGAACTATGACAAGGTCGTGCCGCTCTATGGCTGGGGCGACTGGCGAAAAGTGCAGAACAAGTATGCCCGCTTTTTCGGTAACCCGACCAAGGCGCACGATACCAGCCGGGCGGTCGAAATCAATGGTCTGACTTATATCAAAGGTGACGTGTTTCTCGAAGGCTGGGTCAAGGGAAAGGGCCTGCTGGTCGTCGAAGGTAACGTCTATGTTGGCGGCGACGTTCTGACTCTGCAGGATGACGCGGGTCTCGATTCATGCGTCGGCATCATCGCTCTGCGCGATAAAAGCTATGATTCCTCGGTCGAGAACCCCAAGACCGGCCGCATCATCTACCGGCCGCATCACGACAGCGACTGGTCGAGGTTCGGTATCACGCACCCCTTCCGTAATCTCAGTCCGAGGCTCGAAGGCTGTTTCCATGCCGAAGGCGGTATGGAGCTAGATACTGATTCAGACATGAAGAAGCTCTGCAACATGGATATCGTCGGCAATCTGTCGGTCGATTATTTTGACCGGCGGCGTATGCCAAACGATATGAGAATCACATATTTCAACTGGCAGGAAGTGCTGGAGCGCTCCAGCTACGATTATGCGGTAGACAAGAAGATAGATTACACCAATCTTTACGAACTCGCCATTCAGAAAGAACTTCTCAGCTGGCGTGAGGTTGATGCCACCCTTTGAACTTCTTCCGCAGGCTGATTCCGGCGACTCTTGCCGCCAGGCTCTTCTGGGGAGTGGCGGCTGCCTCGCTCATTTCGGCAGTAGTCATCTGGACCTGGCTATATTCAAGATTCTACGATACCCTTGACCGCGAAGCCTCATTGAGAATGCGGCAGTTTGCCGCAGCTCTTCTTTCAGAGGCTTCCGGCATCGACGAAATCGTTCTGGGTAATGCCGCCAGAGAACGTCTGCTTGAACAGGTCTGGCACCTGGAACGTTCTTCGGGCATGATGCAAAATCTGTATTGGCTGGATGTTTCCGGCGATCACCCGGTCTTCATTGCGTCGTTTTCGCAGTATGCCGGCAATGGCACTGAAGAGTCGGGCAATGTCCCGGATCTCATGCCTCCCGGTGAAGAAGACGCTGAAGACATGGTTTACGATAACATCAATGCTCTCGACCGTGGCGAGCTGGTCTTTCCTGATCCTTATGCTTACGGTGCAGGCCGAAGGTTCAAAATAATTCTTTGCCCGTTGCTCGATTCCAGCGGTCTGCTGGAAAGCGTAATCGGCATCGAGGCCGATATGCAGTATCTCAGACTCGCTGAAGAATTCAGAAAGATTCTTGGTGAAGGAATCGCTCTGGCTTTTATCATCAGTCTGCTCATCTCTCTGCTTCTGTCGGGCAATGTGGCGGCTAAAATCGCCGTTTTTGGCAGTAACGTCAACCTCATGGCATCCGGAAAACAGCCGGAAGCTGTGCATCTCAGCATCAGAGAACTGGACGACCTTTATCAGTCTTTTGTCAGAATGGCAGCTGATCTTGAATTGCAACGTGCCGCCGTCAGACAGGTTTTTGTCAGAAAACTCGAAGAGCTTGCGTTTACAGGCGGTGCCATTGCCCATGAAATCAGAAATCCGCTTTCGGCGATAGAAATGCACTTTGGGCTGCTCAAACGCCAGCTGGCGTTAAAGGCTGAGCCATGGTCGCAATCAGGCCCGGTAGAGGAAATCGAGCAGCAGCTGCAGCATCTGCGTCGGCTTCTGACCAGCTTTCTTAATTATTCGCGTCAGGTGCGCCCAAAGACCGAAAAGGTCGATGTTGCCACTTTCATCGATCGGGTCGTCGAGCTGCGTCGTCAGGTTCTCGGAGATTTTATCTGCCTTGCCGAAATCGCAGCCGGTTTATCAGCCTGTTTTGACCCGCTGATGCTGCAGCAGGTAATCGAGAATCTCGTTAATAATTCGTTTCGGGCGGCTGAGGGCATGCCTCTTACCATAAAAATCAGGGCAGCAGTCTGTAATCGTTGCCTGACCATCGAACTGGCCGACAATGGCCCGGGAATCCCCCATGAGCTCAGGCAGCAGCTGTTCACGCCCTTTGTTACCGGCAATGCAGATGGCAGTGGATTTGGCCTGGCGATCTCGCGTAAACTGATTGAAGCACAGGGTGGGGAAATAAACTATAAAGAAAGCCCTGCCGGGGCGGTTTTTGTAATCGAGGTGCCGCAAAATGAAAATACTGGTTGTTGATGACAACGCATCACTGGCTCGGGCAATAAAAACCTTTCTGAATCAGGAAGGGCATGTTGCCGATACTGCCGGTTCAGTTAAAGAAGGGAAGAAGCTTCTGGCTCTGGCCAATTACGACCTGGTGATAACTGATTTAAGACTGCCCGATGGCGAAGGCCTCGAGATCATCAAAACGGCCCGTGAGTGCCGGCCGGCGGAACCTCCTGAAGTGATTCTTATGACTGCTTTCGGTACCGTCGAATCAGCTGTTACCGCTATGCGACTTGGGGTTGCCGATTACCTTACCAAACCCGTTTCAATGGAGGAATTCTCGTTCAGAATCGGCAAGATTGCCGAAATCAGACGACTCGATGCAGAGAAAAATCTCCTGCAGCGGCAATGTGAAAACCTGCTCGATGTTGCCGGTTTTGGCCACGCTCTTGAAGATATCGTCGGTGACAGCGCCGCAGTCGGTGAGCTTAAACAGCTGATTGCCAGGGTGGCCCCATTTCCATCGACGGTTCTGGTGACCGGTGAAACCGGTTCGGGCAAGGAAATGGTTGCCAGAGCGATACATCAGCTGTCACCCAGAGTCAAAGGCCCCTTTGTCAGGGTAAACTGTGCATCGATTCCGGAAAGCCTTTTCGATGCCGAACTTTTCGGGCATGAAAAGGGTGCTTTTACCGATGCCAGGCAGAAGCGAATCGGCTGTTTCGAAACAGCCGACCGGGGCACCGTCTTTCTCGACGAAGTTGGTGAGGTGCCTCTGACTATGCAGGCGAAGCTGCTGCGGGTTTTGCAGGAAAAGGAAATAATGCGGATCGGCAGTTCGACACCGATAACCGTAGACGTTCGCATAGTTGCCGCTACCAATCGCAATCTCGAGGCGATGGTTTCGGCAGGAAACTTTCGTGAAGATCTGCTTTATCGCCTGAGTGTTTTCAATATCAATGTGCCGCCACTGCGGGCGCGTCGTGAAGATTTCGGCCCTCTGTGCCGTAATCTGCTGATAAAACTGGGTCGCGACCTCGGCCGCCCGGCGGTAGCGATCAGCGAGACGTTGATTAAGCAGTTATCGCTGCAGCCGTGGCCGGGAAACGTCAGGCAGCTGAAAAATGCTCTGGAACGGGCTGTGGTTCTATCTGAAAATGGCGAAATTACAGCAAAGTCTTTCGATTTGCCTGAAGAAGGTCTGCATGGCCGTCAGAAGGTCGAAGTTTCGGCTGTGCCGGAAGAAGTGGCGGCATTCGGTCTTGCTGAAGCTCTGGAACAGCTTGAGCGGCAGATGATTAGTGATGCCCTTCAGAAAGCGGGCGGAACAAAAAGCCGGGCCGCGGAAATTCTCAAGATTCCGCGAACCCAGCTTCTATATCGGATGAAAAAACTTGGTTTTGTTGAAACCGTTGATCAGTAATATTTAGAGAGCCATAAGTTTCTGATAGGTGGCGTCAAGTTTCTTCAATGCTTCGTCTGCAAGGCGACTGACTTCGGCTTTCACTTCATCGCGCATTTTCTGCTGAGCGGCAAGCACCCGTTCGCGGTCGGCCTGATTCAGCTTTTCGAGGCGTTTGCCGGCTTTGGCTTTGTTTTCTTCCATGCGTTTGCCGATTGCTTCGCGGCGGGTTTCAATATTCTTTTTGAAATTACTGTAGCGTTCGGTGATTTTGGCCTTGCGGTCGGCAAGTTTCTGTTCATCGCCGGCAGGGTTTTCCTGACCGTTTTCTACGGCTTTGCCGGCACCGGCACGGCGTTTTTCAAGGCGGGCTGAAGCTTTATTGATGCGCTCTTCAAATTTGGCGAGCTTTTCGTTTAATTTGTCGAAGCGATTTTTGATGTTTTCGAGAATTTTGCCCCGGCGGGCTTCGATTCGTTCGATGATCTGGTCGGCATTCAACTCCTGACCCTTCATTTTTCCGGGCCCCGGAAGAGTATCCTGATCTTCGGAAAGAGCGGGAACTTCATTGGCAGTGACGCCTTCAGCCTGGGTCATCATCGGAACGAGAACTGCCGCGAGAACGAAAAGAATGGTAAACAGCTTTTTCATATTTTCCTCCTGAGTTTAACTTGATCTATTAAAAGCAGATAACGTGCCAGGTTAGTAAAACCTGCATGAATGGCCGATAATGCCCATAATATAACGTGCTTGCGTCAAAATTCTGACGCCAGAGAAGGGGTTAGTGCGTCAAAATTTTGACGCACTGTCAGATTTTGTTGTATTCAGGCATGAGGTTTCATGCAGCTAGAAATGTTTTATGGTTTTGCAATGAATCGGGAGCTGTTATACTGCGGTCATGAATTTCAAGCAGATTGCAGTTGTGGCGCTGCTGCCTTACGCCATCTGGCTGATCATCGATTACCAGTATCATTTTATCGACGGTGCCAACCTGCTGATACACGAAGCCGGGCATCTGCTGTTCAATTTTATCGGCAACACGTTTTTAACCGTAGCGGGTGGAACCATTCTTCAGCTGGCTCTGCCGCTGATTTTTGCCGCGCACCTGCAGATGAACCGTGATAATTTCGGGGCTGGTCTCTGCATTTTCTGGTTTGCCGAAAGCCTTATGTATACAGCTGTATATCTTGGCGATGCCCAGGCACGCAAGCTGCCGCTCTGGGCAGGAGGTTCGCATGACTGGGCTTTTATGCTCGGCCGTGCCGGTCTGGTTAAAAGTTGCCAGGAGATAGCTACGGCTCTGCACGTGATTGCTACCATCATTCTCTGCTTCGGTCTATTTATTGCTTTCAGGGGTGCAATCAGGTCGGAGGTCGATAATATGCCTCCTCAGTTTCCTGGCTGAGGAGGTCGGTCACTTACAATTAACATTCTTGTGAGTATGATTGGACTGAAAAAAAGACAAGAGAATGCCGATGGTAGTTTCTGAGGTGCAGCGATCAGAAATTCATTGCGACAACTTGTCATACTTCTGCTGATCGGCCAGATTTTTCTGGTCGGTGCCGTTCTGCAGACTGAAACCGCGGTCTATCGCGATGTTACCGAAGAACCTGAACTTTATGATATGGCGAAGCATTCCGGGGTCGGTCGCGAGCGGCATATCGAAATGCTCAGCGAAGACCAGATGCCTGAACCTGAAAAGGCCGCTGCGGAGGCCGGCGATGTAAAAAATGATAAGTCGACTGCTTCTGCGCCAGCCGTTATCGATGTCGCTTTCAGATGTGAAGAAGCTTTTGAAATCGTCGAATTCTCTCTTTCACGTGAGGTGAAGATTCTCAGACGCAATCAGGGCGGCAAATTGCTGAAAATGCGACTTATGCCTGCCATTCAGCCTTTGCAGGCATCACAGACCGAGCTGTTGCAGCAGAAACTCAGCAAATTCTCGATTTATCACGCCAGCAGCTTTTCAGAAATGGTATTTGCAGCCGGGGGCAGAATCGGCAGCCCTTATATTGCTTCTGACACAGCCGGTGGCTTCAAGCTCTGTGTGCCTTTCCAGCTGGAAAAGGCCCGCTTTGCAATTCAGACCGGCGAAAAAATTGCTGAAGGCCTGACCTATTATCAGGATCGCGCCAGGGTTGGCGATCGCAGTTCTGATGTTCACATTCTCCGGGTCGAACCTTTTTCTGACAGTATCAGCGTTTTTCCGGCACTCGCAAACGAGGGAATTGCTCAGAAGGAAGTGCTTTCTTCGATGGCGAAGCGCTACAACGCAGTTGCTGCGATAAATGGCGCTTATTTCACCTCGCGGGGTGATCCGATCGGAACTTTGATAATTAACCGACGCCTGATCAGTTCTCCGCTCTATAAGCGTTCGGTTTTCGGCGTGACCGAAGACGATACACTTATCTTTGGTAATCCTGATTTTACCGGGTCACTGAGGGCTGATGGCCTTTCGGAAAAGATAGATGCGGTAAATCAGCCCAGACGCGGCAACATGATGGTCGTTTTCACTCCAGAATACTCACGCAGTACTCTTACAGATGAAGAAGGCATAGAACTGGTTCTGGTAAAGGGCAAAATTGTCGGAATTCACGCAAAAGATGCTTTGATTCCACCAGATGGCGTTGTTGTTGCAGCCGGCGGGGAAAAAGCTGACCGGCTTGGGCAGTTGAAGCTCGGGCAGGCGGTGGAGCTGGACTATTCGATAGATCAACCATGGAACACTATCAGGCACGCGGTATGCGGCGGCCCCCGACTTGTTGAAAACGGTCGAAAAAGTATTAACGGCAAAGAAGAAAAGTTCGATCATTCGATCGTTCACGGTCGTCACCCGCGAACTGCGGTCGCCCTGACCTTCGATGGTGATCTGCTGCTGGTCGTTGTCGATGGCCGCACCCAGAGAAATGCCGGCATGAAGCTCGATGAACTTGCAGATTATCTGCGAACTCTTGGTGCCAGGCACGCAATCAACCTCGATGGCGGCGGTTCTTCTTCGATGATCGTGCGTGGCAGAACGGTAAATTCACCATCTGACGGACAGGAGCGGCGAATCTCCAACGGGATTCTCATTTCCAACCGCTGACTTCCGCATTTCCCACCAGCATTTCGGCATGTCGATAACCGATCGACTGCAAACCGATATGAAAATTTCTCTGAAAACTTCTTTCGGCAAATAATTGCTATTGCCCGTCTATAGGTTCGGCTGTATTATGCCGATAGATTTCTGACTGGGTGTAAATTGTGCCCTCCGGGTAACATATGTCTTGGGTAATTTCTCTGGAGTAATTGAAATGCTCTGGCATGGAAGTCTTGGTTTGCAAAAGGTTTGGCGACATAACATGGGTATTCTGACTGTTTCTGCTGAACAAAGATTCGGCCTGACGGTTCTGTTCGTTTGCGTTTTTCTGGGCAGTTGTTTCAGCCCGGCTTTTGCACAGAACGTCACTCCGGGGTCCGCTTCAGGCTCAGCTCAGAATATGGATATTCTCCGGCTCAAGGATGTCAAGGTCGGCATGAAGGGCTTCGGCAAAACTGTTGTGCATGGCCGCAAAATTGAGACTTTCGATGTTGAAGTGCTTGGTGTTCTGTCAAACAACAAGGTCAATGAAAATGTTCTTATAAACGGCAAGTCAATTCTGGTTAAAGTCAGCGGCGATGTAATAAAACGTGCCGGTGGCATAGCGGCAGGAATGAGCGGCAGCCCGGTTTACATCGATGGAAAGCTTCTGGGCGGCATCAGTTCAGGCTGGATCATGACCGACCACACGGTTGGTCTTGTGACGCCGATCGAAGAAATGCTCGAAATCTGGTCTTACCCGGAAATCGGCAGCAGTGCCTGCAATGACGATGATAGCCGGATACGGCGCTGGGTTCCAATGGCACCGCTGCATCTCGATGGCCGTTCGATTGACAGCATAATCGAAGCTCCGTTTGACCTTGCTTTGACTCTCAGTCCAGCGCAGGGAGAAGCGGTTTTTCAGCAGGCTTCGGTGGATGTTTATGTCGACGGGCTCGATGGCAAGGCAGCCGATGTTCTTAAATCGCGTCTGCAGAAAAAGAACCTGATTCTGACCAGAAAAGGCAGTCAACCCGGCCAGGATGCCTCGGAAATAACCGATGCTTCTATCGAATCGTTCGAACCTGGGTCGGCGCTCGGGATTCAGCTGGCCCGGGGCGATATCAACATGACCACTCTCGGCACCGTGACCCATCGCAGTGCTCATCGCATTCTGGCTCTGGCTCACCCATTTCTGAAAAAAGGCTCGGTGTCGTTTCTGCTGACCGGTGCTTTCATTCACCACTCATTTTCAAGTGTGCAGATGCCTTTTAAAATCGGGGCGCCGACCGAGATGCTCGGAATCATCACACAGGACCGGGAAAAAGGCCTCAGCGGCGAGATCGGCCGTTTCCCCGAAATGGTGCCGGTGCAGATCGATGTTCTTGACAAGAATCTGCAGGCTACCCGCAGTATCAACTACCAGATCGTCAGAGACCCGTCGGTGTTCACGATGGTGCTCGAATCGACTCTGATTCAGGCTCTAGAGGGAGTCGTCGACCGCGCCGGTGCCGGCACTGCACTGATGGGCATTTCCCTCGACTGTGCCAGCCATGAAGGTGATAAATACAATTTCCGGCGCGAAAATCTTTTCTACTCGCGCACCGATATTGTTCAGGCACTGGTTAATGAGGTTACCAGCCTGATGGACATGGTTATCGAAAGTGAACACGAAGAAGTCATGCCGACGCGGTTGCTGCTGAAGGTCGAAGTTGAAACCCGGCGGCGCACTCTGTCGATCGAAAAGGTCGAAGTCAAGAATTCGTCGGTTTCCAGCGGCGGTGTTCTCGATGTTGAGGTAACCCTCAGACCATACCGTGAAAAGAAGTTTGTCAGAAAAGTTAAATTGCCGATTCCGCACGATATTGGCCGTGAAAATCTTACTCTTTCAGTCTATGGACTCAATATGAAAGTCGAAGACGTCGATGTTCCGGCGGACTCACGCGAGACCAAGACGGGTCGTGATGCCCGTTCAGATGACTCGCCCCCCGGTGATTTCGATTCAATGGTACGTTCATGGGTCAGTTCCCCCAAGAACTCCGACATTCTGTTTCAGCTGACTGCCGAGGGTGATGAATCCAAGAAACTCAAACTCAATGACAAGGATTTTGAGATTCAGCCAACCAACCTGGTAGTTACCGGTCGGGTCGACACGACCCTGACTCTCAGCGAGGAGTAAGCTTTGTTCGCAAAATTTGTTAAAGAATTTATCGAAGCGATCGGCAGCATGAGCATTCTCTTCATGCAGACGATCTACTGGACTCTTCACAACCTCAGAACCGGGCGGTTTGCTCTGAGAAATCTTCTCGATCAGATGTCGCGTATCGGTGTCGATTCTTTGCTGATGGTGGCAATTACCGGTGTTTCCACCGGTGCGGTTCTGGTCGTGCAGATTGGTTACCAGTTCGCTCAGATGGGTGCACAGAGTTATGTCGGTGGGGTCGTCAGCCTGGCGATGGCCCGTGAGCTGGCTCCGATTCTGACTTCGATCGTTGTTGCCGGCAGGGTTGGCAGTGCCATCGCGGCTGAACTTGGCACGATGAAAATTACCGAACAGATCGACGCCCTCGAAACCATGGCGACCAACCCGGTTGATTATCTGGTGGTGCCGCGTTTCTGGGGTTGCACGATCATGCTTTTCATGCTCACTATTTTCACCAATGTCGTCGGCATGATCGGCGGGTCGATCGTCGCTGTTCATCAGATTGGTCTGACACTTATTTCCTTCAAAGATTCCATTCTACATATGCTGCTGGTGCGAGACCTGATGGGCGGTCTTTTTAAAGCGATGATCTTTGGCGCCATAATTGGCATTATCGGCTGTTATAAAGGTTTTACCACCGAGGGTGGTGCCGAGGGCGTCGGTTCAAGCACTACCAGCGCCGTTGTTCTCTCGATCATGATGATTCTTGCCGTTAACTATTTTCTTACCGTTGGCATCAACAACTTCAACACTACCTTTTTGCAATGATCATAGTTTCAAATCTGAAAAAAAGTTTCGGCTCGAAACAGGTTCTCAAAGGCGTAAATCTGAAGATTTACGATGGTGAATCGCTGGTTATTCTCGGGCCTTCGGGGTGCGGCAAGAGCGTACTTCTGAAGCATATCATCGGACTTATGAAGCCCGATGGCGGCCAGGTTCTCATCGACGGTGAAGACATCACCAGGTTTGAACAGAAAAAACTCGATGCTCTGAGAATGCGCATGGGCATGCTGTTTCAGTCAGCTGCTCTCTTTGACTCGCTGAATGTCGAGGAAAATGTCGCTTTCGGCCTGCGCCGTCATACCAAACTGTCGAACCGGGCTATTCACCATGTCGTATCTGAAAAGCTCGAAATGGTGGGACTGCCAGGCACAAATTATCTGATGCCGTCAGAACTTTCTGGTGGTATGCGCAAACGCGTCGGCCTGGCCCGGGCTATCGCCATGGAACCGGAAATAATTCTGTATGATGAGCCGACTACCGGCCTTGACCCGATCATGACCTCAGCCATCGACGAGCTGCATCTCAGCCTCAAAGAAAGGCTGGGGGTAACCTCGATCGTGGTCACTCATGATCTCAAATCTGCTTATCGTGTCTGCGACCGCATTGCTCTGCATTTTGGCGGCCAGATCGTTGAAATCGGCACTCGTGAAGAAATTATCAATTCGCCCAACCCTGTGGTGCAGCAGTTTATACGCGGTGAAGCCCAGGGCCCGATGACTCTCTTATAAGAGAAATACAGGAGTAGCAAATGAACTCGACAGTCAAAGTTGGCATAATGACACTAATTGCAGCAGCACTGCTGTCGTACATGGTTTTCATCATCGGGGATTTCAGTTTTTCGGAAAAAGGCTACGAATTTATCATCAGTTTCTATTCTGTCAACGGCCTGAGCAAAGGTTCAACCGTGTCGATGTCAGGGGTCAAAATCGGTAAGGTAACTTCGATCGAGATTCGCGACGATCAGGTTCTGGTTAAGGCCTATATTCAGGATAAACAGCTGCGCATCAGACGCAAGAGCATTTTTACCATTTCGACTGCCGGTCTCATGGGAGAAAAATTCGTCGAAATCATGCCGACCCGCGATTACACTTCCCCATACATTTCATTTAACGACATAGTTGCGGGTACTGACCCGACGCGTATGGACGAGCTTTTCGAACAGGGCAACGTGCTGATTCAGAAACTCCAGGAACTGACTGCCTCTGCCAAAGACATTATCGGCGACCCGGAACTCAAGGAAAATACCCGCATCATGTTCCGCAACGCCCGCGCCGCATCTGACCGGATGAACGAAATAATCGTCTCGGTGCGCAACCGCAGTGATCGCATTGTTGAAAGCCTCGACAATATTCTGCATCGCGTCGACACCGAAATCGACCAGAATCGTGAAGATATCAGACAGGTGGTCGCCAATTTCAGGCTGTTCAGCGACAGGCTGTCGAGTATCACCGAAGACAGCCGCGAAGACTTCAAGGAAATCATCGCCAACGTCAGAAGCACCACCGACAGGCTTGACGACATGATCGCCAAGTTGAACAAGAATGACAAGATGACCGACGATCTGCGCAACACCATCGAATCATTGCGTGATGCTTCCGACAACGCGAAGGAAATCACCCGCGAGGTCAAGGAAATCGTCGCCGACAAGGAAATCCGCAAGAAGATCAATACCGGCCTCGACGATGCCCACAAGCTGGCTCAGGCTGTCGACAAGGTGTTCCTGAACATCAGACAGACCCGAGTCGACTTCAAGTATCTGCTCAGATACCGCGAAGATACCGAGACGTTCATCTCTGACATCAATGTTGACCTCTACCCGAGTGATAAGACCTTCTACCGCATCGGTGTCGAAGACATCGGCGGCGAAGATAATCTCAACCTCATGGTTGCCCGTGGTGCCGATACCAACCTGATCAAGAGAGGCGGTATCATCAGTTCGAAGGTCGGTCTGGGCTTCGATTATTACCTTGCCAAGCCGATTCAGCTCAGTGTCGATCTTATCGATACCACTGATTCCGAAGTCAGATTCAAGGCCGGTTATCTCATGACTGACAATATCAGGTTTGAACTGCGTGTCGACGATGTTGCCGACAAGCACGACGTTCACTTCGGCATCGAATACAAATTCTGATCGGGGCATCTGATGAATGAAACACTGCCGGCCGGCAGGCCGAAGGTTCTGATTCTGACAACCGGGGGAACGATCACCATGCTGCGCGGGCCGCTCGGTGATCTCTACCCATGCGAAGATGCGCGCAGCCTGATCGAGAAAATTCCTGAACTGAACCAGCTGGCGATAGTCGATGTGCTGTCGGTCGCGAATATCGATTCGAGCAATCTGACACCCGACCTCTGGGTAGTCATCGCCAGAGCGATATTTCAGCGTATGAAGGATTACGATGGGTTTGTGATCGCGCATGGCACCGACACGCTCTGCTATACAGCCAGCGCTCTGTCTTTTTTTCTGCAGGAACTGAACAAACCGGTCATTTTGACCGGTGCTCAGGTGCCGCTTGAAGAAATTGGCTCCGACGGCCGTGCTAACCTGATCAATGCAGTGCGGGTCGCAATTTCTGATCTCGCCGAGGTTGCCGTCGTCTTTGGGACTCTGGTGATCAGGGGTACGCGTGCCAAGAAAATGTCGGTATGCGATATGCAGGCTTTCATCTCAGTTAACGATGTGCCGCTCGGCACTATTGGCCTGACCATAAGATTCAGCGATTTTGCTCGGCTGCGCAGTCGTCGCAAGCCGATGCTGCGGGCTTTTTTGAATGACAAGGTTGCCATGGTGCCGGTTTATCCTGGTATAAGTCCTGAAATTTTGAGTTTTCTCGCTGCTTCCCACAAGGGAATCGTCATCGAAGGCTATGGTGCCGGGAATATTCCCACCGGCGAAAAGAGCCTGATTCCTGCGATTGCTGCGGCTATTGGCAGTGGTGTGCCGGTGGTTGTCTGTACCCAATGTATCGTCGGTTCTACCGAGATGGAACTCTATCAGGTCGGCAGGGCAGCGCTCGATGCGGGTGCTATTCCTGCCTTCGATATGACTCCCGAAACGACACTGGTCAAGCTTATGTGGGTGCTTGGCCAGACCAGCGATGTCGCGACCATCGACTCCATGATGCAGAAAAGTTTTGTCGGCGAACTTCACGAGGTCAGCTGATTGAAAAACTGCCCGGAATGTGGAAAACCGGTTGCTGCTAATCTTATGTACTGCGGAATCTGCGGTGCACCGGTCAGCCAGCCTGTAAAAAGTCACCGGGAACGACTGCTTTTTTTTCTGACACCGTTGTTTCTTCTGCTATTCTGTGTTGCGCTCAGTTACGAACTTGGCGTGGCCGATCCCCTCGATTCCGGTCTGCTGTTTGCGGGCACCGTTGTGGTGGTTTTTCTGGCTGCTGCAGGCATATTCGGCATCTTCGTCTGGTTGTTCTCGATCCCCGCTCTGCCGGAAAGCTACTGGAACGCCGGTATTTTTTCGGTCATCCAGTTCGCAGCCTGTGGTTTTCTGCTGCACAATCTCGAACCGATGATGCTCGGGGAGGTTCCCTTCGGCATTGGGCCGATAGCTTATCTTCAGGCCAAAATTGAAATGTTTGCGATCACTTTTCTGCCGCTGGCCTTTGCAGGGTTGCTCTCTGTTTCGGCGCGGGCAAGAATCATACGGTTTCCCGACAGCGTAGTCTCGCCGGGCCTGCGTTTCATTCTGAAGAATACCATGGTCATATTACCTCTGATGACTCTGCTTACCGGCGGTGGGCTGTATCTTTCTTCTTCAGAGGCGGCCAGATATCTGGTCTGTGCCCGCATGGCTTACGACCTTGAAGCGGTGCCTCTTGCCGTCAAACTTGTTGATCAGGCGCTGCCGCAGCATGCTGAACAGGCGCCGCTGCATTATTTCAAGGGGTTGGTTCTGGTCGAAGGCCAGCCGCGCGATTTTTCGCCGGCCGAAGCCAGATCGCACCTGGAAAAGGCAAACGCTTTGCAGCCAGGAGTGCCGCTGTATCTGTTCAGACTCAGCAGCGCTTATGATTTCGAACATCGTGGTGAAGAGGCTGTTAAAACAGCAGCTTCGGCAGCAGCACTTCTTCCGGAAGACGCTTTTCTCTGGCAGCATCTTGGCGACCTGAATCTCAAATACAGGCGTTACCCGGAAGCTGTCGAGGCTTTTAAAACCTCATTGAAGCACAACCCTGACAACGGCGTCGTTCTCAACAACCTTGCTTATACTCTGATCGAAACCGGTGCAGAGTTTCCTCTTGCTCTCGAAATGGCCAGATTGTCGGTCGAAAAGCTTCCTGATCTTGTTTTTAACCTCGATACACTTGCCTGGGCGCTGCATAAAAACTCGATGAACGCCGAGGCCCTCGAGGTAATGAACCGCATTTTCCAGGGTCGCAGCGAAGTGTCGCCCGAAGTCGATTTTCATTACGCGATGATACTGCAGGCAATGGGTATGCTTTCCAACCCGCTGCAGACGTTTGATACCCTGCTGGCCCGCCCGGAAATTGCTGCTGACCACAATCTTTTCCGGCAGGTTTTTGCCGCCCGCAGCAAAATTGCTGAAACTGATGGTGAAAAAGAAACGATAAATGACGATAGTAAACCTGTTGGAGAATCAGTGGATGAAGAATAAGCTGATCAGGCTGTTTATTATTGCTGTTTTCATGTTACTGCTGCCGCTCGATGCGTCGGCAGTGCTTCATATTGACACAAGTTATTCAGGCAAGTTTCGCAGTAATCCTGGTTATGCCAAGATTCTCGCCGACCTGCCGTTTGTATACCAGGAATCATTCCAGAAAATTCAGCGGTCGCTGGGAATTCCGGCCCGTGAAGCAATGTATGTCGTGGTGATGTTTTCCGACAATCTGACCTACAAAGGATTCAGACTGCGAGGCAAGAGACAGTCAGTTCGCACCGCCAACCGCACCATAGTGCATTACATTCACATCGATCTTGATTTTCTCATCAACGGTCAGGCAACCCTTCTCGAAGAAATGACCCACGAGATGACGCACGCCATAATGGCCGACTCGATGGGTCTCAAAGAATATGATTCTCTGCCAATGTGGATTAAAGAAGGAACAGCGGTGCATGCGGCAGACCAGGGTCTGGCACGCATCAAAGCCCTGACCCGGCGTGGTTTCGATATCAATGCCATCGGGGGCGAAGATGAAAACATAGACGGTAACCCTATTTCGCTGGAAAAATACGTTGAGAATTATCTGAAAATCAGGTTTTTGCTCAAAAGCTTCGGCAGCAGCGCTCTGCATCGTTTTGTCAAAAGGCTGTTGAAGTCCGGTGATCTCGATCAGGAACTGTCCGTATGCTTCAATGGACTGACCGAAGAAGTCATGAACCAGTATGCGCATGACTTCATCAAAAAGACACTTTATGAAAACTCACGGCCGGTGGCCTCTCAGGAAAACCTGCAGCGCGGCATCAGATTCTTCGACGAAGGCGAGTTTCTTTCAGCGCGCCTGGCTCTGACTGACGCTTTATATGGCGGGCTTTCCGACAGCGAGTTTCAGCGGGCAGCTTATCTGCTTGCCGAATGCTACATTCAGGAACGCAACCCGCAGGGGGCGCTGCAGCTTCTCAAGCAGTTCAAACCTGACCCGCGCAACGTGCCGGTCGACCGTTATGAGTTTCTCAGCGCTTATTCGGAATACGCCATGGGGCTGGTCACCAAAGCCTATTTCGGCTTCAAAAAAGCTTTTGAAACCTCCAGCAATCAGGCCGTCCAGGAAGGGGCCCTGTATTACATCATCAGGATTCTCATCGAGCTCGGCAATCGTCCTGAAGCCGACCGGGTGCTTGCCATGATGCGCCAGCAGTTTCCAAAGAGCAGTTACCTCGATCTGGCGGGCAGAGTGCTTGTGGTTACCCCCTGAGTCCGATGCGCAGACTCAACCTTGGCTGTGGTGAATTCAGAAAAGTCGGTTACGTCAATG
The DNA here is from genome assembly GCA_964474705.1 of uncultured bacterium. Classification (GTDB taxonomy): domain Bacteria; phylum Muiribacteriota; class Ozemobacteria; order Ozemobacterales; family Ozemobacteraceae; genus Rifleibacterium. The sequence continues at coordinate 67,412 of CAYYUI010000016.1, forward strand.
TCGACTGCTTTGCGGTCTCCGAACCTGATGTCCGGCATGATCTCGATCGATTGCCTTATCCCTTTGCCGATGATTCATTCGATCTTATCGAAGCTGATCACCTGCTCGAACATCTTGAAGATCCATTTAAAGTGATGCGTGAACTGCATCGCATCGCTGCCGATGGTTGCAGAATCAAGCTGCGGGTGCCGCATTTTTCGCGGGGGTTCACGCATGCCCAGCACAAACGCGGGTTCGATGTTTCTTTCCCTATGTATTTCAATCCTGAGTTTCGTGGCGGCTATCAGGGTTTTGCGCTTGAACTGTGCCGGCTGAAGCTGCACTGGTTTGCTCAGCCATATCTGAAAAAGACTGTTCTGCCAGGGCCGGTTTATTATGCCGCTGTGACTGCCGGTGCTTTCATCGACCTGCTGGCGAATCTTTCGCCTTTTTTCTGCTCGCGGCTGTGGTGCTTCTGGGTCGGTGGCTTTGAAGAAATAGAATTCGTTTTCAAAGTCAGAAAGAGTTGAACGCTGTCGCATGCTTCTCTCTGTCTTGACTGCCGATTGGGCCTGTGATAGCCTTAAAATGCGGCCGGCGGCAGGATCGGCGTAAAGGCTCATGAATAAAAAAACTGAAATAGAAAAACACGGAATTTCCATCGTCATTCCGGCCTACAACGAAGAAAACTCGATTGCTGATACTGTTAACGGCACTTATGAAGTTTTTGCTTCCTACCAGGGTCTGCCGTTCGAAATAATCGTTATCGACGATGGTTCGACCGATGCTACCGCTGCCAGAGTGCCAGGCGACAGGTGTCGCCTTCTGCAGCACCCAAAGAATTACGGTTACGGCAGGTCGCTGCTTTATGGCATCAATCGCGCCAGTTACCCGTATATCGGCATCATCGACGCCGACAACACCTACGATCCGCAGATTTTCCGGCGTATGATCCCGGCCATGGATATTTATGACATGGTGATCGGAGCCCGTAACATCACCAATCAGTCTGTGGTCGTCAGTCTGATGCGCCGGGTTCTCAAATCGCTGCTTTATTTTTTTGGCGAGCATGTTTCGCTCGACCCGAACAGTGGCATCCGAATTTTTCGCAAGTCTCTCGTCGATTGTGGCGGCCATCTTTTCAGCAAGGGCTTTTCATTTTCCACTTCCCTGACGTTTTTCGCTGCCCTCAATCACCAGTTTATCGAGTATCTGCCGATCGAATACGGTGCCCGCACCGGTGTTTCCAAAGTGCGCCATCTGCGTGATTCTCTTCGCACCTTCTTACTGGTCATCAGCATGTCGCTGGTTTTTCGTCCGATGAAGTGTTTTGCCTGGCTGCTGGCCTTTTTCGTCTCTGGAACCGGCCTTCTGGTTTCGCTGCGACAGCGCCTGGCCCGCGAAACTTTTCTTGGCCTGATTTTCTCGCTGGGTGTGGCAATGCTCGTTCTTGGCCAGTCTTTTCTGGCTTTTATCCAGGGAAAGATTTATGAACACAGCCTGCCACGACAAAGAAAAGTCTAAACCTCTCGTTCTTCTGGTTCAGCCTCAAATGGGGCTTTCCGGAGAATTTTCCCGGCATCCGCCCCTGAGTCTTATCTACGTCGCTTCGGCGCTCAAGGATCTGCCGGTTCGAGTGGAAATTCTCGACACCAGAGTGTGTGGCGATCACTGGCGCAGAAAACTGGCCGATTATCTGCTGCAGAAGCCTCTGATGGTTGGTTTTACCGTCATGGCCGGTTATCCGGTCGCGCATGCCCGCGAGATGTCTTTGTTTGCCCGCGAAAACTCAAATGCGGTAATTGTCTGGGGTGGAGCCTTGCCGACCGTAGATGCGGCCGCCTGTCTCAGTTCAGGCTGTGTCGACTTCGCGATCGCCGGCAGCGGTATCAGCGCGGTTGAAAAGCTTGTTCAGGCTGTTCTTGCCGGCTGTCCAGCCGATGAGAGAATACTGGCAGAGATTCCCGGACTTGCATACAGAACTGAAACCGGGAACGTTTTCAATCCGAAATTTCACGGCTTCGAACCGGTGCCGTTTTCCAGACTCCCTTACGATCTGATTGCTGATTATTCGGTTTATGGGCAGATCGGTTCCGCTGAAAGAGTTTTTCCCATTTACAGCGCGTATGGCTGCCCTTATCGTTGCGCCTTCTGCGTTTCGCCGGCTCTTTATAGAACCTTTGCACCCAAATGGGTGCCGGTGGATGTCGCCGAAGTCGTCGATCACATAGAATATCTGCAGCAGCACTACGGCGCTACGACCATCTATTTTTACGACGATGACTCGTTCGTTAATCTCGAGCATATTCGCGCCGTTGCCAACAATCTAAAAGCCCGTGGCATCAAAATTAAACTCAGTTTCAGAGGTGCCCGGGTCGACGAAATCATGAGAATGGACGACGATTTTCTCGATCTGCTCAGCGAAACCGGTACTGAGATGCTGCATATCGGTGTTGAATCAGGTTGTCAGCGTGTTCTCGATCTTTTTCAAAAAGGTATCCGGGTTGAAGATATCATCGCAATCAACCGCAAGCTTGCCAGGCATAAAAAGCTGATCGCGGCCTATAACTGGATCGTGGGCACGCCGACCGAAACTCTTGCAGAGATTCGCATGACTACGAAGCTGCTTTTGCGCCTGATCCGGGAAAACCCGCGCTGCTTCATTTTTCAGCCAAATATTTACCGGGTCGTTCCCGGTTCGGCTCTCGGCGAAATGACGCGGGCAATGGGCTTCAAATCGCCTGAAACCCTCGATGAATGGATAAATTCAGAGCTTGAAGGCAGTGTTTCTGCGCCATGGCTGACTCCGCAGATACTCCGCCACATCCAGATGCTGCAGGTGGTTGCCTATTTCGTCGATAACAAGGCATCGCTGCTGCTGCGCACCGGTTCTCTGAAAGATCTGCTGATCAGAATTGCCTCGATGCTTTACCGGCCATTAGCCAGATTCAGAATCAAATCTGGTTTTTCAGGATTGCTTCTCGAATCTGAACTTTTTCTTCTGGCGCAGAAACTGCTGAAGTGGTGGCGCTGAGTCAATATGTGCGGAATATGCGGGTTCACAGATTTGTCAGGCCGTGATGATGCAGCCGCATCAATAGAAAAAATGGCTGCAAGTCTGCGGCATCGCGGGTTCGATGCCGGTGGTTCTTTTATAGCACATCCCGTTGCTCTCGCCCATCAGAGGCTTTCGATTCTCGATCTCGATCATCGTGCCGACCAGCCGATGCTGTCTGCGGATGGTCGTTACGTTATAGTTTTCAACGGCGAAATATATAACTTTCGTGAACTGCAGCAGGGTATGTCAGGATTTGTGCCGCGCACCAGTTCTGACACCGAAATTCTTCTCGAACTCTGGGCCGGCGAAGGCCCGGCCTGTCTGAATCGTCTGAACGGCATGTTTGCCTTTGCCATTTATGATCGACTTCTGGCAACCCTGTGTTGTGCCCGCGATCGACTGGGCGTCAAGCCCTTTTATTACTGGCATCAGGCCGGGCATTTTGTTTTTGCCTCCGAGGCCAAAGCGATTCTGCAGCATTCAGCTGTCAAACCGGCTCTAGACCGGCATGCCATTTCAGATTATCTCTCACTTGGCTATATAACCGGCTCTTCTACTGCATTTTCCGGCATCAATAAGCTTGAGCCCGGTCATTATCTGATCGTTCGTGATGGACAGGTGCAGAAGACCTGCTGGTGGAACCTGGCAGAACGTATTCGTTCCGGTGCCGGCACTCATGCCGGCAATATAGTCGATCTCCTCTCTTCTGCCATCGATTACCGGTTGATCAGCGATGTTCCGGTAGGTTCGTTTCTGAGCGGCGGCGTCGACTCTTCGGCGATTACTGCCATGGCGGCCAGAAAGAATGCCGATATGCAGACTTTTACCATCGGGTTCACAGAGAAGAAGTTCGATGAATCATCGGCTGCAGCTGAATTCGCCGCCAGTCTGCAGCTGGCAAATCATTGTGAAGTATTCAAAGAGCCTGATCCGGCTTTTCTGCAAAAGATGGTCGGATATTTTGACCAACCGTTTGCAGATACTTCGACGGTACCGTTTTTTCAGCTCTGCCGCAATGCTGCCGTTCGCATGCGCAGCGTTCTCTGCGGCGATGGCGGTGATGAATTGTTTGCCGGTTATGAAACCCGGCGTGCTGACCTGGCGGCTTTGATCGGGTATCGCTCTCTGCCTTTCTGGAAGACCCTGACCGGATTCGGCAGCATGCTGATGCGATTTCTGCCTGCTGATCGCGGCAAGGTGTCATGGCATTACAAGCTGCGGCAGTTTTGCGAATTTGCGCATCTGCCGCCGCCTGAGAGTCATTTTTCCTGGCGCCTGCTCTTCGATGAGCATGAAAAACGGGCGCTTCTCAACCCCGATATCGTCGGGGAGCTCGGCGAATACCGAACATGGAACCGTTTTGAACCTCTGTATGCTGCAGTTGCTGATCTGCCGATTTTGCAGCAGCAGGCAATTGTCGATCTGCAGACCTGGCTGCCCGATGATATTCTCTACAAGGCCGATCAGGCATCGATGGCGAATACGCTCGAGGTGCGGGCGCCTTTTCTTGATTACCGTCTCGTCGAAGCGGCTTTTGCGATTTCGGAACGCCGAAAATTCAGTCTTTTTAAGAGCAAAAGTCTGTTGCGGCATGAACTGGCCGGGCTTCTGCCGCAAAATATTCTTGCCAGAAAGAAAGAAGGTTTTGGCAGCCCGGTGTCGATATGGCTTGAAGGCGATCTGGCCGTTTTTTTTGCTGACAGTATGCATGATGCCGGTTTTCGTGAGTTTTTTCCTGATACCTCGCGCATAATGAGTCTTTATGAAGAGCACCGGCAAAGGGTGCGTGACAACGGTTACCGTCTCTGGGCATTGCTGATGTTCGCAATCTGGCTCAAGGAATGGCGCCGATGCTGAAAACTCTTGCGGATAAAGACTTCGGGCGGTATGTTCTGCCTCTGCTGCTGATGTTTCTTGTGCTGACGGTATTTTCATCGCTGCGGTGTGCTGAATACCTGAGATTCGATGAAGACCGCGTAATTCTTGGAAATCCGCTGATCAAGGCTCCACTTGGCTTTTCGGGGCTGGTCGACATTTTCACTTCGCTGGCGACCAATCAGTATAGTCCGTTGAGCGTTCTCAGTTTCTGGCTCGAATACAATCTTGCTGGCTTCAACAGCAGTCTTTCGCATCTGATAAACCTGCTGCTGCATGTCTGCTGCACCTTGATCATATATGCTTCAATTGCTTCGATCAACGGCCGCAATGTGGCATGGCTGGTTGCGGCCCTCTGGGCCGTTCACCCGGTTCAGGTCGAGACGGTGGCCTGGGTTCTTGAGCGCCGCAATCTGCTGCATGCCGTGTTCTATTTTGCTTCTCTGCTTGTTTATCTGAGATATATAAAATCGGGTCGCCGTTTCGATCTTGGTCTGGCGCTTCTGTTCATGATACTTTCAGGGCTCGCGAAAACTCTTGCCTTTCTTCTGCCGGGCGGCTGGCTTCTGCTTGACTGGGCTATGAACAGAGAAATGTCCTGGCATCTTGTCAGGGAAAAATCAGCGGCGTTGCTGCTGGCGGTTGCGCTGCTTCTGACAACCTTCGCTGCGGCTGACAGCGGAATACAGCCGGGAGCGTCATCAGGGCTGAATCTGAAAGCCGGTGCCGGCGGTGTCGCTTTCTATTTTGGCAAGGCTTTGTTTCCGGCAGGCCTGTCGGCAACTTACGAACAGAACGCTCAGAATGCCGGCAGCGATGCTTACGGGCTGCCTCTGCTGCTGGCTGCATTCGTTTCAATGCTGCTGATTGCCGTCGCCAACCGGGTCGCCGCTGCCGGAATTCTGTTTTTTCTGCTGCAGATTCTGCCCATGTCTGGGCTGGTGCGGGTAGGTTACAATTTTTACGCCGGACTTCACTTTCTTTATATTCCGCTGCTTGGGTTGATTGTCGCTTTAATGGCAGCGATTGACCACTTCGCCTGTGTCCGCCTTTCAAGGCGGTTTCTCGAAAATGCCGGTCTGGTTGTCGTGCTTCTTCTGTCGGTAATGTCATATGGATACTGCCAGGTCTGGATGAACACAGGCACGCTGTTTGAACATTCGCTGCTTCTCGATCCTGCCAACCGGTTTGCCCGCAACCAGCTCGCCATTTATTACGAAGATCAGGGGCGGCTTACCGAGGCAGAGGCACATTTTCGCGAACTTATCAGGGTTTATCCGAATTTCTTTGGAGGCTACTACGGTGTCGCCAGAATATTCGCTGTGCAAAACCGCTCTGCGGATGCTCTTGCCATGTTTGAGCGCGCCGCCATGCTCAATATCGATCGCGGCGACATACCGCGTGACCATGGCTGCCTGCTGATGCGTCTCAGGCGCTTTCGGGCCGCCGAAGACGAATTCACCCGTTCCCTGCTGAATGAGCCTGGTCGTCATTCGTTGATGCTGCGGGCCGAAGCGCGGCGGCGGCAGGGTGATTATACCGGTGCCAGCAATGATCTTGATCTGCTGGCGCAAAGTGCCCCGGCGAATCTTGCCGCTCAGTCAGCGCTCATGCTGGTTCTGGCCGAAGGTGGCAGATGGTTGGCGGCTGTCGAGATTCTGCTGCGGCTATTGCCGAAGCTTGCCGCTGATTCACAGGCAGCCGGTTGGCCGCCTGGGCTGCCCGTCCAGGTTCTTTTCCAGACATTGCCGTATCGAAGTCTGTTCACCTTCTATTTCGGCCGCCATTTTCCCTGAAAGCTTGTCTGGCATCGTGCCGGATTCAGACCGGTTTGCTTCATACGGCTTCGAATTCTTCCCGTGACATGCCAGCCTGTTTTAGAACTGCCGGCCGGCAGTGGGTGGAGGAGCGCTTTTTCAGGATTTACCTGGTTAGAGCTTTTCTAATTCGGTTTCGCTCAGGCCGGTGGTTTCTTTTATCAGAGTGGCGGACATGCCTTTGGCTTTGAGCTTTCTGGCAATTTCGAGTTTTTCAGCTTCCCTACCTTCTTTGATTGCGGCGCTGTACTTGATTATTTCTTCAATGCGGTCGCGTTCGCGGTCTTCCATGCGCAGGCGCATCGCCGCGTCAGCGTTGAGTTTTACATGTTCTTCAAGAGCCATGGCAAGTTCCTCCTCGTCAGGAAACACCGCAGTGCTTTTCAACCCCATTCTAGCATAAGCTTTCGAGAATTTCAGCAGATGCAGCCATTTCTCGAACGGGGTCTGCAGTTCAAAGGGCTTTTTGCGGCGGTAGCGTTTCAAATCGATGTAATGCAGCATCAGGGTATCTGCCAGAACGATCGAATTATCGGTGTTGCGCAGGGCAAAAATTTCCTGCACCTTTTCAGATTTCTTGAACAGATTGAAGCCAAGCAACGAAATGCCGATCGCTGGCCTCAGTTCGGCAAAATCCTGGCCTTTGCGGCCCTGGTCGGAATAAAGACCCGCCAGATAAAAGACTGTGCGCTCGATAAAACCGGAATGCTGGCACACCTGGGCCTCAACCTCATACCAGCTGCCTTTTTCGTCACGCACCTTGATGTCGACGATGCTTTTCTTGCGGTCTTCAAAACGCGCCAGATTGAACGGGTTCAGGTAATGAATTTCCTCGATCCGATCTTTACCTTCAAAGTGAAGAATGGCGTTCAGCAGACTGCGCAGGATTCTCTCACGGCCAGGCTGGTTGAATATCCATTGAAAGGCGAAATCATTAAGTATCGAATAGGTTTTCACAATTTACCCCCGACTTAAAAATCAGAAGCACGACAAACCCGGCTGCCAAATCTGCTTCTACCGGTAAATCAAATGAAAACCGAAAAAGGGAAAAATTTTTACCCACCGTTATGAAATTTTTTCGCTGCCACAAAGCGATTTTTAAAATTTGTACGTATTTTGCCGGACATACAGCTGCAGAAGGTTTGTGATAAACTGCAACCGCAACTATGCTTTTGTGTTAAAGCTTCTCGTGGTTCATTTCAAAAAGGGGATCTGCATTCATTATGGGGCTTAGAGAAAAATTTATCACCAGATTTTTGCCGGCTTCGCAGAACATTGCGAAATCACGCTTTGCTTTGCTTTCTGTCATGCTTCTTTTGATAATTGCTCTTGGCATACTTGGCTGCTGGAAAGGCGGCGGCGGTGAAAACCCGGTCGGACCGGTTTCGCCCGTTGCGACTGGGTTTGATAACAGTGCCGCCGGTGTTGCACAGAGCGTTTCTTTCAGGATCATCCTGCCTGATCAGGCTTCTAACAGCGCAATCCCGGCGGCTTCGTTACTGTCTTCGATTCGGGCATCGAGTGTAGCTCCACCTTCAGTTACTTTCAAGCTGGTTCTGGTCAACGTCGGGGCGACGGCCAACCGGACATCGACCCTTGTGAAGACAGTGCCAGTAAGCGCCAGTGGCACTGCTGAATGTTCTTTTACGGGCGTTCCTGCGCTGACGTGTGTGAGTGACATCCATATCGAAGGCGGGAGTATCGGCTCTTATACTGATTTCCAGAGTGCTCTCGACCTCTCTTCAGGAACGGCCAATTTAATCGAACTTGCACCAAAGAATACCAGGGTTGCCCAGGAAGTCACCGCCGAAGTTATCAACCGGCTGGTAGCGAGTGATACCGCCTTTTTGAAGCTTTTGCCACGCCTGTCTGAAAAAGTTCGCACTGTGCTGAATGGCCTCGATTTCACCAGTGATGCCGTTTATGAAAATGCCGTTGCTGCTTACCTTGCCTGGCACGGAAGATACGTCAGCCCTTTGTCTCTCGAAACAGGTGGTTCTTTTCAGCCATTCAGCATGGTGACACTCATCGGTGGCGCGGTCCCTGACGGCTTAACTGATCTGACGGGTTTAATCGGCTCTAAACCAGTTTCGGTAGATGTTCTGGCCGGAGGTCGCCTCCGCTTTCTGATGCCATACCTGCCAACCGGAAAGCAGACCTTCGAAGTTTTTTTCAATGGGGCGACCCAGACTCTTCCCATTGAGGTATTTGTACCTGCCGATCTTCCGGCGCCTGAGAGTGTGATCCAGGATGTATTGGCCGGTCTCGAAACAGAAGTATCGGTTGGGAACCTCGCAAGCTTTCCGGTGACGGCAAGGCAGCTCATCGATGACTTCAAAGAAAAACTTGCTGTCCTTTCTGAATCTGAAAAAAGCGAAATTGCCCTGTTTTTGAGCCAGCTGCCCGGGTATTCACAAATGGTTACACCCGCTTCGTCTATCCGCGGTATGGCCATCATTACACAGCAATATTATACAAGTGGCGGGGATCTGGTATTAGTGCGGGCTGAGGTCGAAGAGACGAGCCGGGAGATTACTAAGCTGCAGGCTGTTATGGCCAAGACACAGACAGCGTATCTTCTCGATCCGGCAACCAGCGAAAAATTGAAAAGCGCCATTCTTGCCTCTGTTAAGCCTGTACAGCTTTCCCTTTATCAAAAACTCCGAAATCTCATAGCGGGGCGTTTGCGGGAATATTTCAATGAGAAAGGGCGTGAAGCCGGCCTTGTGAGAAGCTCGACCATCGGGGTTCGCGGAAGCCGCGTGTCTGCTTCTACTGTGCCGTTCGGGTTCGAGTCAGGCGTCGAATACGTCGCGACCTATTCACTTGCCTGTCAGAACGTGACTATGGACGATTTGAACCTGACAGACCTGGGGATTCTTCTACCGCAATGGCTGGGCCAGGTAAATTCCCTTCGCGATTCGCTTCTAGAATTTTTGTCGGAACAGGCTCTCCCACCGGCTATCGATATTGCAGATATCGTTTCAAACGAAGTGAAGGCCTTCACCGCCCCGATCGATCCAACACGGATTTCTGCGGCTGTAACTTCAAATTCAAAAGTCCAGGTTCGCGCCAGCGCGGCCGGCCAGATGGTATCATTCGTTTTTACCACGGCAGAGCCGACCCCGCAGGACTTTACCTATGATGTTGTCTACCAGACTCCCGAAGGATTCCGCAGCGTCATTTCCGAGGCCGGCCGGGTTACTAAAATGCCGCCCGCTGCCCCGACAAACCTTAAAGCCATTGCCGGCGATAAACAGGTAACATTGAACTGGGATCCGGTCACCGGTGCAACCGCCTATCGGGTATACTGGCAGAACAGCGCAGGTGTAGATACTGCCACAGCAAATAAAGTCGATGCTTCAGGACCCTCTTATACCCTGACCGGCCTGATAAACGATACGACCTACTATCTGGTGGTGACCGCCATGGATGCTGGAGGCGCCGAGTCAGCCAAGTCTGCAGAAATATCGGCGATTCCAATAGCTTCTCTGCTCAAGATGGTAGATGTTCCGGCTGGCACCTTTCAGCGCGATGCTGACCCGGCAAATACCTCCTATGTTTCGGCTTTCAAAATGAGCCAGTGTGAGATCACCCGAACTCAATTTAAGACAGTCATGGGTAATGACCCGAGTTATACGTTTTCTAGTGGAATTACCGACCCGGTGCAATGTGTTAACTGGTATCATGCGATTGCCTTCTGTAACAAACTGAGCCTTGCCGAAGGCTTGGTTCCCGCTTATACCGTAGCAGGTGTTAACTTTTCGACGCTTGCCTATGCAGCAATACCTACGGAAGCAGATGTCGCATGGAATGCAGCTGTTTGCAACTGGTCGACGAACGGTTACCGCTTGCCAACCGAAATGGAATGGATGTGGGCGGCGATTGGCGCCGATCAAGACAGTCAGATCGGTGCAATGAGCGGCGGTGTCAATGTGACCGGCTACGCCAAAACTTTCGCCGGTTACAACGGCAGCAATTCACTCGACGCCTATGCCTGGTATGCGACGAATTCAAGCAGCAAAACGCACCCGGCCGGCACTAAGCTGGCGAATGAACTCGGCCTGTATGACATGAGCGGCAACGTCTGGGAATGGTGCTGGGACTGGTATTCAGATAATGGAACATATCCTAATTACGCTATCTCCGGGGCGTATACTGACTACCGTGGTGCTGGAACTGGCTCGTACCGTGTGATACGCGGCGGTGGCTGGGGCCGTTCCGCTGGCAACGTCACCGTAGCTTTTCGCAACGGCACTGGCCCGTATAATCGGGACAGCGTCATCGGGTTTCGTGTGGTTCGGCCCTGAGTTTCTGCAAAATGCAACATCCATCATTCCCGGATTCGGCCTCGGGCCGAACCGGGGGCGGCAGGTGTGCGGAGAGCGGGTTGCGTGAAGGCGTCAAGCCGTAGCGCTTCCCGCTCACAGCGCGACTGCCGCCGGGCACCAAGCCTCGATATGCAAAAAAAAGACAGCAGTGTAAAAGGTAATTTATGGCGTTTCTGACTCAATTTGCATCGTTTTTCATCAGCCCGTTCGGCGAGCCCTCGGTCTGCGACGATTTGAACAAATTTCTACGCTCGCGCCGCATCGTCAACGTCGAAAAACGCCTGATCGACGGCGAGCGCGGCACCG
>CAYYUI010000017.1:0-74723 GCA_964474705.1 uncultured bacterium
GTACGGTGGTGTGAGAGGTCGGCGGGTGAAATAATCACCCGCCACCTACTCGATTAACTGGTTGAAAATTACTTTTTTGAGCGGGGCATGGCGGCGCGCACACGCTTCAGCCAACTGCCGGCGGCTTTGTTGGCGGGGTTGAGGCGCAGGGCTTCTTCGAGCAGTTCGGCGGCTTTGGCGTATGAACGGCCGGTGAAGAGCAGATAGCTCCATTTTCGCAGCGAGTCGGAACCATTAACTTTGGCTTCGGCAGCTTTTTCCGAATTCGGGTATTTGTTCAGAAAGTCGAGCCAGAGGGCGGATTCGCGTGAGAAGAAACCGATGCGTCGATAGACTTCGGCCAGATTGAACAGATGCTTTTCGGCATTGTCGGTGTCGGTCTGAACGAGATATTCAAGGCGTCTGATTTCGAGGTCGGCGACGGCGCGCGGAGATTCGCCGAGTTTGAGCTGTTCTCGCACAGCCGGGTCAATGCCGGCAAGCACGCGCATTTCGGCAAGAGGCATCGAGCAGTTGCTGCAGAAGTCAGCTTTGGCCATATTGTTGGTGCCGCACTTGAGGCACGGGTTGAGCGGTGTCTGGCATGCTTCGCAGATTACCGAATCTGGTTTGCCGATCCAGCCGCATTTGCAGATATTGCGGCCGGCCATGGCGAATGCTGATGACAGAATCAGCACAAAGGCAGTAAGGAGGACGATACTTGCTGTAAAAGATCTTGAAGTCATGTAATTCCCCTTTCTTCAGATCGAACTTGAATCAGAAGTTTCCAATTCACGTGAAACCACACTAACTCCAAATGTCTGCCAATTCAAGCAGTCAATAATAAATTGATACCGCTCTTCAACAGCAAAGGCGTAGCTCAGACAGGGCGATAAATTTACCATTTGCCGGGAATGTATGCTGCCTGCCTCTGCGGATTGTGCCGGTATGCTTTGCAAATTTTGATGCTGCTTTGATGAGCCTTGCCGTTGCAGCGACTGACCGTCTGAGTCGTCTATAAGAATGAAAAACGTTTGTATTTGCCCATTTTGGGCTGATGTGGCGTTGGCAGGCGATTGGTGGCATAATGGCAATAACATTCATCTGCAGGAGAATAAAATGAAGAGGACTGCTATGGCTCTGGCTGCTTTTGCCGCTTGTCTGCTGCTCAACCCAGCGCAGGGAGCGACCGGCCGGTTTGTCGATTCTGAGGGCAACGTTCGAGAACAGCCTGATACAAAGGCAAAGCTGCTGTTTACGTCGAAGGCGGGTGAAGAGTTTACCGTCATCGAACGTCTTGGCGCCAAATGGGTGCGGGTTAAACTCAAAGACGGTCGCAGTGGCTGGACCAACATCGTTAACGTCAAACTCGATGCGACTGCAGCGACAAAAAGTGTCGAAAAGGCTCCCGAACCTGCTCCGGTTATGGCGGCACCGGTTTCGACACCGAGCCAGGCGACTGTTTCTGCGGGATCGGACAGCAGTCTCAGAGAAGAAAATGACCGCCTGAAACAGGAAATTGCCAGGCTCGAACAGGAAAAAATGCTGGTGGAAAGCGGTTCAAGTCAGTCGCAATTTACCATCGACAAACTGAAAGAAGAATTGCGGCAGATGACGGCAATCAAAGAACAACTGGAAGCCGAAGTCCGTGAACTGAAAAAGACCGCCGGCAATTGATGAATAACGATCTGGCGAGGTTACCGACACAGTCGGAGAAAAAAGTGTAACTTTGCCGGGGTTGAAATCGTATGCTTATTGGAGTTAACATAACTGTATGCCATAATTTATGGCCGTCAGAGAACAGGTTCTGATGTACTGCCCCGTCAGGTGAGCGTAAGGTTCGTTCTCTTACCGGCAGCAGACGTCGGGATCATTAAAAATGGAGGAATGAGTATGAGATTCATTAACAAGTTCTGGCTTCTGGCTGCGGCTTTTTGTGCCTTTGTCAGCGTTTGCCCGGTAATGGCCCAGGATACCGGCACTGCGACCGCTGATGAAACCAAAAAAGAGGAAGTCAAGATTCCGGAAAGCACCGATATGACGCTTGGTATGAAAGACCCGGCGGTAAAACTTCCTGAGAATTTCCGGGGCAAAGAAGTCGAAGAAGGCGATCTGCAGTGGCTTGAAGATGTCGGTGTTCTCATGCAGGAAAACTCGAATCTCTACAATGTTGATTCTGCGGCCATTGCTGAAGCTTCAAAATTTACCAGTGAACCCAACATCAACTGGGAAGTAAAAAAAGAAGACGACAGCGGCAATCTGCAGACTGAAACCAGTGACAACACCAACAAGGCCACCAACAACTGCAACATTACCGAACCGGGTTATTATCAGGTTCACAATGGTGGTGCCCGTCAGGTTTCGACTTCAGGCGGAGCCGAAGAAGACAGTGCGGTAGGCCAGCCCAGTGAGGGCGTCAACCCCGATGATCCGAAAGAAGCTGAAGGCGAAACCAAGACTGTTACCGCCCAGCAGCGCATTGGCATTGAAGTTCACGACTGCACTTCGCCCGATGTCTGGGTAGCCTTCCAGGAAGGCGTTGGTACCGTTGATATGGCCGCAACTGAAGAAGAACTCAAGGAGACCATGGCTACCAAAATCATAGAAAACAAAGGTCGCCCATTTTCCACCAAGACCCAGGATTTTGAAGCTGCCAGCTACATTTTCATTGAAGAAGGCCAGGAAGACGAACGCAACAAAATCCCCTGGGAAAAAACCGCCCGCCTGTCAATCGCCGGCACCCTGTTCAATGAACGTGGCGCTCCGAAGTTTGAAACCGGTGTGCTGACCTCGAAAATCGACCAGACCGAATATCGCAACCACGTCAACGTCGTTGGCGGCGAAGAAAAGAATCTCAAGGGCGTTTACGTGCGCCGCAACGTGCCTTTCATTTTTGCCGCCATGTCGACCGACAACGGTAACAAACGCGCTACTGCCGGTCTGGTGACCACCGCAATCGAAACTGCTGATGGCAAAGAAGTCGGAAAAGACGGCAGTTCCTATCTGTTCCGCGTTCCCAACTTTCCGCGTGACCAGTATCCCGATGAACCCGAATACTTCTTCACCACCAATGCCACTGACAAAGATGGCAATGTGACCACGATCAGAATGCCTCTGTATGTAGTTGAAACCTCGGCTGCATTTGAAGGCGGTAAAAATCAGTAAGCAGCCATGAAGAACCTGTCAATTTCTCTTGCGCTGTTACTGTTACTCGCGGGTGCCGGTGCCGCCGTGGCCGAAGATGCGGCGGCAGCGAAACCCTCAACTGAAGCCCCCTGGCTCGAGGGGGTCACCATTGGCGAACACCCAGAAGACCTCAGCCCGGTGCTGCCGATGAAGATCAGCCTTGACAGCGGTGAGGCTATTCCAGCGACTCTCACTGAAGATATTCCGTTGAATGTGGTGGCCGACAGCGCCATATTCGATCCTGAGCCGCCCGCAACCTATAATGGGGTCCAGATTCCAAATCCGTCCTGGCGGCGCAATGTGGCTGTTTCCTGGTTTTTCATCGACTGGGAAAAAAACCGCAACACGCCTGCCTCGACGACCCATGAGTTGGCGGTTAACCAGATGATGATCACGCCGCTGAACCCAACCGGGCGCGGTGCCATCACCTGCAACGCCGGGCGGAAAATGCGCTATGACTCGAACGAACCGGGCCGAACCCGCGGCACCTTCGCTAATTCGAGTGTTGCCGCCGATGTGCGCGTTCTCGATATTACTCCACCGGTGTGTGGTCTCGAGATTGCTGTCGAAGACGGCCGCGTCGCCACCTTCTGGGTGGCCGAAAACCCTCCGAATAAATACCCCTTGCCGAAACTCGCTGATGTGTATTTTTCCGGAGCGCTGGTCAACGAGGGCGATCCTGCTGAAACGATCACCGTTTCAGGCCTTGAGCTGGGTTCCAATATGGTCGTGGCTCCCGAGCAGGCTGCGGTGACGGTGCCGGCCGATGCGGTATTGAAAATCAAGTTGAACGGTGAAGACAACTACAAGCTTGATAACTCCAAACTGAAATACGGCATCTGCGCCGGTGCCGGTGGTGAGCCGACGCCAATAAGTGAAGTGAATGCCGGTGAGATCAAACTTGCCGGTCTGAAACTGCCTGAAAATCCATATCTGTATGTCGACGCCGCCGATGTGGCAGGTAACCGTCAGGTTCTCTTCGTGCCGATGAAAATCAAGAAGTGACCTTAAAATAAAGTCGCTGCAGGCCCAGGTTCTGCAGCGACTTTTTCTTTGGGAAACATTGCCGGTGCACGCTATGGCAGCGCCAATGCACATTTTTCGCGAGTCGGCCGGCCAGAGGCTGGTGGTTACTCAAGTCTTGCGGGCCGGAACTGGCTCAGATGGAGAGAAATTGTGAACAATTCAGCTTTTTCCTGTTTAGGGTGGCGTAATAAGGCAGTTTATGCCGGCGCAATCATTTTACTTGCCTGTTGTTCGCTGCATGGTCAGATGCGACAACCTGTCGAACGGGGCGGCATGCAGGGCGGCAGCCCTGAAATGGCTGCGCTGCGGGCTTCGCAGCAGGAAAAACTTCAGGCTTTTCTTGCAGAAGAAGAGGCGGCAGGAAAGGAATTCATGGCTTCGATGACTGGAAAACCTAAGTCTGAGCTGATTGTCGCTTTGAAAGAGTTCAAGACCAGGCAATATGAGAAGAATTGCGCTTTTCGCGAAGAGCAATATCAGGAACGCCTGGCCACTGTCGAAGCAGGTTTCGCTGCCAGAGGCGGCGCCGGTCAACCGATGAAGGAGAAGGTGCTTGCGCGAATGCAGGAAAGCTACGCGAGAATCAAAACGTTCTTTGCCGGCAAACACCAGGAAAATATGGATTTCCTTGCTGCGGCGGCAACTGATGAAAGCCTTGAGGGTTCGGCTCTGAACGAAGCTCTGCAGAAATTTTTTCAGGCCCAGAAAGAATCGGCAAAGCAGTTTATCGAGCAGCAGCGATCCCGGATGCAGAGATAAATGCCGGGATGGTGGCGGTTACCTGATCCGGCCGATCAGCCTGAGCAGACCATCGAGAATGGTTATCGGGTGTGGCGGGCAGCCGGGAATGAAAAGATCTACAGGCAGCAGATCGGTAACGCCGTTGTTCTGTTCT
This sequence comes from uncultured bacterium, assembly GCA_964474705.1. Classification (GTDB taxonomy): domain Bacteria; phylum Muiribacteriota; class Ozemobacteria; order Ozemobacterales; family Ozemobacteraceae; genus Rifleibacterium. The sequence continues at coordinate 5,087 of CAYYUI010000017.1, forward strand.
GGCTGGTCGCGGAAAACCCCGCCACTGATGGCGCAGGTGCCGACGGCCACCACCAGGCGCGGTGTCGGAACCGCTTCGCAGGTTTCGAGAGTGGCTGATTGCATATTCCTGGTTACCGGCCCGGTCACCAGCAGCCCGTCTGAATGGCGTGGCGAAGCGACGATCTTGATGCCGAAACGACTCAGATCGAAAACGACGGTGGCCAGAACGTTGATATCGACTTCGCAGCCGTTACAGCCGCCGGCACTGACCTGGCGGAACTGTATAGACCGGCCGAACATGCTGCAATCATAACCTGACGCCAGCTTTATGCCTGAACTGCCGACCACGAGATCTTCGCGCTTTCTGGCAGCCAGACGGGCATCGTTTGAAAATGCTATGGCGCCGGTCGGGCAGATTTCAGAGCAGGCGCCGCAAAATATGCACCGCCCAAGATCTATTTTCAATTCTTTGCCTGGCAGTATGGCGCCGGTGGGGCAGACTTCTGCGCACCGACTGCACTCTTCAGGGCATTTATCAGTAAGGATGACCGGCAGACCGCGCAGACGGTCGGGCAGAACCGGTGGTTTGTCAGGGTAACCAATAGTTCTGAAGCCTTGTTGGTAACGGGCGGCAAGTATTTTCAGCATTTTTTAGGCCTCACAAGTCGAATCCGCAGTATGAGAGATTGAAGCTTTTGTTGCATAGCGGAAAGTCTGATATTTCCTGGTTACGCAATGCCATGGCGAGACCGGTCCAGTTGTGAAAGGACGGGTCGACAATCTTGTAACGCGCCAGATGTCCGCGGGCATCGGTAATTGCCGTGTGGCAGATCTCGCCGCGCCAGCCTTCAACGAGAGACACGACGAGGCTTTCAGGCTGAAGTGCTCCGAAAGGGTCATTCGAAGTTCTGATCGGTCCTGCCGGCAATCTGGTAAGCAATTCGAGCAGAAATTCGAGTGATTGCTGTATTTCGTACCATCTGGCAAGAGCGCGGGCAGCAACGTCGCCTGTTGAAAGACAGGGATCGCCGGGAAAATCTTTCGGCAGGGGCCATCCGGCCGGGAAATCGCGGCGGGTGTCCATTCTCAGGCCGCAGGCCCGGGCTGCAGGGCCGACAAGCCCAAGTTCGACGGCAGCTGCCTGCGAAACAATGCCGGTATTTTCAAACCTGGTCATGACTGATGGGGATTCCCAGAGCAGTTCGATGGCGGTGCGAGTGTCGGCACGGGCACGCAGCAGTGCCTGGCTGAGTTTTTCGATACGTTCAGGGGTGTCGAGGTCGAATCTGACGCCGCCTGGACAGAGAAGGCCTCTACCAAGGCGGCTGCCGCAGATCAGGGCACTCATATTCAAAAAGTCGCCGCGAATTCGGCCGCAGTAGGAGGAAGTTGGCAGGTAGCCGACGTCGCCGCCCAGAGCGCCAAGATCACCGGTATGATTTGCCAGACGTTCAAGTTCGAGGGCGATGGCGCGGATCGCGTTGGCGCGAGGTGGCACCGGCAGATTCTGCAGAGCTTCGACATTGCGGCACCAGGCGGTGTAATGGCCGATCGTCGTATCACCGGCGAGGGTTTCGATCTGATACGGCGATTTTTTGTATGGCCCGCCGATCAATTCCCTTTCGATACCGCGGTGCTGGTAACCGAGAGCGATTTCGAGGTGAAAGACCTTTTCGCCGTGGCATTGAAAGCGGAAATGACCGGGTTCGATGACGCCGGCATGCACCGGGCCGACAGCCACTTCGTGGGCTTCGCCGCCGTCGATATGGAAAAAGTCAGACTTTTCTGCCTTCAGAACTGCGGTGGCGCCGTTCAATGGCGCGTGAAACCGCACCGGCTTGAGCCATGGGTGCCCGACCGGGGTGATGCCCCACTGTTCGGCAATTTCGCGCTCGAACATGTGAAATTGCGGGCATTCCGGGGTCAACGAAGGAAAACTGTCGCCAACCGGCGCCATCAGAATCATGAGTTTGCTTTCAGCGTTGCAGGCAAGAATCGAGACAATCAGACTGGGTTTTGCCGGGTCAGGATTGCCCGGGTCGGGGAGGGCAAAAAATGAAGAGGCCCGATAACCGCGGGAAACCGCATCGATGGTCTGGGTGCGCAATTCGTCGATGGTTACGCGCGGTATCTGCGACAAATTTATCGCCTTGCCATGCTCAAGCTGCAGGTAACTCATGGTTTACCTCCGGGAAGAACCTGGCCGGCCTGCACGGCCGGTGATGGTGATGTCTGAATGATGGCAGCGGCCCGGTTGAGAATATTCTGCATGGGTTTCGGCATCCAGAGACCGAATGCCAGAAGAATTAACAGCGGGGTTATTACGAGAAAAGCATCGAGTTTTCTGGCGGGCAGCGGTGCAATGCTGGCATCAGGTTCGCTGAACGCGAGAGGCAGGGCGTAACGCAGAGCCCCGACAAATACGATGCAGGTTCCGGTCAGAAACAGAAAGACTACCAGCAGGCGATTGCTGTCGATCGCGGCTTTGAGCAGCAGAAATTCGCTCATGAACAGTGAAAATGGCACAATACCAATTAGAATCAGTATGGAGGCGAAAATGCCGGTTCCCCAGATCGGAGAAACACGCATACTGCCTGACATGCGGTCGATATCATGGGTTCCGAATGCCTGGCCCAGTCGGCCGGCGGCGAAGAAAGCCAGAGATTTCGACAGCGAATGGTTGAGGGTGTGAAACAGGGCGGCAAAAGTGCCGGGTACGCCAAGGCCAAGGCCGAGGGCGATAATTCCGAGATGTTCAACTGAGCAATAGGCCAGAAACCTTTTCATGTCTTTCTGGAACAGGATAAAGGCCGAAGCCATAAGAATCGAAAACAGGCCGAAGCCGACAAGAAGACTCTGAGCCCAGCCCTTATGGCCGAGGGTTTCTTCTGTAATCGGAATGTAGCGCATGATGCAATACAGGGCAGTATTGAGCATAAAACCGGAAAAAATCGCGGAAACCGGCGACGGAGCCTTGCTGTGCGCATCGGGTAGCCAGCTGTGCATCGGAGCCAGGCCGGCTTTGGTGCCGTAGCCTACCAGAGCGAAAATGAAAGCTGCTTTCACCAGATCGGGCGACAGAAAGGCAGTATTGGCCATGAGATTGGTCCAGAGAAGGGCCTGGTTGGGGTCAAGGGGCAGGTCTTTTGCGGCGAGGCGCAGCAGCATGGTGCCGAGAAAAGCGAAACCGATGCCCACCGAACAGATGAGCATGTATTTCCAGGTGGCTTCGAGTGAGCTGCGGGTAATACGCACACAGACAAGAAAAGAAGTCAGCAGAGTCGTGGCTTCCATGCCGACCCACATGATGCCGAGATTGTTTGAAATGAGAACCAGCAGCATGGCTGCCATAGCAGGGCTCCACAGGCCGGCGAAGGTTTTCGCCTGTTTGAGGCTCAGCGTCTTTTCGTGTATTTCTTCACCGAAATAGACGAGCGCAAACAATGAACTTAGGCCGAAGATCAGAAACAGGATCATCAGGTGCCAGGCCGAGAGCGTGTCGATGAACAGCCATTCATGAAAGGCAAAGAATCGGCCCTGGCTGAAGGCCTGAGATACGATCCGGCAACCAAGCAGAATGGTCAAAAACACCCCTGATATCGAGACCAGCAGGGCGCTTTTCTGCGAGGCGCAGAACTGCGACAGGATACCCGAGAAAACCGGTATTGCCAGCAGCAGAAGCAGTGATGTTTCGTTGTTCATTGTCAGCCTTTGAGTCTGTTGAGATCCTGAGTGTTGATATTACCGAAAGCCCTGTTCATGTAGCGAATGAGCACCGACCAGATCAGAACCGCGACGAGAATGTCGAGCAGGGCGCCGATTTCGACGAGAAACGGGGCGTAATACAGGGTTCCGACCCCGAGCATGAAGGTGCCGTTTTCCATGACGAGAAAGCCGATTACCTGGCTGATGGCATTCTTGCGGCTGATAATGAGAAACAGGCCGCTGAAGATCGAAAACAGTGTTGCCGGCAGAACCAGGTGCGACATGTCGTTGCCAGGAATCGGAAGGCGCTGTCCAAGCCACAGTGAAGCAATAAAAGCCAGCATGCCGATCACTGTCGAAGCGATGAAGCCTACGTAGGGGTCGGCTTCACGGTTGCAGCGCACCCTTCTGGTCAGGTTATAGAGCATCAGCGGGAAAACGATGCCCTTGAGAACGAAGGCGGTGACCCCGACGAGAAAGACATCGGGCGCTATGTGAGCCCAGCGTGACAGCAGGGCGAAAATGCCGAGCAGCATGCCCTGAAAGCCGGTCCAGGTGATCAGCGATTCCAGACGGCTGGTCGCCAGCAGGCGCAGGTTGGTCAGCACCACCAGAATTATCAGAAGGTCGAGCACGTCTTTAACCTTTCAATCACTGAATTAGAAAGCCGATTATCGAAAAAACACAGGCGCCGACAAGCAGTTGCGGCACCAGCATCATGCGAAAGCGGGCCATAGTAGACTCGATAATGCCGATAAGAATAGCGAGCAGAGCCATGCCGGCACAGACTGCCAGCAGGTCGATCGCCAGATCACCGGTGCGAACCGGCACGGCCAGGCCGACCAGCATTGAGCCGAGAATCCACATCTTCACCGAAGAGGCATACTCGATGAACCCCAGGTCGACGCCACCGTGGTCGAGAATCATGACTTCGTGAATCATCGTCAGTTCGAGATGCGTGGTCGGGTCATCTACCGGAATGCGCGAATTTTCGGCAAGAAATACGAGAAACAACCCGATAATCACCAGTGCCAGCGTCGGGGCGCCGGTTTCCCAGATGGTCGGGGTAATTTCATGAATCATCGGGGTCAGGGAAAAACTGCCGGCCTTGCGCGCGATTGCCGCCAGACCGAAGAGCATCGTCGGCTCGGCAAGCGCCGAAAAAGTCATTTCGCGACTGGCACCCATACCCTCAAAGGCGCTGCCTGTATCCATGGCTGCGAGAACAGTGAAGAAGCGGAGCAGCCCGAGCAGGTAGATCACCAGGATCAGATCGCCCTGAAACGAAATGCAGGCGGGAATATTGCCGAAAGGCAGAAAAAACAGGCAGGCAATACTGATAGCCAGCCCGGCGATCGGGCCGGTAAGAAAAACCCAGCTGGTGGTCTGACTGTAAACCGCGCCTTTGCGCAGCAGTTTGCCGATGTCGTAATAGGGCTGCAGCAGGGGAGGGCCCCGGCGCCCGGCGAAGAATGCCTTGACACGGTTGATTATACCGCGCAGCAGCGGTGCAAAAATCAGGGCCAGCAGCGGATGTATGAATATGTTCATGGTTACAGCAACCCCAGTATAAGCAGCATCAGAAGGGTCAGGGCGATGAAGAGGACGCTGAGCTGTACGACGCCGTTCTGAATCCAGACGATGCGGTGCAGCGAAGTCGCGATAAATCTGAAGAAAGGCGAGAACAGTTTCCGCTCGAAGAGGTCTTCGGTATGGCTGTTGAATGACCCATGATGTGGAAAATAACCTTCAACGCCACTGATATGACTTTTTGAACGCAATACGGTGTTGAACAGGCTGGTTAGAGGCTGAGCGAAAGAAGACCCGGTATATTGCATCGTCGCCGCCGGATGAGCGTAACCGCAGCCCCAGGTGACGGTGCGGCCGGTCTGCCGGGCACTAAGAAGGCTTCGGCGCCAGAAGATGATTGCAGCGGTAAGGATGATCAGGGCGAGTGTGCTGCCGGAGATGAAGAGCATCGGCCTGACTGCAAGAGCGAAAATGCCTGCAAAATCGGTTTCGGCCGAAAGCTGCGGGTGCCCGAGCAGCACCCGTCCTGGAATCGCCATCAGCCATGGGCTGGCAAGAGCTATCACCAGACAGAGAGAAGCAAGAATATACATTGGCAGTCGAATTGTCGAGCCGGATTCTCTGGCGGTGGCAGCGGCTTCGCTACGGGGGCTGCCGAGAAAGACAACGCTGAAGGCTTTGACGAAACAGGCAGCAGCCAGACCACCGATCAGCGAAAGCCCGAGAATGATCAGCAGACCAGGGGCCGTCAGCGATGCAGCGCCATAAAGAACGGCATGAAATGAGCTTATATAAATGAGAAACTCGCTGACAAAACCGTTGAATGGCGGCAGGCCACTGATAGAAATACAGCCGACCAGAAATGTAAGGCCTGTATGTGGCATTTTTTTCAGCAGCCCGCCTAGGCTGTCGATATCACGGGTGCCGGTTTGCAGCAGCACTGAACCGGCACCAAGAAACAGCAGGCCTTTGAAGACCGCATGGTTGATAACATGCAGCAGGCCGCCGGCAAAGCCGAGCACCGCGACAATGGCGTTGTGATTACTGAGTCCCAGCAGGCCCAGGCCAAGACCTATGGCGATTATTCCGATGTTTTCGACGCTGTGGTAGGCCAGCAGTCTTTTCAGGTCGTGCTGGGCGAGGGCAAACAAAACTCCGAGAATGCCTGAAGTGAGACCTATCAGCAGCAGCAGCCAGCCCCACCACCAGTCGGGAGTGCCCAGGAAAAAAATCGTGCGCACCAGCCCGTAAATGCCGGTTTTTATCATTACACCAGACATGAGTGCCGAAACGTGGCTGGGGGCGGCCGGATGGGCTTCGGGAAGCCAGATATGCAAAGGAATGAACCCGGCTTTGGTGCCGAAGCCGATGATTGCCAGAAGAAAAATTACTCCTCTGAATCCGGTCGGAAGCATCGCCGCATTTGCAAAAGAGGTGAATGTCAGTGAGCCGGTTTCTCTGGCGAGAAGCAGAAACATGACCAGCAGGAAACCGGCGCCCAGATGTGAGGCAACCAGATAGATCCAGCCGGCATGCCTCTTTTCATGATTGTTACCGCCCATTATTACCAGGAAAAAAGACGTGATTACCGTCATTTCCCAGGCGAGCATGAAGAGAAGGCCGTCGGCAGCCAGAACGACCAGAACCATGCTGGCCCAGAGAAGATGAAAACACAGCCAGCTGGCCCGCAGGCTGCCTGGTTCATGTCTGAGATATTCGGTTCCGAAGACTGCTGTCAGCAGACCAAGTGTGAGAATCGGCGCCAGAAAGAATGCTGCCAAAGGATCCAGGCACAGCGACAGAGATCCGAAGGGGATTTCCCAGGAGGTGACAAGAGTGAGAGTTTCGCCACCTGCGAGAACGCGGATACATGGAATGATGCCCAGAATTGCGGCAGATAGCGACATCATTGTCGACCAGATTGAACAGGTCTTATAGCTGTTTCCGGTCAGTAATGCCCCGACACATGCCAGAAGCATACAGCCCAGCGAAGCGACAAGATAAAACAATGTGTCCTCCAAGCCACGACCCGCATTCTTTCGTTCTACCACCGACCACATTGGCTGTCAATAATTAGATATCAATCGTGTTCGCAGTGTTTTCGAATTTGCTGATCGACACCGACTACGACAAGCACCGTGTTGCGCACGGCTGACAAGGAAAGAAAACTGAATTTATGGCATCGGAGCGAAGTGAAGCAACTGTAGTCTACGTGCCTTACCAGCGACTGCCACGTCGCTACGCTCCTCGCAGTGACAGGGTTAAGTTTGTCGTCATATATTGTCACTTTGGAATAATTTGTCTCGGCAACGATTGCCGCAACGCTTCGCCCGCGATGGCCAGGGAGTCAGGTGCCCTTGAAACGCCGGAGGGCGAACGAACCGACCAGTGACAGGTGAGGGACTATTTGTATCTGCCGTCGTTAAGACGCCAGTAGACTGCGGTGGTTTTGAGAATCTTGTTTTCTTTGAGATAATCGAATGCGGTTTTGCCTTCGTTATTTTTCAGCTTCGCATCGGCGCCACCATCGAGCAGCACGGTTATGGCTTTTGAAGTATCACCTTCCATTGCCGCGACATACATCAGGGCCGTGTATCCTTCGCCGTCAACTGCATTGACGTCTGCTCCCGCTTTGATCAATGCGGCAAGAGTCTCATGGCATTCGGGTTTTCCTGCGACATACATAAGCGCAGTGTGACCTTTTTCATTGCGTGAATTGATGTCTGCTCCTGCATTGATGAAGCTCACGACGATTTCATGGCGGCAGTTCCACCATATTGCGGTCATCAGGGTGCTTTCGCCGGCAGTAGTTCTGGCGTTGACATCGGCACCGGCTCCGATGAGTGCCGTGACCATTTCAGGTTTGTCAGACATCGTTGCATGCAGAAGCGGTGTTTCTCCCATCGCATCACGTTGATTGACATCGGCACCGGCCCCGATGAGAGCCAGAACCTGGCTGGCATCGTTTCTTTCTATGGCGTATACCAGAGCAGTCAGACCATCACGGTCGGTCAGATCGACCCTGGCACCTGACTTGAGAAGAAACGACATGATATGGTGGTCGTATGCATTCATCAAGGCTGTCTTTCGGTAAATTGGCGATCTGGCATTGACATCTGCCCCTGCCTTGATCAGTGCCGCGACCATTTCGAGCCCTGCAGCGTTGCTCGCGGCAGACACAAGAGCAGTAGCATAGGCTTCAAGCCTGGAAGTAGTATCAGCTCCGGCTTCGAGAAGTGCATTCAGAACCCCAGGATTGCCGTTATTACTTGCTGCATGCATCAGAGCGGTCTGGCCGGTAAAGTCTCTGGCATTAACGTCAGCCCCGGCCTTTATCAATACGGCGATGACCTCAGGGGTAATGTTGTTGTTCGCGGCATGCATAAGGGCTGTCCACATGTAAGAATCGCGTGCGTCCACTTCAGCCCCGTCTTTAATGAGTATTGCCAGAACTACCGGGTTGGTATTGTTGCCGGCTGCATGCATCAGAGCGGTTTGCCCGGTAAAATCGGCGCAGTTTACATCGGCCCCGGCTTTGATAAGTGCCGAAACCACTCTTGAGTTATGCCGGTTCTGGCTGTTGCTTGCTGCGTGCATCAGAGCGGTCCATTTATATGAATCGACGGCATTGACATCGGCACCAGCCTGAATAAGCGCCACGATCGTCGCATGCGTGTTGTCGGTATTGTTGGCTGCATGAATCAGCGCCGTCCAGTTGGAACTGTCACGGGCATTGACATCTGCCCCCGCCTTGATCAACGCTGTCATGACATCGACACTGCTGTTGTTGCTTGCGGCATGCATCAAAGCTGTCCAGCCAGATGCGTCATGAGCATTGACGTCGGCTCCATTTCTAAGGAGAGCATTTATGGTTCTTGGATTGAAATTCGTGCTGGCGGCATGCATCAGGGCCGTCCAGCCATAACCGTCCCGGGCATTAACATCGATACCTGATTTCACCGTTGCAGTAACCTCATCCGGACTGCCATGGCGTGCGGCTTCCATCAGGGCAGTAACCCCGCTTTCATCTGCAGGTTTGCCTGCTCGCTTATCCTCGTTTTCGGACACGATCTTAATCCCCCGAAAAAACTTAGAATAGTACGTTGTAATAATATCGATCTTATTGAAAATATAGGCGCTAAAACAGCAGTATTCAAGAACTATGTTTTGACAAGAAGAATTACGAAATACTAAGTATTACCGATAATGGCATTCGCCGTGCCGCCAAACAATACCTGACATATGGTTTTTGCAATCAGAATGCTTGCAACAGCAGCAATTCCCGGTGAGTTTTATAACCCGCATCAAAAGTCACTTGTATTCAAAGGGTTGTCCATTATTGAATCCTGCAAAACATTAAACCAGCTAACTTCACCGGCGCGGCCATCAGTCGGGTTGCTTTTTCTCGCTTCGCAATTTTATTATAGAAATCTATGGGTTTTGACCGAGAATTGCTGTTGCAACAGCACTTTAGTTGACGATGGGTCGGCAAAACACTAGAATTACGTAAACCAGATTTCTTCCGAGGTAGTTCATGTTTGCAAAGTCATTAATTGGAACCCTGTCAAATGCAGTCTTTGCTGCTGCAATGTGCCTGCTTTTCGCTTCTCCGCTCTCTGTAGAAGCGTCAAAACTCTATGATGCCAATGCGATAACCATGTTCACCATGAATTCGACTACGGCCCTGAGCCGCATCAGAAACGGTGAGTTCAATGTTCTCTACCGTGGTTTCGGTTCCCGGAAGAAAGGCGAAGTCGACAAAGATGAACTGCTGGGTTTCAGATTCATTCTCGACCTGGTTCATCAGTCCAGGGGCTTGCGTCAGCTTGTTGAAGCGAATCAGAAAGCTGGAATGCCGGCGGATGAAGCTTATGAAAAAGCCAAAGTGCAGCACACCGGAATTCTTCGTGAGCTTTTCAACAAGATCGATTCAACAAAAGAACTATATGAAAACCGCCCCGGCAAATTCGATGCCGCCAAGGCCGGTTGTCCTGACGCAGAAACTCATTTTATCTTTACCTCGCCCAGAATTGGCGTTGCCAGAATGTACGGCCCGATCGTCATGGTCATTCAGGAAACCCGCCATCGTGGCATGGATCTGAACGGAATCGCCCGCGATGCCAGATATTATTCACTGGCCCGTTTTCTCAAAAACATCAGTAATCACGATTTCAGGATGATTCTCGCTGACTATTTTGCCGACCGCGATGAATACGTAATTCCATCGTATGTCAATCCTGTCGATATTTCTGGAATGATTGTCCATACAACTTCCCCGGTGGTTATCGGTAACCGGGTCGCGGTTCCGCCACCTGCGGTGCGCCGGGTTTACCGCAAATATAACCGTCTAGGGGCAATGACTATCGACATTCTCGATGGCAAAGACAGATTGATTGCCCGCCTGAGTGCTTCGCCTTCGGCTGCTGCCGTAGATGAAGATGAAATCCGTTCTCCGGAAAAACTGCCGGCTTTCATTCAGGAAGCCTGGAATGCCTACCTGAAAACTGTTCGCAGCAGTCGTTCAAGATGATCAGGCAATTTTAAGTGTTGCCATGAAACTTGAAGCTCTGCAGCAGAGAATTCTCGCTAAACTGACCCGTCCCCCGACTGCCGGAAAAATTGCCGCTGCTGTTTCAGGTGGCTGTGATTCTGTTGCGATGCTGTTGTTGCTGTGCGAATGGTGTCGGATGCACAATCTGGAGCTGTGCGTCTTTCATGTCGATCACGGATTGCGACCTGAAAGTTCCGACGACGCAGTCTGGGTTCGCGCTCTGGCTGAGCGTCTGGGTCTTGAATATTTCCAACGTAATGCAGGGTCTGATGATGTAATCGAGGGGGCAAGACATGGCAGTGAAGCCTGGGCCCGGAGTGTCCGTTATGCTGCCTTTGCAGGTATGCTCGATGAATCAGAAGCCGATTATGTCGCTACTGCCCACAGTGCCGACGATCAGGCTGAAACCGTTCTGATGCGTCTGATGCGCGGCAGTTCCTGGCAGGGCCTCAGCGGCATCGGCAGTAGGGTTAAGCTCAAGTTTGCCGGCCGGGTATGCAAAGTCTGGCGGCCGCTGCTGAATGTCTGTCGTTCTGAACTCGAAGAATTCCTGAGTCGGGCCGGGCAGAGCTGGCGTGAAGATTCGACCAACAAAAGTTCACTGTATTTTCGCAATCGTATCAGAAACCAGTTGTTGCCTTTGATGACTGAAATGCGACAGGGTACCTCTGGTCGTCTGGTGGCTCTGAGTGAGGAGGCCAGACTTTTGAACCACTATTTGAGCCGATCTGCAGAAAAATTCGTTAATAAATTCGGTACATTAAAATCTCTCAAGGTTTACATAACTCCTATGTGTACCCTGCGTCGTCAGATACTGCAGATGTGGGTTGGTCGCATAGCCTCTTGTGAACGGGTTTCCAGGGCGCTGCTCATCGACCTGGACCGCCTATGGAAAGAAAAAAGGACCGGTCGTCAGGTCCGTTTTGCCAATCTGCGCATCAGACGACACTCCGACTCTCTTGTTGCAGAGGCGAAAGACGCTATGTACACAGCGGTGCCGGCAGGTTCGGTTAAAATTGAACCGGCAAAAGCAGTTGAATTCATGGGCTGGCGCTTTCTGCTGACGATTGAAAAGCCCCAGGCCGGGGGAAGCGACGAGATCATCCCGATTCCGCTCAAATTTTCAGATAATCTGCTGCTTCGCTGCCGTCAGGCCGGCGACCTGTTCGCACCGGCGGGCGGCTGTGGCAGTAAAAAACTTGCCAAATGGCTGATTGACAAAAAGGTGCCGGTTGAATTCCGTGACTCGCTGCCGTTACTTGTTTCGGGCAATCAGATTCTTCTGGTTGCCGGCTACGCCTGCAGCAGCTTGCTGAAAAATCTTTCAGCAGAAAAAAATGTCTGGTTAAGCGTCGGCAGGCCCTGTCAGATCAGCGAATAAAAAGTATCCGGTCGGGGTTGTCGCTGTTGGCGATTGCCTGCATGCTGCGGCTGATACCCTGTCCGCTGACGTTGGCTTTGAAAAGCCAGTTTTTCTCATCGCTGGGGGTGACTTCCAGTTGCATGAAAATACCTGGCAGAATTTCCTTTTTGATTGCCTGCGGCTTGTGATCCGGGTTGCTGCCGAGATGTTGCATCTGCATGATAATTGCTGACTCCATCTGATAATCGGCGGCGATAAGTGTTGTTGCCGGTACGAGTGGCGACGATTTCATGCTGCCGAGAAACCAGGCGATAATGATTATGGATATCGTCAGGCTCACCGACAGAACCAGATTGCGGGTCGCATCAGTTGAGGTCATGGTTGATCCCTCGCAGGGCAAATGACGTGAAAAATGGAATATCCATACGGTTAGCCGGCATGATATTGACGGTAAGAAGATTGTTGAGGTTTTCGTCGGTAGAGAATCTTACCGACTCGATGTTTTTGAGCAGTGGCTGCCCCTTACCCTGATTATCGAGGCGAATAAGGCTCTGGTCTGTGAAAAGGTAGCGAGAAATCAGGTCGCTCTGACTGTTGTATAAAGAAACGCTGTCTGAAGCCGTTTCGGCGGTAGCGGCAATCTGGGCATCTTCGCGCAGGCTGGTCAAAATAAGGTTGTAGCTCTGAGTAATGTCAGCTGTGTCGACGTTGTCGGGGTTCCGGAGGCTGTAAAACTGCGCGACCGCAATCAGAGTGGCGATGATCAGGGAGACGAATGCCAGACCCAGAATACCTTCAAAAGAGAGTTCTCCGGCCGACCTCTTTTTCATTCTTCGCGTTCTCCATTTGTCAGAAAGTGTTTCTGCGGCAGAAGCCGTTCGAAGAATACTTTCATGGTTCGTCCTTCACGTTGGTATGTTATGTAAACTATTGCCTTGAAAAGGTTGTCGGTCAGGTAATACGTATCGACCTGGCATTTGTATGGTTTCAGCGACCAGAAAAGCTGCGGGTCTTCGTTTTCGGTAATACTTTCGCCTGACGCAGCAATATTTCTAAAATACTGGCTTACCGGTTCGACATTATCGGCTGATTGCACGACGGGTTCAGAATAGCTCATTGTCGGCAGGAAAGATGGGTCCTGGGCGCGTCGGGCCACGATCGTTTCGATGACATGGTGTGCCAGCAGCGTGGCCATGTATTCCTGCTGGTTCGACTGGCGCGGCGGACTGCCGATTCTGAAAATGAAAACGATCGGATACATTGCGGCCGACAGAACTGCAAGCGCGAGAAGCAGTTCCATGAGGCTGGTGCCATGGCTGCGGAGCCTGACATCGGGCGGGCAGGTATCGATGATTTTCATGTTCAAGATTATATCATGGGCGCGAATTTTCGCCTGAAATTTTTTGGAGAAATCTTTGCATTCTATTAATTTCCCTGAGTTTTTTGCCGATGATGAACGCAGGATTATTAGCTCAGGAAGGAGCGGGGTAATGGTCAAAAACTATCAGGTATTGCTGGCGCTGATTTTGAGCCTGTCGCTGTTGACGGCGGTGGGCTGTGGAACAAAAAGCACTCTCAGAGGAACGGTAGTCGGTACGGTTGTGGACTCGCAGACCGGAATCGGCGTTGCTGGGGCGACTGTGGTTACGTCGCCGACGACCTCATCTGTTCTGACCGACATCAACGGTCACTTTTCGATTGCTGATATTGAACCGGGGGTTTATACGGTTACAGCTCATGCAACCGATTTTAACTCGAATTCTTTGACGGTAAGCGTTGACAGTGGCCTGTCGGCGACGACCAACATCGTCCTGGTTTCGATGGGCGGAAGCTTTTCACGCAATATTCTGCCGATTTTTACAGTTAACTGCGCCATTGCCGGTTGCCATAATGACAGTTCTGCAGCCGGTGGGCTCAGGCTCAACAGCTATGCAAACCTCATGAAGGGTTCAAAGTCCGGCGCAGTGATACTTCCATACGATGCCCAGACCAGCAAGGTCGTCAGACGCATCAAGGGTATCGAAACCCCGAGAATGCCCAAGGATCGTGCTGCTTTGTCGACTTCAGACCAGGGTCTGATTACGAACTGGATCAATGGTGGAGCGAGGAACAATTAAGTTGTTTAAATATCAGGAGATTTTAATGAAGAACGTCAGACTGGGTATGATCGTGGCCGGGTTTATCGTGATTGGCGGCACAGTGTTCGTTTCATCTTCGTTTGCAGGAACCGATACTTCGCCGGGTCTGCAAGTAATCAGGCATGACGCCAAAGCCGCCGTTAAAAAGACCAGAGCCGTCAAACCGGTTCAGGCAGCCGAAGCCGCCGAAGGCAAAATCGTTCTTGTCGCTCCTCCGGGCGAACTTCAGCCCGTTTCCAACCGCATGGTAACCTCACTGAAGCCTATGGCTCCAGCAGCTGCTGCCCGACAGCGCACCACCGGAAAAGCAGTTAAAGTTGCCAGAAATGCAAATGCTGCCAAAGCCGATGTTCAGGTTTCCGCATGCGCCCAGCCGGAAACAGCGCAGGCCCCGGCGGTAAAAGCCGACCCCAAAAATCTCTTCACTCTGGTTCGCATGCTCAACTACGCTCCGCATCCGCTTGAAGAAGAACTTCTCAGACAGGCGCCTCTGGCTATGAACGGCAACAACTACTGGTTTTCAGTAAAATACGATGAAGACTGGAAAGTCATTACCGATGACGAAGCCTATATTCAGGGTATCAGCTTCGAAATCAACGTCATGGAAAACAACAAGAAAGTTCGCAGCATGAAAACCCCGAAGGTGGCTATCAACGCTGCCAAGGCCAAGAAGGGCCAGGTTCTGGGCATTGCCGAAGTTGCTCCCTATAAGTTCACCATCAAGGTTGAAGAAGTAACCAAAAACAAAAAAGGTATTTCCGAACTGGTATTCAAGCTCGACCTCATTGGTTGAGCCGGACCGGCTCTAGTCAGGAGAATTCTCTTTTGGATAACAATACACTATTTGGGTCAATCGTTGGTTTGACGCTGGTCATGATCGGAATCAAGCTTTCCGGTGATCTGGGCATTTTCTTTGACCCGCCTTCGATGATGATCGTTTTCGGTGGCGGCACAAGTGCCATGTTCATTGCATACAGCTATGAGACGGTCATGAACGCCTTCGGTCTGATCAAAATGGCCTACAGGGCTCCGAGAGAATTCAACTACATGAAGCTGGTCAGCAGTATTCTGATGACCGCTGATGTCGCGCGAAAAGAGGGCATTCTTGCCCTCGATTCGCGCATCGCGGAAATCGAAGAACCCTTCATGGCTCGTGGTCTGCAGATGGTAATCGACGGCGTCGATGTCAAGGTAATCGAAGACATTCTCGATACCGAACTCGATTCGCGTGCCAACCGTCATTCAGACGTTAAAAGTGCCCTGGACTTCATCGGGTCGGTTCTGCCGGGCTTCGGTCTGATCGGAACCATTATCGGATTGATCGGTCTGCTGGGCAATCTCGATGACCCGTCGACGATCGGCCCGAATATGGCTGTTGCGCTGATTACAACCTTCTATGGTGCAGTGGCTGCCAATATGTTCATCATTCCATTCGGTAAAAAGATGGACGAGCGCAGCAAGGCTGAGCAACTGTACGGCGAAATCATCGCCCGCGGCTGTCTGTTTATTGCGGCTGGTGTACACCCGCGCATCATTCAGGAACGCCTGCTTGCTTTCATGTCTGAAAAGTTGAGAGTCAAATTTAACGAACTGCACCTCTCTGAGGAACTCGGCCAGGGAGGCAATTGATATGGCGAAAAGGAAGGCAGATGAAATTTCCGCACCGTTGTGGTGCCTGTCATACGGTGACATGGTAACCAACATGCTGTGCTTTTTCGTCATGCTGTTTGCCTTTTCGTCTCTCGACTCACCGAAGAAGCGTCAGGAAAGTGAATCACTTGACGAGAAATATTATGCGGTCTTCAGCATCAACGCTGCTCAGGGTGCCAATCAATGGTTGACCCAGGGAGGAAAAGGCATTCTACTTACCCCCTCGCAGCGCAAAAGTGAAGTACCCTATATAGTTAAAAGCGTTAAGAATAAACTGGCGCGTGTACCGATGTCAGATCGCGTTCAGGTTGTTTCTGATGACCAGATGGTTAAGATTCAGATTCCTGCCAATGTTCTTTTCGAGAGCGGCAGGGCCGAAATGAAAAAGGGTGCCGAAGAGATTCTTACCGCCCTGGTGCCAGTGGTCGGTACAATTGAAAACTATGTCAGAGTCGATGGTCATACTGACGATGTGCCGGCAAAAAACACCGCGTATCCGTCGAACTGGGAGCTTTCAACCGCCCGTGCCTGTTCCGTTGTCAGATTCTTCGTCGAAGAGATGAATCTAGACCCGCAAAGGTTCTCGGCCCAGGGCTATGCCGATAACCGCCCCAAGTATCTCAATGCCACCGATGAAGCGAGAGAATCGAATCGTCGTGTTGAAATAATTATTTTGAACAGCAAGAAAAAGACGGTCAAGGATTTTTCGTGGGAATAGTATTTCCGACAAAAAATTAGCCCACAACCCACGCCCTGCTGGTGCGTGCCACCCGGTTCATCGTGACTTCCACCTCAATCCGGGGGCAAAGAAAGCAGACCGCACCCAGAATCCCATGACGGAAGAAAAAAACAAAAGAAAAAGCGGTTGCGCTGCCAGATCTCGCCAGACGAGTTCTTTGCCAGCGCTCTGAGAACATTCAGATGGTTGGTTGCCTGCGCCCACCGCCCCCATGGTCTCCTAAAACGAAAACAGTTGCACTCTATCAGTCATTGACGTATAATATAAATATGGTGTTTATAGAAACTCCAGTCTTTACCGAAGATTTGCTAGTGCTGCTTGCCGACGATGAATATAAGGAACTGCAGAAAACACTGTTGCTTGAACCAGAGACCGGCGACCTGATTCAAGGCAGTGGCGGTTTCCGGAAAATGCGTTGGAAACAAGGTGGCAAAGGAAAACGAGGTGGGGTCAGGGTTATCTATTATTGGGAAAAATCGACACAAAAGCTTTATTTGGTCTTTATATATAAAAAATCTGTCCAGGAAGATCTTACCCAGGACCAAAAAAAACTATTGAAATCGCTTGTAAAAGGAGTAACAACATGAAAGACAAAGACTTTAACAGACTTGTTGAGGGTGTAAAGGAGTTTGTTCAAATCAAACGCGGTGAAATGAAGCCCTCCAGAGTGTTCGAGTTCACTGCTCTTGATGTCAAAGCACTCCGCGAAAGCTTGCATAAATCTCAATCAGAATTTGCCAAAATGATCGGCGTCAGCTTGGCAACTCTGCAAAACTGGGAACAGGGTCGCCGCAAACCAGTAGGACCGGCTCAAGCATTGCTGCGAGTTGTTCAAATGCAGCCAGAAGCTGTTTTAAAAGCTCTAGCTGCCTGATACTGATTTGGCAAAACACAAGCTCTGAAGGTTTTTTTGGCCTTAGCTGCAATGTTTTAAAAAGCTTAGCGTGCGTAAAATTCAGTTTGGTGTCTTAACACCTTGCTTGGCAAAGGGCGCAATTTTATCGGTCGTCTGCAGAAAAAACCAGGCGGCGTGATTCTTCCATAAGCTGCTGAACTTTCTGACGCTGCAGTTCAGAAAAACTGGTTTCGGCTCCGGCCGCCAGAAGCGGCCCAAGGATATCGAGAACCTGATGATAACGTTTCATGTGAAACGCTGCTTCGGCTTTACCGATCAGATAACGGCGATTTTTCGGTGCCGATGCGGCCAGCTGAGAAAAGAACAGATATGATTTCTGATATTCGCCGCTTTTAAAGGCGCTTTCTGCCATTTCAGCCATTGCTTCTGAAGTTAAGATGCTTTCCATGTGAGGATAAGGCGTTGGCAGCGCAAGCTGTGACGTCGGGTAATCGATATTGAGTTCTTTTTCCTCCATGGGCTTTCTGATCAGAACTGGTTCCAGGGGGGCAGCCTGTGCCCATGGGTTATCGACTCCTGAGGTTACCGTGAAGGTCGGCCCAAAGAAACCGCGTTTATAAAATCTGGCGGTGACGCTCTGGTCAGAAGGATTCTGTCGGTCTGGGTTCTGGCTGAAGGGGCCGCGGCGATACTCTATCTCACGCAGCAGTTCTGAGTACCTGATTACGATCGGATGCCTGGCATTTCTAACGGCAGCCTGCCTGAAAACATCTGAAGATTCAAGATAATTGCCGGCATGAAATTCGCTCATGCCCATCACCAGCAGGATCTGAAAGTCGTCCGGGAAAAATCTGTGCAGCTCACGGGCTTTCAATGCGGCTTCTTCGAAACGGCCGCTCTGATAAAGATTCTCGGCTTCACGCAGCCCAGGCGACAGTTCGCTGCCGCCGGCGGAAACTGAAACAGCCAGCAGAACCAGAAAAACTGCAGATTTAAGGTTGTTTTTCACTTTCGTTTCCGGTTTCTGATGGGTCTTTAAGCTGGTTCCAGTCGATTTCTTCCGGGTGAGCGACTGCGTCGGCATCACCCTCCGGAATTACCGTTTCAGAAGCGGTTTCGGCACTGCCGGCATCGGGTTGAGTCATTTCCATTGCCTGTCCGGCTCCCGGGCCACTCTGATGTTCAATGTCCCATGAATCACCTTTCATATAGTCATCAGGCGGTTCGTAGCTCTCCTGGCTGGTGACATGTTGATATGCCTGATTGGCAGTAATCAGAAAGATGGCCAAGAGAATGACTACCACGCCCCATTTCCATGTATCATTACCAGTCTGCATTTTGTGTGTCTCCTGAAATCAGAATCCGGCCTGGATTACTTCCCGTCGGCCAGCGGAAAATTCAAGACAAGGGTGCCTTTTACCAGCCCCTCTTCGCGAAGAATCAGATCGAGGGATCGTACCGTGTTGACCGGCATCGTCTGGGCTGCATCCGAAAGAAACTTGCCAAGAGTGCGGAAGGTTGTGGAAAAGGTCAGTCGGGCCGGTACAATTTCGACTCCGGGCCACTCTTCGTCATCTTCAGCAGCGCTTCCGACTGGCATGCCCTGTTCGTCAAGTTCAGGTAGCTGCTGGGGGTTGAAAGAAGCTGCGGCTGGCATTGCAGAAGCTTCCTGCATTTCGGGTTTGAACCTGAAAGATTCGATCATATCGAATGAATTGATGCGGAAACTTTTGCCCGCGGTGGACCCGATCAGACGCAGCAGTGTCGATTCATCGCCAGGTTTCAGCATTTTTTCAGCGGCCGTTGTCTTACCGGCTGCGCCGGCCTGGTCGGTGGCAGTCAGTTTCTGAAGATCGGCATCGATCTGTTCATATCTGCTTTTGTTTTCTTCAAGCTGGGCGTTCGCCTGATAAATCTGGGTCTGAAGGCCTGAAAGAAAGAAAAGGCGCCCGAGAAAGAAGCATACGGCAACGGCAATGACTGCGGCAGTCAGATTGGTGGCGATACGGTTCATGGCAGTACCCCCTTCAGCAGGAATTCAATGCCGGTTCCATTTTTGCGGGTGTTGAGGCTCTTGATTCTGGTAACGGCACGTTTGCTGCTTAAATTCTCGATATATTGTCCGATGGCTTCGTTATTCTCAGCATTTCCTCTGATGAGAAGAATTTGCCCTTTCAATCCTTCGCGCAATTGCTGGTCATCGAAATTTCCTGCTGCGGAACGACTGGTGAACGCGGCGCGCGGGTCAGTCTCGGGGTCGTTTTCAGTGCCGGGGGAACCGGCAGTTTGTGCTTCGAGACCTATGGATTCAGCCTCGAGTTCATTGCGGATCAGAATCTCTTCAAGCTGCAGCATTTCTGGTTTCTGGGCGAAAACGTGAAAGAGGGCAGCGGCAGCACTCTGGCGCGATTTCATCGCGGGCGACAGCGCTTTCCTGGCTGCCGGCGAAAGTTTGATGCTGTTGACTGCGGTGGCCCGGTATTTGTTGAGCTTGATCTGGGCCGCGTCGGTGTTCATTCTGACAAAGTTCAGCTGCGAGTTAATTTCGGCGAGTTCGCTCTGCATATTGTTGTGCAGCAGAATAAGGGCCAGAACGGCTATCAACAGCCCGGCAACAGCTGTAACAGCTGGCAACACCCCGGCGAGTTTTTCGAGCTGCAGTTCACGCTTATGATTTTTGAGACGGCCGCTGAGGTTGGTGCTGGCGGCATCGTCGGCCAGAGCAGCCAGAGAAGCCCCCACGGCCGGAATATACGGCAGCAGGCGCCGCTGGCGTTCTTCGGCCGGCTGGTTGTCAGCCAGTTCAGGCAGGATAAGGCTGATATCGAGCCCAGACGAAATATCGACGATATTAACCCGGGTCGGGTTGAAATAATTGCGTTCAAAGGGAAGAATACCCGGCTGTGCCGGGCCACCACCCATGAAATAGAGGATGTCGATCTGGTTCAGCTTGCTGACGGCTCTGAAATAGTCGAAACTGAAACGAATCTTCTGCGAATACATTTCGAGCTCGCTCTCGGTCGGGGGATCTGACATATCAGACATGCCTGATGGAATGAACCGGTAGAATTTGAGTTCGCCGGCCGAGAAAATCTGCAGATGGGTGCCGGTATGGCCGAAATTTACGATCGAGAGAGCCGGCAACCCGGAAATATCGATGATTTCTTTTAATTCGTGAGCCGCATAGACTTCAGGAAATGAACAGTCGAGATTGATACCGGCCTTTTCGAAAAGTTCTGTAAACCTTTCGAGCAGACGCTGCGGAATCACTGACAGAACCACGGTGTAGGGGCTTTTGCGCAGAATTTTGTAGGAAAACGAATAGGGTTCTTCGCGGAAAGCAGGGGATAAGAGTTTTTTGGCTTCCCAGTTGAGGAGTTTATCGAGCTGGTCAGGCTGCACCTGGGCCGGCAGTTCGATGATCTTTACCTGAAGCTCGCGATGCGAGAACAGGGCCGATACTTCCTGGCACTGTTTCATGGGAAGTCTTGCCGCCAGATTGCGCAGTGCATCGATTATCTGTGCTCTGAATTCTTCTTCGCCGGGATATGCTGACTGCGGCTTGAGAAGTTCTTCTTCAAGTGCGGCAAGGCGCCTGCCCTTGTCGTTGTCTTCAATCAGAGCCGCTTTGATTGATACCGTCCCGATGTCGAATGCGACATACAGGCTGTTAGATACTTTCTTTTTCATGAGGCCTCCACGAATCTTCCACAGCCTGATCGACCGGGCTGGTCGAGAACTGCTTGCCGGGCAAGTGAACGTCTTGAGACTTCCCGGTTGCCTTCGAAAAGCACAGCGGTAGCCTTGAGATCGATGCCGGTTTTCTGCTTTTCCCCGGTTACTGTCAGCTGCAGCTGGCGATGCATTCCGAGTTTCGCAATATAATTCAGGGTAAATGGGCTGTATTTGCGGCGCAGTTTTGCCAGCCCACGTTCAAGACCCCCATCAGCAGCGTGAAAGACCACGGCTTCGATGGCGTCCGATCTGCCGATGTCGAGGGCAGTGCGGCTTATCTGCTGGCTGCCGGTAACCAGAATGAAAACGATGGTGGTCACGAGAAAGGTCAGGTAAAGACTGAAGCCGCGTCTGCTCATGCCGATCGCCTCCTGAAACAGAAGAGCCGGCTGGTGGTTTCGCCGCTTTCGGCCATGCCGTTGCGGTTACGGTCTTCGCAGAGTTCAAGGTTGATGAAAAGAGTATGCTCGTCGTGTTTCGTCACTTTCAATTTGTCGACGAAATAGCCTGGCGGCAGTTTTACAGAGCGATTCAGGCTGGCTACATCGAATGACGTCACATCGGCAGTATTGACCTGATTGCGCAACCATACCCGTATGTCTGAAAAACCGGCACGCTGCTGCCAGCCGTAGCTGATCTCGCGATAACGCATCTGGCTCCAGTCGAACATCTGCAGCAATGCAGTTATTGTCAGCCCCATGATGAAAATGACGATCGATATTTCGAGCAGCGAAAAACCCCGGTGTTTAATCATGTTTTTTCTCCGGGGTCGGCACATAAACGAAGCTTTCGAGCTGAAACAGACGCTCGGCCTTTTTGGCTGAAATCTGTATGCGCACCGCCCCGTCTTCATCGGGCGCAGCGATCGTCGAAGCAATTTTCCAGCCTGGTTTGCCGCGGAAACGCCCCGGTCGCCCGGCTGCGGTTGCAGGAAGTCTTCCGGCGATCAGATCGGATTTTACCAGTTCGAGTTCACGTTCAGCCAGAAAAGCTGCTTCGGATTCCAAACCGGCATGCATATCGAGCTGGCTTGAAGTATCAAAACCTGAAAACATCGTGGTCAAAGCCCCCGAAAGCACAAGCAGCGATATCAGGATTTCGATCAATGAAAACCCGTTTCTGGAACCGAAATTGCTCGACGCTTTATGCATATTCAGAGGTCTATTGTCACCTTTTCCATTTTATTTCCGGCGATTCGCAGCTGCAGAGTCAGTTGTTTCAGTTCCTGGCCCATGCTGCTGAAAACTCCGTGCCGGTCGATGTCGACTGGCGTTATGACCGTGGCGGATTCAATTTCCGGAACCCTCAATTGCAGGGTTCCTGACTGTTCGGTGGAAAAAACCTGGTTGTGAAAAACGATTCTTACCGGGGTGCCGCGCATACAGGCCCGATGGCGGCAGGCATAAAAGAAACTGCGCAATTCATCTGTTCTGGCCCGTATCTGTGAATCTTTCGTCGCGCCGGCATAGATTGAAACGCCGGTGCCGCATAGAATACCCATGACCAGCACGACTAAGAGAACTTCGATCAGCGTAAACCCTGAAAATACAGTTTTGGAGGCTTTCAGCATACTGCGTCGGTGGAGGCAAAAGCCATTGACTGTTTTCAGATTACCAGTAGTGGTGAGCACTGTCCTTCGAGCCGTCCGGTCCCATCTGGCCATTCATACCGATCCAGCGGGTGCCAAGTCTGAGGGCGCAGACGACACCTCTGCCGCCCATTTTGCCGTCAGAACCGATAATCCACAGACCCGTATTGTCAGTGTTGTAAAATCTGTAGCTCGAGCCGTTCCAGGTGTAACCCCAGCGGTTAGCGGCTTCCGGGCAGATGAAAAGCTTGGTGTCCTTGGCGATGTCATTGAGCTGCAGCAGAGCATTTGAATACTTCCAGCGCAGATTGCCGGAGCGATCAACCCATGCCCAGCGGTTTTTGCCGGTATCCAGTTCAAAATTCTTCGCTTCCCAGAGTGAGACAAGGCTTTCAATGCCCTTCTGATTTGAAAGGCATGATTTGGCACGGGCTATGGAGGCGATACTCTGGTAACGCGGTATGGCAATGGCAACCAGAATGCCTATTACCAGAACAACGATCAACAACTCAACAAGTGAAAAACCTTTTCTTCGCATAGAGCCTCCACGAAAATTTTGCGAAACGTCACACGCAGTCCAGTTACTTTAACGCACCGTTTTGATTATGTCAAACAATGGCATGTACATTGCCAGGGCAAGAGTCACAACGAATACGGCCAGAAAGATAACCAGGCCCGGCTGTATCAGGGTAACTGCAGTTTCCAGGGTCAGCTCGAGGTCGCGTTCGTAAATGATGCCTGCCTTTTCCAGCATTTCACCGGTATTGCCGCCGCGCTCGCCGACATCGGTCATGAGAATGATGCTTTCCGGAAAAAGATCGCGATAGCGCCCGACCGACTGAGAAAGAGACTCACCACGACTGACGGCCTCGCGGATACTGTTGATGGCATCTTTGTAGATCACGTTGTTGAGCGCTTTTTCAACCGCCTGCAACGATGTCAGGATTGGAACGCCACATTTGAGAAGGGTGCCAAGAATGCGGGCAAAAAGCGACATCTCCATCTGCA
Organism: uncultured bacterium; assembly: GCA_964474705.1. Taxonomy (GTDB): domain Bacteria; phylum Muiribacteriota; class Ozemobacteria; order Ozemobacterales; family Ozemobacteraceae; genus Rifleibacterium. Next base: position 28,931 of record CAYYUI010000017.1, read on the forward strand.
TGATAACCGGACCAACCAGTGGTGTGGCGATGCAAGCCCTGGCAATTCGGCGCATACCGCTTTCACTCTGGCGCATGATGAAGAAAATGGCCGCCAGCAGTCCAATGAATGCAAGAATGAGAAATGAGTGTTCGGTAAGAAAATTCGAGGCGCTGAGTACGATACGGGTTGGCAGGGGCAGTTCCTGCCCGTGTGATTGTATTTTTTCGATGAAAACCGGAAAAACATATACCAGCAGGGCCCAGGCGACGATGATGGTGTTGAGCAGCAGAATCGCCGGGTAGATCATCGATTTGACGATTTTGGACCGCAGCCTGTACATTGCGTCGTGAATGTGGGCATAACGCTCGAGAATTTCGCCGAGAATGCCGCCGATTTCACCCACTTCAACCATGGTTATGAACAGGTTCGAGAAGACATCGCGGTGACTTTTGAGAGCATCTGAGAAAGATTTGCCCGACTCGATTTTCTCGCGAAGATCTTTGAGCAGCGTTTTCAGCGGGCAGGAAGGCAGCTGCCGGTAGAGAGCGTGCAGACTCATGATCAGCGGGCATCCTGCATTTATAAGGCTTGACAGCTGCAGCAGGAAAAAATTCATCGCATGCGACGAAATCTTGACTGCTGAAGCACTGCCGGAAACGAGGCCCTGCAGCGGGGCGGACGCTATTTCCAGAACGAAATAATTGCGGTCGGCCAGCCAGGTGCCGACTTCTTCAGGTGTCGAGGCTTCCATGAAGCCTTCCATGGGTTTGCCCTTCACGTCGAGAGCTTTGTAGGCAAACCTTCTGCTCACTGCTGAAGCTCCGAATCTGTGCTGATAATCCGGCGGACTTCTTCGCCGCGGGTCAGGCGCATTACTTCATCTATCGACGTCACGCCTCTGATGGCTTTGCCAATGCCGTCGAGTCGCATGGTGCGCATGCCGCCGCGAATGGCCGCCTGTCTGATGTCGCGGGCAGAAACCGATTTGAGAATCAGCCCGTGAATTTCGTCGTTGATGGTCATGATTTCATGAATGGCGGTTCGTCCGGCATAGCCGGTCCGTCGGCAGGTCAGACAACCCTTGCCTTTGAACAGACTTGCTTCTGAATGCCCATGCTCTGCAAGAAGCTCCAGGGCTTCGCCATCCGGTTTGTATGGGGTTTTGCACGAACTGCAGATTTTTCTGACCAGTCGCTGGCCGCCGACGCCGATTACCGCTGAGGCAACCAGATAGGGCTCGACGCCCATCTCGATCAGTCGGGTGACCGCGGATGCGGCATCGTTAGTATGCAGGGTTGAAAAGACGAGATGCCCGGTGAGTGCTGATTCAATAGCTATCTGGGCTGTTTCGAAATCGCGGATTTCGCCGATGAGAATGACGTTTGGGTCCTGGCGAAGAATCGAACGCAGCGTCCGGGCGAAAGTAAGACCGATTTCCGGGCGCACCTGCACCTGGTTTATACTCGGAATCAGGTATTCTACCGGATCTTCTACCGTAGTAATGTTAATCTGGCCGTTTCTGATAAAGTTGATGGCGGCATAAAGAGTTGAAGTTTTGCCGGAACCGGTTGGGCCGGTCATCAGAATGATACCGTTCGGAGAAGATGCCAGAGTTTTGAAAAGATCGAGAAGGTCTTCGTCGAAGCCGACCTGGTCAAGAGTCAGTTGCATGCGGCTCTTGTCGAGAATTCGGATGACGATTTTTTCGCCGAAGACGGTCGGCAAAGAGGAGACGCGCAGGTCGATACTCTTGTTCTGCACCTTTACCTTGATTCGGCCGTCCTGGGGTAGACGCTTTTCAGAAATATCCATCTGCGCCATAATTTTGAGACGCGAGAGCAGTTCGCTCTGAATGGTTTTTGGGGCTTTCATCAGTTCATTGAGAATGCCGTCTATGCGGTATCTGACTCTGATGATCTCTTCGTCCGGCTCGATGTGGATGTCGCTGGCCTTGTCGTTGATCGCCTGTTGAATGATCGTGTTGACCAGGTTGATGATCGGAACGCTCTGTTCCTCTCCGCCGATATCAAAAGTGGTGAAAAAGCTCTCGTCGAGCTTCACTTCTGAACTGCGTTCGGCGGCAATGTTGTCGACGGCATTCTGCAGGCTGTCGCCGGTGCCATAATAGTGTCTGATGGCCGCTTCTACCTGGGATTCAGGGCTGATGGCAATCTGGAGCTCGTAGCCGGTCTGAAAGGTTATTTCATCGATGATGAAAACATCGAGAGGATCAGCCATGCTGATCTGAAGAAGGTTGCCTTCGAGTTTGACGGGCAGAAGATTGTGACTGCGAACAATGCCGTCGGGAATCGTGGTCAGTACCTCAGGAGGCACTACGGTCTCATTCAGATTCAGATAAGGAATATTCATCTGACTTGCGAGGGTAGTGGCAATACTGTCTTCGGTAGTCAGACCCGTTTCGACGAGCACCTTGCCGAGGCGCTTGCCAAGGATTTTCTGCTTTGATAGAGCTTCCTGCAGCTGGTCGCCAGTGATCAGCCCAGCTTCGACCAGGATGTCGCCGAGTCGCTTTCGCTGTTGATTAGCGTTTTTGGGGGGCATTTATATGGTCCGTCATCTCTTCCAGAAACATTTTCTGGCGGTTTCGTAGCTTGGGTTGATCTCGAGCGCTTTGCGGAATGCCATCATTGCTTCATTCTTGAGCCCCTTGGCTTCAAGAGCCTGCCCCAGCTTGTAATAGCCGTCGGCAAAGCCGGGGAATTTCTGGATATGATGGCGGAGCTGCCGGATCAGTTCTTCGATCAGCTCATTGTTGTCGAGCAATACCGAGGTTTCATAGCTGTAGTCTTCTGCATCATGAGCCTGATACTCGGCAAAAAACAGAGCGATGACCTTTTTGTACTCTGTCAGTGCTTCATCCTTGCGGTCGAGAACTTCAAGAATTTGCGCCCTTTCGTTGAGTGCCTCACGATAGCGCGGGTTGATCTTGATGGCTTCACAGAGAAGCTCATTGGCTTTTTCAAGCTTGCCGAGACTGCGAAAGGCGAGGGCCTGATGAAAATATGCATCCGGCCAGCGATGCTTTTCGATGACCGTGGCGAAAGCGTTGGTCGATTCTTCATACCTGCCGGCATTCAGCAGGGCTTTGCCCAGATTGTTCCAGTATTCAGCACTTGGATTGAGTTTTATGCACTGTTCATAATGGGTGATGGCTTCCTCATGTTTCCCGAGTCGTGCCAGGCCGTTGGCAAGACTGCAGCGCAGCATATGGTTGTCAGGTTCGCTTTCGAGCTTTTTGCGGTTTTCCTGGACGGCTTCTTCTATGAGACCTTCACTGTAATATGAACGAGGTAACTCAGAACTCATGGGTTGGTTCCTGATTTTTTCGCCGCAGGAACCGTGGCGGAAGCAACACCGACTTTCGGAGGCGCACTTTTCAGAACCTGAGCTCCCTGCTTTTTCTGAACGGCAGGCGGAGTGGTTTCTACAGTCTTCTCGACGACGGTGCCAAGCTTAACTTCCGTTGGGCTGCCGGGAATCACTGGCAATGCCGGAGTTACAACATGGGTTGCCTCGGCCTTTTTGGCCGGGGCTGCGGCTTTTGCCGCAACAGCAGCCTCGTCGGAGGGTTTTGTCCAGTTGCGATATTCTTCTTCGGGGCCGGAAGGCGAATAATACTGGAGAAACTTAACCACATCGGTGGAATCGTTAAGATATTCGTGAAAAGCCTTGGCGGGAATATAAGCCGTGCTGTTCGGGCCGAGCACCTTGATTTCTTCGCTGATGCGAAGAGTGAGATTGCCTTCGAGAACGTGAATCACTTCAGTGACGAATACATGCCGATGACTGCCGATAGTGGCGCCGGGCAGGTAGGTCAGGTGAATCATCGAGGAAATCGATGGCCCGACTTTGGCCGGGTCAACCAGGATTTTAGCACCGATGCGCTTATCGGGTGAGGTATGATACTCGGCATCGTCAAAGGCGATGAAGTTGGCAGACGCAGGCTGATCCTTCTGTTTCTTTTCGGCAGAAAGCGTGCCAGGCGAGCCAAGCAGCGTAATGATCAATGTAAGAGCAATAGTTCCTGAAAAGAGTTTTGTGTTTTTCATGAGCGAAATTCTAGCCTGTAAATATATGCTTGTCAAGGCGCATATAATTGACTTTCTGACCGGTATACAGTACTATTGGTACAATACTGTCTTTTGTAGTCAGGTGAAAATGAATCATCAGACCGGAACCGGGCGAATTGCCGCTGTCATACTGGCGATGCTGCTGTTGCTGAACCTGCCAGGGTGCTGTTCGCGCAAAACCGTCGACAAAAAGTCGACAGCCGGCCGAACGAGTTCAACTTCGGGCAGAACGCCCAGAACAAATACCGGCAAACCGCAGGTCAATTCCCGGGCCGGAGAAGAAATGATTGCCGGCAATGAAATGACCAGACCTCTGCGCGACCAGGATAAAAAGACGAAAGAGCTTTATCGCCGCCTTGAATATGCCTTCGAAATGTATAATACCGCTAATTTTGATGGTGCCATCCGTGAAGTTGAACGTCTGCAGCTTGAAGTCAACAATGACCCATATCTCGAAATGCAAAGCTGGTATTTATCTGCTATGATCTATCATAAAACTGACAAGATCAGCCGAAGAAAAAGGGCGATGCGAAAAATGCTCGAAACCATGGAAGTGCTTCAGAAGGATCCACGCTTTCGCAGTGCCCATGCTGATGGCATGATAAGCCAGGAAATCATGAAAATGGCCATCGAAAAAGGAGAAGGACGCTATGCCGAATAGAACCGGTTCAATCTTTCTTCTAACTCTGACCGCCATGACTGTTCTGTTTATATTCGGCTTTTCGATCACTTTCTTCACCGGTTCTGAAGACTACGCTTCAGCAATGTCCTACGAATCCGAAGTTGCCTTCAATCTTGCCGAATCAGCCATAGAAGAATTTGTGGCCCGCATCAAGAACTCATTGAACCACGACGACGCCAACAATCAGCTTTACAAAGTTTTAAGATCGGCTGCTACAGACGTCACAAAAGAAATACCTCTCGAAGCCGCCCAGGTCGCCAGGTTGACCGCCTATACCCGTGAAACCGCCCGACAGGTTTACGGCATCCAGTTTGGTCGCGGGCTCGTCGAATCAGACGATTTCGTCGTCGATGCCGTCATCAAGCTGCAGCACATCAACGCCGTCGAGGCTGCCAACGGCGATCAGGTTCTATATCAGCTGAAAAAGGACCTCAAAGAAAAACAGGGCGAATTCGAAGTTCGTGCCAAGGTCGTCTACAAAGGGCACACCGCCAAGGTTTCTCTCAAATTCCTCATCAGAGTTGTGAAAACCTTCATTCCGCCCTTCAACTATTTTACCCTTTACGTTAAAGATGGCAGCGTCTATGGCGGATCGCATTTCAATACCTTCTCTTCGTCGATCGATCAGAAGCAGGCTCTGCGTCTCGATAACGGCTGGAATTCGATTAAACGCGACTTCAACCCGACTCTGAACTTTGACGACTGGGAAAAAGAGCTGGCGCAGCTGGGTGGCAACGCGATCACCCCGCCTGGCCGCGTATATCTCGGCCAGGACCTCAACAGCCTCAACCAGGCGGGTCCGGCGGTGCTGGTGCGCTCAACGAATGGTGCCAAGCTGCTGTTTGGCGACAATCTCAATTCCAACGTCGAAAAATTTACTCAGATGAACGCCCAGGATAACTTCTTCCTCAACTTTGACGTCCCCTGGATGGGCATGAAAGATTACGTCAAAAAGTTCATGAAGCTTCAGGGCCAGGAAAAAACCAAGGAAGGCCTGATATTTACAGGCTGGGGCAACGACCATAAGATTAGATTGTTCAATATCGGCGCCGGCAAAGAACTCACTGAGCCTACCACCAATGGCCCGCCATCGTTCATCAACTGCTTTCAGAGCTATTCGGTTCACACCGGCAAAATGGTCACTCAAACCCCCGGTGGCATGAATTCGAGCGAAGGATTGATGAAATACCGCCTGATGCCTGAACTCGATCGCAGCGGTTTCGACCCGTTCGGTTCAGCCCCGCCGCTTGACCGCCTCGAACCAATGAGCCGCGCCGATTTTACCAAAATTTCGCCGACTCTTATCTATGGCCCGGCAATGCGTCAGTATTTCCGTGCCGTTCAGATTCATCCCAAAGATGGCGAACCGATCGAACTGCCATTCACTGATTCACAGGGAACTTTCCTGTCGATGGTCGGTGCCAAGGCAAGCGATAAGCTGAATGCCACCCAGGCGGCGCAGTTATTCGAGCTTTCCGGCGTCGATAAAGACTATATTGAAAAGATCAAACGCAACTGGGACAAACTTCCAGACGGACTGACCAAGCTCGAAAACTACACCAATTTCATGAGTGATTCAGGGGTTGAACTGTACAACAAAGGGCTGGCAAATTTTCTTAACCGGCTGCGCAACCGCCAGGACGAATATGACGGCGCTCTGAAAGATTTTATGGGCGGTTATCTTGAAAATTATCCTTATCCGTACAATCAGGTTCCCAAAGGCATGGACTCAGTCATCGGTCAGACTCCGATGCGCGAATTCTACGAAGGTGCTCTCTGGCATGCACTGCCAGATAACTATAGCTCCTATCTTTTCGACTTCTATTTTATTCCCAGAAGCACCGAAGATTTCTTCAGAGGGCGAACTACCGTTGCCATGGGCGGCGTTTCCTATGACCGCTTCGAATTCAAATATATCAATGGCGCTGCCGAGAACAAAACCCTCGAACTCAACGGCATTCTGGCCCTCAACGATTCCGAGCCGCTTGGTTTGAACAACCTGAGATTCAGAGGCCACGGAATAATATATTCGAGCCCTATGATGGGTGGCGGCAAGGTCGTCATTGCCGGTAATCTGCTTGGGGTCGATACCGATGAGAAGGCGATTCATTCATCAATCAACAATGACCTGCTGACCATCATTGCCCCGCAAATCGTCATCGACACGACCAATGCTCCCGGCAGTCGCTGCTTTGTTGAAGCCAACCTGATATCGGTTTCCGAGCCCATGCTGGTCAAGGGCGACAAGCCGATTACCATCAAGGGAACGGTAGTCACGCCGTTTTTGAACATCGAAGAACATTTTGCCACCCCGGGCGAAAATATAATTGTCTATAATGCTCTTAACGGCATCTGGCGCAATATGATGCCCAACCTCATGGACAAACAGTATGTCGCCAAGATCGTGACTGGCGGTGTCGGCAAATTTGACTGGAAATACGAGCGTGAATGATGCATAAATACAGGAAAAACCTTGCATTCTCGCTGGTCGAAATTCTCATCGTCATAATGATGATCTCGGTCGGTATTCTTCCCATCTATTCGTTGATGCGCTCCGGGCAGAAACGAATTGTGCGCGCCGATACACGCACCATGGCAACCCTGTTCGGAGCCTCGGCACTTGAATTGGCGCGAACGCTAGGTTATGATAAGGCTCAGCGTCTTCACAAGGATGAAGACTTTCTTGAATTGCAGAAAACCGCCGACAAAAACGGTTTTGAACTCAGGTTTGAGCCGACTCTTCAGCCGGTAACGCCAATTCCACCGGGCGCTAAGCCTCTGAATCTATTGCGCATCAAGATATCGGTTGTTTCAAAACATAAAACCGCTGAATCTGACGTGCCAGTGCTGACGTTCGTGTCTATTCTCACCGATCCCCGCTACAGTTTTTATTGATATGTCGATACAAAAACGCACAACCGGTATGACCATGGTCGAACTTATGTTCGCCGTGGGTCTGTTCATGCTGCTTTCAGTCTCGATGTATCAGATCATGCGTGCGGTCAGAACTACGTTTACTCATTCTCAGAACAAACTCGACATTCTTCAGGCGACGCGTATAGTCATGTCCGGAATCAGAAACGAGTTGCGTAATGCTTCTGAAAAGCCGCAGGTTTTCAATGACCGGCTCAATATTCCGCTTTCGCCGACTGAAACGATTCAGTATTATTTCAACCCTGAAACCAGACGCCTCTATCGTGGCAAAAAGGGTGGTATCAACGATGCCGACCCGGGCGTTTCCGAAATGCGGCCGTTTCTTTTCAATGATGGTCAGATACTTGCCTTTGAATATGATTCGAGCTATCGCGATTCGAACGCCTTTGTCGAATCTGAGCTGGCGCTGAATTCAAAGGTCTGGTTCAAGGTATCGATGAAAATTCTCTATACCGAAAAGTTCGATAAACTTACCGATGCCGACAAACAGAAAATTCTCGACAAGCCTGATGACGACCCGCGCGTTAAGTCTTTTTTCATGATGATAACGCCGCGCAAGGTTAACTGGTTGCTGCAGGCCACCCAGTAAAATCTGAACCCCGATGACCTCATCATACCTTATGATTGAGATCCGTTTTCCTCCCCAGATCAGCAATTATAGACACTGATATCAGCAGATTTTGCACTCAGGAGTCGGCTCATCGCGAACGAAGCGAAGCAATCGCAACTTTAACATGCGATTGCTTCGTCGTTTCACTCCTCGCGACACTTGGCCATCATCCCTGCCCTTTGCGAGGAAGCGACGCGTCAGTCGTTGCTAAGAAAGATTCTTCACCCATTGCCAACTGTCATTATTCAAGCAGACTGGGTTTGTGTTTGCTGCGGCAAAACATAAAGGGCACAGAAAAACCGGGGCTGTCTCGTCTGAGACAGCCCCGGTTTGCGGTTGCGGAAGGGAAGTTACTGCTGTGGTTCTTTGCCGGTGAGCTTTTTATAGTTGTTGAAGGCTTCCTGGTAGGCCTGGTTGGCTGCGTTGATCTTTTCAGCGTTTCCTTCGCGGGTAGCGCTCAGGTAATTCTGATAAGCAGCCTTGTAATCGCTGTCGGCTTTGCTGATGTCTGCAGCGCTGGCCGAAATGCTGACCTGGCCGGTGGTTGCTCCAACGCTTTCAACTGGAGCCTGGGCCGAGCTGTCATATGAAACCGGGATTTCAGGTGAAAGAGCTACGCCGGTGGTAGACGGTGTTGAAGAAGTCTGTGAACCGCTGTTATGGAAAAGAACGCCGCCGGTTACAGTATTGTCGGCTTTATCGATCAGACCCATGGCGATTCTGCCGAGGGTGCCGCCTGCCAGAGCGCCAATCACAAAGCCAATCGGACCGAATGATGCCCCGGCTGCAATGCCGAGAGCAGCTCCGCCTACGGTTGCCAGGTTTGCCAGACTGCCGGTTGCATAGCTGGTGACGATACCGCCGACGATCCAGCCTGCTACGCCACCTGCCAGCATGCCGAGGGGCGGCATGAAAGCTGCACCAAGCGAGGCGCCCGCTACGGCTCCGGCGATATTGCCGGCGATTTTAGCAAAGGGTCTGACGGCGTTGAGAACGCTCCCGAGTATGCCGGCCTGGGCAGTCATGGGAACGAGAAGAATCGAGAAGATGAACGACGCGATAAGCAGGACATTGAACTGTCTGTTTTTTACCAGTTGATTAAACATAACTAACCTCCCTCACGAAACTTTTTTTAGTATATGGAAAAATATCCCACCCCGCAATGTACGGCAGGTATTTTTTCCTTTCGGTCGGAAAACTGTAAATTACTTCACTGTGGTCGTAAGATCGATTCAATGACAGGCTCAACACCGTCATTGCGAGGAGCGCCGCGACGAAGCAATCGTAAGCTATGAGGGTGGGATTGCTTCGCTCAGCTCGCAATGACAGCGCCGAATCGGCTGATCGAATACGAATACGACCACGACAACCGCCATGCCGCACATGACTGACTACGAAAAACTGCCTGAATATATGTCATTGCGAGCGCAGCGAAGCAATTGTCGGTTTGTAAGACTACGACTGCTTAGTCGTTTCACTTCTTCGCAGTGACACTCTTAACCTGTCATTGCGAGGAGCGCCGCGACGAAGCAATCGTAATCCATAAGAATGAGATCGTTTCGCTTCCCCCCGCAAGGTGCAATAAAAACCGGTTGTATCAGCGGTTTGGCTGGAAAATGATGCCCTGCAGAGATTTTTCGCTGTCGGAATTGTCGTATTCAAATATTGCCAGATAGCGGTTTTTGCGGCGCAGTTTGTCTATTTCAGCATCTTTGAATACCCATTTGCCGCTTTCGCCGTCTTCACGGCCAACGATACGGTCTTTGGCCGACATGGCCAGTTCAGGCAGGGCTACCAGATAAAGGTTGGCGCTCACTACCCAATCTTCAGGGCGGTTTGCATATATCTCGGCGAGCATCGAGCCAGGCTCTCTGCGGTTGCTGTCTTCTTCCGCCTCTTCTTCTTTAATGCTGCGGCTCTGAACCGGCTTCTTCGCCCGTTTGATTTCACCGCGGCGGTAAACCAGTTCAAGAGTCCATGGTTTGCCGCAGATATTTTTGACGAAACTCTGGCCGGCGTGGTTTACCCGTGACTTCTCGAATTTGCTGTCTTCATCCATGATATAACGGGCAAGAATGAAGCCGGCGCGTTCCTTCTGCAGCGGTGTCAGCGATGAGTTGCCGGTGAGCTGGATCATTTCTTCGAGCAGGTCGTCTGAAACCCGGCGGCCCGAATACAGCATCGATTCAATTTCGTGCAGTTTGCAGGCAAGGCGATTGCCGCTCGACATGATACCGCGATTAGACATGGCCTGGAATATCGCATACGCTTCGTCGAAGCGACCTTCATAGAACTTCATAACCCCGTCATAATAGTTGAGGTCGCCGGGCAGCTGTTTTGGAAACAGATGTGCGGAAGTGGAGTATTTTTCCTTTTCGAAGGGCCCTTTGAGTTTTTTCAGCAGCGCAGCGACAATTTTCGCTTCCATTTTGAATCTGTCCTCGCGTTTCTCTTCGCTGAGGCGATCATATATTCCTTCGAGCACCCACAAAGCTTCATCGACCTGTGGGTAGTCCTGGGGAGCAACAATCTTGAATTTCTCAAGAACTGCAGCTGCCTTTTCATACTGGCCCATCATCGCCATAACGAAGCCCTGCATGTGGTGCCAGGCAAAATCCTGGGCATCAGTTGCCCCGGAAACCGGAGAAATGGGTGCAAAGCTGAATTCTGAAAGCAGTGCCCAGGCATCGGTGGTCTGACCGCCGAGTGCCAGTGCTTCGATCAGGCGCAGGCGCACTTCACGAGGGGTCTGTTGTCTGCCGAACAGCTTGAAGTCAGCTATGTAAGCCGGAGCCATGCCAAGGCATCTTCTGAATGCGATAACGGCGGCGTCAAGGCTTTCTCTGCGTTCCAGGCTCTGCTGAGTCAGCATCTTTTGAGTGTAATACAGGCCACGCACGAAATTCAGGTCAGGCAGCAGTTTGCTGGTTTTGAACTGGGCGTCACAGTTCCGCAGCCACTTTTTGGCAATGCGCAGGGTTTCCTTAACATCTTTTGTGTCGACGACAAAGAAGGGTTCGGCACGATTGGCGATGTACTGGCCTTTCATCAGGCAGGTCTGATATTGCTTTCGTGCTTTGAGGGTGTTTGCAAGGCAGAGATACATTCTGGCCCGGTCGATGGTTTCGCCCTTTTTCGCGTCTTTTTCGGCGTTCTCGAGAATGCGGATTATCTCGTCGAGGTCACGGATCTCGTAGTTGCGCACATCTATGGTTTCAAAAGTTTCTTTGGCCGAAAAAAGATATTGTTCTGGCGTTATAGTGAGCAGGCCCTTCTGACCGGCAGAGCAGCCTGAAAGGTTGACGGCGGCCAGAGTTACGGCGACGGCCGCGAGCAGCAGCATGCTCAGGCGTTTGATGATGATTGCCATGGTGAACCCCTGTCAGAAGTTTTTGAGCTTGATCGAGACGCGGCCCTTGTTGTAGCCCGTATCGTGCGGTCGGTCGTAGAAAATGATGAAGTTCTGTTCAATCAGCTTGTCGACAAGCTCTTCGATTTTACTGAAACGGAAACGGTCATCGTCAAACTTTGGCCCTAGTTCGATAAATTTGTTGTCTTCAATGAAAAAGAGATATTGAATCGTCGAGAAGATGCCTTCGGGGGCGTCGCGGTTTTTGTCTAGATAAAGGTTGACGACGTCGACCTTGGGAATACGCGTCGTGTCTTTGCCCATTTCTTCAGCTTTGTGCTGCAGCTGCTGGAAAAGTTCGCGGGTGTCGCCCCAGTCTTTGGCCTGAATCATGGCGCAGTCGAGATCGTATTCAAGGTCGCCCGAACCTTTGCAGTGATACATGGTCGGGCGTTCGGCATCGGGTGTGGCATCGATCATACAGCCTTCCTTGGACAGCGAGCTAATCGTCATGATGGGATTGTTCAGCTCGATGCTGAGGCCCTTGAGCTCGGTCGATATTTCTTCAACCTTGAATTTCTCATCCATGTAGTTGCGCGACAAAGGCATTTTCTGTATGTAGTCGATGAAGATCATTATGTCTTCAGTGTTGAAATCCTGCATGACATTGTAGGCATATGATCTGATGCGGTCTACAGTGTCTTCTTTTGTGGCTTCTATGATGTAGAAATTGTCCATGTATTCCTGCATCTTTTTCCAGCCCCCCGAGAACTTGGCGTCGACGATCATGTCTGAACGGATTTTCTTGCGCTGCAGAGTATCTGGGTTCAGGCGGCTTTCTTTGGCCAGCAGACGGTAGGTCAGGTTTTTCTTCGTCTGTTCGTAGGTAAAAAACATAACCGGAATCTTGTTGATAGTCGCCACTCTGGTGGCCAGTTCAAGGGTGAAGGTTGTTTTGCCGCGTCTCGGAGCACCGGCTATTGCATACATGAAACCTTTTCTGAAGCCTGAAATGGCGGTGTTAAGATAGTGCATCGGTTCGCATGAATAGCCGATGATTTCGATTTCGCCAATTTTTTCACGGTTTTCGATGTCGCCGACGATTTCGCGCATCTCATCTTTGACAAGGTTGATGCGCCTTGTGGTGCGGGCTTTCTGAATGTTGCGCACATCCTGGATCACTTTGTTGGTGAAAGTTTCGAGGTTGAGGCTTTCGTTCTGGGCCGGACTTTCTATGTAGCCATGGATGCTTTGCGCAACTTCCTTTAGTTTGCGCTTCAAGGCCTGTTCCTTCATCATTTCGAGGTAGTGAAGAGCCTGGTCCATGGCCGGCGGTATTTCGGCGATTATTCTGTCGATAAGTGCCTGGACAGTTGCGTCGTAAAGGTTGAGCTGACGCAGTTTGTTTTTGAGAACTATTTTATCGAGGCCGGAAAGTTCAGGATTCTCTTCACGCAGCGACAGGATGCTCTGGTAGATGGACCGGCTGTAGCGGGTCGAAAACAGGCCCGAAATCAGACCTTTTCCTTTCAGGCTTTCGAGAATGAAGGCGTCTTTCATGATGCCCGACAACAGTGCTATTTCAAGGTCTTCGTCGCCGTAACCGGTAACCTGTGACGAAAAAACATCCTGATGCAGTTTTTCCTGCTCCGGGTTTGCTGCCTGAGATGGCGGAGCGACAGGCCGCTGAGGCGTCGGCGTTTGCGCCGGCACGCCGGGTCTGCCGGCGCTGCTTCCTGCCGGAGGCAAGGTTTGTGGTGAAGAAACCGGTCGGGAAATTGTCGCCGGCGCTGGTGTGGCTGGCTTCGGGGTCTCATGCTCGCTTCGAAGCAGACTTTCTGCGTGTGGTTCTGGAGTCGAAACTTCCTGAATTGGCGCTGTCGTGGGTTGGGAATTGTCGAGAGTTTTGGGTCGTGCCGGTTCTGGTGCTGGCATTGTTGTTTGCGGACGAAACTGTGATGCAGCCGGAGGCGGAACCGGGGCAGGTCTTGGAAGCCCGCCAGTTGCTCCGGGAACGGGATGAGTCGGCGCAGCTGGATTTGCAGGTGCAGCCGGTTTCAAGAGGCTGTTAAGTGAAAAACCGCTGGCGCCGGGTTTTGTGGTCGCGGCCTGGCCGGCAGGGCGCTGATTTTTAGCACATTCAACGCAGATATATCCTTCCTGTATTTCTTTGTTACAGATATTGCAGTTTGCCACGCCTGTTCTCCGCTTTCCGGGCAATGGAAATTCCGGGGTGTCTCATTGCCTCAATGAATATCAGCTATAAGATACCGGCGTTTCAAAACTAATTCAAGTGCCTGAAACAACTTGTCAACCGGTTCATAACCGTCTAATCTTGACAAGCTCATGACAACACAGTATTATGCCGATACTTTGAAAAGATTAACCCAAGAAGGAGCCTATGAACAAATCTGCCTTCGGTCGTATAAAATTATTGACGGTACTATTCTTTTTCCTCGCCGGCTTGTCTGCCAGCGCTTATGACAGCAACGTCATCGTCGGGTTCAAAGTCGAGGGCAACAGGCTCATTGAAGAAAAGGTCGTTCTTCTCAATCTGTCGATGAAGGTTGGCGATACTTTATCACCTCAGGCCGTCCAGGACGACATCGCCCGCATCGGCGAAATGGGCTTCTTTTCATATGTCGGCGCCGAGATCAGGCCCGCTGAAAAGGGCAAAGAAATTGTGTTCAAGGTTGAAGAGAATGCCATCGTCGGCGAAATCGACATCAAGGGCGTCACCAAAGTGCCGGTCGATACGCTGAAGAAAGCCATGGAAAGCAAAATTGGCTCGGTATTCAACAGCAAACTTCTGACTCAGGACATCCAGATCATCAATGAAACTCTGGGCCGTGAAGGCTATCTTTTTTCAAAGGTTACCGATGCTTTCGTTCAGGATCAGGGCAGCAAAATCAATGTTGAAATCACTGAAGGGGTTCTCTCAGAAATCAGAGTCGAAGGTCTCAAACGCACCCGTGAAAAGGTCGTTCGCCGCGAACTGACCGTCAAAACCGGCGAAATCTATGATAACAAGAAAATTGTGCGCGATCTGCAGCGCCTTTATAATCTCGGTTTCTTCGAAGAAGTGCGTCGCGACCATCTGCCTGGCAAAACCCCCGAAGAAGTGGTTCTGGTAATTCACGTCGTCGAGCAGAAAACAGGCCGCGCCGGTGTCGGTGCCGGTTATTCATCTCTCAACGGCCTGGTGGGTTTCGTTAACCTTTCCCAGAATAACTTCAAGGGTGACGGCAAGCGCGTTTATATGAAAACCGAATTCGGCGGCGTTCAGAATTATGAACTCGGCTATTTCGACCCCTGGCTCAACAATAAACCGCAGAGCTTCGGAGTCGATGTCTACAACACAAAATATACCCGTGATCTTTATTCTCAGGGAAATACTCTGACCGAATATGATGAGCGCCGTAAGGGTGGTGCCATTACTCTGGGCCGTCGACTGCGCAAAGACGTCGACCTGTCGTTCAAGTTCAGAGATGAAGATATCAAGTTGACTCCGACCGATGGAACCGCAACTGCCCCGGCCGGTATCACCAATGACCGGGTTCAGACTTTTGCAACTATTCTCGACAAAGATACCCGCGATAACCGTTTCCGCCCGACCGGCGGCCTGCATGATACCTTCTGGGTTGAAACCACCGGTGGCATGCTCAAGGGTGACAATCAATACACCAAATACATGCTGGCGCTCAGACGTTATATTCCGGTGAGCAAAAACCGCAAGACCGTATTTGCTCTGCAGAGTATCGCCGGGCAGACCACCATCGGCGATGGCTTCGTTCCGATCTACGATATGTATTCAATCGGCGGCAGCAGCACGGTGCGCGGCTATGAAGAGCGCGAATTCCTTGGAACCAAAGTATTTTACACGAACTTCGAATTACGCCAGAATTTCTCGAAAAATTTCGACGTCGTAGCATTCTATGATCTTGGCAGCGCCTGGGGCACTGACTATAACCGGAGAAAACTGGATTACGACCAGAAACAGGGTTATGGTATCGGCATCAGGCTGCAGACACCGCTTGGTCCGGTAGCTCTCGATTATGGTAAGGCTACCGACCGCAGTGACGGTAATACCTACATCAACTTCGGTTCGTCGTTCTAACAATCTATAACAGGTGCAGAACTCGCAAAGAGTTAAAGAATAAGGAGAACTATCCAGATGAAGAAACAGCTTTTGAAACTTTGTCTCGCTGCCGGCCTTGTCGCTACCCCCATGGTTGCCGGTGCCTATGAATTCGGCGTTGTCGATGCCGGTCAGATATTCAACAAATATTCTGAAACCCAGAAAACCAAAAAGGTTCTTGAAGGCGAGAAGGAAAAGCTCCAGAAAGATCTCGAAGCCAAAAAAGGGGCTGTTAAGCAGCTCGATGACGAATATGTGAGTGTTGCCAAGAAAATGCAGGAATTGCGCGATGGCAAAAAAGAAAAGGAAGCCGCGGCTCTCGAACCAAAGCTGACTGAATTGCGCAAGCAGCTTGCTCAGAAGAGCGGCGAACTGCAGAAATTCTTCGAAGAATCCCAGAAATCTCTCTATGAAATGGAAGAGAAGGAAATGGGTTCGCTCTCGAAGAACCTCGACGATAAGGTCGATCAGGTAATCAAACAGGTTGCCCAGAAGAATAACATAAAAGCCGTTTTTGAAAAGCGCTTCTTCTACTGGGGCGATGAACAGACGGTCAAAGACCTTACCGAAGAAGTTCTTCAGGCTCTGAACGCCGGTAAGGCCCCAGCAGCTCCTGCAGCCAAACCAGCCGGTAAATAAGCGGAATTCCGGGCGTCATTGTTGACGCCCGGTTTTTATATCATGAGCGATAAGGAAAGCAGAAGTCTCACCTTGAAGGAATTGGCCGCCATGACCGGTGGCCGGGTCTGTGGCGATGAAA
Organism: uncultured bacterium; assembly: GCA_964474705.1. Classification (GTDB taxonomy): domain Bacteria; phylum Muiribacteriota; class Ozemobacteria; order Ozemobacterales; family Ozemobacteraceae; genus Rifleibacterium. The sequence goes on from CAYYUI010000017.1 coordinate 45,477, forward strand.
ATGTGCGGGTCGGCAATGTTGCACCGCTCGAACGCGCCATGCCGGGTGAGCTGACCTTTCTTTCCGGAGCTAAAAATTACGCGGCCCATCTCGAATCGGTTAAAACAACGCGGGCTTCGGCTCTGATCGCTCCTGAAGACGCTCCTGAACTTCCTTTGCCTTCACTGCGGTTAAAAAACCCTTATATGGGGCTGGTGAAGGCTCTGAATTTCTTTTTTCCCGACGAAAAACCAGATTATCAGATTCATCCGGCAGCATTTGTCAGTGAAGACGCCGATGTCGCATCTGATGCAGTTGTCGGGCCGCATGCCGTGGTTGAAGCCGGAGCTGTGATCGGTGCAGGAGCCCGCATCAGCGCCCAGGCCTATGTTGGCAGAAACAGCCGGGTCGGTTGCCGAACTCTCATTCATCCAGGGGCCAGAATTCTGGCTGGCTGTGAAGTAGGCAACGACTGCATCATTCATGCCAATGCCGTAATTGGCAGCGATGGTTTCGGTTTCACTCTCGACCAGGGCGTTCATGTCAAGGTGCCGCAGGTCGGCAATGTGGTGATCGAAGACAATGTCGAAATTGGAGCCTGTGTAACCATCGATCGTGCCACCATGGAAACCACCCGTATCGGTGAAGGCAGCAAGATCGACAATATGGTACATATTGCCCACAACGTTCAGATTGGCAAAAAATGTGTCATAGTGGCACAGGTTGGCATTTCCGGTAGCACCATACTTGAAGATTATGTAACCCTTGCCGGTCAGGTCGGTACCGTTGGCCATGTTCGGGTCGGCAAAGGCACGACTGTAGCAGCCCGTGGTGTTGTTACCGGCGATGTCGAACCCGGCAGTTTCGTTTCCGGCTTTCCGATCAAGCCGCACAGTGAAGAACGCAGAATTCTGGCTGCCCTGCGCAAATTGCCCGACCTGCTGAAAAAGGTCAGGGACCTGGAAAAACAACTAGAAACAAAGGAATAGTATTGATGCCGTTCAGATCCTTTCAGGCCTTAGCGCTGCTGACTTTGTTAATCTGCTCATGCAGTACGGGTTTTGCTGATACCGCCAGCCGGGTCAGGTATATGGGCACCTCGATATTCACCATGCCGACCGGTTATACCCGCTCTTCAGCCGCTTATATAAATGACAGCGGTCATTCTGCCATGCTGGTTACCCAGGAATTCATGAAACTGCTCGAAGTATCGTTTCTGCGTCATATGAACGGCTCTGAGAAAGGTAATAACCCGCTCAGCGTTAAATTGAAGCTTCTTGAAGAGGGCGAAACTTTGCCTGGCGTTGTCTGGGGCGCTTCAGATATCAATACGCAGCTGGGTTCCAAAATTTTTTATTTCGCCTGTTCCAAATCGATCGAAGTTTTTGGTGCCTCTCTGCATGGCGGGTTCTACAAAGATCCGGTCACCACCCAGCGGAAATATTTCTATGGTGTCGAGAAAATGGTTCTGCCCCTGATAACAGTTGGTGCCGAACGCAGCGACGACATCGATACCTTTGGGGTTAAATTGAGCCCCTATCCCGGCGTCAGCCTTGAAATCGCTCAGCGTGACCGCAAGGAAGAGCTGTATAATATCATATACTTTCGCTCTTTCTGAAAAAGTATGAACGAAGTAAACCAGCAGACATTAGCCAGTTCAGTAAGCATTGAAGGCATCGGCCTGCATACCGGCAAACCTGTGCATATGGAATTTGTGCCGGCTCTGGCCGGGCATGGCATTGTCTTTGTTCGCACTGATCTGCCCGGGCAGCCACATATTGCAGCAAGTCTCGACAACGTTGTTTCCACAAATCGCGGCACGATTTTGAGTGAGAACGGCGCTTCGGTTCACACCGTAGAACATGTTCTCGCGGCTTTGAGCGGCTGCCGGATCGATAATGCCCTCGTTAGACTGTCAAACGAAGAACCACCGGCCGGAGACGGCAGTGCCCTGTTTTTTGTCAGACTCATAGAACAGGCTGGTATTGCAGAGCAACAGCAGCAGCGCACTTTCTGCGCTGCTCCAGAAATGTTTACGCTCGTCGAGAATGAGAAAAGCATGGTCTATCTGCCTGCCGAAAATTTTGAAATCACTTATCTGCTGGAATACCGCAATAATATCATTCCACCACAGCAGATTCATCTGGTCATCGATGCGGATTCATTCAAAACCAGAATCGGCAGAGCCCGCACCTTTGGCTTCGAACATGAATTCGAAATGCTCAAAGCCAATAATCTCGCCAGAGGCGGCAGTCTTGATAATGCCGTGGTGATCGATAATTCAGGCCAGGTCACCAATCCGGAAGGTCTGCGCGAACAGCATGAATTGATTCTTCACAAGATTCTCGACCTGATTGGCGATTTTTCATTGACAGGCATGCAGATAAAAGGCCATATATTAGCAGAACGCACCGGTCATAACTTTAACGTCAGATTTGCGCGCCTGCTCAGAGATAAATTTATCCACTCGCAACAGAGAAAGGATTCGAATATGATGTATATAGAAGATATCAAGGGAATTCTGCCACACCGCTACCCATTTCTGCTGGTTGACAGAATTCTTTCTATCGTTCCGGGCGAATCGATCGTTGGTATCAAGAATGTCACCGCCAATGAAGAATTTTTCAACGGTCATTTTCCCGGAAAGCCGGTAATGCCTGGGGTTCTCATCGTTGAAGCCATGGCTCAGGTAGCCGGTGTTCTTTTTCTCTCTCAGCCTGAACATAAAGGAAAAACCCCATTTTTCTGTGGTATAGATAAAGTCAGATTTCGCAGGCCGGTGGTTCCTGGAGACCGCCTTGAATTTCATATCAAGGTTCTCAAGGTCAGAGGCAGCACCGGCAAGGTTGAAGCAGAAGCCAAAGTAGATGGCGAACTGGTTACCGGCGGCGAACTGATGTTCCAGCTCGTTTGAAACCAAGGAGTAACCCCCTATGTCAGTTCACTCAACCGCAATAATTGCACCAGGCGCGAAACTGCATCCGTCGGTTAAGGTAGGCCCATATACCATCATCGGGCCAGACGTCGAGATTGGAGAAAATACCGTCATTGGTGCGGGTTGTCATATTCTTGGCCACACCACCCTTGGCAGCGGTAACGTTCTGCATCCGTCAGTCGTGATCGGCACCCCCCCCCAGGATTTAAAATACAAAGGTGAAAAGACGTTCGTTAAGATCGGTAATGGTAACCATTTCCGTGAATTCGTCACCATTCACCTCGCTGAAGGCGAAGGCAATTCGACGATAGTCGGCGACAACAACCTGCTGATGGCTTACGTTCACATCGCCCATAACTGCAAGGTTGGCAACAATATCATCATGTCTAACTGCACAACGCTGGCCGGCCATGTTGAAGTCGGCGACCGCGCGGTTCTTGGTGGTTTCACCGGCATTCACCAGTTCTGCAAAGTGGGCTGCATGGTGATGATCGGTGGTATGAGCAAGATAGTCAAAGATGTGCCACCGTTCATAAAAATTGACGGCAATCCGGCCCGCGTCGTTGGCTTGAACTCAGTCGGTCTGAAGCGGAATAACGTTTCCAAAGAATCGATCGCCAGCATTCGTGAGTTGTACAAGGTTTTTTTCCGCTCAGAATTGAACGTTTCACAGGTCATGGAAAAGTGGGTCGAGCTTGTTAATGCTGATGATCCACATGTTACCATGTTTCATGATTTCGTCATGCGTGCCAAACGCGGTGTTTATAAAAGGACTCGTCGTGGCGGTTCTGCCAGCGAAGAATAGAAGTCGAGTACAAAGGCGGCCGTCGGAATCTTTCCGGCGGCTGCTTCATTTTTTCAGAGATCTGATGCTAGAATTATCAGAGGCCCGCCAGCCTCTGAATCTTGGTAAAATTAAATTATTCAGTTAGAAGAGGACCATTAAGCCTGTTTGCTTCGATAAAGAGCTTTCTTTCAATCTTTTTGCCATTCAGATGCCATGTCTGTAGTGATTCTACCGATTTTGGCGTCGTTCTGTGCGGAAAATGCCGGAAACGTCTGCGCGGCATCATCTTCAGCCCTGAGCTGGTTTCCGATACCTGCTGCGCCTTCCCGATATACACTCTCAGCAGGTATGACAGCTTCATGGCCGATGTTGTCCGAATAATCAAATACCGTCCTTCTTATCGACTGCTCAAAATTCTGGCCGAGGAATGTCTGCAGAATGAGCGTTTGAACAAGCTGGTTGGCGCTGACAGTATAATTGTTCCTGTTCCCATGCATGCAGAAAGACTGGCGACCCGCGGCTTCAATCAGGCTGAATATCTGGCCGGCAAACTGGCCGATGTTTGCGGTTGTCATTTTAGCCCGGCCCTGCAGAGGGTGAGAGCGACCCGCCCCCAGGCAGATTGTGACGAGGCAGAGCGTTTGACCAATCTTGATATGGCCTTTGCGCTTGCTGCCGGGCTCGATCTGTCTGCTTTTCGCGGTCGGCGGCTGATACTGGTCGATGACGTGGCCACCACCGGCACGACGCTGCAGAGATGTGCAGAAGCTGCTGCCGCGCTGCGTCCTCTCGAAATCTGCGCTTTGACAGTGTCACATTCTTTCAGAAGATCGGGACCTTCGGCTGTAAAAGCTTCATGAACCGGTTTGACTTTGCTGCGGCAGCAGGTTACAATATTGCATAATTTAGCTAAATGAACCTGCCTGTTCGTCCGATATTCAACCTTGGAGGCGTCCTCCGCTAACAAGACACACACCAGGGGGAAGACGTTCAGGGAGTCAGGAGGAACCATGAAGGTTTCCAATGTTAATGTAACCAGAATCTATCAGGACCAGGTAAAGAAGGCTCAGACCGAGAAGCCGGATGGCGAATTCAACAAAATGATGCAGAATTCGACCGGCAAGGCTGATACGGCCACCAGAACCTTCCACCCGCCGAGTGGTGTCAATCTCAGCAACCCCATCATTTCCGGGGCACCAGTTGCACAGGCTGATCCGGTAGAAACCATCAAGTTTGCCGCCGAAGTTTTCGCCGGTGTTCCTGATGTCAGAGCTGAAAAGGTAGATCGCATCAAGGCGCTTATCGATGCCGGGCAGTATAATATCCCCGCCGAGAAGGTTGCCGAGAGGCTCTATGCCCACCCGCACATGCGTTCAGTCTGGGAAGACTGAGCCTTGAAGCCTCAGGTCGAAGAACTCAAACAGATACTGGCTGAAGAGCTCAGTATCTACCAGAAGCTTTTCCAGCATGCCCACGACAAGCGCAAGCTGCTGCTGGAAAAGTTTTCGACCGATCTTCAGACGATTGTCGGCCAGGAAGAGATTCTGGTGCAGCGTCTGATTGATCTCGAACCCCGTCGTCGCGAATGCGTCGCTGCCATAACCGGCAGTAAAGATGCAAATCTCGACGCTGCTGTCGAAAAGATATCTGAAGCCGACGGCAAGTCTGATATCTGGATGACCGGCTCACAATTGCGTGACGTGGTCAAAGAAATCAAGGCAGTCAATGAAGAAAACCAGCGTCTGATCGAGCAGGCTCTAGAATTGACGCAATATTCCGTCAAACTTATTACCAGGGTGCCGGCAGATGTAACTTATGGGCCGACGGGTAAAAAACCCGAAAGGCGTGTCGGCCCTTCGCTTATCGACCGCAAGATCTGAACTGAACCGAAAAAGCTTCCCCGCTGCCGGCTTTGAAAAAAAACCGGTCGGGGGGAAGTTTTTTATTTGTACTAAAGTCAACTCTCCAGTTCGCCGATAGAGATATTAGGGAAAAATATATTTCCCCGATGGCAGAAAAAAATGGTGCCATCATATAAGGAGGCCGGCGATGGCTGGAACTTTTTTTGGCCTGGATATTGCCAGAAGCGGGATTTTTACCCAGCGGAAGGCAATGGAAACCACTTCGCATAACATTGCGAATGCAAACACTGAGGGCTATTCCCGGCAGCGGGCTGTCCTTTCGGCCAATAATCCCTATCTGCTCTCCGGTTTGAGCACGCCGACCGCTACCGCTCAGGTTGGGCAGGGCGTTACGGTTTCACAGATCCAGCAGTTCCGCGACGAGTTCATCGATGCCAGAATAACCAAAGAAACTTCGACCCTGGAATGGAAAACGACTGCCGATGGCCTGCTGAAGCAAATCGAATCTATAATCAACGAACCGGGTGATGCTACCATTCGCGATCAGCTCGATGAATACTGGGCTGCCTGGCAGGATCTCGCCAATGATGCTTCAAACAGCTCGCTGCGCCGGAACCTGGTTGAAGAAACTGAAAGCCTGATCGGAATTTTCAGCGATGTCGATGCACAGCTTCGCCGACTGCAGGGTTCACCGTCATGGTGTTCGCAAGGCAGCATCGAAAATCAGATTCAGGACACGGTAAAAGAGGTCAATACCCTTGCAGAAACCATTGCCGGCCTTAACGAGCAGATCGGCAGATCTGAAACCGACGGCAATGTCGCCAACGATCTTAGAGACCAGCGCCAGAAGACGCTCGAAGATCTCGCCAAACTGGTCAGCGTGCAGTCTTTCTACAACACCAAGGGTGAACTCACCGTTAACTGTGGCTCGCATGTTCTGGTGCAGCACAATCTTTCCAATAAGCTTCATATCAGCGTAAAAGACGGGGAATCCTTCAGCACCATCAGCGGCAGCGAAGGTTACCCTGAATTTTCCGACAATACCGATGTTGCCTCGGCGGTTCTCACTCACACCACTGATCAGCGCAATATCACTCTGACCGTCTCCCAGGTCGCTCAGGCCCATGAACAGTATTCATTCCTGACCTTCCACCCCCTGACCGGCCCGGTTGCGAATTTTGGCATCACCAGCGGCAGCTTCACGGTCAACGGCCGTGAATTCTATCTCGATGCCGAGAAAACTACCATGCGCGATCTGGCCGGCATGCTCGATACTGCTAACCTGAATCTCAACGCCGAGATCAACGAATCAGGCCAGCTGGTTCTCAAATCGAGCCAGACGGGTAAAGATTACGAGATCAAAACGGCTGATGGCAGCAGCAATCTGTTCACCGTATTGAATCTGCAGACCAACAAGGCCGCTCAGGACGCCAGATTCAGCTTCGGGGACCAGGAATTCGTTTCTTCCAAAAACGATGTTTCGGGGGCTCTTGACGGCGTTACGCTGTTGATCAGAAAGGCGGGCGTTGCCAATCTGGACCTCAGGCCGACAGTTACCGGCGGCAAGCTCAAGGGTTTGCTGGAGGTTCGCGATGGCAGCCTGCAGACTGCAATAGACGATCTCAATAAACTTGCCTATACCGTAGCTGTTGAAACCAACCAGGTGCATCGCAATGGTTTCGGTCTGGACGGCCAGACGGGCCGCAATTACTTCAAGCCGCTTGAATACCTCGATAGCGATAACCCTTACAAGAATGCAATTCAAAACCTTGCTCTTGAAGACCATATTCTCAACAATCTGAATACTATTGCCGCTGCCGGCGGAACTCTGGAAGGCGTCAACGACAGACTGCCTTCGTTCAACGGCACAGGCGATGGTTCGAATGCCATACGTATCGCTCAACTCAAGCAGACTAACTTCTTCAATGACGGCAAGTCTTCGTTCAACGACTTTTATAACGAAGTTGTCACTGAAGTAGCTGCCAGAAGTCAGAAATACGAAAGCGAAATGGCCTACAGCACCAGTCTGATGACTCAACTGGATGCCAAGCGGGCTGAGCTTTCAGGAGTGTCACTCGATGAGGAGCTGGCGAATCTTATCAAGTTTCAACACGCCTACAATGCCGCTGCCAAGGTAATCACCACTATCGATGAAATGCTCGATACGGTTATCAACGGCATGGTCTGAGGCAATATAGAAAACTACATCAGATAATAAGCAGACAAATAAGGAGACAGGTGATATGCGGGTAACCAATCAGTTTATTTACAATTCATTTCTAACTCAGGTTAATCGCAATAATTCAGCTCTGAATGATATTCAGGTTAAGATCAGTTCGGGCAAAAAGTATATTATGGCTTCGGAAAGCCCGGTCGACAATGCTCTTGCGATGCAGAACAAGGTCGAGATCAATGAGAATACCCAGTTCATCCGAAACATCAACAACGTTAAAGACTGGTATAAGAATGTCGACGGGTCAATGACGACTGTTGAAACTGCTCTGCAGAGGGCCCGGGAGCTTGCAGTGCAGGGAGCCAACGACACTCTGGTTCAATCGGATCGCGATGCCATTGCCAAAGAAATCGATGAACTGATGCTGCATCTGATCGATGTTGGCAATACTCAGGTTGCCGGTGAGTATATTTTTGCCGGTAACGACGTCGATACCCGGCCATTTTCAACGGTCTCAGGGCAGACTCCTGGTTACAACAACAGCATCGTCACCTATTCACTGGGTGAAGGCCGTGATGCGGTCAACAAGAACAGCGCTCTCGACGTTCTTTATGGTGGTGATTCGAAGCGAATCAAGGCCGAAATTGAACGTGGCACCGTTATCGAAAAAAGTATCAGCGGTCTGGAAATGTTTTTTGGCGGTGAACCGGTTACCGGAACGCCAACTTTCACTTATACACTGCCGCCGCTCGAAGAAAGCCTGCCGCTTACCGCTCTCAATTCAGGCCGCGGCGTGCAGGAAGGCTCGATCATCATCACCGACCAGGCCGGAGTAGAACATAAGATCGACCTGTCGACCGCTCATCGCATCGATGATGTAATCGGCATTATCAACGATACGGGTTCTTTCGAAGCTGGTATCGAAGAAGTTCCTTCCGATACGGCAGTTTCACTCGGAATTTATCGCAATGCAGGCTTTACCAATCTGCTGGTTGGACTTTCTGATCCGAAGATGCTCTCAGAATTTACCAATCTTTCAGACCTCAACAATGGTCTAGGTCTTTCAGATGGTTATTTGAACATCAACACCCGTGATGGTCGCAATCATCGTGTCGATGTGTCGGGTTCAACTACAGTTGCCGATGTCATTGCCAGAATCAACGCCGTCGAGGGTGGCTCGGCTCTCGAAGCCAAGTTCGACATGATTCACAAACGTCTTGAGATCAAGGATCTGACCGGCGGCAGCGGTGAATTCTCCATCACTTCGACGCGCACTCAGCTCTATGTAAAAGACCTGGAGCCTCATACAGCCGCCGATCTTGGGCTTCTCAACAATGTCGGAGTCGGCAATCAGATATTTTCCTCTTACGATCCGGCTGTGGATTCACCGGCATCGCCCCTGTCTCTTGCCAATGGCGGCAAAGGAATCGAGCCTGGTTATATGACAATAACCGGTCATGACGGGGTTGCGACGGTACCCCCTGTCGATCTGACCGCAATTCTCACACCACAGGATGCGATCGATGCCATCAACGCAGCTACCGGTGGCCGACAGACTGCAAGTTTTGACATGACCAGCGGCAGAATTCTCATCACTGATAACACAGTCGGAACCAGCGCTTTTGCCATTGAAGAATTTTATGGCTCACAGGCAATCACGATTCGCGACAATACTACGGTTACCCGAAATCTTGGCCTGCTCAAATCGACAAAAGGCAACACCGTTATCGGTGATTCCCTGGTTTCAAGCGGTGGGCCGTTGACTGCAGCCAGTCTGCTTTCAGACATCGTGCCGCCACCTGAAGCAGGATTCATGATTATCAGAGGTGCTGACAATCAGCCTGTTGAGGTCGATCTTACCGGTGCCAACACCATTCAGGATGTTCTCGATAGAATCAATCTTACCGACAAATTCAAGGCGGTCTGGAACTCTACTGACAGCCGATTTGAAGTGGCAGATCCGATGGCAGTCGGTGATAATTACGGTTTGACCATCGAAGAAAGAACCAATGCCGGCCGCGATCTCGGCCTGGTGACCGGAACCAGCAATCAGGTTCCGGGCATTATCACCGGAGCGCCGATCCACGTTGCTTCGCTTCCCACTAATGTCGGTTCTGTCGATCTTGACCCGAAAGTGACTCTTGAAACCGAACTGCAGTCGCTCAATTCGACCCGCAGCTCTAACCCTGGTGTCAATCTCGGCTATATACGCATCACCGACAAGGCAGGCCGATTTGCAGCAATCGATCTGCGCGGCAGTCAGACGATCGGCGATGTTCTCGACCGGATCAATAATCCTGCCAACGGCATTTACGTTGAAGCCAGACTTAATAAAGAAGGCAACGGCATCGAGATCGTCGACAAAAACCACGGCGCGACCGGCAAACTTGAAGTCATCGATATCGACAGCACCTCGGCTTCCGATCTGGGAATTTCGGGGAGAACCGTCGATCATAATCTGGTCGGCCGCGATGTTGACCCCGCCCTGACCATGAATACGGCAATTTCAGCCTTGCGCGATGGCGGTGTGCCGATGGGCAAGGTATACGTTCAGAGTGGTGCCCATTCCGGCGAAATAGACCTTTCAGGGGCTAAGACGATCGGTGATATCATCGACAAACTGTCGAATACCGATGCGAATTTTAACCTGCAGGCCTGGATCTCTGATGATGGCAAGCGCCTCAATCTCACTAACACCGCGGGCGAAGCTTATATCAAGGTCAGAGACGTCGCCGGTAACGGCACTGCTTCAGGCCTGGGTCTGGGAAACACCCCATCGGTGTTCACTACCCTGATCGATCTGCGCGATAATCTGCTGCGCAACGACTCGAAGGCAATTTCTGAGGTCAGTATCGCCAAGATCGATGAAGATCTTAAAAGAGTTCTCGACCTGCATGCAGAAGTGGGCAGTAAAACCAATCGTGTCGATGCCGCAAAAGAAAAACAGGAAAATATAAATTTAAACCTAAAGGAAATGCTCTCATCTGTCGAAGATTTAGATATGTCAGAAGCTATTATCAGGATGACGGAACTCGAGACAGCTTACCAGGCTGCTCTTCAAACAGGCTCGAAAATAATGCAGATGTCTTTGTTGGATTTTCTTAGATAAGTGAAGGAACGATGCATGGTATGAAGATTTCCACATTAAGGTTTGGAAAAATTGAGATTTGCAAAGATGAAATCATCAGCTTTGAAGAAGGTCTTCTCGGGTTTGGCGACTATCATCGGTTTGTAATTCTCAACACTGAGGACGGCAGTCCTTTTCGCTGGTTGCAGTGCGTCGATGACGGAAATCTCGCATTTGTAATAATCGAACCTTTAAGCTTCATGTTTGAATACGATGTGGAAATCTCGGATTCGGACCAGTCGTTTATCGGCCTGGAAAAGGCTGAAGATGTCGTTCTTTACGTAATAGTTTCGATTCCGGCAAACCCGAGCGATATGACCGCTAACCTGCAGGGACCGCTGGTTATAAATGCATCGAATCGCAAGGGCCGTCAGATCATCTCGAGCAACAGTCGTCATTCGGTCAAGGTGCGCATTCTTGACGAAATGGAAAAACGGGCTGCCAAGCTGAAAGAAGTCAATGACTCTCTCAACCCCGAAGGCAAGGAGGGTGAGAGCTGATGCTGGTATTGACACGCAAAATAAACGAGAAAATCATCATCGGCGACGATGTTGAGATCGTTCTTGTGGATATTGGCAAAGATCAGGTGAAAATCGGTATCAATGCCCCCCGGTCCGTGAAAGTTCACCGCTGGGAAGTTTATGAAGAAATCCAGAAGGAAAACCGTGAAGCCGCTAAGATCACGTCTCTAGACCCGCTCAAGAGTCTTCCTGCGGATATTCTTAACAAATTCGGAAAAAAAGAAAATAAAGCAAAAAAGTAAGCAAATGCAAGAAAAACGAAGAATAAGGAATTTTATTGGCATAAATCATCGTAATTCAGGTTAACGTTCGTTGACTCGATGTTCCGATGAGTAATGTAGATGGGGAAAAAGAAGCTGAAAAAGCTAAAAACGGATTGAACCCCTCGAATGTCATGGAGGCAAACCTATGGCCCTGCGTATCAACACAAATATTACTGCTCTGAACGCGCACAGTAATCTGGTAAAGAATGACTCCAGATTATCAAGTTCAATCGAGCGCCTGTCATCAGGCCTGAGAATCAACCGCGCATCCGATGATGCTGCCGGATTGACAATCTCTGAGAAGCTCCGCACCCAGGTGCGTGGCATAACCAGGGCCAGAATGAATGTTCAGGATGGCATCAGTCTGATTCAGACTGCTGAAGGTGCCCTGAATGAAGTGCACAGCATGCTGCAGCGCATGCGTGAACTGGCTCTTCAGTCTGGTAATGATACCCTTACCACCACAGACCGTCTTGAAATTCAGAAAGAAGTTGCCCAGCTCAAAGACGAAATCGACCGCATTTCCTACACCACCGAATTCAACACCCGCAAACTTCTCGACGGCACCGGCACCGCTGCAATTTCAACCAGCGACCCCAGCAACCTCGACGGCGTTGTTACTGGTGAAGTGCTGACTTTTTCCGACTTTTCCATCGTAGTATGGCCGAAATCCGAATATATTCCCGGCATCGGCTACAAAACCTATTCAGGCACTGCTGAACAGCAGCGTTCGGCCATTTTCGTCAAAACCGACGGCTCGATCGCTTCTTCATCGACTACCCTCCAGTCTCTCGCCAATATGTATGACAACAACGGCACTTTCATTCTCGATCTGCCGCAGACTCTATATATTCAGGGCGATAACAGTCAGGGCAAAGTCGTGGTCAGTAAAGATCTTACTCTTGGCCAGTTGACCGAAAGAATCCAGGCGGGCATGACTGCTGACCAGCTTGGTGACGGCCTGCACTTTGAAGGTTCAAAAGCTGTTTTCAGCACTGCCGGCGAAAATAATGGCCAGATTCAGGTAACTTCAGGTCGCAATGGCGAACTGGGCCGCATCAACTTCACTGGTGAAGAAAACCTCATTACCGCTCTTGGCTTTGAAAATGTCATTCAGGCTGAAGACCCTGTTTATTCGATCGCAGTTACCAACCTTGGCGTTCCCTACGGTGAAAGAACTACCATCAACACCCAGATTGCCGGTCATCGCGCCGCCGGTCTCATCGAAGGCATTGATCTGATGTTTGAACCGCCGCAGTCTGCATTTGCTCAGACTACTTCTGCGACCCTCGGCATTTCGCTGCCAACCGCTATTAACTTCGATGTCAATGATTCAGTCAGCGCCAATGGCACTGCCGCTGTTCCGATCGCGATCGCCAGCGGCACCTGGAGCATGCACCAGGTTGTGTCACTTATCAATGAACAGCTCGTGGCTGCCAGCAGCATGGTAACCGCAAGAGTCAACGATTCTTACGCCATTGAATTCACCACCAAGAACACCGGTTCTGCAGCTTACGTCGAAATAACCGGCGCATCCACCAACCCTCTGGGAATCGCCAACGGTCGCTATACGGGCACCGGCGGCAATCCGGGTCTGGCTGTCGGTTTCGATACTATCGATTCCTATGACTTTTCACAGGCCGGCACAACAGTGCAGTTCTCTATCGTAGATGGTCATGACGCCGCAACTACCGGCACCATCATCAATCTGACCGGAAACTATACGGCCGGCGGCCTGAATTCACTCGTAGAAGCCATTAACATGCAGATTGGTGCCAATGGCCTGATGGTAGTCGCTGAAAATACCAACGGCGTGCTTGCTTTCAGATCGCTTGAAACCGGTGTGCAGTCCAACTTCAGCATCAATGATACCGGTGCCGGTGGCCAGGGAATCACAACCGGTCTCAAAGTGCATGAACAGACGACAATCTCTGGTTTCGACGGTAACAAGGCTGTGCAGAACTTCGCCTATGAACAGTCTTCAGCCAAATATGGTTTCGTGGTTATCGAACAGACTGCCTCCGCCGGCATCGACAATCTGTCATTCTATGTGGCAGACCTTGATGGCAACGGCATGAGCATTGTCTTCACCGCCGGGGCTGCAGGTTCGTCCTTCCGCTCGATCACTTCGATTGCCAATCTGATCAACGAACAGGCCACTCTCAATGGCGTTCAGGTTGCTGCCGAAATCATGACCGGCACCCAGACGGTCAAGATATTCTCGACGATCCCGGGTAAAGAAGGCAAGGTTGTCTTCGCTGAATGGGGCAGTCCAGATTCGCTCAATACCCTCAAGTCGATGTTCAATATCGACCCGGTTGCATATCAGAACGGTGTTGGCAACTATGCCTATACAATGCATGTCAAAGACACTTCGATCCAGTTCCAGATCGGTGCCAATGAAGGCCAGACGGCTTCTGCCAATATCATCAGAACCGATGTAAAGGCTCTGGGAATCGAAGATCTCGACCTGACTACGCCAGACTCTGCCGAAATCGCCATCGGGCTTATCGACAATGCTCTGCAGATGATTTCTTCTGAACGCGCCAAACTCGGGGCTATCGAAAACCGCATGAACTACACCAACAACAGTTTGAGTGTGGCTCTGGAAAATATGACTGCATCTGAATCGCGCATCAGAGACGTTGATATGGCCGCTGAAGTCATTGAAATGACTCAGGCCCAGATTCTGCAGCAGGCAAGCAATGCGATGGTCGGTCAGGCCAACGTTTCTGCCCAGTCGGTTCTCGATCTGCTCAGGTAATCTCAATAACGAATTTAATAGGTTTGCACCCAGGCCGCCCTTTGGGCGGCCTTTTTTTTGGCCACCAGCCTTCGAGTTTTATAAAGTTGCGCAACTAAACTTCTGGGTTGCGCAACTTTGCTTCTGGATGGTGGCGGTAGCCATTGCAGAGCTTTACAACCAGTTTTTGCCTGGTCAGGCTTATGGTTTCTCCCCGTTTGCCGGATGTATTCGATAAGTCGCAGAGAATATTTGTTTTCATTGTCTATTCCTCTGTTTAAAAGGATCTGCTCATAGATTTCTCCGAGTTGGTGATTGTTGGCATGCCAGTTGCATAACATGTTACAAAATTAACAATCTGGAGGTCGTTGATATGTCCAATGTCGAAAAACTCAACTCTGCAAATTTCAAAGCTTTTACCGGTAGCGGTACCGTTCTTGTGGATTTCTGGGCGCCGTGGTGCGGCCCCTGTCAGATGCAGTTGCCCATTCTCGATGCCGTCGCTAAAAAAGTGCCGGCCGATGTAAAAGTTGGCAAGCTGAATGTTGAAGAAAGCCCGGATATTGCCTCTCAGTTCAGCATTTTCAGTATTCCCACCCTGATAGTGTTCAAAAATGGCAATCCCGAAAAGGTTTTTCAGGGCGTTCAAAAAGAAGACATTCTGATTAAGGCAGTATCATAAGGGAGATATTATGAAAATACTTATTGTTGGCGGTGTCGCCGGCGGTGCAAGTGCTGCAGCAAGAGCCAGAAGGCTTGACGAAAATGCTGAAATAATTCTCTTTGAGCGTGGTGAACACATTTCATTTGCCAACTGCGGTCTGCCGTATCATATCGGCGATATCATCAAGAATAGAGACGCCCTGCTGGTAACCACGCCTGATATAATGCGCGCGAAATTCGCTGTTGATGTCAGGGTTCGCAATGAGGTGCTGCGCATCGATCGCGACAAAAAAGAAGTGGTGGTTAAGAACCTGCTGAGCGGCGAAGACTACCGGGAATCATATGATTTTCTTATTCTCAGCCCCGGAGCTTCGGCTGTCAGGCCCCCGATAAACGGTATAGATCTTCCAGGCATTTACACTCTTCGTAATCTTGAAGATACCGATCGCATCAAGGCTTCAATTCAGGGAAAAAAATCTGCCGTGGTTGTCGGTGGCGGCTATATTGGCCTTGAAATGGCTGAATCGCTGCGGCATGCGGGCATGAACGTCACTCTTGTGGAACTGGCCGAACAGGTTATGGGCCCGGCTGACCCGGAAATGGCATCTATGCTTCATGCCGAGATCAGAATGAGTGGGGTGGATCTGCAGCTTGGACAGTCGGTAACTTCTTTTGAGAAAAGCGGTGAGCAGCTGCGGGTTTTTCTCAGTTCGGGCACAAAAGTTCTGGCCGATGTCGTCATAATGGCTATCGGCGTCAGGCCTGAAAACAAGCTCGCGAAGGAATCAGGATTGACACTTGGCGTTACAGGTGGTATCAAGGTCGATAGCCGGATGTTGACCAGCGATAAGGCGATCTATGCGGTTGGTGATGCCGTCGAAGTAACCGATCTGATGACTGGTAAGCCGTCTCTGATTCCGCTTGCCGGGCCGGCCAACCGGCAGGGTCGAATTGCCGTCGACAACATTTTCGGTCTAGAGCGCGAATATCGCAACACTCAGGGGTCTGCCGTCTGCAAGGTATTTGATCTGACTTTCGCCATGACCGGTTTGAGTGAAAAGCAGGCAAAAAAGAATGCCTTAAAATATGACAAGGTTTACGTACATCCGGCCAGTCATGCTTCGTATTATCCGGGTGCAACCTCAATCAGTCTGAAGATGATTTATGACCCTGAATCTGGAAAGGTTCTGGGGGCGCAGGCAGTAGGTGCTGACGGTGTTGAAAAGCGTATCGACGTTTTCGCCGTTGCCATAAGGTCTGGAATGACGGTTTTCGATCTCGAAGAAATAGAACTATGTTATGCTCCTCCCTATGGTTCGGCCAAAGACCCGGTTAACTATGCCGGTTTTGTAGCAGCAAACCTCATGCGTCGGCATTCAAAGCATTTTCATGTTGCTGATATCACCAGTTTGTCTTCCGATCAGAAACTACTCGATGTCAGAACCCATGAAGAAGTTATTGCCGGAAGCATTCCCGGTTCAATCAATATTCCGCTTCAGGAACTCAGAGCCAGAATTGGCGAGTTGGACCCGCGCAAGGAATACATGATTTATTGCCAGGCTGGTCTGCGTGGTTATCTAGCCTACAGAATTCTCGTTCAGAAAGGTTTCAAAGCGAGCAATCTCGATGGCGGTTACAAGACTTACTGTATGGTAAACCAGAATGCTGAATACGACAAATCTGCCATGACTGACGACGCCGGTGGTGAACATGAAGAAGCAACGACTGTTGCGGGGCAGTTCGAAATAGTTAAAAAGCTCGATGTCTGTGGTTTGCAGTGCCCGGGCCCGATTGGCCAGTTACGTGCTGCGGTCGACAGCATTGCCATAGGCCAGGCGGTCGAAATTGTTTCGACTGATGCCGGATTTGCCGCTGATGTTCCTGCCTGGTGCCGGTCAACCGGAAACGAATGCGTTGGGGTTGAAAAAATCGGGGGTGGGAAATTTCGTGCCACGGTTCGCAAGATTGGTCAGGTTGCCTGTACTCCGGTCACTACCTGCCGCAGGCAGATGACCAACGTTGTTTTCAGCAATGATCTCGACAAGGCGATGGCGGCGCTGATAATTGCAAATGGTGCTGCGGCAGCCGGTTACAAAACAACGCTTTTCTTCACTTTCTGGGGGTTGAGTATTTTGCGCCGCGAGCCCGATAAACCCTTGAAAAAAGGTGTCATGGAAACGATGTTCGGCATGATGCTGCCGAAAGACGTAAACGGTCTCAAGCTTTCGAAAATGAACATGGGCGGCATGGGTACGATGATGATGCACAAAGTTATGGAAAGCAAACATGTTACACCTCTGCATGAACTTCTGAAACAGGCGATCGCCAATGGAGTCAAGCTTGTGGCGTGTTCTATGAGCATGGATGTTATGGGCATAGATGCCGGCGAGCTTATCGATGGAGTTGAAATTGCCGGTGTGGCAAAATACGTAGAAGAACTTTCAAACAGTTCTGCGGGCCTGTTTATATGATCTGATCGTCTCTGATTTGAGATTCTGGCAGGTTTTTCAGCGAACTGGAAATTTGCCGACAGTTATGTTAAAAATTCCGTGTAAACTGTTAATTGTTTACACGGATTTTATTTAAAAAAAATAAAAAAAGTGAAAATCAGATATTTTGTAGTTCTTTTCAGAGCAATTCGAAGATTTTGAAAGAAAATTGGTTTTAGTTGTCTAAAATCTCGCGAAATAATGTGTAGAAAAATGTCGATAGTCCTAATAGAAAGGCAAAAATAGGCCTGGCTGGTAACAAAGAAATGGAAGGAGGGCATATAAGTCTAATATAAGAAGAACGCTGCAACAGAGATCTGAAATCTAAGGAGTTCGGCACAAGGAAGTGCTGGAAGACGAAAATTCAAGGAGGAATTTTTATGTCGCTTACAATCAATCAGAACGTTCTCTCAATCAAAACATACGCCAGTCTCTCTCAGACCAGCTCAAGGCTTGAAAAGTCAATCGAAAAACTCAGCACTGGCATGAGAATCAACTCTGCCGCCGACGATGCCGCCGGTCTGGCAATCAGTGAAAAGATGCGCCGGCAGATCCGGGGCCTCAACCGTGCCGTACTTAACGCCCAGGACGGCGTTTCCATGATTCAGACCGCTGAAGGTGCCCTGAACGAATCACAGAGCATTATTCAGAGAATGCGTGAGCTTGCCATTCAGGCTTCGAATGACACTCTTACCACCAACGACCGCCTCGAAATCCAGAAAGAAGTAAACCAGCTTCGCTCTGAAATCGACAATATCGCTTCAAATACCGAATTCAATACCAAAAAACTGCTCAACGGCAGCCAGACTTCTCTGGTGAGCTCGAGCTCGAACTTCGTCAATGGTATTGTAACCGGTAATGCCAGTGGTGGCGGCGATTACAGCGTCAGTATCGCTCTTATCGACGGTGGTATTTCTCAGATGCAGAGAAGCCAGGCTTTTACCGACAAAAATACCGGCCTTCTGGCTGATGGCAGCACCAAACTTCAGGATATCGAAGAATTCTACGATACCAACGGTTCGTTCGCTCTCAGTTCTCCCCAGGAAATAACTCTTACCGGTAATTCCAAGTCATCTACCATTACAATTGATGCCCAGATGAGTCTCAATGAACTGGCAGCTGCGGTTCAGCAGGCTCTCAGCAGTGATTCCGGTCTCGATATCAAGAATACCAGTGCCGGTGTCATTGGTACTGCAGCCTCCAATATGGCTGGCGTCGGTGGTTACATTCAGATCGTTTCCGGCGCTGTCGGCGATCAGGGTGAATTCTCCGTAGCCGGTCCGCAGTCAGTCGTTGATGCTCTTGGTTTCTCCACTACCCGTGATTCGGCAAACAATCTTGTCCAGCTCACTCTCACCGATGGCAGCGGCAATGTCAGCAACGTTAGAACCAGTACTGACAGAGCTGTTGGTCTTCTCGAAGGTATCGACGTTCAGTTTTCGTCTCAGGCCGCTCAGATCGCCGGCTACGGCGGACTCGAACAGGGCCTGCGTCTGACTGCCGACCAGACTTTCACCATTTCGGCCGGTGGCTCTCAGGTTGACGTTACCGTAGCAGCCGGCGACTGGACGATGCAGGGTATCGCCAGATCGATCAACGCTCAGATCGAAGCTGTCGGTGTACCAAACCTGGAAGCCTCGATCGTCGATGGAGAAGTTCGTCTTTCCTATGATCCTCCGACTTCGACCAACGCTTCGACCATCGAAATCAGTGCAGCAGATGCCGATCAGCTTGGCATCATGGATCAGCTTGCCAACGGTTTTGTACAGGGTGACAAAGATGAAACGAAGGCTATTACCGGCTTCAGTCTCTATCATACTGCCGGTGGTACTGCAGTGACCATCGATCTTACCGATGCCGAAGGTGATACTGCCAGCATCGCTGCATACACAACCGATAACGATCGTGAAGCTGCTGATATGATCGAAATTGAAGCATTCGAAGCTACCGTTAACGATCAGCTGAATGCCGCCGATGTCAATGCCCGCATGGATGCAGTGAATGGCTCACTTGCTTTCACTTCCACCAGAGTAGGCCAGGAAAACCAGAACGGTTCAGACCCGATCCAGAGCCGCATCACTCTTGATATCAACGACCAGGGCGCTCTTGACAAGTTCGGCCTCACCAATGGCACTGCCAAGGGTTCAGGTGATACCAACTTCAGACTCCATGTCGTAGATAACAAGCCGCAGTTCCAGCTTGGTGCCGATGAAGGCCAGAGCATGCAGATTTCGATGGGTAATATGTCTTCGAAGGCACTTGGTATCGACAAGCTTGATATGACCAGTGTTGAAGGCGCTCAGACTGCTCTCAGCAGACTCAATAAGGCCCTTGACACCGTATCGGCTGAAAGATCCAAACTTGGTGCTTTCCAGAACCGCCTCGAATATGCAATCAACAACCTGCGCAATACTTCAAGCAACCTGACTTCTGCAGAATCACGCATCAGAGACACTGATATGGCAACTGAAATGATCGAATTCACCCGCAACCAGATCGTTTCTCAGTCAGGCACCGCAATGCTGTCTCAGGCTAACATGGTACCGCAGAGCGTTCTTTCACTGCTCGGTCAGTAATACTTTCCCAGTAGTCAGCAGATATTAAAAACTGCTGTCGCAAGCCCCGGCTTGCGGCAGCAGATTTTTTTTTAATCTTTTGCAAAAATTGCTAAACTAAATTGCATTTCTGGTCGAAACGGTTTCAGTAACGTGCTGATCATACGCAAGGATGTGTGTGAGCTGATTCATGGAGGAATCAAAATGCTGATACCGTTATATATTTTTGCCAGAACGCGCTGCCGACGCTGGCGTTGGAACCTGGTCAGACTTCTGACCGACATTTTGCATGGTTCCAGTCGTCTGTCTGCCCTGATTCTGGCCGGCTGCAAAGCCTTTATCCCGGTTAAATCGTTTTCCATCAAGGGTTTCAACTATTTCAAAAATCGTTGAAAAAACTCCTTGACGAGGATTCGTTTCTCAATACTTTATCGCGCTGTCGCAAGGATGCGGCAGTAATTTTCAGAATGATTCACGGAGGAATCAACAATGTCATTACGCATTAACCAGAATATTGTCTCTCTTTCCACTTACAGTACCCTTAACCAGACCGCCGGTCGACTGGAAAAATCCATCGAAAAACTGAGCTCGGGCATGAGGATCAACCGGGCAGCAGATGACGCAGCAGGTCTGGCAATCAGCGAAAAAATGCGCCGGCAGATTCGTGGTTTGAACAGGGCCGTTTCCAATGCCCAGGATGCAATTTCCATGATTCAGACCGCAGAAGGCGCCATGAATGAAACTCACAGCATTCTGCATCGCATGCGTGAACTTGCGATTCAGTCCTCCAACGATACTCTTACCAGCGGTGACCGCCTCGAGATTCAGAAGGAAGTCGTACAGCTGCGCGACGATCTTGACCGCATCGCCCGCAACACTGAATTCAACACCAAGAAGCTTCTCGATGGCAGTCAGACAGCATTGATCAGTGCCAGTTCTGCAACTGTCGACGGTATTATCACCGGTAATCCATCTGATGCCAGTGGTGATTTCTCGGTCAGTATTGCCCTGGTTAAAGCGGGCATCTCTGAAATGCAGAGATCACAGATTTTTGTCATCAACGACGGCACCGGTGAACTCGCTGATGGCAGCACTCAACTGCAGAGTATCGCTCAGTTTTACAACGATAACGGTGTTTTCGTGCTCGATTCTCCGCTCACCCTTACTCTGAACGGAAACTCAAGAAGTACATCGATTACTCTCGACGCTCAGATGAGCCTTGACAATCTTGCTGCTGCTTTTCAGAACGCTATCAACAGCGAATCGGGGCTTGGTATCGAGAATAGCCGTACAGCGACTGTCAACACTGCACAGACTCAGGTAGCCGGCCTCGGTGGCTATATTGAAATTACCTCGGGCAGCATTGGCGATCTTGGTTCGATTTCAATCTGCGGCAACCAGAGTGTGGTCGATGCTCTTGGCATGAGTATCAGCCGAGAAGCAGAGAACAATCTCTGTGAATTGATTTCCCGTGACAGTTTTGGTAATGTCAGATCGGTTAGGACAGAGACAGACAGAGCTTTTGGTCTGCTTAATGGCATAGATGTTCAGTTCGATGCTCAGGCGGCTCAGATTGCCGGTACAACCGGCCTTGAGGCTGGAATCAAAATCACTGCCGTCGGCGGTGAAACCTTCAATATGGCTATCGGCACTGCCAGTGTCAATATTGTCATCGCTTCCGGTTACTGGACAATGGGTGGTCTGGCGAGAAGTCTCAATTCACAGATCGAAAACGCCATTCCGGGTGCCGCTGATCTTCTTGGCCTTGAAGCCTCGGTCGTCGAGGGTGAAATCAGATTGTCATATACAAAACCTGCGACTGCCGCAGAAACTCTGGCAACTACCATCAGACTGTCCAATGTCGACCATTCTACCGTTGGCTTTGTAAATGGCTACTTCAGCGGTTTTGTCGATGGTTCTAAAGATGTCAGCAGAATAGAATGGGGTTTCAGTCATTTCGTCGATACCGCCAAATATTCGCTTGCAGCAGGTGGCGCAGTGGTGGTCACCGTTCAGGACGGTATTGGTCTGGGCTCGGCACAGATAACCATCATTTCAGTCATTCTCGGGGTCGGCAGCGAGCAGATTGCTGATATGAAGTCGTTCAGACTTTTCCAGGCATCGGTTAACCAGACTCTCGAAAATGCAACGGTCGCAGTTCGAATCGATCAGCATGGGGGTGCCATGGCCTTCACTTCACTGCGTGTCGGCAGTGAACATGAAACTACCCGTGTCAATACCAGCCTTGTATCACTGGTAATGACTTCTACCATCACTTCCTTTATGGCCAATACTTTCGGCCTCAGCGAGGGAACGATGAAGGGGGCCGGTGATGCCAACTTCAGAATGCATATAGTCAATAATCAGCCTCAGTTCCAGATCGGCGCCGATCAGGGCCAGAACATGAAAATAGCCATTGCCGACATGACCGCCAAGGCCCTCGAAGTCAACAGACTCGATATGACCACTGTCGCCAATGCCGAAAAAGCTCTGGGAAAAATCAACAAGGCCATCGATATGGTCTCTTCGGAAAGATCCAAACTCGGTTCGTTTCAGAACCGACTCGAATATGCAGTGAATAACCTGCGCGCCACCCATACCAACCTGAGTGCCGCTGAATCTCGTATCAGAGATACCGACATGGCCAGTGAAATGATCGAATTCACCCGCAACCAGATCGTTTCGCAGTCGGGCACTGCCATGTTGGCGCAGGCTAATACTCTGCCGCAGGGGGTGTTGCAGCTGCTCCAATAAATGATAAGGCAGCATAAGCGAAGAACCGCTGCGGCTGATAACCGGAGATCATTTACCCGGTTATCAGCTGGGACCAGGCCAGTTGATGAAAGCTGGCATCCATGGTTCCAGGCTGCAGCAGGCTGAATAAGTTAATAAGACTGTCGAGCAGTTTGTCATGTTTCGCTGGCCGGAGAAGCCGGAAATTTCCGGTGTTATCCGGTGCTGAAAGCCTGCAGAGGCAGGTTTGTGAAGATTTGATCTCGGTAATAAATGGGGGACTGCCACCAGTGTTCAGGTGACATCTCCGATCGGCGATCGAGCAGGGTTCCGGCAGAAATTATTTCCAGGGCATGGAAACTTCTGCCGGCCGGTATGGTCGTCGACGGTACGTCCCGTGTCTGGCGTCTGACCATTCGTTAATAATCACGACTAACTTCATCGGGAAGGGGGAAATTTCCTACAGGACTTTGGGATATCAAGCGCAGGGATGCGCTATTCAATAATTATTTCGATTCATCTCGATTCATGGAGGAATCAATATGAGTTTAAGAATCAATCAGAACGTTCTTGCTTTAAATACATACAGTTCAGTCAGTCAGACTGCTTCACGCCTGGAAAAATCCATCCAGAAACTGAGTTCAGGCATGCGCATCAACAGCGCCGCTGACGATGCCGCCGGCCTGGCGATCAGTGAAAAGATGCGCAGGCAGATCAAAGGCCTGAATCGAGCCGTTCTCAATGCCCAGGATGGCATTTCCATGATTCAGACTGCTGAAGGAGCTCTCAACGAATCGACCAGTATTCTGCAGCGCATGCGTGAACTGGCGATCCAGTCTTCGAACGATACCCTGACCAGCAATGACCGCCTTGAAATTCAGAAGGAAGTCAACCAGCTGAAGGATGACCTGAACCGAATATCACGCAATACCGAGTTCAACACCAAGAAACTTCTCGATGGCAGTCAGACAGCTCTGATCAGTTCGAGTTCCGGGGTTGTGAAAGGTCTGGTAAACGGCGATGTACAGGCTTCCGGTGGCGACTACGACGTTTCAATGGAGCTGATTTCCGGTGGTATTGCAGAAATGCAGCGTTCGCAGATATTCTCGCTGAACGATGGCACCTCAACGATTGCTGACGGCAGTACCCAGTTGCAGAGTATCGCTCAGTTCTACGACAGCAATGGTGTCTTCGCTCTGGCGACACCGCAGACTCTTACTCTGAACGGTAATGGCAATACTGCCACGCTTCAACTCGACGGCCAGATGACCCTTGATAATCTTGCCGCCGCTCTGCAGAATGCCCTGGTCAGCGACAGCGGCCTGGCAATCGACAATTCCCGGGTAGCCACTGTCAATACCTCTCAGACTGGTGTTGCCAACCTTGGCGGTTACGTGCAGATCACCTCTGGCAGCATTGGTAGCGCCGGCAGCCTCAGTGTTTCGTCAGACCAGAAAGTGCTGGATGCTCTTGGTTTCAGTATCAGCCGTGAATCGGTTGAAAATCAGGTTAAAGTGTCGTTGCGCGACAGTTTCGGCAACGTGCGCTCGGTCAGCACTGAAGGCAATGTGGCTGCTTCGCTTCTCAGTGGCATCGATGTCAAGTTCGACTCCCAGGCGGCACAGATTGCCGGTGTTCAGGGTCTTGAACAGGGTATCAATATCACTGCCGGTGGTGATGTAGTCATCAGTGCCGGTACTTCAGACATCACTATCAACTTCGCGGCCGGCCTCTGGAGCATGGATGCTCTTGCCCGCCACGTCAATAACGAAATCGAGACCGCTGGTACTCTGACAGGCCTCAGTGCTTCAGTCGTCGAAGGTGAATTGCGCATAAGCTATGAAAGGCCGGTTTCGGCTTCATCCACCGTTGCCAATACGGTTAAGATCATGAGCTTCACCAACGACATGGACAAGCTGGGCCTCATAGTTGGCACTTACAGTGGTTTCGTCGATGGCAACAAGGATGTTGACTCTCTTGAATGGGGTATGAGCCAATTCAATGCTACCGCTGCAGTCGGTGCGACCATCGATATTGAAATCGACGACGGTATGACGACGGCAACCCTCACTCTGACCATGCAGACAGATGTCGCCGTAGCTGACATGATTTCTTTCGTCGATATGCAGACAGACCTGGAAGGCCAGTTCCAGACGCTGACAATCGCATTGAGAATCGATCAGGTCGGTTCGACGATCGCATTCACCTCGACCAGACTTGGCACACACCACAACAATGCTGCGGCTGCCTATACCAGCGTGGTTACTCTGAACTTCACAGGCGCAGCTGGTGACGAGGCATTCCTCAGCGATAAACTGGGCATTTCTGAAGGCACGGCCAAGGGTACCGGCGACAACAACTTCAGGCTGCACGTCGTAGCCGGTGGTTCACAGTTCCAGATTGGCGCTGATGAAGGTCAGAATATGAACATCAACATCGCCAACATGTCGGCTGAAGCCCTGGGCGTTGAAGATATCGACATGACCACCGTCGACAAGGCGCAGGCTGCTCTGGCCCGCATCAACAAGGCAATCGATACGGTTTCTTCAGAAAGATCCAAACTTGGGTCGTTCCAGAACCGCCTCGAATACGCAATCAACAACCTGCAGAATACTTCTACCAACCTCACTTCTGCCGAATCGCGCATCAGAGACACTGATATGGCTACTGAAATGATCGAGTTCACCCGCAACCAGATCGTTTCGCAGTCAGGCACGGCAATGTTGTCTCAGGCCAACATGGTTCCTCAGGGAGTACTGCAGCTGCTCGGATGATCTGATCGATAGTAACTTGAAAAAGTTGCCCCGGTGACGGGGCACTTTTTTATTTTAGTTAAAAAAAAGGCTGCGTCTGCCGTATAGAGAAGCTGCAGAAAGTTGTTTCTGCATAATTCTCTGGAGGTGTGTTACCGGGTAAATCTGACTGACAACTGAATCTTCGGAATGCTTGTGACCGCTCGCGCAGGGAAGCGCGAAACAAAGATTCAAGGAGGAATCGATATGTCACTTAGAGTTAATCACAATGTCCCGGCAACCACCGCTTACGGTGCAATGGTCGGGGTTACTGCGAGATATGAGAAATCGGTCGAAAGACTGAGTTCCGGGTTGCGAATCAACCGCGCGTCAGACGATGCCGCCGGCTTGACGATCAGCGAAAAGCTCCGACGCCAGGTACGTGGCCTGGCAAGAGCGACGATGAACGCTCAGGACGGGATCTCGATGATCCAGTCCGCTGAAGGTGCTCTCAACGAAACGCACAGCATTCTGAACCGTATGCGAGAACTTGCCGTTCAGTCGGCGAATGATACGCTCACCAGCAACGACCGTCTTGAAATTCAGAAGGAAATTCTGCAGCTGCGTGACGATATCAATCGCATTGCCCACAATACCGAATTCAATACAAAAAAACTGCTCGATGGCAGCCTCAGTGCTAAAATCAGTACCAGTTCCGCATATGCATGCGGTCTGGTAACTGGTAATGTAACTGAAGGCGGCGATTACCAGGTCAGTCTTGCTCTTCTGCGTGGCGGGTCTGCTCAGTTGCAGCGCACCCAGATCATGAGACTAGCTGAAAACGGTCTTCTGGCCGGCAGCGACTCGATGCTGGTCAGCATTGCCCAGTTCTATGATGCCAACGGTGTTTTTCTTCTCGAAGAACCCCAGACGCTGACTCTGAACGGAAATGGCCGCTCGATTTCTCTGCAGATAGATGCTTACACTACTCTTGACGGTTTTGCGTCGAAGATTCAGAGTGCCATGACCGATGCGAGGGAAGGTCTCGCCATGCCGGGTTCAGTTTCGGGTGTAGTGGTAACTTCACAGACAATGGTTGCCGGTCTTGGCAGCTATCTTGAAGTTGCTTCCGGCTACATTGGCGAAAAGGGCCGGGTAACCTTTGCCGGGCCGCAGGCATTGATCGATGCATGTGGCTTCTCGACGACCCGCGCTGCCAGAGACAATCTGGTCGAAGTCAGTCTGAGCGGTCGTGATAAGGTTGTCAAAACAACTCAGATCGATTGCGATCGTGCTTCGGGGCTGCTCAGCGGTCTTGATGTCCAGTTCGATTCTCAGGCAGCTCAGGTTGCGGGTTCGCGTGGTCTCGAAGAAGGCCTGTGTTTTTCGTCGACCGAGAGCTTCATGGTCGAAGCTGGCGGCCAGTTTATGAATCTGGTAGTAGCAAGCGGCTACAGCACTCTCGAAGGGGTTGCCCGCAGCTTCAATATGCAGATAGCCACCGGTCCGATGGCGGTAAAAGGACTGAGCGCCGCCGTCGATAATGGCGAAATCAGACTGTCTTACCAGTCTCCGGCCAGCGCTTCTTTGACTGCAAATAAAGCCATCACTGTATCATATGCTCATCCTTCCAATGTTCTTGGCTTCAACAACGGTGTTTACAGCGGTTCGGTCGTCAGCAACAAGAATACCGGCAAATCTGTCTGGGGTTTCAGCAAATACCAGGCTGATCTGGCCAACAATGATATTGCTGCCATCGAAGTCAGCGACAGTCGCAACTCGACTGTTCTGGTGCTGGCAAAAGCCATGACCGGCGAGCCTGGCGTCGCAACTGTTGCCGATATGGTCTGCTTCAGTGATCTGCAGGCGCAGTTCAATGCCGACCTTCAGAATGCCGGAGTAGCTGTGCGTGTCGATCAGATCGATAATGCGATGGTTTTTACTTCTACACGCATCGGCCGCGAAAATGTCGGTGATTCAGTTGCCTGGTCGAGCGTCGTAAGCATCGAGGCCGTTAAGTCTACTGCTATTGGTTCGGTAATTTCAGCAGGCGAGAGCTTTCTTCGCTACTTCGGCATCACAGCCGGCAGCAGAAGCGGAGTTGGCGATACCAATTTCCGCATGCATGTCGCTGACAGAGACAATCAGTATCATATCGGCGCCAACCAGGGCGAAATAATGCAGGTCGCCTTCTCGGATATGACTGCTGAGGCTCTCGGCGTCGACAATCTGGATCTTACCACCGTCGAAGGTGCTGAAAAAGCCATGGGTAGACTCAATAAGGCCATTGATCTCGTTTCTGCCGAACGTTCGAGACTTGGTGCTTACCAGAATCGCATGGAATACGCGATTACCAACCTGCGCAGCATGCACACCAATGCTTCTGCCTCTGAATCGCGGATCAGAGATACGGATATGGCCCATGAAATGATCGAATTTACCCGCAATCAGGTTATGCAGGAATCAGCAAGGGCAATGGTAGCCCAGGCAAACAGCAATGCTTCCGGAATTCTTTCGCTTCTGAGATAAAAAAATCGCCGGCAGAACCGGCGATACAGAGCAAAGACGTATAGAGGGAGTATCAGACGGCGAGGGCCGCCCGATAGAAGTCGATTTTTGCAGCACTGGTGGTCTGAAAGAATATATCGTCGGGGTTTTTAAGATTGGGGCTGACCTGCTGCCTGCGGGTCGGTTCAAGATCACTGCTCTTCTGGCTTTCCATGAACCTGTCGAAATTCTTCATAAAGGCCTGAATATCGTCAGTCTTTTGATTTTTCACCGTTGGATGTTCGGCGATTTCTTTTTTGAGATTACCGATTTCTTCGGGAGAGAAACGGTTGCTGATGTTCTGAAGAAATGAGCGGTTTTCGTCAGTGATTCCCTGTTTCATGATACGGTTGGCCACGATTGAAGCGGCGAAAGAAATCTGGTTCTGGCGCGGCATTGAATCGGTCATGTTCCAGAACTGGCTGACAAGATCGTCGGTTCTTACTTTAGTGTGACGGCTCTGACGGCCTTCATTTTCCAGATTTATTGAAGTTTCTCTGGTTCTGCTGCTCTGACCGCCATTGAAAATGTTTAAAGTCGACTGACTGTAATTTCCAACGTTCATTTTCTGCCTCCTGATTTATTTTCTTCAATAATTATCGGAAGGATGCCCTCGATACTTTAGATAAAAAAGAACGGAGAAAAAAAAAGCGGAAACGGGGTGCCCGTTTCCGCCTTTTTCATGATGCTCTATTGGCTACGACTTATTGCTGAGAATATGTGCCGCAGCTTCCTTCCAGGTCAGGGTGTGCTGCTCGCCGGAAACGAGATGTTTCAGTGACAGGGAGCGATTATCGGCTTCGGTCGCGCCAATTATGGCTGCAAATGCTGCCCCGGCGCTTTCGGCATAGGCGATCTGCTTTCCAAGTTTTGGCGTTTCAGGATATATCTCTACTTTGACGCCGGCTTCGCGAAGGCAATTGGCTGCTTCGAGAACCTGGGCGTCGGCAACGTCGGCAAAGTGGCAGATCATGACATCGGGGCCGCAGGAAAGCGGTCCGAACAGATTTTTTTCTTCGAGAATGTGAACCAGGCGTTCAAACCCGATCGAAAAGCCGACTGCAGGAATTTCACTGCCTTTGAACATGCCGATCAGGCCGTCATAGCGACCACCGCCGCCGAGACTGCCGGAGAAATC
>CAYYUI010000018.1:0-72803 GCA_964474705.1 uncultured bacterium
GCGCAACAGGAATGTGAGCGCCATGGCCTTTTTCGGAAGCTTGTTACGCACAGGATGTGCTTATGCAGAACCGCGCACGATTGAGCGGTTCTGCAGAGCGAAAACTTAAGAATTAAAGTCGGCTGGAGCACCCGACAGCATCTATCCTGATGCTGTCGAGTATCGCTGACTTCCTTTCAGCAAAAAAGTAACCCGACTGATGGCCGCGCCGGTGAAGTAAGTTGGTTTCATTTTTGCAGGGTTCAATAATTTGTCTCAGTCAACGGTGATCGACTTGCTTACGTTTTTGGGTACATCAGGGTGAACGCCGTGATTGGCTATTTCAAGGCGGTCCATGAATTCCATTTTCTTCAGACTCATTCTGAAAGCCAGCATCTGCAGCACAACCGTGATCGAAAAAATCGGCAGTATCTTTGAATTGGTGCGCGGAATGGTGATGTAGCCATGCTTGTAGGGGAATGCCGATGACGGAGTCACCGAAACGGCTTCACGCAGTTCGTTGTTGTCTTCAGCGATCAAATAGACGTTGGCACCACGGATCTTATGAGTGTTGATCTGTGAAATCGTCAGATTGATATCTCGTTCGCGCGGAGTGGTGATGAAGATCAGCGGGTAGTTGTCGTAAAGGCTTTCGAAAACGTTGAAGCGCTGGAAAACTTCGTCGAAGATCTCTTTTTCGTCTTCGCTGAGATAAGTAGGCGGAATGTCTTTGAAGGCATATTCGCTGATGGCTTTGAACATGCGCAGCACGCCGCGCGGTTTCAGTGGGTCGCCCTTTTTGTTTTCAAGAACGAAGTTCAACACTTCTTCGAGTCGTTTCATCAGTTCACCGACCGAATCGAGGCCGAAAATCGAGTTGAGGCCGAGAATGGTATTTGGCCCGTGCTTGAACTCTGAGCCTTCAAAACCCTCAGTGTGGTTGAGCACTATTTCTCTGATTTTCAGGGCGCCTTCTTTGGCAATGCCGAGAATACGGGTGGCGAGAATATGCATGCTGGGTTTCAGATACAGCTGCCCTGCGATCATTTCAGTTTCCTGCTGGGTTGTATTCAAAGTCAGTTCAATCAGGTCGGGGATTTTCTTCATCTCTTCAAAATGGAAACTTGCGGGCAGACCGTCGCCGATCTTGTGGTCGCAGTCTTTTTCGAGGCGTGCTTTAACTTCGACGGCGAGGGCATACAATACCAGTAGCTGGTTCAGAAAGCTCTTGGTGGCCGGAACCGCTATTTCCGGGCCGCAGAAAAGCGGCAGGTAAAGATGTGATTTTTCCAGGGCCAGAGTCGAATTGGTGTTATTGAGAATGCAGACGCGCTTTGCCTGCGGGTAAACTTCATCGAGAAAGGTGAAAACGTCGATGAGATCTTTGGTTTCACCGCTCTGGCTGATGCCGATTATAACATCGTTCTGGCCGAGCGATCTTGTACACTGTGCCCGGAATTCTCCTGGCAGCAGCGGAGTTACTGAGATGCCGGCAATTTCGTTGAAAAACAGAGGAGCGGTCTTGGCGGCATGGAACGAAGTGCCGCAGGCAAGAATGTAGATTGAGTCGCCGTTGTTGCGGGCTCTGACAATAATGTCGACGAATTCGCGCATGCGGTCTTCGAGCAATCTGATGTTTTCGAGTTCGAAAATGCCGTCGATAAGCTTAAGAAGACCGGGAGAAATCTGCATGCCGGCTTCGCACAGGCCGCGACGAATGTCTTCCAGCAATGAAGAGAAGGCCGATTCAAGATCCAGAGACATCTGCGGTTCCAGTTTCTTCTCGAGCTCAGCCAACTGGGTGATTGCCGCTGATTTGAGCATTTCCCGGACTCCGGCAAGAAAAGCCTGCTGCTCGGTAAGCAGTGCAAGAGCCTGAATCTGTTCGCTGACTTTTACGTAGCAGTCTGCGTGAGTCGACATGTTTGCCTTCAGGAGCCTGATAATTGCGTTGCCGCCGGCGAACAGGCTGATGAGCTTTTCGGAGTTTTTGCTCTGGCTGAAGATTTCCTGTTCCATGAAATACCGGTATGGGTGCTGCAGACGGGTTTCTTCGACCCGCAGCAGACTGCGCTGCGTCTGAAATTCAAGTTCACTGCCATCGCGGGTGTCATACATCTTGAAATGGCCGCTGTCGAAAATGGCGAATTGCTTTTCTCTGATCGGTATGAGAATCTTGGTCAGCTGCAGAACCGATGCCAGGTCGGATGAAGCAATGACGAAATCGCTGAGATCCTGATTCTGCCCCTTACCGATGTATAGACTGCTACCGGCTTTGATAGCCACAGTGCGGCGGGCAACCGGGTCAACGATGACGGCGGCAAAGGAGCCGGTGGTCTTTTTGCAGGCTTTTACCACAGCGTTTTTCATCGCTTCGTATCTGACCTGCAGATCGTTTTCATTTTTAAATTTCAGCTCTTCGGCGAAGAAATGTTCGACTGTATGTACGAGCATTTCGCCGTCATTGTTGCTGACCACCTGATGCCCCTGTGAGGTCAGCCATTCCTTGAGCTGCATACAGTTGGTAATGTTACCGTTGTGGGCGCCATAGATGTGGGTATGGCATTTGACATCGTGTGGTTGAGCGTTTTCGCGGGTAACCACGCCAAAAGTGGCCCAGCGAACTTGCCCGCAAAAAATCTGCCCCTGCAGTTTGTCGACGCCAAGATCGTAGACGACCTTGCTTGGGGCCCCGACATCCTTTTTCAGTGTAATGTTGCCGGCTTCATCCTGGATTACCGCGCCGGTCGAGTCGTAGCCGCGATATTCAAGCATCTTCAATAACTGGCAGGCTGTCTGCCCCATTTTTTCAGAATCTTTTGCGAGTATTAGCCCGAGTACACCACACATATTGTTTCCTTTTTCCGGCGTTGCCGGAGTCGATGAAGTTTGTTCCGTCGCTTCGTTATACCACAAGGTAAAGAATAGTGAAAAATCTTTTGTGGTGTTGAGTCCGCATTGCAGATCAAGCAGGCGGTTCAGCCGGAGTGTCGGCTGCCGGGGCTTTGCTTTTGACATACAGGGCATTGATCAGCATTATTGCAAGACCAAAAATTGGCAGAGCCAGCTTCTCTCTTGCGCCGATAAACATGCTTTCAGACATCGCCAGAGTCATAGGCGCAACAATGACATATAAAGCAGCCAGATACGCGAGGCCCTTTTCCTCACCGGCTATGAACATCGCCAGAATCGAAATACCCCACCAGGCAAACGAAGTGGTTAGAATGACATCGCTGAGAAAATGCAATTCCTCTGGGTAAGCACCTCGCACCAGATGCGAGAAGGACCTGAGATCTGGAATCGGCGTGCCGGTATAATGAATGGTGATGAATGACAGCACCAGCATGCTGCTTGCCAGATGCAGACCGAAACAGTAGAGCTTCAGGCCTTCTTTCTGCCCCTTCAGATAACGCATATCGATTAAAAGAAAGTCCAGAACCATCAAAAAGAGGATCGCCTTCCAGTATCTGGCTAACCCGGCTATGTACGGGTTATTGCGCTCCTGGGCCTTTTTCAGCTTCCTTCCTTCCTCAGTCTCTTCCTGGAAGTCAGCTGCATACTTTTCGTATTCCTGCTCTGTTTCGCAGACGCGGCAGATTTCCTTGAAAAGCTGTTTCGGTCCCATTCGAAAAAAGCTTTCATCGTGGAAATCACGCTGAAAGCCATGAACGTTATCGAGCGTGGCGAAGGAGAAGTTGAGGTAAGAGCTCGTGGCAACCTGATCCATGTTGAATACACAGTAGTAATGGCAATGGGAATAACCCTTTTCGACTTCCATTACTAGGTCATAAAGATCGTTTTGCTCGCTGTCGGGGTCGTGGGCCATAAGGTAGCGCAGAACACGATGATCTATCGGCTGAACCCCGCTGCGTCTGCCCATCATCTCTTCGAATTGCGCCGCACTCAGACTTTCAATGCTTTGAAAAAGCTTCCAGACAACGGTGTTGCAACGGTGTCGCGCTATTTCGTCGGCTCCTGGCCTGGTAGCGGTAGCCGTCAGCCCGACCAGAAGAAAAAGTGCCAGGACAAGGAGGCCTGCAACCAGCATGCGACTATTTCTCATCATTCGTCTCCTTCAGAAGGCTCAGCAGAATATTCCTACCGTTTTTCCGGCAATATTCAAGCATTGTTTGGCCTTCCTGGTCTTTGATTCCATAGTCTGCGCCGGCATCCAGCAGGCGGGAAAAGGCGCGGAAATTGTTGTTCTCGAGCGCAACCCAGAGAGGGGTCTGGCCAGTTCTGTTTTTCTGGTTCAGATCGACCTTTCGCCCCAGCGCACCTGCGAACAACGCTGGATAGTTGAGCTTGTAATAGGTTTGCTCTGATTTAATGCTGCGCCAGTAGCGGGCGATGAAGTGTATAATATTTTCGCCGCTGAGGCGCATGTCTTTAACATCTGCACCACAGGATATCAGGAGATCTAGGCCGTCTGCGGCCGGTTGCAGCACTGCCGGCCCACTGACAGCGGTCGAAGCTGTTACTGTTGAAGGTGCTGGCCGGGATGTGTCGGGTATTGTTGCTGGGTGACCTGCATCTGCTAATCCCGAAGCCAGGGATAAGGGTTGTGCCGATAAGGTATTTGTGGCCGCCAGCGTCGCTGAGCCTGAATTAGCATTTGCAGCAGCCGTGACAGTTGAAGCAGCTGGGAATTCTTCTACAGTAACGGCTGCGGGTTGGCTGGCCGTGGCTGTTGCGGCGGCGGCTGGTTCCGTCGGTCTGGTGACCACGGTTCCGGCCCGGGTGATAAGAGCCTGAATTTCAGGTTTGTCAAAATGTTTGTTCACAACCAGCGACCTGATAACCTCTTCGTCGATGACAAAGCCATTCTGAAGCAGAAAATTCATCAGGTCTGTATCTCCGGAGGCCGCCGCTGTTGAAAGCAGGTTGGTATAGCCAGAAGACCAGCTCGACTTCTGTTTTTTGTCTTCATCGGGGGCCTGCTCCAGAATCCTGATCAGCAGTTTGAGCACCGGGTAGGTTTTATCGAGAACTATGGTTCCAGATTCCGGCCTTTCTGGCTTTGATTCATGGGCATAATAAGCTACGGCACTGCGAAGCACTTCATACTGTGCCAGTTTGACGCCATGGGCATGCATATATTCAAGAATTTCGAGATGTTGCGGGGCAAAAATCTCCACTTGTGTGTAACCAGGGTCGAAACTGGTGTTGCCGCTGTCCAGTATCTTTTTTATGATTTCAAAATCGGGCTTTTTGCAGGCTATGTTCAGCAGGCCGGAGTGTAAACGCAAATGCAGTGGGTAACTGGCGGCCAGTCGCTGAAACCTGTCGGAGTTGCCTGCAAGTATGGCGTTTTTCAGCTTGAGTGACGGGCTGTTCCATGGCTGGTAAACCAGAAAAGTTATTAAAATCGCGACGACGATCGCCAGCAGATGTTTTGAGCTGGTTTTGTCGCCGGTCAACAGAAACCGGGTACTGCAGACACTCATAATCAGACTGAAAAACATAACGAAAGCGAAAAAGGAAGTGTCGTAAAAGATGAGGCCATTGGTCATCAGTCTGGCCGGCACTGCCAGAATTGCAAACAACATGGCCAAACGGCCAGGAAAACGCCATACTTCTTCGACCGGGGTTTCCTTTTCTGCCCATTGAGCCAATATTGCTCCCGCAATGATCAGATAGACAAGAATGCTCTCAAAAGCAAAAATTTCGGAATACAGAGGGTAATAAATTCTGATCGGACTGGCAAGCCTGTCAAGATCGAAATTTTCTATAGAGGTATACGCAAGCAGAGTTAAAATCAGGTAATCAAGAGACAGTAAGGTATATAAAGTCTGATTCATGTTTTCTCCCCGCTTTTCTTTCTATCACCATCCGTTTGACACCGTTATTTAACTGATACCATGGTTATGATGGGTTGTCCAATTTCGGGCACCTGTACGTCGGACTCCTGAAAGTTGAAGTCAGTCCGCAGCCAGCGATGCTTTTGCCCGGCGAAGCAAAAGTCCTTGGCAATCGTGATTCCCAATCCTCAAAGTTTCAAAGTGTAGAAAAAATGAACAGAGTTGAGACTGGGTTGATCGAACCTCAATGCCGGGCGGGAACTGGCTTTTTATTGCGGCGGCGGCGATCAGCAAAAAGGTCTTCGTCGAATTTGAATCTGGCTCTAAGATAAATGCCCTTGCCTTCATATTGATCGCCAATCAGGTCAGCATCGAACTTTTCAAATGAATAGCCGAGGCCCAGCCACAGGTCACGGCACAATGCGGTGCCAATTTCGATATTGGCACCACGCAGTGTTGATTCGGCCGTTTCACCGGTCATGACACGATATTCAGTGCTCAGATCGAAACGGCGGCTCAAATCGCAGACGACCCGGCCCGAAATCAGCCGGGTTTTTTCGCTGAAGCCGAGTTCTTCGTTCTGTTTTGCAGCGATTCTGCCGATCACCTGCCATTGCGGTGTGACCTGATAAACGCCGTCGAAAGAATAGAGCATTACCCTGGAATTGTCGCCGCCGATCTGCATGCCCGATGTCATGCCCTTGCGGCGCTCAACCTTGCCGAGAGCGCTGAATCGATGCCAGAAAAGCGGCCGGTAAGCGATGCCCAGCAACAGACGCGAAGCGTTTGTTAGATCGCTGTCAGGCTGTTCGAGTTTATACCAGCGCTCTGAAAGCGACAGATGCAGATCACGGGATGCGCTCCAGGCCAGTGATACATCTAACGAATCAGTGTCACCGCTTCCAGACAGCCGGCGTTCAATTCGGGTCGAAAATTTAAGGTCTTCGAGGGGCAGGCATTCAACGCCAAGCGAAACGGCAGTGGCGTCTGGCTGCTGGCTCAGTTCGTTGCCTGATGTGGTTTCGAGGCGTTCCATGGTCAGGTTGCCGGTTGCGGACCTGCCAAGCATAAAAGTGTTGCGCAGACCCATACTCTGTTGAATACGGTTTTCTGAAGACCCGTGACCGAGCCGGTATTCACTGAAAGCGACAGTGTTTCGGACGACTTCAGACTCGGCGCCCGCTACCAGACGGGTGTCTTTCAGAGCATCGAACCTGGCAATTTCTTCACGGACATAGAGATGTGTCAGGCTGTTCAACTGATATTGCAGGCCGGCATTAGAAAATCGATAAGGTCGGCCGCTCAGATTTCTTTTGTGCGACAACTGCAGAGTCAGGCGCTCGTTGAGTGAATGTTCCACTGACAGCTGGCCGGCTTTGAGCCGGTCGGGAGTCTGCTCGGCGATATCGAAAGGCTGGCGGTTTCCCTGGAGGGTGGCCGGCAGATAACCATCCTGAGCGCGTTCTTCGATATAATCAACGCCAAATGTCGTTCTGGTCATGGTTTTTTCGATACCTGCCGAGGAATGGCGATAGAACATGTCATTGCGGTCATCGTTTTCGAGATAATGCATGCCGCGCAGAGCCAGCCCTTTCTGCAGCTGGTAGCGGAACTTGCCACCCATGCGGTGCGAGCCTGAAAACACATCTACGGCTGAAGGATTTTTAAAGTAATCACCGGCCCGGCGGTACCAGGCTTCGTATTTAAGGCGCTCACCGGGGTTACCCTTCAGTTCGACGCTATGGGCCGAATCATTCCGTTGCCTGTAACCGCCGGCTTCATCGAACAGACTGTCACTTCTTGCCCATTCAGCCTGCATGGTGCTGTTGCCTGGAAGTTTGAGCGTCAGATCAAGGGCGTTCAGGCTGTAATCACCGGCCATCTGCTCTTCTTTAACACTGGTGGCACCAATCTCGATATTTTTACCGGGCTTATAGAAAGCTCGACCGCCGGCAACCGGGTATTTTTCGTTTTCTGACTCGTGTTCATAGGAAACGATGAGGTAAATAGGGTTTAAAGCTGCGTCAGAACTTGATATCGGATTTTTCATCCGGATGGTACCCATAGTGTAGTCGATTTCGTAATCGAGGTCGCGGGTTTTAGGCTGGCGGTCAATGACAAATTCAGGTCGCCAGCGTTCGCGGGTTTCAATAACCAGTCGTTCACTGCCCGGCACAATTCTGCGGGAGGTCAGGGAATAGAAGCCTGAAATGCCCTGTGCCTGAAGTATGTCGACGACGAGAGTGCGGTCTGTTCTTGTATAGAAAGAGTTCAAGCCTGCACGTGACCCGGCAATTCTCAGCTGCAGGCCATTTAGCATGCGGGTGTAGGCACCGGTGCGCGTCTGGTCGAGTTCGGTGTTCAGATCGCCGTAGAGAAGTCGTGACATGCCCTTTTCGAGCTTAAGGTAAAACTTTTTCTGCGACATTGCCGAATAAAAGACCTTGCCGGCATCGCCCATGATCGGGTATCGATATTCGAGATTAGGATCGGCTTCTGACATCCTGAAAAGTTCGGAGTCGCGTTCTTTGGCTGAATCATAGGCTGCAGTAAGCTGCATGTCGCTGCCAAGCCTTCCGTTATAGAAGAAAGCGCTGCGCCCGCCGTGATAAGTACCTTCAGAAAACCCTTCCCATCTTCTCATGAATGAGGTGTCGCCGCTGGAGTTGCCTTTGCCGATAACTACTTCGCCGAGGCCAATCAGCATTCTGGCGCTCAGCTTCGGAACAAACTGCAGAACCGCAGTTCCGGCCAGTTTGCCGCTGTGGGCGACGAGTCTGCCGGAACAGGCTTCAAATGGCCCTCGCAGGGCAACCTCGGCAGTTCCATTTTCGAGAAGAATCTGGTGCCCTTCCATTGACGGATCTGCATCCGGACTGACGATTTCACCTTTGTCGATTTCAAGAGTCACGGTTAGTGGAATGCCTACCAGACGGCCAAAGCGATCGGCAATTTCTATCTGGACTTTGCCAATTGTTTTGCCATCGGCTGTAATACCGGCTGCAGGGGGAGTAACCCTCAGTTCATGGGCACCGCCAGCCGCATAAACGCTTAGCGAAGCTTCTGCAGCTTTGTTGCCAGACACATCGCAACTGGTAACCTTAATGGTGCTGGTGGCAGCCTCGAGCAAAGGCAGCCCGATAAATTCCTGAATTTTTATGCCGGCAATGCGCTGCGTAACCGTTCTCGCCGGTTTAAGCCCTTCGGCGTTCTGCCCGTTGATGCTTACCTGTAAAACCTTATCGATTGGGCCTTTAACGACGAGTTTCAACAGACTGCCAGGATTCTGAAACCCATCGGTCGGGGATAAAATTTCGAGATCAGGAGTGAGCGATGCAATGAGTTTTTCCCAGTCGGGCGGTTCGGTTCGGTGTGATGCAGATGCGGAACCCGGCAACTCAGCCACTGATGAGGCGATCGATGGTAAAACAAATCCGGCTTCAGGCAGCAGAGGGAAATCGGCTATATAAAGGCCGCCGTGCGGCAGTTCAATGATTCTCGTCTGCGGCGAGTCACTGTCTCTGGCAGCAATACTGCGCGGAACTGTGCCGGGCGGGAGCGTCCCGGTGTCGATTCTCAGAAGATGGGTGCCCGGACGAACCCCAGGCAAAGAAAACAAGCCTTCAGCATCAGTTTCGACGACGCTGCCATCTTCAAGTATCAACCTGATCCCGGCCATTCCGACCTCGGCTGCCGTTCTTTTTCGGCCATCATCGTCATAATCTATAAACACAGTGCCGATAATCGTGCCACGGTCAGTAAAAAGGCCTTCTCTGACATCGATTTCAGCTGCGACCGTTCTTGAACGAATCGACCGGCCGAGATGCAGGGCGGCGGCAAATGCCGAGTTGGCGATCTTGCCTGGTTTTACGCCTGGCCCGGCAACAGTCACATAAGAAACCTCGACCTTTTTGCCCGATATCATTGCCGGTATTTGCCAGTTGAGGGTTCGATTTCCCTGATTATCGGGGTCTGAATATGATTTGCCATCGATGCGGGTAGAACCTGGAACATATTGAATTCCGTGTGGCAGAGTGTCAGTGATTTTTACCTCGGTCAAAGGACCGGGGCTGCGATTGGTCAATACCAGTTTCCAGGGAATCATTTCACCGGCTGAAACCCTGGTTTTAGCTGAAGTCTTTTCGATCAGCAGATCTTTGGCTTCACGGTCGAGCGGCACGTCGAAAGTCAGGGGCGTTGCCTCGAGACCGATCGTAAAATCTTCGCCACGTGAACCGCTTAAAATACTGTATTGTGCCGCGAGATTGCCGGTCGCTTCAGCCGAAGGAAATGTGTAACCGGCACAGGCCACCAGCAGATGATAGTTGCCTGGTGGAATCGGGCCGAAGCTGAATTTGCCATCAGAACCGGTCTGCCGGGTGCTGCTTCTACCGGTGGTGCCTGTTGCGCCGCGAAGCGAAATATCAGGCAAATTTGCCGGTGCACCCGTGCCGTTATCGATAAGGGTTACCTGAGCGCCGGCGACCGGCAACCCGGTGATCGAATCAAAAACGACCCCGACCGGGTTAATCCAGGCCAGGTCAACTATGGCAGCGGTGCCCGGAAACTCAGGATCAGCATAGGAGGCGGTCAGAGCATTATCTTCATCGGTGGTTAAAAAACCGTCGTCAGATCTAGCCGGCTGTGAGCGAGTTTGTGTTGTTTGTCCTTCAAAAACGCCTGTGTTAACGCCGGTTTCAGATAATAGAATTTTTTCGGAATCGCCGGAAGTAGAATTGATGAGTGTTATGAAGATGCTGTCTATCAGCCTCGGATTACCGTTTTCACTGAGGTCGGTAACCCTGATGCCGATAGGATCTTCAGGGCCAAACATGGTGGTTGGCCGCCCCTTTGCATCAATGAATTCAAT
The DNA here is from genome assembly GCA_964474705.1 of uncultured bacterium. Taxonomy (GTDB): domain Bacteria; phylum Muiribacteriota; class Ozemobacteria; order Ozemobacterales; family Ozemobacteraceae; genus Rifleibacterium. The sequence goes on from CAYYUI010000018.1 coordinate 10,651, forward strand.
TATACTGCGGTTTGAAGCAACCACGGTAGTCCGCGTCGAGGCTGAAACCATTTCAGTTTCACTGCAGAATGCCTCAGCCAGGTTATCGACGCTGCCAAGAATTGCTGAATAAGAACCAATCAACAGGTCAAGGGTTACACGCTGTGTTTCTTCAGGCGCCAGTGACGAGAATTGCCAGATGCAATAACCTTCTACAAGCTGACCGGCTCCATCTTTTACAACGGGCGAAGTTCCTTCGGGTATGCGGTCACGAAGGATGATCCTGCTGAGCGCGACATTGCCGGTATTCCTGACTTCGATGGTATAGCTCAGCAGGTCACCAACTCTGACGGCTGGACTTCCGGCTATTTTGGTGACTGCCAGGCCGGGTGTCTGCCGAACCAGAGTCACTGCATCATTTGAAGAAACTGCTCCGAGCTCATCACAGACAATAACAGCCATGGCGACGATCGAGACCCCGGTTTGCGCAACTGGTGAAACCCTGATACGGAAAGTGACATGGCCGGAGCTGCCCGGAGAGAGAGAGTCGAGATTCCATCTGACAATTCTGCCGGAAACCCCACCGGCGTTGCTTATCGAGCCTTCGACCAGAGCGGTCTGATTCGGCAGTTGCACCGACAGAACCGAGTTGGTCGAGGGCAGGTTGCCGATATTACGATAGGAGACCGTATATTCGATTTCATCGCCAGGAGCCGCAGCCGGGCGGGATACATTAATTTCGACCTGCAGATTCGGCGCCTGACCGACCGTGGTGATGAGAATTGACTGGCTGCCGGTAGATGCAGAAGAAAAATCAAGTTTATTGATTATTTTGTCGTTATTATTGACCTGCGGCGGTGAGCCGACATCGACCCCGAATTGAAAGGACCCCCGGGTGCCTGCCGGTAATGAAGCGATTTTCCAGATCAGCTTTGCCGGTTCACCACCGGCAGCAGGCACATACTCTGCAGGTTCATAAACAACAGGAGTGACGAGCGGCGAGAGAATATCGACGAGCGTGACACCTTCAGCAGCAATATTTCCGGAGTTTTCGTATTCGATGGTATAAGTTAGTCGTCCGCCTGCGGCTACCGGATCTGATGAAGGTCTTTTGCTTGCCCGCAATACCGGGCTGCCACCGACCTCGGTTACGCAACTGCCGGAAACAGCAGGTTGTGGGTAGTTGCTGGCATCAGAATATTTTACCGATGCGACATTGGTAATCAGCGAACCCGGCGCTGGCGAAGCTGCCTGCAGAAACGTGGCCGCAGCCAGAATCATGGCGCAGAGAGTTGCTGCAACCATGATTCTGGCTGAACGTCGTCCGGCAGAGTATATCGGCTTAGCAGTTTTCACGGGTTCGTTGCCTTGTCAGACTATCAGTCGATGGTAACCTGGAATCTGACTACCAGAGTGGCGTTGGGGCCGAGATTGAAACCGGAACCGCCTACAATGATACTTTTGGAGCCGCTGTCGAATTTGGCGCCATCGCCATCATCTGCATCAGTTCGGTCGATGAGGGTGGTAACATCAGACCCGGATTTTAACGAACCAGATACATAAGAAGTGTGGGACGGCACCGGGTCGTTGATAGTTACCTGAGTAGCAGCGCCGGTACCGGTGTTCTTGACTACGATGGTGTAGGTGAGAACCGAACCGGGAGGCTGGCTGCCGGTCGGGCTGACGGTTTTGGTCAGGGTGAGAAGTGGCGAAGTGGTAGTAGTATTTACCGTTACCTGATCAAGAACCGCTGTGTTGACGTCTGAAGTTGCGGTAATCGTCGTGCTGTCTGCACTCTTGTCAGGAGAGCCCGGTGGAATGGTAGCCACGGCGAGAATGTTCATAGAGGAGCCGTTAGGAATGTTCCCGGTGTCGACTTTGCCGTCGCCATCGGTGTCGGTCAGCAAAGTATCGCCTGAATCAAAGATTCCATTGCCGTTGGTATCGACATAGAAATTATAAGTCCAGCCTTGCGACGAAGTATAGGTCAGATCAAAGAGGTCTGGAGTATTGCCTTTGTTGGCAATGGTCAAAGGGTAAGCTACTTTGTCACCAGGGTCGCCAGAAGCTGCAGTGGCAGCAGCGGTAAGGTCTATTCCGGCAGTGCCAGCGACAAAGAAAGTCAGGCCGTTGCTGTCAATGCGGATCGTTTTGGCGCCATCACTGTAAAAGGCTGACATCTTGTTGGTAATAGTCGTTCCGGCCACTACACCAACATTAACAGTGGCGTCAAAAGTAACTGTAACCTGACTGCCGGCTGCCAGAGTGCCAACATTCACAAAAACACCATTTCTGGGGCTGGTGACCGAAATTCCGAAATCGGCATTATCGCCATCGGCAGCATCGGTTTTTGCCAGGGTATTAACTTTGATACTGTTCGGAACATAAGTGATGCCGAGCGGTAGAGGGTCGCTGGCAATAAGTGAGGTCGCGTCAGTGGTTCCGTTGTTCCGGATTACAATCGTGTAAGTCAGAGTCTCGCCTGGAGCCGGTTTTGCAGGGGTGACGCTTTTGGTGGCAACGACCACGGCACTGGAAACATTGACTGTGTAAAAACCGGTAGCGGTTTTGGTCGGGTCAAAAACTGATACGGCAGTGATCTTCACGGTTGCCTGACCACTGGTTACACCTGCCGGAATAGAGGTTTTCAGGTAAACGTCAACGTCGTCTTCCATGACCGCCGGCACTGGAGTGTAGTAAATTCCGCCGCTTGGCAGAATCTGGGGATCTTCGGCATCGAGAAAGTGCTGAACACCGCCAACCGCACGATCATAGAAGAATTCAACGGTTGGCACAAAGGTGCTTCCTGCTTCGAGTGAATAGGTGAAAGTATAGGTGTCGGTGGCATTACCGCGGTTAAAAATCTGCGCCAGAAAATTCGCGGACCCGCCGGCAGTTGTAGCGGCATTTCCTGTATTGGGTACCAGTTCAACAACAGCTATCTGTGCCACTATCGTGGTAACGACATTCGAAAACACCTGGCTCATCGGGTTGTTGTTGGCGTCTTTGTAGGTGGCAAAAGCCTGATTGGTGATCTGGGTTCCGGCCAGAGTCCCAGCCGCATCGGCAGCAGATGGCCACAGAATCACAGCAAGCATAAAAACGAAGAGGAGACTGACAAAATTCGACCTGAAGTTTTTCACACAATTACTCCTTGTGCAGGAATTTTCATACATGTTCATTTGACGCGGACCTTGAACTTGAATTCGCCATTGGCACCCTTCGCCAGAGGCTCTGGCAATGACCAGCGGATATGGGTGTAGAAGGTGGGGGGGATTTCAGTCGGCCCGTTGCCGTTAGCGGCAGGAGCAAAAATTGGTGGAACTGCGAAGACATGACCGCCATCGACACTGATTTCAGCAGTTGCTGACGCACTGTTGGGCATAGCTTCAAGAAATACGGTAGAAGTCGGTATTGGGTCAACGATGCAGGCTGACTGCAGGGGGCCGTCGCTGAGATTGGCAAATTTCACGGTGTAGACGAGCACATCTCCGGCAACCGTTTCCAAGGCCGGGAGGAGTTCAGTGCTGGTGGCGGCACCCATGCTGCGGGCCACTTCTTTTTCTGCTACCACCTCAAGCTTGAGAGCCTGGTCAGAATTCTGCCCGGTAACATTACCAGGAAGAAAGGCCAGCAGAGCGGCAGTAAGCAGAAGGCTGCCGGCGGCATTTTTCAGTGTTTGTTTCATCCATTTTATCCCTTCTGGCCGGGTTGCCCGGCGCCTTATCAATTGAGTGTCACCTTGAAAAAAATCCTGCCACCGGCTCCGGCAGCGACAACCGGAAGACGGACCTGAACCGTTGTGCCATCGGAAGCACCGGCATCTGCATCTATGGCATCGGTAAGCGAAGTGAGCCCGCCGTCAGAATAAGCAGCTGACTGACCGCCAAGCCTGATACTGCCGGAAATGTAGGTTGTATTATCGGGAACCTGATCGTTGATGAGGACGTCACGGGCTTCGCCGCTGCCGCTGTTGGTATATTCGATCGTATAAATGATTTCCTGCCCCGGTGACGGGTTCAAGGGTTGAGCAGTTTTAACCAGTGAAAGTGCAGGAGCTGGCGCGTGCATAAAACCAACCGAGTCGGTTCTCAGCTGGTCGACCTTGTTCAGAGAATCAACCTGGTCAACATATTCAGCCGTGGCACCAGTTCCACTGTCGACCTGCAGAATTCCATCTTCCTTAACTCCGGTCGAAGAAAGTACAGTATTGATTGTGCCGGTGAATATTCCTGTATTCAAACCGGTTTCCTTGACAGCGACCGGTTCTTTATCACCATTTGAAGCGGTGACAAAAATATCAAGCGTTTCGGCTGTATCAGAAAGAGCATTGCGGTCCTGGTCATCAACTCTGATAAACAAACTGGTGCCAATTACTGACATCTGTACATCGCCATTCCCGTCAAGACCGGCTACGAATTTAACTGCACCTGTTGTTGCCAGACTGCCGTATGGGGTGAAAAAGTCAGAGAAACCTGAATAAAGGTCAGAAGACCCAAGGAGATCGGCGCCATTTTCAGTGAGATTATTCGCAGAAGATGAAGAACCGGCAAAAATTCTCAGAGGCCACGAATCATTGGTTCCGGTTACGGTTTTAAAAGTGGCGAATGGAAAGCGCCAGTCAAGAAAATAGTCCTGGTCGCCATTGAATGAAGTGTCGGCTGCACTGATCAGATAATTTCCTGGCAGCGGGAGGCTCTGAGAAAGAGTTTCTGCTTTATCGGAGGGGTCGCCCAGTGCCCCCTGGATGTCGTTGCGTCGCAGAGCAATGCTTTCAACCCTGCTGATGCCGTCAAGCATGATCATCCATTCATAATCACCGGCATATTTGTTCGTATCAAAAAGAACGCCCCAGCCGAAAGCCTGCAGATACCCCTGACCACCTGTGCCGGCCGGGTTTTGATCGAGGCGGATGCGAAAATGCAGATTGGTGCCATCGTTAAAAATAAAAAGAGCCGCGTGCGTTGCATCGGAAACAATGTTGCGGCTGCCGTTTGTGTCACTATTCGAATCCTGGATTATCTGGCCGCCCTTGAAGACAGGAACCCATTCTGAAGAAGTCGGCCATGCAGACAAGGGAGCCTGCCATGCTGCCAGGATTACAGCAACGATCGTTAAAATTTTTCTTTGAAAAACGCTGATCATAAAAACCTGGGATTTTTCCTGCCTGACCTTAACCTGTAACCTGAAATATTATTTCGTAATTTTGAAACTTATCATAAATCTGAGGTTATCATTTTGCAAACCAATTATTTTAATGAATCCAGTCAGCAGATAAAGCTTTAATCTTTTGATCATTTAGCCAGTTTTATCGCGAGATTGATATGATTATGGTATAATAAAATGGTGAAAAGAATAATTCTGGTAATTTTACTCGTGGCCGGCTTGTTTCAGGGTTTCCTGCATGAAACCCCAAAAAATTCATTCTATCGGGTCGGCCAGGGCGAGACCGCAATTGGTGAAGCTTCGCCAGAAGGTGAACTTCTCTGTGAACCCAGGCCAATACAGGGTTTCGCCGGCTATTTTGCCCATGGAAGACAACAACTGCACCCGGCCAGAACCTGTCAGCAGGTTTCTTTCCACCAGCCACCTGTTTCCTGGTCTGCGAATGCACCAGGGCGCGATCGATATAGTCAAAATCCTGTTCTTCCCGGTGAATGGGGTCTCGTTTTACCCCATCTGCCACGCAGCGACGGGTAATTGCTTTCTTCAACGGCACTTTCTCCAAATTCTCTGAACTGCGGCTTTGCTGCGTCAAAGTCGTCTGCCGTCTGAATGAAAGGAAATTTTTATGGACCAGAATAGAAACAATCTTGATAACTATGACAGCCCCGCAACCGTTCTTGGCAAAATTATCGTCGCTACCGTCGTTACTTTCGCAATTGTCGGAGTGATAATGTACGCCGGAATCATCTGATTGGCCACTTCTCACAGTTCATCTTCCGGAACGGCTCAATATGAGCCGTTCCGGATAATACCAACAGGATATTAAAATGCTTTTTAAACTTGAATTCGGTTACTTTGAAATTGCCGCAATGATCGGTGCCGGTCTTTATCTTTTAACAACGGCTGCCGACTGGCTGGTTCATGGTGCAGCCAATCTTGCCCGCCGGTTTGGGATATCATCTCTCGTCATCGGCCTGACTGTAGTCGCTTTTGGCACGTCGATGCCTGAATTTGTGGTCAGCGTCGACGCAAGCCTTGCCGGCAACCCCGGCATCGCTGTCGGTAACGTCGTCGGGTCAAATATATTCAATATTGCCTTTATTCTGGGAATTGCGGCTCTGATTCAGCCGATAACCTGCAGTCGAACGGTTATCCGTCGGGATGTTCCGGTTATGATAACTGTTGCTGCGCTGATGTGGTATTTATCTTCCGACAATATGCTTTCCAGGGTCGAAGCTGCAGCATTATTCGCTCTGCTGATCGTCTACACGGTATATTGTTATGCCAAAGCCCGTGGTGAGCCCGCGGCTGAACAGAGCGAATCCGGTGAAACCTACGCCCCGACGACCCTCAAGGCCGAAATATGGCTGATTATGACGGGTCTTGTGGCGATGATAGCCGGTTCCAAACTGCTGCTGCATGGTTCAGTCGCAATCGCTAAAAGCGCAGGAATTTCGGACGAAGTGATCGGTCTTACCCTGATAGCGGCAGGCACTTCTCTGCCTGAACTTGCGACCTCGATAGTCGCAGCACTGCGTGGGCAATCCGATATTGCCATCGGCAACGTCGTCGGGTCGAATATTTTCAATATTCTCGGCATTCTTGGCCTGGCAGGAATGATACTGCCTCTCGATGTTTCGCAGCACATGGTGACTATCGACTGCCCGTACATGTTCGCCGTCAGTCTTGCCTGTCTGCCGATCATGCGCACCGGTTTTTCAATCACCAGGTTTGAAGGCGTTCTGCTGCTCGCTTCATACGTTTTCTACACCTGGATTCTTTTTCAAAATCCGCTCTGAACCTTCTCTATAGAGTCCTGCATCGATCATGCCAGTCTGCCGTAGCAGACTGGCATCTCTGATAGCCAGTGATGATGATTTCTTATCGCCCGCCCATTGCTTCTTTCGGCTTTTGCTTTTCCGGGGGGGCTCTGATATCATTGATGATGCGATCTGCTCGAGAGTCGCAGGGAGGAAAAAATGACGGATGTTGAATCTCTGGTTTTTGAACTGAAAAAGTTCAGCTGCATCTGTTACTATCCTTCTTCTGGCACTGATCTGGGTGATCTTGATTACTTCTGTTCCGGCAGAAAGCTTTTTGGCGAACGGGTCGAGGGAATGTCATCAGCGGGCAGCGCCTGCAGTGAAAAAAGCGGCGATGAATGTCCCGACCTTTTCATTCACACTGATGTCAATTTTTACCAGGAATTTTCCTCTGGGCTCGATGAGCTTCCTGATGATTGCGGCATGCATGGCAGTTTTGAGGTTCTCGAATACAAAGAATGGCCGGCAATCAAAATCAACAATCGAATAGCGGGTAATTTTGATTTCACCGGCAGCTGCTTTGCTTATCGGCTGCGCGTCTGGGGCTCGGAAAAAATTGTAACGCTGCTTTTCTGCCTCTGTGAAAATGAAGCGTTCGTTGCTGATATATTGCTCGCGCACGGAATCGACGTTGACTATATCTGGTCGAGAAACTGGGCTGGTGGTCAGACATACGGCACCTGGCTCGCCAATGTTCTCGACCGGCTGAACACCAGGAGTCTGTTCACCGACTGGCTCTGCGTGCCTGGTCGGCGCGGTGAACCACGCAACCGTCGGGTTGAAGAAAAATACCCTGAACTGATGACCCCAGCCAAAGTTGAGCTGGAAAGAAACAACGAACTGCACTGGATTGACGAAGGCGTTAACGGCTGGGTAGAAGAGTTTATAGTGAAAAAAACAAGTTGATGTCAGAGATTCGCCAACTGGTCGCCCGTTTTTATGCCAGCCTGGCTGGTCTTCTTGTTCCGCCCGTAGTGACACTGCTGCTGATTGCCTGGTTTCTCTGGCCGCTCAGGCCGGCATTTGACAGATATTTTGCCGAAACGACCCTGGTAACGACAATCCTGCTTTTTTTCGCCATTTTTGCCTCTCTGCAGACTGTTTCGCTGTTTTGCCATCTGCTGGGTATGAGAAAATTTTATGTCACTACATTGACCAGTGCTGTTAAAGAAAGTGATGTGGAGATATTCAACAGGCTTTTGTCGGTGCTCTCATATCCTTTTGACATGATGCGCCTGCTCGGGTTTTCCCTTATTCCTGTGCTTGGCTGGGCTTATTCAGCACATATTCTCAGAGGAAACTTTCGCGATCAGCCATGGAACAGCATTGTTTTCAGAAATCTTGTCTTAAGTACATTGATCGCTGTTGTTCTTGGTTGCGGTTACTTTTTCAGTGTACTGGGGCAAATTGTCCGGCCGGCAGAGAAAATAGTCGATGGAAAGCCCCTGTATGGCCTGGTTACCGCGCACAACGAATGGATTGTCGAGCCTGTATTCGATGAAATCAGGCCTTTTTCACGCCGCGCCATGATCACCCCTTTCAGAAAAGGTGACCGGTGGGGGTATCTTGGCAAAAACGGTTCTGTGGTTCTCGAGCCTGTTTTTGAGCAGATAAGCTGGTGGGAAGCTGACTGGTGGGATGAAAACCCGCTGAACGTCTTCGAAAATCTATTGCCAAAATCTGATCACCTGCTGCCATGCCGGCGCAACAACCAGTGGGGGTTCATCGGAACCAACGGCATCTGGGCCATTTCACCGCGGTTTGAAGAAGTAAGGCCCTTTTCAGGCAGGCACTGGGTTAGCCCGGGCCGCATCGCTGCGGTTAAAGTCGGCAATCTGTGGGGATTCATCGACCGTTTCGGCAGGATTGTCGTGACCCCGCGTTTCGAAATGGCATTTTCACTCGAAAACTATGGCGAAATGGGCGACAGGCGCCAACCGAGAGCTCTAGTCAGGCTTAACGGCCAATGGGGCATGTTGCAGCTTCCTGATTCATTCGAAGCCATTACCGATTCTGGTAACGACAAGCTGATGTCTGCTGCCGTGGGCATGGGCATAGGCTATATCGACAACACAGGCAGTTTCGTTGTTTCTCCGCGCTATACAAAAGCTGGCCAGTTCAAGCATGGCTTTGCCGTTGTCGAAACTTTGCGGCAGCTGACCCCGGATGCCGACGGATTCAGCCGTACAACCTCCGTTAATGAACTGATTGACGTAAAAGGGCAGGTTTACGCCTGGAAGAAGACCTTTGGCGGCAGATGGATCTATCAGGATGATGGCCAGAAGGGCGAAAGGGAAGATCGCCGTCTCGAAGAAACAGATAGTCGCAGGGGCAGACGTCTGTGTCTGTTCGTTTTTCAGGGTCTGGTTGGAGTTCTCGACCAGGTCAACGGCATGCTGCTGCCGCCCCGCTACACCCGGTCCGAAATCGACTCGGTTATCAAAGCAGAGAATTTATAATAAGTTTTGCGTTCAGTAGTATCGTTTAAGGGTTGCTCTGCTCCATGCTGATGAGCCTATCCAGCAATACAAGCTCTTTCTGCAGGGCAGGATCGCCGATCGAGTTGCTTTCTCGGGTGAAATAGTCGCGAAAACCGGCCAGATCGGCCCGGGTGCCAGCTGCCAGCTGAAAGCAGCGGCCGGGCCTTTCCCAGTAAGACCAGCCTGAACCATCATTCTGCTCATCGGCCGGGCCTGTCTGCTTGTGTTTGGCCGTAGCTGCCGTAGTTAGAATGTCCGCGTAGCGCATCAGTAAGATGCCTTTGCGGATGCCATTGTCGGCAAAGTATTCATTTTCCGGTGCCCCGCAGTTCAGAATATCAGTGTGTTCTTCGATTTGCCCGGTGCGGTTTTCGTAACTGACCGACAGGGTTGCATCATTGCCGAGCGGTCCGTCAAGCTGTAGAAGAATGATACCGCCACGGGTACCATCATTATTCGTTGGTGCCGGAAACAGGGTTTTAACATGCATGATGCGGCCTGAAGCGGAATCGGCCTCAGGCGAACCTATGACCTTGAGAATTCTTCGATTCTGGGCTTTTAGGGTCAGAGACAGGTCAAACACCATCGGGTTTACCATGCACTCGAATTCGTCGGCAAGACGCCGGGTAAAATCGCCGGGAGAATGAACTGAGTAGTAATTTGCACCCCTGATACTGGTGATCGACTTTATCAGTTGCGAATTGAAATCGACGCCCATGCCGATAAAAGTCAGATATACCCGGTTTTTTGCCATGCGGGCAGTAAGTTCAAGCAGGCCGGATTCGCTGGTATCGTCAGTATTTGGCATGGCGTCGGTCATGAAAATGATGCGGTTCTCGTATTCTTCAGGATTGCAGAGACTGAAGCGGGCGAGCATGCTGCGGCCCATTTCCAGGCCGGCTTCCATGTTTGTGGCTCCGCATTCTTCAAGTTCGAGAATATGCTTTTTCAATGCCTCGAGGTCGGTGTTGCCAACTGTCGATACCGGTTTCGCCAGATGGGCATTGTGATTGAAGAGGGCGATTCCGAGACGATCGTCGGGGCGCAGATGGTTCAGCATGGCTACCAGTGCCGAACAGGCTGATTCCAGTTTGGAAATCTTTGCTGTTTCGTTGTTCATCCCGGGGTATCGGCGTGTAGTTCCGTAATAATAGCTGTTGAAAGGGCTGCTCATCGAGCCGGAAATGTCGAGGACCACGACCAGATTGAGTTTTTTGCGGGCAAATTCCTTTGCCGAAAGTTGCGATTTTAGGCCCACTGCCAGAAAATGCTCAGGCTTGCCTGTTTTGGGATCATAACTCATTGCAGTTGACCAGGTTGGCGCAAAAAGTTTCGGGGTGGCAGACGCCGATGAACTGGTCGAATGGCCGGTAGCAAAGTGATAATCATAAAACAGCCCTTCGTAAGTTATGTCAGATGGTTGAGGTAGATAGCCGGCTGCAATATTGGCGCGGAAATTGTTGATATCTTTCGCGCCGCCGACTGAAAAGCCATAATCATGATAACCCTGATCGGTAATTGAGCTGATCATCGGGCCGCTGATCGAAAACAGCACAAGGCAAATTACCAGAACGGATGCATATTCGAGAAAATGGCTTATCGACCTGGTTCTTGCGAGAATATGTCTGATTATTTCGATGGTCAGAAACAATGCCAGAAGATACCATGGTGCGCTTCTGAGTGGTGCAACCGGATCAGGCTTTTCATCACTCTGGAGAGACAGATACTGCCAGTCATCGATTTTCATAGTACCTATTTCAGACAGCAGCAGGGGCGCTGCATCATAGATGAAGAGAAAAAGCAGATCGACGAGCACAAGACCCAGCAGAATTCTTCTGACGTAATACATGGTTTTACCTCGCGCAGCAGGATTGGCGGAGCTTACAGAAGTCTGTGAGCCCGCCTTGCATAAAGGGTTCGGGAAATCTGATCGATGGCACCAGAATTGGCGACCAGTCGGCAACAAAAAACCGCCTGAATGTCAGATATATCGGAAAATTTAAGACTTCGCCTGCAAAAGCTTGTCAGCAAGCCGGTTTTCAACTGTTGAAGTCTGCACGCGAATTAATGCAACCAGCAGCTGACTTCATTTAACTTTTACAATCAGCAATATAGATGCTTTTTTCGATGCGTCAAGTGGGTAAAATTTCACCGCCGGGTACTGGGCAAATCTACGGTCTGGGTCTATCATGCCTGACTGAGGCTAAGGAAAAATGCTGGCGCAATGTTTTCCCTGTATGTTTTAATGCTGCATAAGCCAACTCAAAAAGGTGGAAAGCATGTCTCTCTGGATAGGCATAGCCGTTTCAGCTCTATGTTCCTTGATCAGCGTTTATATGACCATTTTGTCATACGCGACCGCAGATGATGGCCTGTTACTTTTTTTTGTTTTCACTGTTCTGTCATTGGCTTTCATGTTCTCACTGGTGCAATACTGGAGGCATAACCGCCGATCAACCGCCTCAGAGAACGATGCGAGGAGGAATATGCCGACTCCGGTTACTTTTGTGCCGCACAGCTTTATGGTGGCAGCTTTTTCAGTAGCTTTCATCGCCGTGATCATTGCCCTGCTCTTGCCTTTGATATTATGATGTTATTGATAACTGCATAATTAAAGCGCCCTCTAATAAATCATAAACAGGCGCGGAGAGAAGACGGGATTGCTTTTTCGGAAGCTTGTGACGAACGAAGTGAGGGTTTGCCATAGGCAAAAGCCAGCTCTGAGCTAATCGCTGTAGCACCCGACAGCATCTATCCTGATGCTGTCGAGTATCGCTGACTTCCTGTCAGCAAAAAAGCAACCCGGCTGATATGCCGGGCCGTCGAACAAACTCTATTTTGTTTTTGCAGGATTCAATAAGCACTCAGCAAAAAAATGCGATGCGGTTTTACTGAGCGCTTACGTTGTTATTACCGGGAATAGGTGTTAAAATAACTTATAATTTTCTAAGAGGGGTTTGATTATGAGAAAAATCATCGGACTTCTGACCGTTCTGCTGCTGGTGACCGTCGCTCAAAGCGCCAGTGCCAACTGGAACTGGAGCTGGACCAAAGGACAGGATGGCGTTGAAGTCTGTTACCCATCCAGCGGCTGGACCTGGACTGAAGGCGCAGATGGCCGCCGCATCGTTTATCCGATCTCGGGCTGGACCTGGACTGAAAGTCGCAACGGCCGCCGAGTCATTTACCCGATTTCCGGCTGGACCTGGACAGAAGATCGGACGGGTCGACGCATTGCTTACCCGATCTCTGACTGGACCTGGACTGAAGGCAGCGATGGGCTTCGAGTCGTTTATCCAATCTCCGGCTGGACCTGGACTGAAGGTCGTGACGGTCATCGCATCGTTTACCCGCTCAACGGCTGGACCTGGCGTGAAGGTTCAGACGGTCGTCGCATCGCTTATCCGACCAGTGGTGACCCATGGATCAGAGTCGAAGATATTCTTTACAACCAGCTGGTCAGCCGAATTCCTTTGACCGATGCCCAGCGCCCTTACCTGTATCTGCTGCTTGAACAGATGGGTGTCGATACTGTCGGCAGTGCTTACGACCCCGAACTCAACCGGGCCCACTCTCTGCTCAACCGTAACGACATTCAGGGCGCCCGCGAACTTTTCCGCTCGATTTCCCGTTTAAGCAACAGTGATTACGTCAGACGTGATGCTGCCTATATGATCGGTTACTGTTCGGCAAACCTCAAGGACTACTGGCAGGCGATTCAGGAATACCGCGATTTTCTCGGCCAGTATGACCGGCATGGTAATGAACGCCTGATTCCAGACGCTCTGTATGTTCTCGGTGTTTTGAACGAGTATGTCAGCCGCAAATCTGAAGCTGCCGAAGCCTATCGAAGCTGTGTCAGCCGGTTTCCAGCCACCCAGGTTGCCAACCAGGCCCGCGAACGTCTCAAGGAAATCGGCTATCGTGGCACCCCTGGTCGCTCGCGGGTTGCTCTGACTGCCGCCGTTGCTCCCCGCCGTAACCCGTTTGAAGTGGTTGCTGTCGATACTGCCCAGATTGCGCGTGTTTGTCAGTTCATTTATGCTGTCGATAGACTCGAGGGAGTCGATGAGGCGGCATCTAGATTGATTCTCGCAGATCTGAGCCTTGAAACGGTTCAGAGATACCAGCGTCTGCTTTCAGAAAAACGAGCCTTCGAAAATATGCACCAGGGTGCTGTCTCCCGCTGATAAAGAGGATTTCTGCGCTTGTTTTCTCGGTTCTGTTGCCGGTAACTTTGAGGATGGAGGCTGATTATGAAGCTGGGTAAACTTTTGCTGCTGTCTGCGGCAGCTTTGCTGCTGAATTTTCCTGAAAGTGCGCTGAAAGCTGAACAGGCCGATAGGGCCCCGGTTGCGGGAATAGTTGAAGATCAGAGCGATACCAGAGCTTTCGATGGCGATGTTCCGCTTCAGTTCATGAAGCGCCGTGACCCCGAAATAATTCCCCCAGGTAATTTCCCTGACGAAGTCGATTGCGAGGTCGATCTTGAAAACAACCGCATCGGAAACCGCAATCCGCAGGCGATCAAGGCTTTTTACGGGCCCTGTGACAGTCAGGCGGTAATTCAGCTGACGCTCGATCCGAAAACTACCGAAAAAGTGCGGGCTCGGGTTGAACTTCTCTACGGCTACGATGTGAAATACTGGACTTTCAACATCGCTGACTCGGTTTCGAATAATGGTTACGGCGGTGACAGCGGCCATCAGAGTCGCGATGGCGAAGCCCAGATTCTCGATGGCAACCTGACTGTTTACGGTGACGATTTCATGGAAGCAGATCCTGAGAAAGGCAAGGTGCTGGGTTCCACCGGCAACCTGGCAACATCTGATTCGACAGTGATTTTCGATATCCGCAATAACCGCCTTGACTGGCAGAACGACCGCAGCATCGACGGCTCCGTCATATCTCCTCACATTTTCAGCCTTGGCGGCCAGGAAGACAAGGAAGGCCCGGTGAATTACGATATTTATCTGGGTTTGAACCGCGTTGTCAACGGAGATCGCACCGGCAAGGGGCTCAAACGGGTGAGAATCAGGCTTTTTTCAGATGCCAAAGACTGATTTTGCAGCTGCATAAAAAAGCAACCCGGCTGATATGCCTGACAGGCGAAAAAGCTCTATTTTTTCGCTTCGCAGGAGTTAATGGCAGCGACTGTTAACCCAGATCGCTGAGCTTGTCGCCGTTGACGATGCTTTCAAGTATTTCACAATCCAGGATCTCGATTTTATTGTTGTTCACCCTGATGGCACCTATTTCCTGAAATTTTTTGAAGGTGCGGCTCAGGGTTGCCGGAATAGTGCCAAGGCGCGAGGCAAGAGCACCTTTGGTATGCTTGAGCTCGACGATGCGATTGCGACCTGGTTCGCAGCTGCGCAGCAGATACTTCGCCAGCCGCGCCGAAACATCCTTCAAAGACAGGTCATCTATCAATTCGACAAACTGACGCAATCTTCGCGACAGAATCGCGAGCATGTTGAGAAAAATCTCGGGCTGTTGACGACCCAAGGCGATGAAGCGGTCGCGCCCGAAGTAAATCAGTTCGCAATCGCTGGTTGCCGTTGCGCAGGCAGGATAGACAGTTCCCTGAAATACCGGCACTTCCCCGACAATCTCGCCTTCGCCAAATTGATGAATCACCTGTTCACGGCCGTCGCCGCCGATTCGATAAATTTTGACACTGCCCGAATTGATAAGGTAAAAGCCGGTGGCTTCCTGATGCTGCACGAACAAGGTCTGTCCAGCCGGCAGATGGCGTTCGACGGTGATGCCGGCAAGAGCTTCGAGAAACTCGGGGTGCATTTCCCGCAGCAGGTCACATTTGCTGAAACTGTCTGCTAGAGCCTGTTGCATCATACCTCGCAAAAAAAATAAAAAAAGTTGCTGCTTTTGACTTAAGTCAAAGCTTAAACATGCAAATTCGACCATAATAATAATGTAAGAAAACAAGAAAACCAAGGAGCAAAAACATGGCGGTTCGCAAAATCATCTCGATCAACGAAGAACTCTGCAATGGCTGCGGCAATTGCATCACCGGCTGTGCTGAAGGTGCTCTGCAGCTGGTTGATGGAAAAGCGAAACTGGTGAAAGAAACCTTCTGCGACGGATTCGGCGATTGCATCGGCACCTGCCCGACCGGCGCTCTCAAAATAACCGAGCGTGAAAGCGAAGAGTTCGATTTTGACCGCACTATCGAGCACGTCGAAAAAACCCGCGGTGAAGAAGGCGTAAAATTTATGCGCGAATCGCACAAGATTCACGAGCAGAAAATGTCGGCTGCAGCTCAGGCACACGGCGGCGGCTGCCCCGGCAGTCGTATGCGTTCCATGCAGTCGCAGCAGAAGGCCGCTACTGCGGTTGCCGAAGGTGCAATGCCGGTAGTCATGAAGTCAGAAATTTCTCAGTGGCCCCTGCAGCTGCATCTGCTGCCCACGCGTGCTCCGTTTTTCGATAACCGCGAAATGGTCGTTCTCAGCACCTGTTCGCCGGTTACCAGCCCGGACGTTCAATGGCGATACGTTCGCGGCCGGTCAGTGGCAATTGCCTGCCCTAAGCTCGATCGCACCGAAGGCTACGTCGAAAAGCTCGCCGAAATTTTCGTTTCGAACAATATTCCGCGCGTCATCATACTGCGCATGGAAGTGCCATGCTGCGGCGGCCTGACTGCAATGGTCAAAGCGGCACTCGAGCGCTCAAAACCGCAGAATCTGGTTGTTGATGAAGTTACAATGAGCCTTGAAGGCGAAATAATCAAAACCAGCAGAATATACTGACAATTAAAGGAGGCTTTGCTAAAATGACTCAATTATGGAAACCAGAAACGGTAATCAACCTGGCCGGATTCGTAACTTTTGCTGATGGTTCGATTGTCAGCAAGACCCTGCTTGATAAACCCGCAGGCAGTCTGACTCTTTTCGCTATCGCTGCAGGTCAGGGCATTACCGAACATAAATCGCCATACGACGCTACGGTTCAGGTTCTCGAAGGAGAGGGAAGCTTTCAGGTGGGCAGCAATGTCTACAAAGTGAAGGCTGGTGAAGGGTTGATCATGCCGGCCAATATTCCGCATGCCGTTCTGCCCGGCGACGGTTTCAAGATGTTGCTGATCATGATCAGATCGAAGAATGAGTAAAGTGATCCAGTTCTAATTCTGCTCGAATTACCAAAGTTAATATTTTTAAAATTAATACACAGGAGAAACTATCATGGGTATGTTCTGTTTTCAGTGTCAGGAAACCGCTGCGTGCAAAGGTTGCTCGATCAAGGGTGTCTGCGGCAAGCAGCCCGAAACCGCCAATCTTCAGGATCTGCTGCTTTTCACCCTCAAGGGCCTCGGCGAGCTGGGCGAACTGGCCTCAGCCAAAGGTATGATGACCGATGAGCTGGGCGAACTGGTCTGCAACTCACTGTTTATGACCATCACCAATGCCAATTTTGATGACAATCGCTTCTATACACAGATTGACAAAATTATTAAGGTTCGCGACGAGCTGAAAGCCAAACTGGCCGCCGCCGGCGTTAACGTTGCCGGGCTGTCAGAAGCCACCACCTGGAAGCCGGCCTCAAAGGCTGATTATCTTGGCAAAGCCGAAAAAGTCGGCGTTCTCGCCACTGAAAACGAAGATGTCAGATCGTTGCGCGAGCTGCTGGTTTACGGCCTCAAGGGCGTAGCCGCCTATGCCGAACACGCAGCCGTTCTCAAACATCACGACGACAGCGTCAATAAATTCCTCGTCAAGGCTCTGGCTTCGACCACCAAAAACCTCAGTGTCGATGCCATGATCGCCATGGTTATGGAATGCGGCCAGATCGCCGTTACCACTATGGCCATGCTCGACAAGGCCAACACTTCGACCTATGGCAACCCGGAAATCACCAAAGTCAAGATCGGGGTCGGCAAACGCCCTGGTATTCTGGTTTCCGGTCATGACCTGCGCGATTTCCATGATCTGCTCGAACAGAGCAAGGATGCCGGCATCGACATCTACACCCACAGCGAAATGCTGCCGGCCAATTATTATCCGGCCTTCAAGAAATACAGCCATTTCCATGGCAACTACGGCAATGCCTGGTGGAAACAGGATACCGAATTTGCCAGCTTCAATGGCCCGATTCTCATGACCACCAACTGCATCGTTCCGGTTAAAGACGCCTATAAAGACAGAATCTATACCACTGGCAATGCCGGTTATCCCGGCGTTAAGCACATCGCTGACCGTGTTGGCGACGGCAAAAAGGATTTCTCTGCAATCATCGCTCAGGCCAAAAATTGCCAGCCGCCCACTGAAATCGAAACCGGCGAAATCGTCGGCGGGTTTGCCCACAATCAGGTTCTTGCCCTGGCTGACAAGGTGGTTGCTGCCGTTAAGAGTGGCGCGATCAAAAGATTCGTCGTTATGGCCGGCTGTGATGGTCGCCAGAAAGGCCGCCAGTATTTCACCGACGTCGCCCAGAATCTGCCCGAAGGAACCGTAATTCTTACTGCCGGTTGCGCCAAGTATCGCTACAATAAGCTGCAGCTCGGCGATATCGGTGGCATCCCCCGCGTTCTTGACGCCGGCCAGTGCAATGACAGCTATTCACTCGCCGTCATCGCCCTCAAGCTCAAAGAAGTCTTCGGGCTCAAGGATATCAACGAACTGCCGCTTTCATTCGATATCGGCTGGTATGAACAGAAAGCCGTCGCCGTTCTTCTTGCCCTGCTCTTCCTGGGTGTCAAGAAAATCCGCCTTGGCCCGACGCTTCCCGCCTTCCTGTCTCCGACGGTTGCCAAAGTGCTCGTCGAAAAATTCAACATCATGCCGACCGGTGAAGTCAAAGCCGACATTGAAGCAATGATGAAAGGCAACTGATTCTCTTATTCTGACCTGAATAGCCCCTGCATCTGGCAAAAGCCTGGTGCAGGGGCTTGCTTTTGCCTGAAAATGCCGGAGGGGGCACGAAACAGTCATCCCGGGTATAAACAAAAATCAAACTGGCTAAAAAAAAGAATCCGGGGTTATTCCCGGACTGAAAAATAAGGAGGCAAACAAATCCATAAACCCTTTCGACCGGAAATGAAGATTCTTTAACCATTTCTTTGCCGACAGAAACGTACAAACTCAGACAATGGCAAAGGTTGGCATACCTGAAAAACCAGCCATGGCCACCGCCATACAAAAACTTTTTTAACTTTTTTCCTACTATTATCTGGTTCTAATGAATTGTCAGATTATCAGGGCCAAAGTGGGGTTATGTTATAATGGCCGCATGGAAAACCTGTTTCTATTCGATAACGATAAACTGATTACCACTCTCAACGAAGAGCAGTCACCCGGGCACCTCGATCAGATCGAACTTTTTTATGACGACACCGAAAAACTCTTCGATTCGATTTCTGATATCATCGCTGCCAGTCAGCTGGCGGTAACCTATGCCACGGCCCGCAGCGGCGAATTCAAGCCCCTGGCGGCCGATGAGCCTTCCGGATGGCTGTTGCAGTGGCCGACCGGGTTAAACGGTCTCAGCTGTATAGTCAGAAGCGAGGAGGGTGGGGCACAGAACGCTCTGCAGGCGGTTTTTCCCTTCTGCAGTGACGGGGTTACCTATACCTGCAGGCTTCTGGCAGTAAGGCTTTTTTCGAACCGTCTTGAGGCGCAGCTGCAGGTTCTTGCAGGTGAAGAAGAAGAACTGGCACTGACTTTTTATGATGCACGTTACCTCTGTGACCGGGTCGCCTACCGTAAAGACGCGACTTATCTTTTTTCTCTCCGGGCCTTTGCCTACTTTTTTGCGATCATGCCGCCGGGAAAAGATTCTGTCGATGGTCTGTGGGCTCTGCTGAACCGGCCCGATCTGGGCGCCGACCATTATGAGATTCATGGTCCGGTGCGTTCTGTTTCTGAGCTCGAACTGCCGATGCTTGGCCGCAAAGTCTGGCGAGTGAGTGTCGTGATCGGCTGTTCATCAGAAATGGAAGAACAGCTTCTCGACATTCTCGTGACCGACAAGGTTCTCGGCAATACCGCGCCTCCGGCCACCGGTGCGCAGGTGCGCGCTGTTGTCTGGCTGCAGGGGCATCTGTGGGGCGAAGATAAATCCTGATCCGTTCAGGGTTTGACGATCGTCAGCATTTTTTCGCTGCCCAGCCCATCTATGGCGGGCTTTTCGCAGCCGACCGTTTTTTGCCAGAATTCGTCGTCTTTGAAAACATCTATTACCAGAGGAAAATCGCCATCCTGTGATACGATAACGCCCTTTTTAGAAAGTTTCGGGTAGATATGCTGCAGGCAGGTGCGGGTTGAAGAAGCCAGGTCGACATCGAGATAGGCGGCGCATATCTTTTCATTGAAGCCGGGCAGGGTATTTTCGAACCAGCCCTTGACGTAGCGGCATACGGAAGGGTCGCCGAAGCGGCTGACGTTGTTTTTGACCTCATCGAGGGCTCCGCAGAACTCTTTACCCTTGAACCAGTCTTTGATCGAGGTGCCGCTGATCGTCTGTTCGTGATTCTCGTCATTGTCGGGAAGCCCTTCGAATGAATCGAAGACAACCAGTTCGCGACCAAGATACCTGGCAATCAGGCTGAACTTGGCGGTGCTGCCGCCTTTGAAACAGCCGGCTTCGAGGATGACCCCCGGAACGTCTTTGGGAATCTTCAGCAGCGCATTTACAAATGTCAGAATATGACTGGGATTGTGCGGGCAGTTGACCTGGCGCGATATGAGCTGAAACTGACTGAGAAATTCATTCAGCTTCGGCGCCGGCAGCAATGTTGACAATTCGTGGCGTAACCTTGCCTCCGCAAATGCTTCCCGCAGGTATTCCCTGATTCTTGCAAACATGATGATTCCCTTTCCCTTAGCTCGAGTTGCCTGTTCTGATCGCAGACGGTTCAGCTGTACCATGCGATCATGACGGCACATTCTACCACGTCATCAGGATTTGTGTTAAAATCGATGCGAACGAGAGGTAATCAACATGCCCGCTTTGTCGGCAGAACCGAATCAGGCAAAGGCACACAATCAGGTCCCGGGAGAAAAATCATGAGCGAAACTGCTGCGCCGATTTCAATCAGTCGGCTTATTACTGCTAATTTTTTCGGTGCTTTCAATGACAATGCCTGGAAAATGATCGTGGCCTTTCTGGCCATCAGGGCAGCCACCGCCGGGCTGCAGCCCGGCAGCGAGCAGTTTGAAAATCTATCGCAGCTGCAGACGACCATGACATTTGTGGCTTTTACGCTGCCGATCGTGATTTTTTCTCTGCCGGCCGGTCTGCTCGCCGACCGTTTGAGCAAACGCAGTGTCATTGTCTGGATGAAGGCTTTTGAAGTCGTTCTCATGTGTCTGGCTACCCTGAGCCTGATTTATCCGCAATATATTCCTCAGCTGCTTATACTCAGTCTGATGGGCGTTCAGACCGCGATCTTCAGCCCTGCCAAATATGGCATTCTGCCTGAGCTGTTACCCCATGACCGGCTTTCTAAAAGCAATGCCGCCCTCGAAATGTGGACTTTTATAGCTATCATCGCCGGCACAGCAGCCGGCGGCTTTCTTCTCGACATGGCCGGGGCCAGTATCTGGCTCAGTGGGTTATGTCTGGCCGCTTTTGCCTTGGCGGGTTTTGTCGCTTCCATCGGAATTCCCGATGTGCCGGCTGCCCGCAGTGAAGGAGGTCTTTTCGATACCCTCAGTGGGGCTCTGCGGGCTATTCTTAACGACCGCGTCATCTGGCTGGCTGTTCTTGGCTCAGGCCTTTTCTGGGCGGTCGCAAGTCTGCTCGGTCAGGATATTCTTGTCTATGCCAAAGCACTCACCCGTGGTCAGTCAGGCTCTGACACCCTGAGCGGTCTTCCGCTAGCGTTTTACGGCCTTGGCGTCGGTCTCGGCAGTGTCTGGGCCGGCAGGCTTTCAGGTCGCCTCGTTGAATATGGCCTGATTCCGCTCGGAGCGATCGGCATCGGCTTTTTCACCATGCTTTTCGGCCTGCTCGCACCGGGGTATCACGCAACCCTTGCGATCATGACTGCTCTCGGCATTGCCAGCGGCCTGATAGTGGTGCCTTTGAATGCCATTCTGCAATGGCGGTCGCCGGCGGAGCGCCGTGGTGGCATCATTGCCCTGGCCAACGTCTTCATTTTCGCATCCATAGTCGTTGGCTCGCTGGGAGCCGCCGGTCTTGCAGTTGCCGGGCTCTCGCCCCTCGCCATTCTGATGTTCGCTTCAGTTATCACCAGCGGCGGTATGCTCTGGGCCATTTATCTGCTGCCCGACTTCCTGATCAGGCTTATTTTCGTCATCATCACTCACTTCTTCTACCGCCTTACTATTGTGAACGGCGAAAAAATTCCGCTCGAAGGCGGGGCATTGCTGGTTCCAAACCATGTTTCCTTTATCGACAGCTTTCTGGTGATGGCCAGCACCGACCGTCAAGTTCGCTTTCTGGTCGATGAGATTTATTACCACCATCCGATGCTGCACTGGCTCATGAAGGCAATGCACGCGATTCCGGTATCTGCCACCGGCGGCCTCAAGGTCATTCTCAAAGCCCTGCGCGATGCGGGCAGTTTTCTCGATCAGGGCGACCTGGTCTGCATCTTTGCTGAAGGGCAGATCACCCGAACCGGCCAGATGCTGCCGTTCCGTCGCGGTCTCGAAAAGATCGTGCGCGGCCGCAGCGCCCCGATCATTCCGGTTCATCTTGACCGGGTCTGGGGAAGCATTTACAGCCGTTCCGGCGGCCGCTTTCTATCAAAACTTCCCGAAACGTTTCCATATCCGATCACCGTCACCTTCGGTGAGCCACTGCCCTCAGACACCCCGGCTCACAATGTTCGCATCGCGGTTCAGGAACTGGCAACCCGGGCCTGGGAATACCGTCGCGGTGAATCGCGACCGCTGCATCATTACTTCATCAGGCGTATGCGCACCCGCCCTTGGCGTGTCGCTTTCGCAGATTCGTCAGGAAAATCGCTGCGCCGTCTGACTGCCCTGACCAGCTCGATTGCACTGGCTATGGCTCTCAAGCCGCTCTGGGGCGAAGAAAAAAGAGTCGGCATTCTCATGCCGCCGACCATGGGTGGGGCTATCGCCAATATTGCCACCGCTATGGCCGGCAAAGTGTCGGTCAACCTGAACTTCACCGCCGGAAAAGCTGGTATGACCTCAGCTTTAAAACAGGCCGCCGTCAGAAGTATAATCACCAGCCGGGCATTTCTTGAAAAAGCCACTGTTGAACTTCCTGAAGATGCAAAAATAATCTGTCTCGAAGATGTGATTCCCGCAATCGGTTTTGTAACAAAGCTTGCAGCATTGGCGGCATCGTTGTGCCTGCCGATCAGGCTGATCGAGAAACTCTGCGGCGCGGTTTCCCGACCTGCCGTTGAAGATACGGCAACGATAATCTTTTCGAGCGGCAGCACCGGTGAGCCAAAAGGCGTCATGCTTTCTCATTATAATGTCGCTTCAAATGCCGAAGCCGTTGGTCAGGCCATAACTGTCAACGCTCAGGATAGCCTGCTCGGCATTCTGCCATTGTTTCATTCTTTCGGTTATATGTCGCTGTGGTATGCGATTCGTTTCGGCATGAGCATCGTCTTTCACCCCAATCCGCTCGATGCAGGAAAAATAGGCGAGATAATCGAAAGCGAGGCGGTTACTTTTCTGATCGCGACGCCGACTTTTCTGCAGATTTATATGCGCCGCTGCTCACCAGGGCAGTTTGGCAGTCTGCGTATTGTTTTCACCGGCGCTGAAAAGCTGACTGAAAAACTTGCCGTGGCTTTTGAAGAAAAGTTTGGCCTGAAGCCGATTGAGGGCTACGGCGCAACTGAATGCGCCCCGGCAATAACCGTCAGCACCCTTGACTATCGCGGACAGGGGATTTATCAGTTCGGTTCCCGGCGAGGTTTTGTCGGGCACCCGGTTCCAGGCGTTTCGGTGCGTATCGTCGACACCGATACCGGTTTGCAGTTGCCGCCCGGCAAACCTGGAATGCTGCTGGTCAAGGGGCCGAACGTCATGCAGGGATATATCGGCAGACCTGATCTGACAGAGAAGGTTCTCAAAGACGGATGGTATACAACCGGTGACATAGCGATAATGGACGAAAGCGGCTTCATAAAAATCACCGACCGCCTGTCGCGCTTTTCAAAAATCGGCGGCGAAATGGTGCCGCACGGCAAGGTCGAAGATGCCCTGCACGAGGCTTTCGGCTCAGAAATAAGGGTGTTCGCGGTCACGGCTGTGCCGGATGAGCGTAAGGGCGAATCACTTGCGGTCGTTCATACGATCGACGAGGAAAAGATTGCCGGGGTTCTTGAAAAAATGGCTGGAATGGGCCTGCCAAACCTGTTTATTCCGAAAAAGGATAGCTTTGTCAAAGTCGATAAAATACCTGTTCTCGGTACCGGCAAAGTAGACCTGCGCGGTGTTAAAGAGGTCGCGGTCAAGGCCGTCGGCAAAAGTCAGACAGGTGTCTGAATGAATCTGATGCCATTAAGCCCATGGGTTTCAACTTTTGCGGTCAGGCCATCCATGGCCTTCGGTCGTTTCGTTCGCACTCCAGCGACTCACCGACACTTGACCATCCCTGGCCTTCGGTCGGTTCGTTCGCACTCGTTTCGCACTGTCATTGCGAGCGGAGCGAAGCAATCGTAATCCAGGTGCCTTACCAGCGACTGCCACGTCGTTACGCTCCGCGCCGTGACAATGTTAAGTTTGTCATTGCGAGGAGCAGCGCGACGAAGCAATCTCAGTCTTGAGCGTGCGATTGCTTCGTAGTTTCACTCCTCGCAATGACAGCGTTCAAGCTTTGATAGACGCTATCTGGTTCTTCAGGACACAGGCCGATGCCGAAGAGTTGCAATTCAGCGCAGGTTGAAGTTTATTTTGAGCTCGACGGCGACATTCGGTTGCCAGCCGGGTGGCGGCGCCGAAAAACGCCTGCCGGCAAGCATCTGAAGAACTGATTCTGCCAGGATTCCGGGTGCCTGCCCTGTTATCGTTGCCTCTTCCGCCTGGCCGTCAGCGGTTATTCTGAATTTTACCCGGACCTGTCCTTCTAGACGCTCTTTTCTCGCTTCAGTGGGATATTTTTTGCTTTTTTCGAGAGATCGACGCACCTGGGCCAGATATCTGGCAATCTCTTTCTGTTCGTCATTTGACAGGGGTCTTGCGGGTGCTTTTCGTTCAGAAAAATGATCTGCCGGGTCTGGACCAGGCGATGCCGTTGTGTCAGAATCAGGCGATGAACCGGGTTTTCTGGCTGCGGAAGATGATTTCGCAGAAGAAACTGCTGAAGGCATCGCTGCAGTTTGAGCGGCGGTCGTGGGGACAGGCGCTTGTGCCGTCTCTGACTTTTTTGGAGTGACGATTTCTGGTTTTTGTCTTTTGGGGATGACATTGCGAATTGCTTTTTTTGTGTGCTCAACCTTAGCCGGCTCATGCATTTTCTGGGGAATTTCAGTCTTCTCGCTGAGTGCATCGACCGGTTTGCTGATAGGCGCCGATGGCTCCTTTTCAACCGGGGTTTGAGTTGTGTCGGTGATCTGCTCAACCTCTGGAGTAACGGTTTCTTCCGGTTCCGGAGGCGATTTTACAGTTTCAAAAGGGGTCTGCTGTTCTATAGTGGTTTGCTGTTGCCTATTTGACAGGGGTTCGCTTTTGTCTGTTGCAACTGGAACCGGGGTTGTGTTTGCGGCAGGAGCAGGTTCCGAATATTCCGGTAGCACTACTGTAAATAGTTGCAACAATTCCGGTGCCGGTCGAACCTGCCAGCCGCAGATGTGTACCATCAGCATTCCGGCGAAAATCTGCAGCCCCACTGCAAGAACAAGGCTTAGAAGGCCGGCAAGCCTTTCGGTGTTTTGATAGATTGAACCCCTCTCTCTCATTGTCTTTTTTCTGGCCGGCCTGCAAAAGCAACCCTGGTTATGCCGGCTCTGCGCATCTGATCGAGGAGCTCTATCGAAATTCCTGCCGGCGAGCGGCGGCTGGCATAGATAATTATCTGAGTGTCGCTGGACGAACGATGCATTTCCTGTATTCTGGCAGCGACTGTTTCGGCTGCCAGATTAACGCCGTTTAAGGTGATCTGGCCATTGTCAGAAACTTCAATTCGTTGTGCGGTGGTACTGCCGGCGGTTTCTGAAGAGATGGCAGGCAGCTCCAGCGGTGTCTGAGGCAAAAAGTTCTGCGTCAGAATGTAGAACAACAGCAACGTAAAAATTATGTCTGAGCATGAAGTCAGATCGAGTGAAAAACCTTCTTTTGAACTGCTTCTACGTAATGCCATCAGCTTTTTTCGTTCGAATCGGCTTTGGTGCTGGTTTCGAGTTCGTGGAAAACGACGATTTCAAGCTGGCGCAGATGCCGGCGTGACAGGGCTTCAACGGCGTAAGTGAATCCCCAGGCAATCAGCGCCAGCATCAGCCCGTAAACTGTCGTAAACAATGCTTCATGGATGCCTCCGGCAAGATCGGCGGGAGTGACCATGCCGAGACGGGAAACTGTGTTGAAAACCTTGACCATGCCGGTAACGGTGCCGAGAAACCCCATCAGAGTGCTGATCTGTGCCAGAAAGCGCATGGCCGGGACCTTTCTGGTCAGGCAGTCTTCCATGCGGGTGAAGCATAATTCGATCGATTCAAGCAGTGAAAGACCGGCCAGGCCATTTCTGGTTTTGGCCATTTCGATTGCCTTGCGTGCCCATCGTGGTGCGCCGGCGCAGGAATATCGGTCGGACCAGAGAGTCCAGATCAGCAGCCAGAATGTTTGATAGATTCCCAGCCCGAAAATGAAAAGACCGACCAGAGTTAAGGGATACATGACCGGCCCGCCTGCCTGGAGAATGCTGAAAAAATCTGCAAACATTTATTTGTCCTCAGTCGTCTTAAGTAGTTTTAAGTATATACCAAAGCGATGTGAAAGCAAATCGCATTTTTGTTGAATCCTGTGCTGATCGAGTTAAGACAAAAAAGCCGTCTGGTACTTGCGGTAACATTAGATTGCACAGCTGCAACTGCACAATTATTGATGACTGGATAAATCGAACAGCCCGGCTGATATGCCGGGCTGTTGCACCTACTTACTCTGATCTTTCTGTGTTAAGACAGGACGTTGAATCATGAACCATTACTGTCAGGTCTGAGCTTTGAATTGGTGCCTCTAATTTCTGCCGGATCAGATTTCAGCTGTCTGGCACGGGGTGCCGCTGGGGCAGGAACCATGGTTGCGCTCATATTGCAGAGTTACGTGCGCGATTCCATAATGCTGCTGCAGTTCCTGGCATGCACCTGAAATCACTTCGTCGTCATTCTGGTGGTCTGGCTTGACCAGATGGGCGGTCAGGGCTGTTTCGGTTGTACTCATGCCCCAGATGTGCAGATCGTGAACTGCAATGACGCCGGGAAGGCTTTTCAGATAAGCACTGATTTTTTGCGGGTCAATTCCCTCGGGAACTGCATGCAGCGCCAGATTGACTGATTCACGCAGCAGGCTCCAGGTGCCGATGAGAATGACTGCTGCAATGATCAGGCTTACTACCGGGTCGATCCAGAGGCGGCCGGTGTACATGATCAGAATACCGGCAATTACAACGCCGGCGGATACGGCCGCATCAGCGGCCATGTGTAGAAATGCCCCTCTGATATTAAGGTCATTTTCGCGCCCGGACATAAACAGCAATGCTGTTGCCGTGTTTATGACGATGCCGACCAGAGCAACCCAGATAATGGTTGTGCCTGCGACTTCAGCGGGAGCAGAAAAACGGCGTATCGCTTCCCAGGCGATTGCGCCGACCGCCACCAGCAGAATGACCGCATTGAACAGGGCCGCCAGAATTGATGAGCTGCGTAGCCCATAGGTGCGTCTTTCCGAGGGTGGGTGCTGAGAGAGATGACTGGCGCCCCATGCCAGCAGCAGGCCCAGTACATCACTGAAATTGTGACCGGAATCGGCTATCAGCGCCAGCGAACCTGCCAGATAGCCATAAATTGCCTCTGCGGATGCAAAACCGACGTTCAGGCTGACGCCAATGGCAAAAGCCCGGTTATAGTCGATCGGGCCATGGCAATGACCGTGCCCGTGACTATGCCCATGACCTTCGGCGTGATGGTTATGGCTGTGCTCGTCGTGGTCATGGTCGTGATCGTGATCATGGTCATGTGGGGGCATAAACAGAAGTTCCTCCGGCAGAAAATGGTTGATTCGATCTGAATTCTACCATAAAACCCTGTCGGAGCAACCTTTATCGGTCCGTTAACCAGCGCAAGCGCTTATTTTATTAACTATTTTATGCAAACAAAGCAGGTTGGTCGGGCACTGCCCCGACCAACCTGCTTGATATGCTTCACAACCAGGAAAAGGTTCGCTTTTGCAACGGTCTGCTTACGGGCGAGCTGCGTTCAAAGCGGCTTTTGCTTCTGCAAGTTCGGCAGCTGCCGCCCTGGTCAATTCGGCACTCTGACCGGCAGCTGCTTCGGTATATTTTTTATAGGCGGCATCTACGGCGGCCTGAAGTTTGCTCAGGTCAGCTGATGCCGAAGAGCATGCCGGCGCAGAAGCGTTGTCGACCAAATCTGCGGTGTCGGCCAGTTCTAATGCCGTTTCGGGGTTTTCTGCATAAATGGAGGCCCTGAGAGAGGTGATTTCCTGAAGTTTTTTCTGATAATCGGTTTCCAGCTGCTGATATTTCTTTTTGTCAGACTGGGTGAAAATAAGCCAGAATTTCCACCATGGGCGATTGTTATATTCTTCGAGGGCCTTGTCGCGCTGGGCCTTGAGAGCTTCTGCTTCTATTTCCAGGTAAGCAAGCTTCTGATCGGTATTTTCAGGATAGCCGCTGACGTTTTTGCCGGCCAGAACCATTGCCTGTTTGAAGGAGATATTTTTATTCAACAGGTTGATGCCAAAATTTACGAAAGCTTTGTTGCGTTCAGAAGATACTTTGCCTTCTGCAAAGTCGAGCGCTTTATCACGTATAGGTGCTGATCTGGTAAGTTTGAGCACTCCCCTTTCAAGTGCCTGAAAACTTTTGGCCAGCAGAGAATTACCGAGAAAATCTTTAATCTTTGCACCCTTGTTGGTGGTTTTGAAGCTGCTCAGGTCTTCCCTGGTTTTGGCCTGTTCGGCGATGCGCGTTTTCGCCAGCTCAGCTCCCTTACCACCTGCTACGCCTGCGTCCAGGTCTGAATACTCGGCTCGCATCTGGGCAAGTTTGTCAGGGTCCGAAGTGCCCAGATGGTTTGCCAGACTCAATTCTGTAAGAATCAGAGCTCTGTGGTTGAAAACTTCTTTTTTGAGCTTTTCGCGGTCGTTGTTCAGCTCTTTGCCGGTAGCCTTACTGTAAGCGGTTCTTACTTCCATAAGTGTGTCGACATCGAGGAAGTTCAGACTCTGATTCTTCAGGGCGGTTTTGTTGCGGTCATACATGATCAGGTCAGCGCATAATTCGTTGGTGGTATGAACAGGTAACCCGGTCGGCAGACCCGCAAACATTTTTTTGTTGTCAGAATAACCGTTTGCACCATGGGCAGAGGAATCACCGGCCAGATGGCTGCGAATACCAGCGGCTCTGGCGAGCAACAGCTCACGGTCAGGGCTTTTTTTGTTTGCAGCAACGCTTTCCATTGCCCTGGCAAATTCTTCGCTGTGATAAACGCCGTAATCTTCGCTTTTGCCATCGTCAAGACCTATGTCAGGCTCGGTTGCCCCTGCCAGATAAGCTCCTAGCAGGTCAGAACTTACCGGAAACCCGCTTTTGACTCCTGATTCATAAGTCAGGGCAATATGGCTGACCGGCCCCCAGGCAAAAAGCACTGAAGAAACCGGAGCAAATACTGACAGAACCACGAGAACCATCAGTTTAACAGCTTTTGGCATTGTACGGCTCCTTGCAACGATGCATTCTCTAATTATAATGATCCGCCCGGATTCCACAATAGCACTCGAAGATTTTGCAACCGTAGTCAAAAACCTTATAAACAAGCCCTTTTGCATCAAAACTAGGCTGGTGACAATGGCAATGGGTTCAGATTTTGGTTTTTGCGAAGGGCAAAGCTCTGGATATGCCGTTTAATCAGCGATTGAATCGATCTGTGAAAAGTCACAGGCTGAAGCTGATGTTGAATCTTTCGCCGGCTGAAAGGTACGGATAATAGCACAATACTAGACATTCTTTATATCTGACAGTTTCGGCCGGAGGCAGACTGAAGCCAGCTGGTTCGAGTTCAGCGGGCAGAACGATCAGAAAAGCCTGGCGTCGGCACGCCGGTTGCGGCATTTCCGGCATAACGAAGAGTTTCCGACCGTCTTTTGCAGAGAGAACTCCATCAGACAGACGGCAGTATATATGGCAGCCACGCCCTGATTTCCAGGGTTCGGAAAGGGTAATCGAAGCGATGCCACCGGCAATTTTACCATCGACACGATAAAAAACCGAGGTGAGAATGTTACCGTTTTCGTCTATAAAAGGCGAGCTCGCAAGCTCTGGCAGCCAAAGCTGGGTGTAAAGCTCTTCGTAATCATAGAGATTGAAATTGCTGAAAATGGCCTGATGGGTATAAGTGCCGTCTTTGCCGATCACCAGCACCGATGTGCAACCGAAATTGCCTATTGTATAGGATCTGATGTCGGCAGAATCAGCACAGATCATGCGGGCGTATTTGCGCACCGTTGCAAACCATGGCTCATCACTGAATTCGTCTCTTATTCCAGGCATCAATTCTGCTTCGACAACCTTTTGCAATTCAGCAGTGGTATAAAATGCCATCTGCGGCTTGATTTTGCGGGCCTGTTTTAAATGGCGGGCGGCGGTATCCTGCCTGTTCATCAGATCCATAACCCGATAAAGAGAATAGAAGCCCATGGCGCGCAAACCTTCATCACCCGGTAGCCCTACCGCGAGCCGAAAAGCTCCGTATGCCTTCTGCAGCTCGTTTCGACTTGACAGGATACGACCGTAATAATACTGCATCAGCATGTTCATTGGATCTTTTGCAAGCGCCTGTTCGGCTTCTACTGTGGCTTCTTCATAATGACCGCTGAGCAGCAGAGCCTGGATGACCTTCAGACGCAGGTTGTGAAAGTCCGGATGCTTGTCAATGCGCCGCCGCAGCACTTCAATTGCATGTTCGAAATCCATGATCGAAAAGTAGCACTCGCTTTGCGCCACCGCGACAATATTGTTGCCCGGAGCTTTGCGGGTCAGGCTTTCGCCGACCCTGATGGCTTCAGGGTAGTTTCCAAGAGTTTCGAGGCAGAAAAAATGAGCGAACTCGAAATCGTATTCCTCGGGATAAAGCTGCTGCAGCTTGACCGAAAGCTTCTTTCCCTCTTCGTAATCGCGCAGCAGAAAAACCTGTCGCGAGAGTTCGAATTTGCTGCGGGCCTTTTCATCTTCGCTTTCTGCCATGCCGGTCGATTGTTCGATGACTCTTTTTATCTCGGCGCTTTCTGCCACCGTATTCAGGGCGAAACACAGAAGAAAAAGGATGTCGGCACTGTCTGGATCAAGCTCGAATGCTTGTCGAAGCTCGTCAATCGCTTCGATTACGGCAAAATTTACGAAAAATTTCTGGCGCGCCGAGCGCAGAAGCCTGGCGGCTAACCCTTCCGGAGAATCAGGATCGACGACCGGTGCTGCAATAGGCTCGGCAACACTCTCTGGCTCTGATGCTGCACTCTCGATAATATGGCTTTCTTTCAAAAACCAGCCTTTCAGCATGTCGGTAAAGCCGCTGAACCAGGTAGGCTGCGACCTGCGCTCCAGCAGTTCCTCGGCCAGTCTGTCAGCGTTCCGATACCGGCGTGCCGGATTTTTTTCGAGACATTTGAGTATGATTCGTTCGAATTCGGCCGGAATATGGGGGTTGATGTCGCGTGGTGCCTTGATTTTTCCCTGGGTTATCGAGGCGACGATTGCGGCAGGGTCTTCACCTTTGATCGGGTGTGAAAGAGTTGCCAGTTCATACATGACGACGCCAAGACTGTAGATATCAGTTTGCGGCGATACTTTGCCGCGATCGCCCATCAGTTGTTCGGGGGCTGCATACGACAGGGTGCCCATAAACTGTTCGGCCCGCGTCAGTTCGCTGTCGCCACGCTGCTTTACCAGACCGAAATCGACGATTTTGACCCGGGTGTCGTCACTGATCAGAATGTTTGATGATTTGACGTCGCGATGGATGATTTCGTGCCGATGTGCTTCTGCCAGTGCCGATGCCGCCGACTGCATAAGGCGGCGCACTCTTTCCGGGTATTCGATATCGACAAGAGGGTTGATTGTCTGGTCCTGAAGGAACCAGGGCGTGCCCGCCGAGGGTTCGCGAAGATAGCCAGAAAATTTCAGGTCTTCTATCGAGTGGCCGGCATTGTGAATAAAGCGGCAGCGGGCGATGAAATCTTTTATTGACCAGCCCTCGACATATTCCATGATAAAGAAAGGCTGCCCATTGTATTCACCATAACTGAAAATTTTGACGATGGCCGGGTGATCGAGTTTAGCAATGGCAGAGGCTTCGCGCAGAAAGCGGGTGCGGCCGACCCGCTCGTCAGAAACCTGGTGCATTATCTTGATCGCGACATGACGTGACAGGGTTTCGTCATGCGCCTTGAAGACCGACCCCATTCCACCCGAACCGATTTCTTCGATGACCTTGCAGCCATTGATAATGGTGCCGGGGACCGGCATGCTGATAATTCCGTTCATAGAACACCCCGCACCGGGCGCCGCTCTTCTTCTTCTGACCGGAAAAAATCTTCGGGGTGAAAGAAGCCAAACCCTGAATGCCGTCGCGCGATATTTTCTGCAAAAAGCCTGTCAGAATTAGAATGGTCCTGACCCGGTCTGCCATCGGGACGTCGATCTTTGCCCTGTTTCCAGCCGGCATCACCGACCATGAAGCTGCCTGACCAGTCAATTGAATAACCGGCCATCTGCAGCTGTCTTTCGAGCCGCCAGGCCATACCGGGCTCGGGCTTGCGGTCTGCGTCGTAAAATTCTGAATAATCGTAGTAGTTGAAGAGAATACCACGGGCGGCAAAAGCCGCAAGAGTAGACTGCATCGCCTCTTCAACTTCTTCGCGACTTATATAACCCAGTTCGATTCCGGCCTGGTTTGAGACTATAGCCAGCAGATAACCCGCAGCGGCAAGTTCTTTGAGTCTGAAAAAGCTGGCTTCGTTGATCAGCAGATCAGCATGCCCATGCGGCGAAGGCTTGCCGCTGCGGGAATTTCTCAGGGTATTATCGGCATCGAAAAAGGCGACCCGCAGATGCCTGCCCGCCAGAACGGCAGGCAGAATCAGGGTTCGCCTCTTTTCAGGAACTCGGAATCGTTTCCGGGTCATGTAAACTGCTTACTTTAATACCTTGACGGCAAGCTTTTCAAACATTGCCAGTTCGGATTCGTGACTCATTATTGCCTGCTTCCAGAAGGTTGTGTCTTCCAGGTCAGCCTTGATGGCTTTTTTGGCAACTTTGTGAGCCATGTCGCTGCCTGAAAGTCTGAGGAAATCGCGATATTTCGGCAGGAAAGCCCTGCCTTCTTTGCGGAACATTTCGAAAAGCCCGCGGCTGAGAAGATAGCCGAAAGTATATGGAAAATTGTAAAAAGTGACTCCGCTGATGTAGAAATGCAGCTTGGAAGCCCAGAACATCGGGTTGGCGCCGTCTTTTTCGAGCAGGTCACCAAACTGCTTCTGCATCGCATTGGTCATCAGTTCTTTCAGCTTTGAAACACTGACTTCGCCATTCATGCGCTCTTCGTGAAACGCCTTTTCGAAGTTGAAACGAATCGGGATATCGATCAGAAAGGCTATTCCATCATTGATGACGCTGGTCAGCACGTTTAGCCGCCCGGCATCGCTGACTTTCGAGTCGTGAAGTATGCCGTCGGCAAGAATCATTTCGCCAAAAGTCGAGGCTGATTCGGCGAGGGTCATCGGATATTCCTGCAGGAATGGCCGCAGTCCGCGAAGCTGATAGCTGTGAAAAGCATGCCCGATTTCGTGGGCAAGGGTCGTAACATCGTTCATGCTGCCGGCAAAGCTCATGAAGACGCGTGACTCTTCGGTTAACAGCGACCCGGTGCAGAATGCTCCCGGTCGCTTGCCTGCGCGGGGTTCCGACTCGATCCAGCGCTTTTTAAGAGCATCACGGAAATATGCCTGCAGATCGGGATAGGCATTGCCAAAGGCATTGTCGACGATTTTTACGCCTTCATCCCATGAGTAGCGGTTGAGCTGCGGAATCGCCAGCGGTGCTTCACAATCATACCAGGCCAGTTTCTTCTGCCCGAGAGCTTTTGCTTTTGCCTTGCCGATCTTCTGAATGAAGGGGCGGCATTCCTCTACTGCTTTGAACATCGCATCGAGAGTTTTGCGTGAAATTCGCGACTGGGCAAGTGCTACATCGAGAAAATGGTCATAGCCACGCTTGTTGTTGAGGAGCAGCCGGGTGCCAGATAGCGCATTCAGAGCGGCAGCGCAGATGTCTTCAACGTTCTGCCAGGCCTTGTTTCCGTTTTCAAAGGCTGATTTGCGGACCTGGCGATCTGAATCCTGCATTATTGAGCGGCACTGCGCCATCGGCGTCTTTTCGACCCGTCCATCCGGCCAATGCATGTCAAAAGTCAGTTTGCCGGCAAGAGTGTTGTATAGGCGATCCCATGAACTGAAGCCATCGACACTGAGATCGGCGGCCAGAGCTTCAAGTTCGCTGCTCATAGTTTTCTGCGCTTCTGTACGCATTTCGTTCAGGTGAAATTTTATGTCTGCAAGCTTTTTGCGAGCCGCGAAAGTGTCAAAATCCTTTTTGGCAGCCTTCTTTAAGCCCATCTTCAGATATATGACTATTTTGCTGAATTCGGCACTGATGCCATCTATTTCGGCTGATTCCCGGTTATAATCTTCGTTGGCTGCATCGGCGGCATTGAGACACCCTACATACGACGAAAAGTGCGACAGGCGGCACATCAGCTGCTCGAATTCCAGAAAAATCTTTTCCCATTTGGCCTGGTTGGTGGCATCGAGTGTTTTCATGGCCGCCGAAGTCTTCTGCAGGCTGGCAATGCCTTTTTTCAGCTCGACCTTGAAGGTCTTCATTTCGCTGTTGTTGAATTTCTTGAAATAACTGCTGAGGTCCCAGACAACGCCTTTGCTCATGATTCATTCCTTTGTACGGGATTTTTTATCTTTATATCATATTCTCTGATTGCGGGCTACTACTTCCAATGCCGGCAGCGCTTCTTTGAATAGCCGGTTGGGCAAGTCTGATTTGAAATTTGTCGCCGCTCGAATTATACTGCCTACTCATCTGAACAGGAGCGTCCTGATGCACGAAATTTCCCAGACTGCGTCTGTGGCTTTTCGCCACCCCCTGGCTGCCGGCCTTATTTTTGTCGCGACTTTCATACTGATTTCCTTTCGCCGTCTGAACATGCTGCCGATTGGCCGACCCTCAGCCGCTCTTGCCGGCGCCGTTCTTATGGTTATTTTTGGCGTTGTCACCCCGGAAGAAGCATACAGACTGGTAAACTGGGACACCATCTGCCTGCTGCTCGGCATGATGATCATCGCCGAACATCTGCGTGCCGCCGGGCTGTTTGCAAGATTTTCCCGTCTGGCGGAGCGTTTATCTTCTCCCTTCGGACTGCTCGTCATAATCGGATTTTCGGCAGCGCTGGCATCGGCAATTCTGGTAAACGACCCGGTATGCGTCGTTATGACGCCTCTGGTTCTCGAAGTCTGCAGACGCAAGCGCCTGAGGCCATTTCCGTATCTGATGATGCTGGCAACCAGCAGTAATATAGGCTCAACCCTTACTCTGACCGGAAACCCGCAGAACATGATTATCGGCAACCTTTCAAAACTTGGTTTTCTGAGGTTCACTCTGCTGATGACTGCGCCTTTTGCCGTCGCGATGCTGGTAAATATTTTACTAGCCTGGCTGTATTACCGCCATGAGCTGGTTGACGAAAAGGATCTGGTCAGTGCGCCCAACGGTGCTTTGCCCAGAGAAAGCAGACCTGAGCAGCTGCAGAAAACACGTCGTCTACGGGTGGGCCTTGCAGGCCTGTTTGTCGCCTGCGCCGGATTCGTCGCCGGTTTCTCTATGTCATTTTCGGCTCTTGCCGGTGCGGTGATCGTCATCACTGTCCACCGCAAAGACCCTTCCGAATTGTTTGAAAAGATGGAATGGTCACTGCTGATGTTTTTCGCCGCTCTGTTCGTGGTTATCGGTGGGCTTCAGACAAGCGGTCTGGCACAGGCGGTTACCGAATGGTCATTGAAGCTGATTTCAGGCGATTTGACCTCACAGGTCTGGAAATTCTCAGGCGTTACTCTGGTCGGTTCCAACCTGCTTTCAAATGTGCCTTTTGTGCTTCTGGCTTCACAAAGCATTCCCTCGATGACCAGCCCCGACCTTTTCTGGTGTCTGCTTGCCTTCGTCAGCACCATCGCCGGCAATCTCACCATTTTTGGTTCAGTTGCCAACATGATAGTTGCCGAAACGGCCCGAAATGAATGTCCGATGTCGTTCTGGCCTTTCGCCCGCTTCGGCATTCCATCGACCCTGATCTCTCTGCTGGCCGGGGTCTGGCTGCTCAGTCTCATTCTGCCGGCCGGCCTATAAAAACACCTCCGCCTTCAGGGATTGCCCGCAAAAACTGTTTCTGCTATAATCCACCAGCTTGAAACAGATATTATTTCCATTCTTATTGGCATGGGTGGCAGGCCTGCTGCTTGTTCCGCTCGTCAGACGCATCGCCCTGAACCTTGGTCTTGTCGACCGCCCCGGTGGTCGAAAGATTCATAAATCACCGATTCCAAGGGTTGGGGGTGTTGCCCTGTACCTCGGCGGCCTGATCGGCGCCCTGCCTTTTCTGTCTGAAAGCACGCAAACTCTCGGAATAATGCTGGCCGGTACCTTCATCTTTCTCATCGGCCTTCTCGACGACCTCATCGATCTGCAGCCAAGAGTCAAGCTTGGGGGGCAGATTTTTGCCTGTCTGATTCTTCTCTTTTTTGGGGTTAAAATCAGCTTTGTAACTGATTTTATCTCGGGAAAAGGTCTCGTCGCTCTTGGCTTGTTGACTTACCCTCTGACTCTGCTCTGGGTAATAGGCCTGACCAATACTGTCAACCTGGTAGACGGTGTCGATGGTCTTGCCGGCGGCATAGTCTTCATCGCCCTGGCAACTTTGCTTTCGGTAAGACTTGCAACCCCCAACATGCAGGATCCTGAGCTGATCAGCAATGTTCTCGTGCTTTCAGCTGCAATAATGGGCTCTCTGCTTGCTTTTCTCAAATTCAACGTCTTTCCGGCCGTCATTTTTATGGGAGATTCAGGGGCATATTTTCTCGGGTTCATGACTTCGGCACTTTCGATTGCCGGGGCTGCCAAAGGCTCGATTCTGTTCCCTCTTATCGTGCCATTGATTGCCTTCGGACTGCCGGTTCTTGACGTAGTTTTCGCTATTCTGCGGCGTTATTTCAAAAAAGTGCCGATTTTTCAGGCCGATAAGGAACATCTGCATCATCGCCTTCTGCAGCGTGGCTTTTCTCAGCGTGACACCACTCAGTTTCTCTGGATGGTTTCATGCTGTTTTGGCTTTGTGGCAGTTCTGGCCGCCGATATTCCCCACCGCGGCATTCAGATCGCTTCTGCGGTCTGTCTGTTGATTATGGTGTCTTTCTGCATTGCAACCTTCATCAGGAAAAGCAATGTTAAAAAGTAAAAGTTTCTCCGGCATCTTTCTGCAGGAAGCTCCCGTCAGGCACCTCACAGCTTCCTTCGCCAATGGAAGAATTGCCCAGACCTACCTGTTTTCCGGCCGCGAATCCACCGGCAGGCGCGCCACGGCACTTGCCTTCGCTTCTCTTTTGCAGTGTCAGAGTCCGGTACCCGGCCCTGATGGCAGCCCTGATTCCTGTGGTGAATGCGAATCCTGTCGGCGCATCGCGGCCGGCAGTCACCCTGATGTCAGCCTGATAACCCCTGAGGGCAATGAAATAAGAATCGACCAGGTCAGAGCGATGCAGGAGCTGGCTTCCCTTAAGCCTGGAATGGGGCGATGGCAGGTATTCATTCTCGATCCTGCCGAGCGTTTGAATGTTTCGTCTGCCAACAGTCTGCTCAAGATTCTTGAAGAAGCTCCTTCGCATGCCGTGTTCATTCTGGTTGCCAGTGCTACCGGTGCTGTTCTGCCGACAGTTCTCAGTCGCTCCGAGATTGTTCGCTTTTCGATACCATCGCACCAGCAGGCACGTGCCTGTATCTCCGAAAAATTCGCTCTTGAAGCCGGTGCAGAATCACAATGCTACTCGCTTTCCGAGGGCAGGTTCGGTCAGGCTCTTGAGATTGCCGCCGACTTTCATGCCATTAACTTTCAGGAAGGCATCAGGAGCAGCCACACAGATTTTCTCGTGCAGATCGAACTGGTTTCCAGACTCCGGCAGAACGAATTTTCCAGCGCCAGGTCTCTCGATCAGGCGCTAAAAATGGCTGGTAGTGCTGACAGATCCGGGTTTATACCTCTGCAGACTGCCAGAAAGTCTTTCTGCAGGTCTCTGGTAATGAATACAGGTTTTCCTGCCGCCTTTGCTTTGCTTTTTTCTGATTCACTGCTGGAACGCCTGGATCAGGCTGCCGCAGCAATGAAAAAGAGTTTCGAACCTGTTCTGGGTGAAGCAAAAAAAAGCTACCCACCTGCGCTGGTCAAGGAAAGTGAAGCCCAGTTGATTGCTGCCGTCGATCGCTGGGTAGCCTCGCAGCTTGAAGAATTCTATGTCTGCCTTATGAATTGGTATGCCGATGCTTTGCTCATCGCATGTGGCGCTGATGAAACATTGCTGTTGAACCTTGATCGCAAAGAAGATATTATAACAATCGCAAAGGTTGAAGGTATCGCATTATTGCGTGCCCGTATAGACATGCTTGAAAGATGCATCGAACTCCAGCGCCGTTACGTTCAGCCCCTGCTTATTCTTGAAAACCTGCTTACGCAGATCGGAGGACCCGAAGCGTGAATCAATATATAGCCCTGAGACTGCGCAAATTACCCACGGTCTACTGGACTCCCCTTCCGGAAGGCATGAAGATAGAAGCGACAAATGACGTTGTGGTGACCACACAGCATGGGTGTGAAGTCGCCCGGGTTCTCCAGGTCGCAGATACAAGGCCGGCTGGGCTCAAGTCCGAAAGCGACCCTTTTATTGTCGAAGTGCAGCGTGTTGCCGATCTTGAAGACAAAGCCCGCATTGCCGATCTTAAGAAAAAAGAGCGCGAAGCTTTTCTTCAGGCCCGCGATAAAATTGCTCAACATCAGCTGCCAATGAAGCTCCTGAAGGCTGAATTCCTCTACGATTTCAGCAGATTGATCTTTTATTTCAAATCCGATAACAAGGTTGATTTCCGCGATCTTCTCAAAAGTCTGGCCGGAATCTTCAAAACCCGCATCGAACTTCGCCAGATTGGCGTCAGAGATGAAACCAAACTTCTTGGCGGCATCGGCTGCTGCGGCAAGGAAGTCTGTTGCGCCCAGTTCATGAACACCTTCTACCCGGTTTCGACAAAAATGGCCAAGGAACAGAATCTCAGCCTGAATCCCGCCAAACTGTCCGGAATCTGCGGGCGATTACTATGCTGCCTCGGTCACGAACATGAATATTATGCTTCGTTCCATGGCAAATTTCCGAAAATTACCGCTGAAGTTGTCGTTGGTGCTGAAACTGGCCGGGTTATGGATATCAATTATATTACCCGCAAAATTCTTATCGGTTTTGCTGATCGGCGCAAGGCCTCTTACGATCTCGACAAAGTCTGCGGCCGCAAAGACCAGACGACCGGGCGCAATCTCTGGTGGGTCAGCATTCCCGGAGCTGAAGAGCCAGATCTCAGCATTCTTCTCAAAAACCTCAACCCCCCTGGAACCGGCAAGAAAAAGAAAAAGAATGAAGGCCCGGGCCGGGGCGAAGGCGCGCCAAGAAGAGAGAATTCCGAACAAAGACCTGGCCGAGAACGGCGCCCCGAACCGGATGAAGAAATTCCTGCCGACGGGAATGATCAGAGCAACCAGAACGACCAGAACGAAGACATTCAGGATGAATAAGAAAATTGCCTGTCGAACTTGGCAGCGAATCGTGATATAATCCAAAAACTTATGCCCGATCCCGGGGTCGGCCGTTTCGCTTCCGGGGCAGAAAAGCGAGGGAGTTCAGTGTCACGCATAGGATTAATAGCAGGTAGTGGAAGGTTTCCGCTCTATTTTGCCCAGGCGGCAAAACAGGGTGGTAATGAAGTGGTGGCAGTTGCTATACGTGAAGAAACGTCGCCCGAACTCGAAAGTCTTGTCAGCCAGATTCACTGGTTTCATGTCGGTGAACTGCAGGGAATGATCGATACTTTCCTGCATGCCAACATCGGAAAAATCGTCATGGCCGGCAAGATCACCAAGACCCTGATGTTCGACCGCATCAGACCTGACGCCAGGCTGATGAAAGTATTTGAAAAAACCCCGATTCGTAATGATGACGCTCTTTTGCGCCAGCTCAGCGAAGAATTTATCGCCGAAGGCATTCACGTCTGTGATTCGACGACCTTCCTTTCGGTTCTGCTTCCTGAAAAAGGCATTTTAACAAGCAGAAAGCCCAGCGAAGAAGAAATGCTCGATATCAAATACGGTCATGAGATCGCCAAACAGATTGCCGGCCTCGATATCGGTCAGACCGTCGTCGTCAAGAACCGCGTCATTCTCTCGGTCGAGGCAATTGAAGGCACCGATCAGGCTATTCAGCGCGGCGGCCAGCTTGGCAACGGTGATGTAACCGTGGTTAAGGTCGCCCGGCCGAAGCAGGATATGCGCTACGATATCCCGACCATCGGAGTCGATACCATTCGCAATCTGATTGCTGCCAAGGCCCGGTGCCTGGCTTTTGAAGAAAAAAAGACGTTGCTTCTTGACCGTGAAGAAGTCATCAGGCTCGCTGATTCTGCCGGTATTGCCATAATGGTCGTTTAACCCGGTCTGGTATAAAACGAGGTAAAAATGAATAGTCAAGGCGTTAAAATTGGAGTCATAGGTATCGGTCACCTCGGCAAACATCATGCCAGACTTTTGGCAGAAATCACTGGCGCCCATCTGATCGGCATAGCCGATGTCAATGAGGTTGCCGGCCGTGAAACCGCAGAAAAATACAATGTTCCGTATTTCAAAGACTACCGCGATCTTGCGGCGATCGCTTCAGCAGTTACCGTTGTTGTTCCTACCTTTCTGCATCATGAAGTCGCCAGGTTTTTTCTTGAACGCAATATTCATACCTTCATCGAAAAGCCGATTACCAAAACCCTTCAGGAAGCCAACGATCTGGTCGCTCTGGCCGGGAAAAAGCAGCTGACTCTTCAGGTTGGTCATGTCGAGCGCTTTAACGCTGCCATTATCAAATTGCAGTCGCTCTGTGAAAGCCCCAGATTTATTGAATGCCAGCGCATGGGGCCTTTTTCTCCACGCATCCAGGATGTTGGCGTTGTCCAGGATCTGATGATTCACGATATCGATATCGTGCTTTCTCTGGTAAAATCGCCGATCAAACGGGTTGACGCTGTGGGTATTCCGGTTCTCACCGAAAACGAAGACATCGCCAATGCCCATATCGTTTTCGAAAACGGCTGTATTGCCAATCTGACTGCTTCACGCATCAGTGACGAAAAGATCCGTAAGCTGCGCATTTTTGAAATGGATAAATATTGCTCTCTTGATTATGCCGACCAGGCAATTACCCTGCGCCGCAAATCGAATTTCGAAGAAAAGATCATTCAGGAAGAACTTGAAGTGCACAAAGCCGAGCCCCTCCGCCTCGAGCTCGAACATTTCATCAGCTGTATCAACGAGCGCCGCAAACCGCTCGTCACTATTGAAGACGGCAAGAATGCCCTTGAAATAGCCCTCGAAATTCTGGAGCAGATCAAGATCAATCTGCCGGCTGCTCATTGACCGCAAGTATGGGTTCAGAAAACCGCCTTGGCCGTTTCTTTTTTGTCTGGCGTGACAAGCTGCCGGTGCCGCTGGCATTGTCAATGCTCACCTGCGCCAGGCCGCGCCCGCTGAACTGGCTGTTCGGAATGCCGCTGGTTCTGTGTGGTGAAGCTCTGCGACTCTGGGGCCTCATGCACATCGGGCCAACCACCCGCACCCGCGAAATCTGTGCCGATCGCCTCGTTACCTCCGGCCCATACAGTTATTGCCGCAATCCCCTTTATTTTGCGAATATACTCAAAATCGCAGGTTTTGCCGTCATCGCCGGCAATCTACCCTGGGCACTTGCTGTAATGGCTTTCTATGCTGTCGAATTCGCCACCATGATTCCCTATGAAGAAAGCTTTCTTGCCGAAAAATTTCCCGAAGAACATCGCGCCTGGTGTGCCGCTGTTCCGGCCCTTCTGCCCAGATTCAAACCGGCCGAAGGCTTCGCGGCCGAACCCCGCTATGAATTCGAAGAAGCTCTGCAGTCAGAAAAGCGCACCTTTGCATCTACTTCTTTGATTCTTTTTGCGCTGTCATGCTGCTCAATCTTTCGCCGGAGGTCAGACGTTTGACCACTGCCATCGCCAGCACAAATCGCCCGGGTCGCCTGTTTTTCCTCGCCGGAGAACAGAGTGGTGACCTGCACGGTTCTCTGGTGATCAGCCATCTCAGGCAGATAATGCCTGACCTGAAAATCGATGGCATTGGCGGCCCGATGATGCAGAAAGCCGGCATGAACTGTATTCACAGCAGCGATGAGCTTGCCGTGATAGGTTTTGTAGAAGTTATCCGCAACTTGAGGCATCTTTACGGCATTCTCGCCGATGTGACCAGCTGGCTTGAACGTGAACGCCCCGATATGGTGATTCTCATCGATTACCCGGGCTTCAATCAGCGGGTGGCGGAAATTGCCCGAAATCTGGGCATCCATGTGCTTTATTACATTTGCCCGCAGGTCTGGGCATGGCATGCCAGTCGCGTCCAGAAATTCACCCGGCTGATCAATGAAGCCGTGGTGGTTTTTCCCTTTGAAGTCGATATTTGGGCCCGAGCCGGTTCTGAGGTGAACTGGTTCGGTCACCCGCTGATCGGAGTTGCCGAGCCTTCTGCCCCCAGAGAAGAAATCGTCAAAATGCTGCAGACCGGTGATGCCTCATTGGTCAGCCTGCTGCCCGGCAGCCGTACCCAGGAAATCTATTATATTTTTCCGGTGCTCCTCGATGCCGCCGAGCTCATCCTCATGCAGCGGCCCAATACCAGATTTCTGCTTCCGGTCGCCAATACTATCGATGACGAGCGAATTCTTGCTCATCTGAAGGGCAGAAACCTGCCGATTACCATGCTGCGCGGTCAGACCTACGATGCAATATCAGTTTCAGATGTGTGTCTCGTCGCTTCAGGCACCGCCACGCTCGAAACGGCCATAATCGGAACGCCGATGGTTGTCGTCTACAAAGTTAACTGGCTCACTTCACTGATTTCCAAGTTCGTCATTGAAGCCGAACATATTGGCCTGCCGAACGTTATCGCCGGTCGTCGTATCGTGCCCGAGTTTATCAGAGGAGATTTCAAGGCCGATGTCATCGCCCGCGAAACCATAAGCATTCTTGAAGATCCGCAAAAGCAGAAACTTATGCGCGATGAGCTCGCCAAGGTCCGTGAAAGTCTGGGCGAAAAGGGCGCCAGTCGTCGAGTGGCCGAACACATTGCCGCCAGAATTCAGGAGTTACACAAAAAGTGAAAACCCTGAAACGAGTTCTCGGATATTTTGGCGATTACCTGCCCTTTCTGTTAGTCGGAATCCTTTCCAGCGGTGTAGTCGCCATCTGTACGATCTTTCCCGCCTGGATAATGAAAAGCGTGGTCAACGACGTTCTGGTTATGCGCGATATCAAGGTTCTCCACTGGATCGCAGCCGCCCTGATCGTTGTGATGCTGGTAAAGGGCATCGCGGCCTTCCTTGAAAGCTACCTGATGCAGTATGTCTCGCAGAGTATCCTCAGAAGCATCAGAACCGCCTGCTTCGACCGTATGCTCGAACTCTCGCTGTCATTTTATGAAAAACAGCGTACCGGCCAGCTTATGAGTCGCATAACTGCTGACGTTCTGGTTTTGCAGAACCTGCTGACCAGTTTTTCCTCTCTGATTGGCGATACCATTGCCTTCACGGGCTTCTGCGCCTACATTTTTTATCTGCACTGGAAACTTGCCGTTATCTCTATCGTCATTATTCCATTCATCGGGGCCATGATAAATACTTTCAGTCGCAAGATGAAGAAGATCGGTTCGCGCATGCAGAGTCGCATCGGTGATATTTCCACCGTTCTGCAGGAATTCATCACCGGGATTAAAGTTGTTAAGACCTTTACTCTCGAAGACTTTATCAGAGGTCGTTTTGAGCAGGCCAATGGTGCAAATTTTTCTGAGACCATGCGCGGCAGTCGCATCAATGCCGCAACCACTCCTATCATCGAGTTCATCAACACCTGTGGCCTGGCGATCATTTTCTGGTATGGCGGCTATGAAGTCATTCACGGCAATCTCGATGCCGGCCAGTTGATAAGCTTTTTGACCGCTCTGGTTGGGCTGTTTGCGCCGATCAAAAATCTTTCGAAAATGAGCAATGTCATTTCGCAGTCAGTTGGCGCCGGCGAACGTGTTTTTGAAATAATCGACGCCCATGTCGATGTTAAAGAGAGCCCCGATGCGGTCACAAAAACCGACTGCCGTGGCGAAGTCGAATTCGAGAATGTCACTTTTGCCTATAATCAGAATGAGCCGGTGCTGCGAAACGTCAGCATTAAAGTGAAGCCAGGCGAGGTTGTCGCTCTGGTCGGCCCTTCAGGTGCCGGCAAAACCACTTTCATCAACCTAATTCCTCGATTTTTCGATGTTTCGGGTGGGGCAGTGAAAATCGACGGTGCTGATGTTCGCAATTTGAGCCTCAACAGCCTAAGGCAATACATTGCCATGGTCCCCCAGGAAACATTGCTATTTTCTGGAACCATCGAGGACAACATCAGGTTCGGTCGTCTGAACGCAACCCACGATGAAATTGTCGACGCCGCAAAACTTGCAAACGCACATGATTTCATCATGAAGCAGCCCAATGGCTACGAAACCGTTCTTGGTGAACGAGGCGTCAATCTTTCTGGTGGGCAGGCACAGCGGGTTGCCTTGTCACGCGCTTTCCTCAAGGATCCCGGCATTCTGATCCTCGATGAAGCAACCAGTGCTCTTGATTCTGAAACCGAGAATCTGATCAAAGAATCTCTGAACCGTCTCATGGCAAATCGAACTACATTTATGATTGCACACCGTCTGTCTACGGTCGTTAAAGCTGACAAAATTCTCGTTCTTCAGAAGGGTGAAATCGTTGAAATCGGCAATCACGGGCAGCTTCTCGAAAAA
Source organism: uncultured bacterium (assembly GCA_964474705.1). GTDB lineage: Bacteria > Muiribacteriota > Ozemobacteria > Ozemobacterales > Ozemobacteraceae > Rifleibacterium. The sequence continues at coordinate 55,515 of CAYYUI010000018.1, forward strand.
CAGGGGCTTTATTCGCAGCTCTATCGCTCACAATATGCTGATCAGGTTAGTCTATGAAAGCTGAAACCATGCAACCAGGCCTGAAAGTTCTCTGCAACCAGAGCAGAGCCATTCCCCGCACCGCAGCCGCTTCTGCGAAAGTGCGTCTCAAAGCCATGCTTCTGCTTGGCCTTGTAAGCTCTCTGCATGCTACAATCAGGCTCGAACGCACTGGCTGCAACGATTTTATCGAAGGAAAAAAATTCGATCATCCGGTACTTGTCGTCAGCTGGCATGGCACCATGATAATTCCTCTCTATTGTTTTCGTGCCCTCAATCTTGTTATCATGAGTTCACTCTCCGAAGACGGAGACCTGATGGTAAAAGTTCTCGAACATCTGCAATACCGGTCGGTTAGAGGCTCTTCCTCGCGTGGCGGTATGCGGGGGTTGCTTGAAATGATCAGATTGATCAAAAATGGTGGAAATGGCGCCATGACGGTCGATGGCCCACGCGGCCCAAGACATGAGGTGAAACCTGGAATGGTGATGATTGCACAAAAGACTGGTGGTTACATATTGCCCGTCGGAGCGGCATTCTCACATTGTCTCACCCTCAAAAGCTGGGACCAGACAAAAATTCCGCTGCCCTTCAGTCGTGTCGTCATGCATACTGGCGCTCCGTTTGTTATCAAACCAGAAATCAGCATTGAAGAAGGTTGTGAAATGATGAAGTCTGCACTCTTCGAAAGTAACAGGCAGGCCGAAATCTATCTCAATAATGGATAAAAATGTGAAAGCCCTGTCCGTCCAGAGAAAAAAACTGCTTATTGTTGCCGGTGAAACCTCCGGTGATTTTTATGCGGCTTCGTTAATCGACGTTCTCAAGAAGAACGGTGATTACGAGATTTTTGCTGTCGGAGGTATTCAAACCAGACAGCGCGACGTGACCATGCTCTGCGACAGCACCAACTGGGCGGCCATCGGCTTTTTCGAAGCGATCAAGCAGGCGCCGCATCTGTTCCTCGTTCTGTACCGACTGCGCAGATTTCTCATCGAACAGCGGCCAGATCTGGTGTTGCTGGTAGATTACCCGGGTTTCAATATGCGTCTGGTTCACGCAGCCTCCAAACTGGGAATTCCGACTCTCTATTATTTCCCGCCCAGTAAATTTGCTACCGACCCGGCCAGTGTTACCGATGCAGCCGGCAGTATCACCCGGGTTGCCGCTAATTTTGCCTCCACTTACGAAATTTATAAGGCGGCCGGGGCCAATGTCGAATTTGTCGGGCATCCGCTCCTTGATCATGCCAAGCCGGTTATGACCGCTGAAGAAACCTGCTTGAAATACGGCCTGAAGCCAGATAAACCTGTTATTGGTCTTTGCCCGGGGTCCAGACGCAGCGAGCTGGGGCAGTTGCTGCCGATCATGCTCGAGGCCGGCAAGATCATTCATCGTCGTTACCCCGATTGTCAGTTCGTCGTACCGGTTATCGCCACAGAAGGTTCCGAAGTCTTTGGTGTCCAGAAATCGGCGCTGCGCGAACAGCTCAAGGCCAGCGGCATTCCGGTTACCCTCGCCGAGGGCAAAATTTATGATCTGATGAAACTGGCCAGAATTCTTCTCATCTGCTCTGGCACTGCGACCCTTGAGGCTACCTATGTTGGAACGCCGATGGTCATCTGCTACAAGGTTTCTGTTTTCACAGAGATTCAGGCGCGACTGTTTTATCAGCTGCCAAGATTTATCGGGCTTCCGAATATTATAATCGGAAGAATGGCTGTGCCTGAACTTATACAACATGATCTTACCCCCGAAAACCTTGCTGCAAAAGCCTTTGAACTGCTTGAATCGCCGGAAAAATACGAACAGCAGAAAAAGGACTTCACTGAAGTTATTTCTCATCTGGGTGAGCCTGGTGCCCATGAGCGGGTCGCTGAAATGGTCGATGAACTGCTGCGCGTGCCAAACGCCGGAAAATGACGATGTCTGCAATGCAGATGCTCAAAAAGACAGTTCTGCTTCTCTCTGAAGTGTTCTGCCGCCTCCCTGACAAGCCGGCAGCGTCTCTTGCCGTAAGCGCCGGCGTTGCCGCCTGGCTGGCCTGCCGTCAGGAACGCCTCAGAATCGAAAACTGCCTCGACCGTGTCTATTTTCGTCTGCGCCGGCAGCCGCCAGACAATATTGCCAGTATCGTCAGGCGCAGTTTCATTCATTTTTCACTGGTTACCTGTGAATTGCTGCGATTTCCAACGCTTTCAGCCGAAAAACTGTCTGAAATAGTGATTTTCAACAATCGCGAAGTACTCGATGCTTCGTTTAAGAAGGGCAGGGGAGCGATTCTGGCCTTGCCTCATATCGGGAACTGGGAAATCCTCGGTGCCGCGATTGCCCATGCCGGGTATCCGATTAATTCATTTTTTCTTTCTCAGAAAGAAGACGAAATCGGCGGGCTTCTCGATCATTTTCGCAGCTTTTCCGGAATCAGGCTGCACGACCGTGATCGTGGCGGCATAAAAGCTCTGAAGGCTTTGAAGTCTGGCGAACTGCTAGGTATGATTGCCGACCAGGACGGTGCCAACAACGGTGTCTATCTTGATTTCCTGGGCCATTGGGTGAGCATGCCTGCCGGTCCGGCCAACTGGAGCCTAAAAACTGGCGCAGCCCTAATTCCTCTGTTTGCACTGCGACAGGGCCTGGGTTTTAAATATCAGGCTCAATTTCTGCCTGCATTGCAGGATGACGAACAGGGCGAATACCATGAACGGGTAATAGCCAGAACTCTGAAAATGGTCAGATGGATGGAAGATTTGATTCTGGCGCACCCGCATCAGTATCTCTGGTTTTATGATCGCTTCAAACCAAGGCATGAAGCCTGGTTGACCGCCGAAAAAAGGCGCAACGGTCAGATGTTGCATGGTGAGCCACGATATGGTGTGTGATTCAGCCTGGCGAAACCTGGCGGTTCTTCAGGCATACCGCCTGCTGCACGGCTTTGCTGCTTTGCCGGCAGCTTCGCTGGCACCCTTTCTTCAAGGTCGCAGTCGCCGCATTTCCGAAGGATTCAAAGACTATTTCGGGCTGGTTGATCGTGCCGCAAGTCCGGTTCTCTGGGTTCACGGCGTTTCAATGGGCGAATCGATGGTGGCGGCCGGTTTTGCCGTTGAACTGAGAAAGAAATTCCCTGAGCACCAGATCGCTTTCACCACCACCCATCCAGATGTTCATGCCAGTTTTATCAAACGTCGCCTGGCTGATCTGGTGGCATATTTCCCTCTCGACAATCTCGTGGCGATGCGGCGAATTTTTGACCGCTGGCGCCCGGCGGCCGTCTTTGTCGCCGAAACTGATTTCTGGCCCGAATTTTCCTGGCAGTGCCGCAGCCGCAATATTCCGCTTTTTCTTATCAACGGCAGAATCAGCTCGAAAATTGCTGATTTCTACGCCAGATTTCCCGGGCTTGCCGGGCTGGTTTTTGGCGCATTTTCGCTGCTGGCTGTGCAGGCCAGAATCGATGCCGACCGCCTGCTGGCCATCGGAGTCAGCGCTGACCGGATTCGCGTTCTAGGTAACATGAAGGCTGATCTGACCCCGCAACAGCAGATTGATACCGAGGCTTTCAAAAACTGGATCGGCGGGCGTAAGTGTCTGGTGCTCGGTTCCCTGCATCCGGCAGAGTTTGCTCAACTCAAGCCGGCGATGCAGATGCTCGCTGAGCATGGTACAGCCCTGATCGTGGCTCCGAGAAATCCATCTCTGGCCCCAGGCTGGCTGGGTGAGCTGCAGGCCATCGATAGCACCGCAAAGCTGCGTTCGCAGTTATCAACCACTTCGCGCAGTCGCATTCTGCTGCTCGACACCATGGGCGAACTTGCCGGCATCTATTGCCTTGCCGATGCCGCTTTTGTCGGCGGTTCGCTCGACCCGGCGGTTGGCGGCCACAACCCCCTTGAAGTGATGCAGCAGCGGGTTCCACTCATCATGGGGCCGCATTGTCGAAATTTTGCCGACATCGTTGCCCAGTTGCAGGAAACTGGTGGCATCAGAATTGTCGACAGCTGCCGGGGCTTTGCTGATGCCGCTGACCTCCTGCTCGGCGCCAGTCCTGATGCGGGACTGATGGTTCAATCTGCCGATGCCGTTCTTGCCGAAAACCGCGGCTGTCTGCAGCGAACCCTTCAGGTAATACTCGACACAATCGATCTCCATGCTTCTTCGAACTGATATTTGCAGAACCTGCTTTCAGGCTTGCTGCGCAGTTTTTCCGCCCGAACTTCAGTGATGGCTCAAAAATGCCGATAATAATAGTGGGAAAACAATCTTGTCCGATAAGAATTTGTGAAGCCCAGGAACATAAGTAAGGAGACGATTCATGAACTGCAGCACCTGCCCCGACCGCGAAATCTGTTGTAAATCGAATTCACTCGGCGAAAGCGTCAAGGATTTTGCCAGATATAAAGAAGCTTTTCTGCGCATCCTGAGATGCCGCAAACAACGTTTTGGCTGACTGACACCAGGTAAAATTCCCGATAAAAAAGAGCGCGGCTGACCCCGCGCTCTTTTTGTCAGCAGCTTCAGGTTTTTATGCTGCTGCAACGACTGACATACCCTAATACCATCTGTTAAGCAGGAAAAGGCTCTCTTTTGACCTGCTGGTTTCATAGGTATTGCCTGTGGCAATGCAAAATGTTACCATTAACATTACCTTACCAAGGAGTAATAAGAGTATGAGAAAAGGTTTTGCAGTTCTTGGTCTTGCTCTTGCCGCTGCTCTCTTCCCGGGCTACCAGGCCGGTGCCGAAGAAAGCAGATCCAGATATATCGTTCGCTTTGAACAGGAAACTTTGAAAGTTGCCCGCCCTTCACATGAAGCGGTCGTCAGCCATCTGCAGCAGAGCCTGCGCAGAAATCTGGCCGGTGTCAGCAAAGTGGTCAAATCGACTAAAAAAGCCAGTATTGCCCCTCTATGGGTTGCCAACGCTTTTGCCATCGATGCATCTGATGCCGAAATCAGAAAAATCGCCGCCTTGCCGAATGTCGTCGAAGTTAAAAAGTCCGAATACCGGATATTCGTTGACCCCGATATCGGCAAAAGGGTTGTAAAAGACGCTCCAGCCGTAATTCAATGGGGGGTTCAGAAAGTACGCGCCCCCGAAGTCTGGCAGAATTTCAGAATTGATGGCGCCGGCGTTGTCGTCGGGGTTCTCGATACCGGTATCGATGGAAAACACCCGGCTTTCACCGGAAAAATCCTCGCATTCAAAGACTTTACGCCTGAGGCGACTGTTGAGCCGACTGACGGCCAGGGTCACGGCACCCATGTTGCCGGTTCCGTTGCCGGTTCGAATGGCGTTGGCGTTGCTCCCGGCGCACGTCTGATCATTGGTCGCGTTTTCGATTCAAAAGGCGGCACCACTACCGAAATTCTTCTGGCTGCCATGCAATGGATTCTCGACCCTGACGGAGTTCCAGAAACCAATGATGGTCCGAAACTGATCAATAATTCCTGGGGCTCGAACGAATCTGCTGACAAAACCTTCTGGGTTGCCGTTGAAAACTGGGCGAAAGCCGGAATCCTGCCGGTATTTGCCGCAGGCAACAATGGCATGTGGGGCGGCAAGGTCGGATCTCCTGCTTCTTTTCCGCATTCATGGGCAGTAGCCGCAACTACCAGAACCGATACTCTCGCTTACTTCAGCAGTCAGGGCCCAGTTGCCTGGGATGGCGTTTCGCTCATGAAACCCGATATCGCAGCTCCCGGCGATCAGATCATTTCATGCGCCATCGGCGGTGGTCTGGTAAGCAACAGTGGCACTTCAATGGCCTGCCCGCACATGGCCGGCGTTGCCGCCCTGATGTTCCAGGCTGATCCGACCCTTACCATCGAACAGGCCCGTCTGATTGCAGAAGAGACTGCTAAAGACCTCGGCGCCGCCGGCAAAGACCCGAAATTCGGCTCCGGACTTGTCGATGCTTACAAACTCGTCGAAAAAATTATGCAGAATTCCGGCCTCAGCGCTGCTTTTGAAGCCTATGAATCTGCTATTCTCTCAGAACGTGCACTGATCGGCGTCCAGCCGGTTTCGCCGCTCGCAGCTCCTCTGGCCCGCTCGATTGTCGAACGTGCCTGTGACCTCGACGAAGGCCAGTTCCGCGCTCTTGCCATCAGCGTCAGCCAGAATGGCGGCGAAGCGTCGGCAAGTCTCCTTCGCGAAGCCTCTGCAGCCAGAACCGCCAGAGAACTTCTTAAATAATTTCTGCCCCCTGAACCGGCCCGGAAACAATCTTTTCCGGGCCGGTTTATTTTTTGCCCGATGGCTTGACACCGGAAGTTAAATAACGCATTATTGTGCCCGAATTTGTTACTCAGGAGTGACCCCAATTGCAGGATTTCAGAGAATACATCGAACGGAACATCGTGGTTTTCGACGGTGCCATGGGCACCAGGCTCTATGAAAAGGGCGTCTACATCAACAGGGTTTATGATGAACTGAACCTTTCGCAACCCACTCTGATTCAGGAAGTCCACCGCGAATATCTGGCAGCCGGCGCGATGGTTCTCGAAACCAACTCTTTTGGCGCTAACCGCTTCAAGCTGACGCCGCATGGCCTCGCTGACAAACTTGAAGTGATAAACTTCCAGGCGGCGAAACTGGCCCGTGAAGTTGCCGGCGATAAGGCCTGGGTTGCCGGTTCGATTGGGCCGCTCGGCATCCGTCTCGAACCCTGGGGCAAAACTTCCGTCGAAGAGGCTGAAGCTGCATTTTCTGAACAGGCCCGCGGTCTGCTGGCCGGCGGCGTCGACCTTTTCATTCTCGAAACTTTTTATGACCTGAACGAAATCCATCAGGCCATTATCGCTATTCGCAAACTCACCGACAAGCCGATTATCGCTTCGATGACCATCAACGAAGACGGCAACGCCCTTTATGGCACCTCGGTCGATGTCTTCACTCCGAAACTCGAAATGTGGGGCGCTGATGTCATCGGTCTCAATTGCTCTGTCGGCCCCAAGACCATGTTTGACGCCATGGAAAAAATGCGGGCTCTGACCACCCTGCATCTGATCGCTCAGCCGAACGCCGGTTTGCCCCGTGTCGTCGATGGCCGGATGATCTACCTCTGCAACCCAGAATACTTTGGAGAATATGCACGCCGATTCATACAGCTCGGCGTCAGAATCGTCGGCGGCTGCTGCGGCACAACCCCCGAACACATCAAATGGGTTGCCAACGCCGCCAGATCTCTGACTCCCGGTGGCAAAAAAGAAATATTTCAGGAACTGAAAGCTAAGGATGATACCGTCGGCGATGTCGAAATCGTGCCGCTGGAAAAGAAGTCTTCTCTCGGTCAGAAGCTGGCCGCCGGAAAGTTCATCGTTACCGCCGAATTGACCCCTCCGAAAGGCTGCGAAGCCGAGTCGGTCATTCAACGCGCCCGGCAGCTCAAAGACGCCGGAATAGATGCTATCAACATTCCCGATGGCCCACGGGCCTCGGCACGCCTCAGCCCGCTCGCTCTCTCACTGCTGATCGAACAGCGGGTCGGAATCGAGACAATTCTGCATTATTGCTGCCGCGACCGTAACATTCTCGGCATTCAATCTGATCTACTCGGTGCTTACGCTCTCGGTTTGCGCAATATTCTCGCTATTACCGGCGACCCGCCGAAAGTCGGTAATTACCCGCAGGCTACAGCAGTTTTCGATATCGATTCGATCGGCCTTGTCAACGTTATTCATCGTCTCAATCATGGCCGCGATCTCGGCAACAATCCGATTGGCCGTCCGACAGGCTTTGTCTGTGGTGTCGGCGCCAACCCGGGCGCTATCGATCTAGATCTCGAAGTCAGCCGTTTTGAATGGAAAGTCGATGCCGGTGCCGAATATGCAATCACCCAGCCGGTTTTCGATACTGACCTGCTCGAGCGCTTTCTCGATCGTATCAGCCACGTTCGCATTCCGGTTTTTGCCGGAATCTGGCCGCTCGTCAGCCTGAAAAACGCCGAATTCATGAATAACGAAGTTCCCGGAGCCTCGGTTCCGGAATCTTTGATGGCCAGGCTGCGCAAGGCCGACACCATCGAGGCCCAGCGCGAAGAAGGTATCGCCATTGCCCGTGAAGCACTCGAAAGAATTCGCCCGATGGTGAATGGCGTTCAGGTTAGTGTGCCTCTCGGCCGTGTCGAAAGCGTTCTCAAAGTCATCGACGTTCTGAACCGCTGATGGAGAAACCAATGAAACCTATTACTGTCAAAGAATTCCATGACCTTCTTCAGCGCGGTGTTCTTATTTACGATGGCGCCATGGGAACAAATCTTCAGATTCAGGGCCTCAAACCCGAGAATTACGGCGGGCGAGAGGGCTGCAGTGAAGCTCTGAACCTTTTTTGCCCTGAAGCCGTAATCAAGGTACACCGGGATTTTCTTGCCGCCGGCTGCCAGGTTCTTGAAACCAACACGTTTGGTGCCACCCGAATCACTCTGCGTGAATACCAGCTCGAAGATCGCGTTGAAGAAATCAACCGGCGCGCTGTAGAAATGGCTCGTGAGGCCATAGATTCGGTGCCCACCTCTTATCACCCGCTTATCGCCGGGTCGATCGGGCCGACTTCGATGCTGCCATCTCTCGGAAACATCTCCTTTGACGATATGGCTGCTGCTTATACTGATCAGATGCGGGCCCTGCTCAATGCCGGCGTTGACATCTTCCAGATCGAAACCTGCCAGGATCTGTTGCAGATCAAAGCGGCCCTCTTTGCTGCCGACGAACTTTTCCGCGCCCGCGGCAGTCGCTGCCCGGTGGTGGTCTCAGTAACTCTCGAACCATCTGGAAATATGCTGGTTGGCAGTGATATCGGCGCTATTACCGCTGCTCTCGAGCCTTACGATTTTATCGACATGCTCAGCATCAACTGCGCCACCGGCCCCCTCGAAATGGTTCGCCATGTCGCTCATCTCGCCGAGTTCTGGCCACGGGCCGTCGGTGTCATGCCAAATGCCGGGTTGCCGGAAAATGTCGATGGCAAGCCTTTTTACCGCATGACTCCAGAAGAGTTTGCTTCCTTCCATAAACGCTTTATTACTGAATACGGGGTAAACATGGTTGGCGGCTGCTGTGGCACACGACCAGAGCACCTTGCTGAAGTCGTCAGGCAGGTCGCCGGCCTCAAGCCTGCTCTCAGACAGGTTAAAAAGCAGGCAATGGCAGCCAGCCTTTTCTCGGCGGTCGCTTTGCGCCAGAATCCGGCTCCGGCGCTGATCGGCGAAAGAACCAACGCCAACGGTGCCCGCCAGTTTCGTGATCTGCTCGAAGCCGAGGATTTTGCCGGCATGACCGCCATGGGCCGCGAACAGGCCCGCGGCGGCGCTCATCTTGTCGATCTCTGCGTTGCATTCGTCGGTCGTGATGAAGTCGCCGATATGCGTCGACTTGTGCCGATGTTCGCCACTCAGGTCAATCTGCCTCTGGTAATCGACTCTACCTCCCCGGCCGCCATTGAAGCGGCTTTGAAATGCCATGGAGGTCGCTGCGTCATCAACTCGGTCAATCTTGAAGACGGCGGCAGTCGTCTGCGCAGTATCGCCGGGCTTGCCAGGCGTTTTGGCGCCGCACTCATCTGCCTTACTATTGACGAAGAAGGTATGGCAAAAACTGCTGAACGCAAACTCGAAGTCGCTCACCGCATTCAGAAGATACTCAGCAGCGAGTTTGGCTTTCGCGATGCCGACATGATCTTCGATTCATTGACATTTACCGTCGCCAGCGGTGATGCCGAACTGCGCAGTTCGGCAGCCGAAACCCTCCGGGCGATTGCCATGATTCGAGAACAGATGCCCAAAACGAATACCATTCTCGGGGTCAGCAATGTGTCGTTTGGTCTGAAACAGTCTGCCCGAGAGATACTTAATAGTGTCTTCCTTTCGGAAGCCGTTCAGAACGGGCTTACCTGTGCGATCGTCAACCCGGCCCGCATCATTCCAACCTTTTCGATTCCTGAAACCGAAAAGAAGCTGGCTCTCGATCTGATCTACAACCGCGGCTCTGACGGCAGCGCGCTTACTGCTTATATGCAGGCGTTTGCCAGCCGCTCCGAAAGTGTCTTCAAAAAAGACCTTGCCACCTTGCCTCCTCTTGAGCGCCTTTTCGAAAAGGTTGTCGACGGTGATTCGTCAGCCCTTGAAGAGCTTGTCAATGAATTGCGTACTTCTATGCGCCCTGAGCAGATTATCAACGATATTCTCCTGCCGGCAATGAAAAAGGTCGGTGAATACTTTGGTTCCGGGCGCCTGCAGCTGCCATTCGTGCTTCAATCAGCCGAAGTCGTCAAGAAAAGTGTCACCTGCCTCGAACCTTATATGGAAAAGAAGCCCGCTGACCCTGACCGGAAAATGATTCTCGCGACCGTGGCCGGCGATGTTCATGATATCGGCAAGAATCTTGTTAATATCATGCTTTCGAATAACGGCTTCAGCGTCGTCGATCTTGGCATCAAGGTCGATGTCGATGCCATGATCAGGGCAGCAAAAGAACACAATGCCAACGTAATCGGCATGAGTGGTCTGCTGGTGCGTTCAACCCAGATAATGAAAGAAAATCTCGAAGAGCTGAACCGTCGCGACTTTCTTCCCGCTGTTATTCTTGGTGGTGCAGCCCTCACGCCCGAATACGTCGCCAATGAGCTCAGGCCCCTGTACCGCGGCAAGGTCTTTTATGCCCGCGATGCTGTCGATTCGATAAAAATCATGCAGGATCTGGTCGCCGGTAATTATTCGCACCTTCCTGAAAGCAAAGTGCCGGCCGCCGCTGTCCGCAAAGCTTCTAAACACGCTCCTGACGGCAAAACGGCCGGTCAGGCTAACCGTCACCAGTTCATGATCGACCATAAGCCGGTCAGAGCGCCATTTTATGATAGTCACCTTCTCGAAATTTCGTCTAACGATCTTTTCAGTCTGCTTTCGCACAAAGTATTGTTCGAAGGCCGCTGGGGCTTTAAAAAAGCCGATCTTACCGATGCCGAATATCGCAAGGTCATCGAGACTAAAGCCCGACCGGCGCTGAACCAGATCATCGACCACGAACGCCAGCACAATATTCTCGACAACAAGGCTGTTTATGGGTATTTCCGCTGCCGATCCGAGGGAGATGCCATAACCATATTCGATGTTGCCGGTACACCGGTTGGCAGATTCGGTTTCCCCCGCCAGAGTCGAGCGCCATTCCTTTGTCTTTCTGATTTTGTCAGCGATTCTGAAGATGATCTGATTGCTCTCTGGGCTGTAACGGTCGGCGATCGCATCATTCAGGCCGAAAAAGCCCTTTATGCAGAAAACCGCTATCTCGATTACCACCTTCTGCACGGCCTTGGCGCTGAACTTGCAGATTGCGCCGCTGTGCATCTGCACCGCCATATTCACCGGGAGCTGTTTCCGCAGCTGCCGCTGACCGGTGAACAACCGGTTGGGTGCCGATACTCCTTTGGTTACCCCGCCTGCCCTGATCTCTCTGCTCAACGCACTCTTATGCAGATTCTCGGAGCGCAGCGTATCGGTATCTCTTTGACCGATCTGAATCAGATGGTGCCTGAACTGTCGGTTTCCGGGTTCGTGATCTTCAACCGTCACGCCCGCTATTTTGTTCCCTGAAAGCAGCTGTTGTGAACGAAATAAAGATGAGTCTGATCGAGATGCTGCAGAAGCCGCCGGAAGTATTTGCCGGGCTGATGCCGCTTGCTCGAACTCTGTATGCCAGCCGGATTTACCTGCGTCGCTGCCGGAAACATGATGCCTGCCACCTTTTCGGGTTGCTGCGTCAGAACCGCTCCTGGCTCAGTGAATGGCTGCAACCGCAGCCCGAAATGCTGAAAATCGAAAGCGTCACGAACCTGATTGCTGAAGACCATCTTCTGGCCCGTCGTGGCCAGCGGCTCGATCTCGGCATTTTTCTGCGCGACGATGATCGCCTGATCGGCCGCATTGCCATGCATACAGTCGATTATGGTATTCAGCGTTCGGCCGGGCTTTCATACTGGCTCGATCAGCAAATGACCGGCCGCGGCCTGATGAAGGAAGCTATAGCGACCCTCACATCCTTTGCTTTTGAAGAAGCCTGTCTGCACCGGGTCTGGCTGCATATTATCAATGAGAATGTTGCTTCACTGGCTCTGGCTCGCCGGCTCGGGTTTTCCAGAGAGGGAACCGCGCGGCAGAGTCTTTTTGTGAACGCGGCCTGGCGGGATGCCACCATGTTCGCGATGCTCGAGGATGACTACGATGGTCTTGCCGACCGCTGGATCAGGCAGAAATACCTCGGATCGTAACTGGTGCCCTCTTATCGCTTTTTGCTGTTCACTTGCAACTGTTCCTCTTTGGCCAGAGCATGTTTGGCTGGTATAACAAAAAAGGCTGCGCCTCAAGGCGCAGCCTTTTTGTTTAATGACCGTTAATTGGTGCCAGCGGCGGCATTTTCGCGCACGGCGCGGTAAGCTGCAGCCGGAATCTTGACGCTGAAAAGATTTTCTTCCGGGCGGTCAGGATAAACTGCTTTAAAGTTGAGCTGATCGCCAACGGTGTTCATCATCAAACCGCCACCTTTGCTGTTGCCATAAGCAGGGGTCATGCCGAGGTCGATCGAAATAATGCGGTTGTCTTTAACCTGGATTGTACCTTTGGTGCCGAGCGCGCCGACTGTGTGACCGAAAACGATTCCCATCACTCCCAGCATTTTCAGGTTCTGATCGACGATTTCATTGTTGTTCCACCAGTCGCGGTTCCAGAGGTAACTTTCAGTGTTCATGAAAATTCCCTTTTTATAATCACCGGTGTTGGTATCGTCTTTAAAATCAGCTGCCAGCGTCGATCTGGTGAGCGGTTTGTTGGCCAGACCCGCATGATTGAACATGTAGCCATTGATGATGGCAAACATCGGCAGATTGCGAATCCAGCGCCCATAAACGCCATTCTCGGAAATTGCCTGTTGGAAATCAAGCCCATCACGGGTGAATGAATCGAGGGTGTTCTGGTAATGCTGTTTTTTCGGCGGTTTCAGGGTTTTAGCCCATTCTTCGATCTGCCCGTTGAGCAGCATGACTTCATGATTCCCGAGCAGTTCGATCAGGCGGCCGCCGGCTTTTTCTGCCTGTTGCTGCAGATCCATGACTGCATCGTATGACTGCTTGCTGTGCAGGCCGCGGTCGTTCAGGTCGCCGGTAAGAACCAGAACGGTTTCGCCGCCGGTCCATTTGAATCTGAATGAATCTTTCGAGGTTCGAACCGCCAGTTTTAATGCTTCGAGGCTTGCGGCAAATTCATCAAAAGCTCCATGAATGTCGCCAATGGCGCATACCTGCCTGGCACCGGTAATTTCAATATAAGCCGGGTATTTTTCCCAGTCGCGGCCGGCGGCATTTGCCATAACACTGATTGAAATCAGAAAAACAAACAGAACACTTGCCAGTTTGAACCTTTTCATTCCTGCTCCTTGCTTGGTTTTACCAGACATTGTAATTCTCGGTTTTTACGCCTTTTGGATAAAAGTAAATGGTTCGTGATGGAATGTCGACGCCCCAGTCGCGGCCTGATTTCATGGCCACGATGTCGAGCAGTTCGTCGAGAGTGATGTCTTCCTCTTCAACGTTGACCTTGAAGCCTCCGTCGCCTTCTACTAGACCCTGAATCTGAAAAACATCATCAGCTTCCTTGCCATACACTTCGATTGCATGTTTCAAAAGTGTCGCTCCATCGTAATCCTGCGCCTGCCAGGTTTTCATGACCATAAAGATGGCTGAACTCGTATCTTTCGGAAAAACCGGCAGCGTTTGACCTGCCCCACCTTCGCTGCTGACAGGCACCTCAGGCGGCGGGGGAGGGGGAAGAAGATCACCGACATCTTCTCCTGATGATACGGTTACTTCATCTGGCGGTGCCGGGAACACATCAGCCGGAGCCGTAGCTTCGACCGGTTTTGGCAGTTCTATATGTACCATCTGGGTGTTGGTTGCTGCAGCGGTTGCGCTTGCGACCGGTTCTTTAACAGGTTTCTTGATGGGTTTGATTTTGGTCGGCAGTGCGATCAGAACTTCTGATCCGTTGCTGGGGTGCTTTTTCTGCGGTGTTTCAGGAGCCGGCTTTATATTCAGAGTTGCGGATGCTTTTTCAATATCTTTTTTGCCAGGCATCGGAATGATCAGACCATCGTCTGCTCCCTGGGCCTGCAGCCCCGCTGCCCCGGTCGTCAGCATCAATGCCAGCAGAGCAGTGCGGAATCCTGCGCTTTTCATAAACTCTTGCTCCTGAAAATTGCGAACTGTGATTTGAACTGTATCTTTGCATTATAAGCTAAATTGAAAGAAAAGTTAAGTTCTGCTGGGTCATTTTTTGATCATTGGTACAAAACGCACCGGCAGATCATCAGTTTGCTCTATTTTTCCATCTGCCTTTTTTAGAATCACCAGGCGCTGCGAAAATAAATCGCCCAGCGGTAGAATCATGCGCCCGCCTTCTTCAAGTTGCTCGATAAGCTTTTCCGGAAGCTCTTCTGGAGCACAGGTGACGATGATCACTGAAAATGGCGCATGCTCGGCCCAGCCCTGATAACCGTCGCCGCATTTTATATGGCAGTCGTAGCCTGCTTTCTTTAGAGCATCGGCTGCATGACTTGCTAGTTCCGGAACAATTTCTATGCTGTACACTTCGGCGCCGAGTTCTGCAAGAACTCCAGCCTGATAACCTGACCCGGTTCCGATTTCAAGAACTTTCTCGCCGGGCTTAAGATGCATCTGCTCGGTCATGTAGGCAACTATGTATGGTTGCGAAATGGTCTGACCATGCCCGATCGGTAGAGGGTGGTCGCCGTAGGCTTCTGAGGTCAAAAAACCGGCTGGCAGAAATTTGTGTCTCGCAACTTTGCCCATGGCTCCGAGAACCTTTTTGTCACTGACTCCATAAGCAACAAGCTGCTCGACCATCAGTTTTCGGGCCTGATCCATTTCAGTCTCCTCAAAGATATTTTCCGGGCTGCCGCAATCGGCTCTGCTGATCGCCAGCCAGCAGATTAATGCGGTAAAAATCAGGATCGGCAGAAGAAGGCGCATGTTTTTCATTGATAGCCTCCCGACACTCTCTGATAAAATTCTATCAAATTGAACCCGACTTTTCATCAATTACAATCGCTTGAAACTATTCTCTATTAAAGGAGCGATCAGATCGTTGTATACTGCCGGCATGAGCATTTTTTTCTTTCCATTTGCCGGTGACCTGATTTCCGGCCGTATCATTCGCCGTTACAAGCGGTTCCTTGCCGACATTCTTCTTGCTGACGGACTGGTGGCTGTTGCCCATGTTCCAAACAGCGGCAGTATGACCTCCTGCTGGCATGAGGGTGCCGAGGTCATGCTCACTCGACATGCCCCGTGTGAAAAACGCAAACTGAATCTCACTCTCCAGGCAGTGAAAATGCCCGATGCCTGGGTGAGCGTCAATACCATGAATCCCAACGCCGCCGTCGCCGGCGCAATTCAGGCTGGTGCTATCAAAGCATTTATGAGCTACCATTGCCTTCAGAGAGAGGTTAAATGCGCGGTCGGCAGTCGATTCGATCTTTGTCTTTTTGACCTGCCGCCTGATGATTGTTCGCATCTGTTGGCACTCAAACCGGAAAAGGCGATCCGCTTGCCACATCATACTTCGATTTCAGGCCGGGCTAAGCCGCCTGCAGTCGTCGAAATCAAAAATGTCACGTTGCTTGCGCAGAACGGAGTGCTTTTTCCAGACGCAGTTACTGAACGAGGTTTGAAGCATCTACATCACCTGGTTGAACTGAAAAAGACAGGGTTGCGGGCTGTTCTGGTCTTTTTTGCCGGGCGCAGCAACGTAGAATGGGTTGGCCCGGCTTCTGACATCGATCCACAATATTCGATTGCCCTTTCCAATGCGGTCAGGAGCGGTGTCGAAGTTATTGCTTTAAAAGTTGGCGTCTCGGCATACGGTCTGACAATTGATGGAACCCTGCCTTTGAGGCTGTGAAAGAACTGCAGGTTGTAGTTTGCCAACCGGTGAGGATTGTGATAAACTTCGCAGCAAATAGCATCCGTAAGGAGAAATGGGGAAATATGCAGAAATTGGCCAGGTTGTTGATTGTAGCAGCGCTGATGGTAGGGATTTCATTAAGCGGTTTCGCCGCCGATACCAAGGTGCCAACCAGCATGGTGACCATTGGCGATGGTGATGAAACTCTCGAATCCGAAGTGGAACTCAAGATTGGCGACGTGGCTCCGGATTTTTCGCTGCCGAACCTTTCGACTGATAAGATGGAACATCTCAAGGATTATCTTGGCAAGCCGATTGTGCTTTTCTTCATTCAGAGTGCCTGTTATTCCTGTCTTCAGGAAGCCAAATACCTCCAGGAGCTTAAAGCGAAATACGGCGACAAGGTTAATGTGATCGCAGTCGGCGTTGATCTGCTCGGCAAGCCGATGCTTGTTTCCTGGGCCGCGCATAACAATATCAATTACCCGGTATTGCTTGACCCGATTTTTTCGGTTCCCGAAAAATATGGTTTTTCGTACACTCCCAGCTCTGTAATTATCGATAAAGACGGCAAAATCTGCTTTATTCACGCCGGTTATCGTCCTGTCGACGCCAAGCTTTTTGAAGACAAGGTCGCTGAGCTTGTAAAATAGTTGATTGCGCTGTGAAGAGGCTGCTTCATTACCAGTGAGGCAGCCTCTTTTATATTTCTTACATACCAGATGGATCTGGCATGACAAGAGCGATAAATCCATGCATGAAGCTTTCTCTCTTATGTGGGCATTATTGAGGTCCTGAAAAACAAGGTAGAGTTGATTCGATGGATCGGCATATCAGCCGTGTTGCTTTTTGCTGATTTCTTACGAAGAATAGTCTAGGCGTGGACAGAAGGCGGGATTACTTTTTCGGAAGCTTGTTACGCACAGGAGGTGCTTATGCAGAACCGCGCACGATAGAGCGGTTCTGCTGAGCGAAGCGAATCGCTGAAGAAAAAGTAACCCGACTGATGGCCGCGCCGGTGAAGTAAGTTGGTTTTATTTTTGCAGGATTCAATAGCGGGAGATTTGTTTGTGCAGAAATCAATGAACAAGGCGCTATTCTATTTTTGCAGAATAGAAAATCTGGTCATGATTTCGATAGTTCTCTGACCAGGTTATAAGGCGAGGGGATACGTTTCTGAATTTTGCATCTATCGGTACAGAGGTGATCTCATGGGTGTTTAAAATTTGCAGAAGAAAATCAAAAAAAGTAGTTGACACTTAGGGGGTTGATTTGATAATATGAACT
>CAYYUI010000019.1:0-5748 GCA_964474705.1 uncultured bacterium
CCATGAAGAGTGGAGCAGCCGACCGGGAGAAAAACCTCGCCTCATGCTGGTTTTTACTTCCCGGCCAATCCGCTGGGATTGGCAAAGATCATTATTTTCAACCACCGTCTGTCAGTCTGGCGGTTCTGGCTTCCCCGTTAAGGGGTCCGGCCTTTTGTTCTGGATTTGTTATGCCTTATGATCTTTACTTTTCCCGGTTCGTTCGCTTCCTTAAGTCTTGTTTGTTAGCCTTCTGGTCTCATTTGTTTGTTTGCGCTCCTCAGCCATACTTCATATTTACGCTGTCAATGTTCGTTACTATGCCATCGCGCATTTCATCTATACCCATAGCAGTCACCAGGGTGCGACTCGGAACGTTCACCACGAAAGCGCCTTCTCTGGTCAATACAAGCGAATCTCTGGCACCTTTGGCTTCGAGTTCTGAAAAAGCCCGGTTGAGAGAGTTTTCCAGATTCGAGTTCATCGTGATGTTTCTTTCGTTGAGGCGCTTCTGGGCATGGGCACTGATGCGGAACTGATTGTTTTCAGGGGTTTTGATCGATTGCAGGAAAAGGGCTTCAAAGCTTGTTGCGTTCTGGCTGGTGCAAACGCCGGCAGGCTTGCTGGCCGGAATTCCCGTCAACTGCGGTCCCCGTGGTCCAATCATCAGTCTGGGGTCCATAATTTGCCTCGTGTTCGGATCAGATTGTCAAAAGAACTATTTGCCAGGTTGATCAGGAATAGGTCGGGCTGACCAGCTGGACATCGTCAAGACTGAAGGCGTTTTTGCCAACCTTCAGATAAGGCACACCGCTTTCGAAGCCAACTTGTTCGACAATACCCGTCACCGGTTCTTCCATATCGCTGGTCTTGGCGGTTACGGTAGTGCCGAGATACATCATGGCCTGAGTGTGGGTGCTTGCTGAGAACGTGCTCACCAGTTTCTCGATATTCTTGTTCATGTTCAGCATCTGTTCGAGTGAACTGAAACTGGACATCTGACTGATATACTCGGTGTTTTCCATCGGGTTCATCGGGTCCTGGTTCTGCAGCTGAACGGTCAGCAGTTTCAGGAAGTCATCCTTCCCGAGCTCTGCAGACGGGGTGCGGGTCGTTTTCGTCGTACCCGTACTGCCTGATGAATTTACATCGATCGTTTCAATTGCCATCGGCGTTTGCCTCCTATACGGTCATGTCTACCGACTGAATATTCAGTGCCGCACGTCTCAGATTCGGCAGAATATTTTTTCTTATAATCGTATCGGCATCTTCTGTATTGTTTGTTGATGCCGAAATTCGACTGGATTTGTTGTTTCTGCCGGATTCATGATTTTCGTTTCGTCCGTCGGAATCTCGTGAAGAGATGTCTACGGTTATCTCCGTCAGGTTTACACCCTGATTGACCAGCTGCTCCTTGATCTGGGGGGCCAGTTCTTCGAGCTTGGCTTTTGCCAGAGCGTTTTCTGCCGAAATACGTGCGGTAACTGCGCCATCCTTCGAAGTCAGTTCCATTTCCATTTTGCCCAGTTCTTTGGGGTCGAGCTCGATGTTCAGAACCTTGCTGCCATTTCGGGTTTTGACAAATTCGGCCTTGTCGAGCAATTCCGCAAATGCCGTTGTTGTGACCGGGACCGGGTTGGATGCCCTGGCGGCTGAATTGGCATTGGTTGTGCTGCCGGACTGGTAGCCGTAACCATTGCTTAAACCGCCGTTGCTGGAACTTCCGGGTGTGTGGACGCTTCTTCGGGTATTCTCTGCCGGTGCGGCAGAAAATGCCTGCGATTCGCCCCTGCCGTTGCCCTGGGCCTTTTCACTCAACAGCGAGAAAAATCTTCTGGCCGCTTCTTCGATGGCCGGTTTGACTTCTGCTGCTGAAGGATTCACGCCTGTATGCAACTGATTCTGAGGAGCCGTGGAACCTTCTGATGTGTCGGTATTCGTTTCGGTTACAGCCTGTTCTCCACCAGATTCATTCAGTCGTTTGAATTCCTGACGCAGACTTTCGCGTTCAAGTTGGTGCTCGGCTTTCAGTTCTGCCTTCGCCTCGTGGTGTTCGGTCTTTGCGGCTGAATCCTTTTCCTGACTCCGAGTTTCCTTGTTGTCGGCAGTAGATTCAACAGCTTTTTCACTGTTCTGGTTTTCGCCGGCAACCGCTTCCTGTTTCGCATTGTCTGCAGTTGTGATCGCAGCAGTTTCTGCGCTCTGCTGTTCTGCGTTGTCGTCGGTGCTGACATCGGTTTTAACTTCAGTCGGTTTTACCGGCTGCTGCTGAGCTGAAACTGCTGCCAGTTCCTGCCCTGATGTCTCCTGACTGCTGACAAGGTTCTCAGAATTTTCAGTGGTTTCAGAGTCTTCGGTTTCGCCCTTCTGCTCCATTGAATCCTCGGATTCAACCTTGGCTTCAACCAGGCCGGAAGTTACTTCAGAGTTTTCAACGCCCGCAGCTTCAATTTCCATGGTAGTGCCGGTTGTTTCCTGAGAAGGAACGGTCACCTGCAGAGCCGCGGAAATTTCGGTCAGCAGACTCTTGAATTCGCTGCGATTCACCAGTTCAAGCATTGCAGTCCGCTCTTCAGATTCGGGCATGCTTGCGATCAATTCTGCGAGTTTGTTCTGAAAACCCTCCGGAGACTCGCCCAGAGCCTGAAGATCTTCGGGAGAGAGCTTCTGTAGAGCGTTGATCAGATTCTGCTGCTCTTCTGGCGTAAACTGGGCAAGCAGGCTTTCAATGCTCTGCATGTCGCTAACCTGGTTTTCGGCAGATTCAGTCTGGTCGGTCGCTTTCTGAGAATCATCAACGGCTTCTTCACTGTCAATTTTCTTTTCCGAAATCTTGTCTGTATTATCCAGGTCTTCAGCAGCAACTGCTTCCTTCCGGCTGAATTCATCGGTCTTCTTTTCCGCAGGAGCTTCAGACCGCACATCCTGTTCCTGATTTTTTTCAGATGTGATCGCAACAGTCGGTTTTTCTTCAGACAGAAACCTTGTTGCAGCGCCATTTATGAGCAATGGGTTGATATTGCCCGCGCCGGATGAGTTTCTGAAACTGAAGTTGATTTTTGACTGCGTTGAACCCGAAATTGCATCGGCGTCAAATGCCAGTCGATTCTGCAAAAGACTCATGAAATCGCCGGTATCTGAACCGCTTTGCTTTTTACCTGTCTGCAGAGGCGTAGTTGGCCCTGTAGAACCGCTCAGAATACCTGCTAAAAAGTCATTATTCATTGTTTCACCTCCTTTCGAGACTTTTATATTTCTCCACTATCTGTATCGACCTAATTTTTCCGAAGCTTTAGCTTTTTTTACAGGAATTTTTTTTTCTGCCCTCGATTCTTTCTATTGCACCGGACCATATGCAATCGTTTGCCCGACCAATTTGACCTGTAACCCTGCTGATGGTAAGTTATGCACCACGATGGTGACCTGTCATACAGGCAAGATTGGAGAAAACCTTGAAACCTCTTTTGGCTCTGCTGTTTTTCGTTCTGATGCTTCCCGGGTGGCTTTCAGCTGAGGATGTGCTCTGGCCACTTGATATCGAGATATCTCAGAGCTCGAGTTTCGCTGAATTCCGCGGCATGAGATTTCACGCCGGGATCGACTTGAGAACCAGGCAGAAGAATGGTTTTCCGGTTCGTGCCATTGCCGATGGCTTTGTTTCGCGCGCCAGTGTGCAGTTCAGGGGCTATGGTTATGCTGTCTATCTCGATCATCCGCAGCTTAAAACCAGGGTGGTTTATGGCCACCTTCAGGATTTCTCCGGACCACTGAAAGAATATATCGATGCCAAGCTGAAAAAAATGGGTCAGAGGCATGGCATAAATGATTTCTTTTCCTCAGATCGTTTTCCGGTTAAAAAGGGGCAGGTAGTGGCATTTTCCGGTGACAGCGGCATGGGGCCGTCGCATCTGCATTTTGAGATGCGCACTCTCAACGATGAGCCTCTTGCACCCTCCACGTTTGGTTTCAGGCCGGTCGATAACATTTACCCGGAGTTTCACAAATTCTATGTCCAGCCATGTGCCTATATGGCAACCGTCGATGGCAGCTTTCTACCGTCTACCTACCGAATAAAAAAGGCGTCTGACCGCAAGGGATTCATTCTCGATGCTTCTCCAGAGGTCAGCGGCAGAGTGGCAATGCAGGTCGGAATATCAGACAGTAACGGTGCCGGAAATCGATTTGGTATCGAAAAGCTTAGTTTGATCAGTGGTGAAAAGACTCTAATTGAGAGGGTCTTTCACCAGTACAGCTATGATGATAATCGTCAGTGCCCCTGGGTATATGATTATTTTAAATCGAACGAGAAGAATACCGGTTATGTTTTCAATCTGTTCAAACTGCCTTTCGATACTCTTCCCATGGCCAGCAACTTCCCGGAATGGAGTGGCTGCTTGAACAGCAGTGAATTTGCCGGTGGAACTCTTGATTTTCAGGTAACCGGCACCGATTTCGGCGGTAACAGCATTACCGCAGCCGGAGTTCTCAAAGCCGACAGTGTCGATTTTTCGCAGCGTTTCGACAAAAAGCGACTGCAGGTCTATGAATTCGGCGAAGCAGTTCAGACAGACTTCAGTTGCGTTGCCGTTGGCATCAGAAATGCCGCCGCTACAGATCTTGTTGAATACGGCCGGATAGAGGTAAAAGATAAGTCTGGAAAGACGGCAGAAATTCCATGTATTTTGAGATCAGACCGAGCCGAGCTGGCATTTGCGCTTGAAAAGCGCTGGCAGGAAGGTGCCTGGCTCGAAGATCATCGTATTCTGCCAGAAACCCGCTTTATTGGACAGGAGGGTGGGGTAGTGGAGCTTGAAGCTGGCGGAAAGGCGGAATTCAAGAAGGATACGTTGAATTTTCCGATTTTTTCTGCCATGCGCAAGATTCAGACATCTCCACCGTCTGGTGGTAATGCTAAACGTGGCTGGCTGAAACCACACAGTGCCATCTGGCATTTAATGCCCGACAGAGTGGTTTTCAACTCAGAAGCAACTTTAAGCATGGTCCCGGACGCATTTTCCGGCGACATTCATAAGCTGGGAATATATGAAGTTGACGAAAACGGCAATTATTCTCACAATGGCGAGAAGATTGTCGGAAACGCTCTGACTTTTTCAGTCAGAACCGGCGGAAAATTCGTAATTCTTCAGGATCTTGTACCACCGGTGCTGAACTACATTCATCGTTCGACTCATTACCATCTTGGCAAATGCTACGTCTTCAAGTCATCAGATATCGGAAAGGGTGTCGAATGGCTGAGTGCCCGTGCCGAAATCAACGGGGCGGCCGTCGAAGTCTATTCTGACCCTGACAAATCTGAAATTTACGTGGTCTGCCCCGATCAGCCTCTGCCTCATAGAATAGTTCTGAAGATTTCTGACCAGGCCGGCAATTCTGCCGAAATGACCCGCAAAGTCAAGGGTTGATCGCTGCATTCTCCTCAATGACGGTCTGCTACCTGTCATTGCGAGGAGCGCAGCGACGAAGCAATCGTATGCTACAAGAATGCGATTGCTTCGCTACGCTCGCAATGACGGCTTGCAACCTGTCATTGCGAGGAGCGCAGCGACGAAGCAATCGTAAGTTTCAAGTATGCGATTGCTTCGCTACGCTCGCAATGACGACTTGCAACCTGTCATTGCGAGGAGTGCAGCGACGAAGCAATCGTAAGCTTCAAGAATGCGATTGTTTCGCTACGCTCGCAATGACGGCTTGCTACCTGTCATTGCGAGGAGTGCAGCGACGAAGCAATCGTAAGCTTCAAGAATGCGA
>CAYYUI010000019.1:5848-68596 GCA_964474705.1 uncultured bacterium
GCAATCGTAAGCTTCAAGAATGCGATTGTTTCGCTACGCTCGCAATGACGGCTTGTAACCTGTCATTGCGAGGAGTGCAGCGACGAAGCAATCGTAAGCTTCAAGAATGCGATTGTTTCGCTACGCTCGCAATGACGGCTTGCTACCTGTCATTGCGAGGAGTGCAGCGACGAAGCAATCGTAAGTTTGCGTCTTTCATCAGCTCTATTCGTGCATCCTCGTTAACTCACCGTGATCTGACCGTCAATGTAGTTTATAATGACCAGGTTTGCCAGAAATTGCTGGTCTTGATTGCGTAAAACTTGACCGGGGATGTCAATACGTGTTATCAAAAAATGTTTGTGCCGTACAATACAGCTAGAGATAAATGCTTTTCTTTGAGGAGTTTTCATCAGAAATGAAACGGATATTCTTGTTGGTTCTTGCTTTCCTGATTTTATTCTCACCCTGCTACGGCCGTGATGGCGTAGATTCCGGTATCAAATTCTCCGATCTTTATGGTGAAGTCAGCGTCAGACCTAATGCCGAAGACGATGACGCCTATGAATTCGCCGAACTTGATATGACTCTGTTTGTTGATGATCGCATCAGAACCAAGGAAGAGTCGGGAGCGATTCTCAGCATGGCTGATATGTCTACTTTCGTTATCAAACCCGAAAGTATAGTAATTTTGAATACTGCCAGCGGCAAAGAAAACAAGATCGAGCTGCTCGCCGGTAACATCTGGGTAAACGTCAAGAAGATGGTTTCTGACGGCACCATGGAAGTTGAAATGAGCCAGGCGGTTGCAGGTATCAAAGGCACCAACATCACCTGTTCGACCAGCAGAGGCGAAGACAGAATTCAGGTTCTGCGCGGTCAGGCTGAAGTTCTGATCAAAGAAACCAAAGAAAAAGTAGAAGTCAAAGAGGGCGAAGAACTGGTTGTTAAAGCAGGCGGCAAGACCGAAAAGGTTGAAATCGACGTAACTGCCGAACAGAAGAAATGGGAAGACGCCACCTCGAGAATGGGCGAACAGATTCAGCTCAACGAAGTTCCTGATATCCTCAAGAGCATTCTCGATGCCGAAAGTTCTGAATTTGCCCGAATCAACGAAACTTTCATGAAGCTCATCGCGATGGAAAAGGTTGAAGAAGCTGATGCCATGTCAATCAAGAAAGATGCCGAACGTTTTGTCGGCGTGCTGCTTGAAGACGGCCTGATTCTGGCTTCTACCCGCAAAAAAGTTGAAACAGCCCTGCAGAGCCCCGATCTGCCTGCCGATCAGAGAGTGCTGATGACCGGCTATATGAAAAACATCGCGGCCGTGGTCGTTAAGCAGGCTGGTTTCCAGACACAGATCAGCAAGATCATGCGTTACGAATTCAAGCTGTCGGCTGTTGTTGAAGATATCAGTTCCGAGCTTGAAATGTTGCGTAATGAACTGGCCCAGTCGACCGCAGAAGTTGATAACGTCCGCGCTGTCCTTTCCTCCAACCCGAATGGTCAGGGTCAGGACTGGTTCCTGCAGTCTCAGGAATCGTGTTCAGCAGCTCTGGCTGCCCTGGACACCCTGAATACGAAAGTCAGCGAACTTCTGGCTCAATACCCCACTTCAGTAGAGCTGCAGGCAATGGTCAAGAGTATTACTGACCAGCGCAATTCAATTTCCAGCATGATCAGGTCGCTGGCTGTCGTTGAAATCCCTGCTGCCACGATAACTGAGATGACTCAATACGACGATACCATTTCGCAGCAACTGGTATTGCTGCAGAATGAAATCAACCAATATGCTGCAATCACTGAAGCTAATCTGCGCCTCAACCCTGCGATCGGTGATCGTCGCATTGTTGCCACCGCCAGAATTATGGACGGCTACCTCAAAGTGCGGGGTTTTTACAACAAAGCCCAGCGTCTGTATGACAATACCATGAAAGCCACTGCCGGTGCCTCTTATCGTACCACCGAACAGGAAGAACTTGAAACCACCTGGATGAACATCAGCGACCGGTTTCAGCAGCTGGGAGTTGTCGCCGAAGAACTGCAGTCGAACAAGGAATATCTCGAAAATCAGCTCAGAATCATTCTGCAGTGATTGAAGAAGGATGCTCAATATGAAAAAAAATGCCTTTTTATCAATAATTCTCGCAGTTGCTCTTCTGAGCAGCCCTCTTTTCGCTCTTTCGAGCAAATCAAGCGAAGGTGCGATGACCGCCTTTTCAAGATATGAGCCTGATTTCTCGAATGCGATGCGTCGTCTTGAAGAACTCGACCGCCGCCTGGCCACTATGGATGCTGCCGAAGACAGCAGGCGGATCGAAGAGATAAAGACTGAAGCCGAAGAGACCATGAACCGGATTCAGAAACGCTACGATCTGATGGAAGACCTGTTTACCAGCACTTCTGGCGATTACCCCGCCGACCGTGCCGAATTGTTCGAAGGTTTTTCACGCCTAGACGATCTTTACCGTGCTATTCGTGATTTCCATACTGATAAGTTTGTCTATCGCGGCCAGAAACAGGTCGAAGAAAGCGCTCCGGTTGCCGAACCGGTTGAAAAGACCTCTGAGCCGGCGGCTCAGCCGACACCGGCAGCAGAGCCTGCCGCTGCCGCAGCAAAGGTTGAAACTCAGCCTGCGGCTGCTGTTGATGCTAAAGAAACTGCTTCTGCAGCTCCTGAAGCCAAAAAAGAAGAATCCAAACTCGATGTCAGCGGTGTTTTCAAACTTGAATTTCGCAACCGCAACGAAGTAACCCGCACCCAGAGCAACGCCCTGCCGTATACTACTCTTGAAACCGCACTGCCGAACGACATGAGGCAGGCCAAACTCGCATTGACCTACAAATTTGATGAATTGCACGAACTGTTCATTGAAGACCGCTTTTTAAGGCGCCAGCGCAATGAGCCTGTTCATGAAAATTACCTGACTCTCGCTTATCTCTTCAAGGAAAGCAGGGATCGCGCCTGGACATTCAAGAACACCCTGCAGCATTCCTGGTATCCGAAGGCCGGCAGTAAGGATTATCGCAACAACCTTGCCGAAATCTTTTTCAACGATCGCTGGACCAAACGCGAACGTCTGGCGAATCTCGGTTACCAGACCAGAAATTATCCCAATTATTCCCGCTCTGACTTTCACCAGATGAATTTTGGCGATCAGGAAACCTGGTTTCGCGAAGATGGCAGCCTGTTTCTTGAATATAAAGGCAACTGGCGCCGCTATAACAACGTCGACGACCTCGACTACGACAATTCGAATCTCTATGGCGAATACAGTCGAACTTTCAAGGGCAACAAGGCCGAACTGTCAGTGTCAGATACCTATGACCGCCGCGTTTATGATCAGGAAGCCATAAACCTTTATCGCACCAGCTATTTCGACAATTATTTCCGGCTCAATTACGAACTGCCGGTGCATGACAAACTTTCATACGCTTTTGAAGGGCAGCATACCTATAGAAATTACGGTTCAGACGCGCCGCGTGGCTATAAAGAAGTCAACATGTTCACCGTTGCCCGATTCAAAATCGATAATTCTACCCGCGCTCAGGCCGACTATCGCTATGTTTATAACGATGAAAACACCCGCGAACGTGCCCATAAGAACCACAAGCTGCATGGCATGTGGCAGAAAAGCTATAGTAAAGATTTCCGGGTCAGATTCGAAGATACTCTGCATCTGCGCAATGCTCCCGATACGAACGGCAAAGACATGGAATTCAGGGAAAACCTTCTGAATGCCAAGCTCTCATGGACGCTGAAGAATTCAATGAACCTCACCTGGAACAATGAATATCTCAATCGCATCTACGACAGACTCGGTTACCGCGATTTCAAATATTTCCTGACTGGCCTGACTCTCAGCTATGCCAGTGCCCAGAAATATGACTGGAAAATTGACCAGAGCTGGAGAAAATTCGATTTCCGCAATGGTGTGGCCAGCACTGGCTGGGAAGGCGAATCGCAACCGGTTACTGAAGTTCAGTATAACTGCACTCTGCGTGATGATCTGAAACTAAGACTCCGGGCATCCTGGGAAAAAACCTATTATCGCACTTTCGACCCAAAATCACAGGAATTGCTCTGGGATTTCACCAAACCGATGACCAACACCGAATTTTTCGGTGGCCTTGAATACATGTTCTGAGAAACATGGTTCACGCTATAAAGAGGTTTACAAAGATGAGAAAAATGAGAATACTTGCGTTATTGTTGCTGGTTTCACTCGTGGCTCTGGTTGGTTGCGGCGGCGGTGGTGGCGGTGGTGAAAGCCAGATTTCTCCTGAAAAGGATGTTGCCGGCATCACCAGCACTCTCGATAAATTTGCCGCCGCCCTGAAAAGCGGCGATGTTTCGAGCACCGGTCTTTTCGCTCAGACCACTAGTGCCCAGTCCACGACAATTCTCTATGTCAAGGATTTTGGCGCTGACCTGAGCAACCCGGCAGACAACCAGACCTGGGAATTCAGCGTCAGGCCGGAAAATATCACTCAGACATCCCTTGACAAAGCTATTGTAAGAGCTTCAAAGGTTATGACGACCGGCAAAACCCTCTGGCTGGTGTTTGCCATGGTCAGGGAACAGGGTGTCTGGTATATCGACGGTATAACCGTCGAAGAAACCGGAACCGAGGGAGCTTTCGTCGTCCAGCGCTATTATCCGATTGTTCCTGGTGCGAGCATGAAGTATCTTGAACAGGGCACTTCGCCGGTTCTTTATTATACCGATGGCTTCTCATCAACCGACAGGGTAGAAAAAAACGGCATAATCATGTATCGGACCAGCAGTTTCGACGAAACTTCCCCCATGGTCCCCTCAATTCGAGCCCAGAGAGCCCAGCTGTTTGATAATGCGGGTTTTTACGTGGGCTATAATTCATCTGGGGAACTCTGGGCCTATTCATCACTGGTCAACGGTGGTCAGCCTTATCGCCTTTTTAAAACCGCCTATGCTCTTGGTCAGAAGGAAGTAGTTACCGAAACTACTGCCAACGGCACTTTCGTCACGACTATGACGATCGGGTCAAAGACAGAGCTGATGACCACTCCGCTGCGAACCTTCTCGACCATCCCGGTCACTGAAGAAGTCAGTTTTCTTATCGCCGGGGCTCCGGCTACAGAAACTTCAATCATCTATTTTGCAGACGGTATCGGTGTCGTAGCCATCAAAGATTTCGGCTATAACCTGACAACGCCGGATTCAACCGACCTGTTGTTTGAAAGATATGTTAATGGCGTCTTTGACCGCAATCTGCCGATCGTCAGCCCGCCGGCAGGTTCGCAGAATGTCGTGGTCGGCCAGGCAATGACTCCGGTTCAGTTTGCCGCAGCCGGTGGCACCGGCCCGATGACCTGGTCGGTCGCAAACGCTCCTGTCGGAGTCACGATTAATTCAACCACCGGTTCGATGTCGGGTACTCCTGACCCGTCTGCGCCGCTGATGACCTGGAATACCATCGTCACCGCAACCGACATTTATGGCCGCCAGGGAACAAGTCAATACAACATCGCCGTGGTTGCCGCCCCGGCATTGACTGTAAATTCAACAACCAGCTCCCAGCAGGTTGTCATCGGTCAGTCCATGACCGCCGTGCAGTTCTCAGCGACCAACGGCACAGGTGCAATAACCTGGAGTCTCGGAAATGGAGCACCGGTCGGGATTACTCTCTCTAAAGACGGTTTGCTTTCCGGCACTGTTGTTTCGACAACAGCCGCAAGCGATTACGTTGTAACCGTGACCGCGACCGACGATCAAACCGGCGGAACCGGAACCTTTCAGTATGTGCTGCATGTCGTTCCTGGCGAGTATTTCATGCCGTCCTATTTCCCGATCGTTCCGGGTGACGAATACACTTACGCTTATTTGCCGAATCTCTCACCGGTTCCGGATCGCACTCTGGTGACCATACTCTCTGACAGTCTGGCCTTACCGGTTGGTGGTGGTGAGACAATTACTTTCTATAAAGAATCGACTTCGGTTTTTACGCCTACGGTGCCCAATATCCGAGCAGCAGTGCGAAAAAACCTGCGTGGTGCTCTGCGTGCGGTGATTACCCCAGAAGACGTGTATTATCAAGGTTTCGATTCAATCGGAAACATCTGGCGATATAACCCGACCATCAATGGTGGAACACCATATATGATCTTCCCGGCCTGGATGAATCCGGGAGAAACTTTCCAGTTCACCCAGAATTACAGCTATTCGGATTCAGAACTCACCCCACCTGAAGTTTCGTATACTGCGACAACTCAGGTAAAAATTGGCTCTGTACTTGTTAATGGGGTCGTAACCCCACTGGGTTCTTACAACAATCTTCTGAATATTACCTATCTCACTACTATTACATTTGTCTCGCCGTCTGGGCCAAAAGTTAAAGAAGTTGCCAGCGATCTATTGTGCGCTAAAAACATCGGTCTGGTTGCGTATTACAGTTATCCTGATCAGACCATGAGCACGATTGATTATAAGCAACTGATCCTTACAACCAAACTGGCTGGAATCATCAATGATAACCCTGTGATGATCTCTACCCCGGCAATATTGAACTATACACCAGTAGTCGATATCACCCTGGTGGCAACGGGTGGCGACTCTGCCAATGGCTATGTCTGGTCTTTCGTTTCCGGAAACATGCCACCCAACCTGGCGTTGTCTTCTGACGGACGGCTTGCAGGTACTCCCAACGTGTCAGGTACTTATACCTTTACTCTGCAGGCAACAGATTATTATTATCGAGCCGTCAGCAGAACTTTCACGATGGTTGTGCCCTGATTGATGGTGGTCTAAAGCAGGAGCCGCGGCAGTTTTCTGCCGCGGCTCTTTTTTACAATAATCGAAATCTTTTTCAGCTCTCTGCCGTGTTAAGGCAATCCGGCTGTATTTCGACTGTTGTCAGTGAAGGTGGGCAGATCTGCTGCCGCCCGGAAAAGATGCTTCGGTAAGGATTTCATGGATGATCTGCAGCGCACCCGGAGTCACTTTTTTGTGGGTTGCTGATTCATAGCGGCTTACAAAGGTGTCGAGATTTGTCAGAATGTAATAGGCTTCTTCCTGGTTCAACTTCATACTCTGCCTCCTGCGTGTTTTTGCACTTCTCTTCAATATTCATCGGCATTTTTTTAAAATACTTTATAGAAATCAGTTAATTTTTCTGAAAGATGAATTAGTGTTATACTTTTACTATCTCAAAGAACGGTAAACTATGACTTCCAGCGACGCATCATCCGAAAAAATCCCCTGGCACCGCCGAATCGGCAACCGGCTGATACTGACCGCAATTCTCGCTGCGGTCATTCCTCTGCTGCTGCTGGGCGGAACGGTAGCCATCAAGGTCAGGCACGATCTCGTCCGCCAGACGGTGGCATCACAGCAGACTCTGACTGCAACGCTTCTGCACGGTATCGATTCATTGTTTCAGAACTGTCGTCGGCAGATCGAAACGATTGCCATTCTTCCCGATCTGCAGTCGATGCTGGCCGAAAGGCAGCAACCCGTCGTTCAGGGGTTTCTCGATCAGCAGCGAATTTTCTTCGGCTGCAGCGTTTATGACCGCCAGGGCAAAACAACTCTCTCTCTGGTTCGCAACCAGAAAGGTGAAGCTGACAACGGCGGTGGGCGACAACTCGATCTGGCCGCCGGCGGCACTGTTGCAGAAGGCTTCAAAAGGGTTATAGAGACAAGACAGCCGGCTTTTGCTGCTGATGAAACCTCGGAATTTCAGAACAAGATGCTTTTTGTCATGGTTCCGGTTTTCGATTTCGTTGATTCCGAAAAGGTGGTCGGCGTGATCAGCTGTTCAATCAGCGTTGCCGGGCCCGATATTCATGAAATTATCGGCGGTTTCCCGATCGAAAAGACAGATGTTCTGCTGCTTCTAGACCGCAATGGCGGTCTGATTTCTTCGCAGGGGTCGCTCCCGGAAGGGTTGCGCGGCCTGGCGCTGACAGGCATGCATTTCAGGCTTCCCGAGAGTGTTCTTGTCGATTTTGGCAAAACCTCATATTTCGGAACTCTTGCGTCAGTGCCTGAGTTTTCAGGTTTTCTTCTGGTTGCAAGGCCGCACGCCCAGGTTCTGGAATTTCTTAACCGTCTGCTTCTCGATCTGTCGCTGCTGCTGATTGTTGCCTTTGTAATCGCTGTTGCGGCCGGGTATTTCATGTCGCGTTCTCTTGCGGAGTCGATCAGTTCGCTTGTCGAAGCTATTCGGGGGGTTGCCGGCGGCATGGTCAGTCAGCGCGTTGAAGTCCGTGGCAACGATGAACTTTCTGAAGCTGCGGATGCTTTCAACGAAATGCTCAACACTCTTGAAAAACATCGCATGATGGATGACATCTGGCACCGCGAGTGGGATGCCGCGAAGAACGACAACGACGGCCGGAAGAGCTGAATTTTATGAACTCTGTTTCCAGACCGGTTGAAGTCGTGGGTGTCGGGAAGGAAGACCTTGCTCTCAGGGCCGAGATGCCACGCCTGCTCTGCGCGTTTTTCATGCTGCTGAAGGCAGCCAATAACCTTCTTTATCTGGCGGTTCTGACCACTTTGCTTGACAAAGCCGGCGCCGGAGCGCTGCCCTGGGTTTATCTGCTGGTAAACATCATTTTTATCGGTATTCAGTTCAAGTTGATGACGCGAATTGCCGGCCGGGAAGGGCATTGGCTGCTTTCGGTGGTGAGCATTCCGGCCGCGTCGATCTCGTTTATCGCCGCCTGGATTTTTCCAACCGATATGGTGCCTCTGCTGATCGGTTTTTTTGTTTTGACCATGCTTCTCGATTTGACTACCAACCAGGGTTTTACCGCGATGCTGAATCATTTTGTCAGCATCAATGATGCGAAGCGTCTGTTGCCGGTTATTTACGCATCCGGCAGCTTTGGTTTCATTCTCAGCGGTCTGTTGTTGAAATTCGTTCTTGATTTTGTCGGTCTGAAGGGTCTGCTGGTTCTCAACGGTCTGCTGGTTCTCCTGACGACTGTCATTTTGCGCATGCTGCAGCCAGTTGAGGACCTGCGGCGTGAGGAACAAGCTCAAGGCGAAGCTGTCGCACCAAACACATCCGGGAATGAATCGGTAACTCCTTCTATGCAGCATCCCCTTGCCGGTCTGCTGATAATTTCGTCTTTCGTCATTCTCTTCAACAAGTATCTCGTCGACTTTCTTTTCGCAGCTGCGCTCAGTACTTATTTTACAGCCAGCAACGATCTGGCTTCATTCATGGGGGTCTTCGGCGCGGCTGCTGATTTTGCAGTGATAGGTCTGCAGACCTTCGTCATGCATCGCATCTTTTCGCGCTTTCCGATCGGCCGGGTCCTGACTTTCATGCCGCTGGTGCTGACGATTCTCTGCTGCTACGCCGCTTTCAGTCTAAAGTTCGCCATAATCGCTATTGTGCAGTTTCTGGTTCTATTGAACAGCAAAAATTTCACGGTGCCGGCCACGACGATATTCATGGGGGTCATTCCCCAGCGCGACCGGGTTCTCTATCGCCGCGACATGTCTATCGCCTGTTCCATATCCAGTGCTGTTGTCGGAGCCTTTTTACTGCTTGTTAAGGGCCGGCTCAGTCATGATGTGCTTTTTCTAATAGTTGCCGCCTGTTATCTTATTATGGCATGGTTGCACGCAAAGCTCGATCAGGCCTATCTGAAGACCTTGCGTGGTGCCATGGTCAGTCGAAGTGAATCGGGGTCTGATGATCAGATCGCATCTCTGCAGTATGTTCAGTTGTCTGAACGCCTCGAGCAGCTGCAACGGCTGCTGAAAGACTCTGACCCGGCAATGCGTCTGCGGGCCGTCGATGCCGCGGCTGCCCTGCCTGAAAAATACGCGATCGAGCTGCTTGAACCTCTGCTTCTTACTGAAGCTGACCCGCGTTGTCTCAATGCCGTGGCAAAAAATATCCTGAATATTGCCCCTGAATCATCAGCCAAGCATATTGTCAGGCTGCTTGCCGAAACCGGCGATAATCGCCTGCGCTCGGATATTATCGAGGCCATCGGTAAAGCGCGTCTGACTGCAATTGATGAAGATACGCTGCTGCCATATCTCGATCACGGGCATCACCGGGTATCTGCCAGTGCGGTAATCAGCATCGTCAGGTTGACCCGCCGCCGGGAAAACCTGGAACGGGCAATGTGTCGCCTTGCGGTAATGAGCCACAGTGCTCTTGAACTGATGCGGGCTTCAGCTGCTGCAGTCATGGGTGAACTGGGGTTGCCGTTGTTTGTGCCAGCACTGGAAGTTCTTGCTGCCGAAAACGCCACCATAGTTGCCAGTAATGCTGCTTCAGCGCTGGCAAGAATTCAGACTCCGGCAGCCATGGCCGCTCTTGAAAAACTGTTGTTGCATGAGAACGATGCCATAACCAGAAAAGCCGAAGAACTGTTGGAAATGGCCTCCCGGGAAAGTATCAGCAGGGTTGGCCGACTTCTTGCTGGAATTACTGCTGAAGAGCGTGGTAAATTGTCGGCCAGGTTGAGAGCCGGAGCTCATCAGGACAGCGTCGAACTTCTGGCGGCCATTCTCTGTGTTGAAGATGCCGGCCGAAGGCGTGCTCTGATCAACATTCTTGAAAAAGCAGATAATGATATGCAGTTGCTGATGAGCAGGTGCGTTCTGCAGGTGTCGGACACCGCGGTTGAGCTTACGGTCACGCCACTCGTGGCTTCTGCCAGGCAGATTCAATACGAGGGATTGCCTGAATGGGTTCAGCTGCTCAATGTTATTGCCGGTGGCAGTATCGAAAATGCCGAAGGAAACAACAGGTTGCTGCAACCGGTTTACAAAATGCTTGCGGCCCTCTGGTGTGAAATGTTCGCGGCCCGTGAAATGGGTGAAGAATATAAGGAAGCCTGGAAAAAATACAGTTTCAACCAGGTCGCCCTGATCGCTTTCTTTTCGCTTGAGCCGGCGGCCATTCTCAGGAGTTTCAACGACATATCTTCTGGAGTCAGGTTCAAACGCGGGATGGCGGTTGAATATCTCGAAACCAGAGTTGGCAGGAAGCTTGCCGGTCAGATTATTCCGCTCATCGATGCCGAGACGGTGCTGCCTGATAATCCGGCAGCATATCAGGCCATGGCAGCTGAAAATGATATGCAGATCAGCCCGGATGCAATTCTGGACGCCAGGCAGCGTCTCACAAAAATTCTTCTTCAGGAAAACCGCCTATGAGAATCGCGATTATTCTTTCTCTGCTCGTCATTTTTGCGCTTGGAGTTGGCTGGTTTGCCGCCCTGGGCCCCGAACCTGTGCGGCTGACCCCGATCATTGACGAGTCGTCGCCGGTTGTTCTCGGTGTTATTCCCTTTTTACAGCCCGAAAAGCTGCGCGAAGAAATCGGCCCGGTATGCGATTATCTTCAGAAAAAGCTGCAGCGAAAGGTTTTGCTGATGACGGCTTCTGATTACGAAAGCCTGGCCCGCCTGCTCGAACTTAACAAGGTTCATATTGCCTGGTTTTCGCATGCTTCTCTCGAAAAGCTCAAGCGAAATAACCGTTGGCGCGCCATTTGCCGCCCGGTGCAGCACGGAAGCGTCATTTATGACGGCCAGATTGTCGTTCGCCAGGACAGCGAATGCCAGACCGTTCAGGATCTCAGGGGCAAGGTGTTTGCATATGTTGATCGCTATTCGGGGTCAGGCTTTTACTTTCCCAATATCTTTTTTGCCGCCCAGGGAATCAGCCCTCTCGAATTTTTTTCACGGGTTGAATTCACGCAAAGCCATCGCAGCAGCATTCTTGGCGTTCTTAATGGCTCTTACGATGCCGCAGCCGTGTTCGCTGCCAATCTGGTCGATCAGAATGCCGACGGACTGAGGGTCATCGCCCGCACCGGCACTATTCCAAACGATCCGATTGTGGTGCGCGAAGATATGGAGCCCAGGCTGGCCAAGAGCATTGAAGATTCGCTGCTGAAGATGCACGAAGATCCAGAAGGCCGCCCATATATCGATATCATCAACAAATTACGCGGCACCGGTCGATTTATGGCAGAGGCTGAGGTTCAGGCAATTCTGCAGCAGAAGAATGCTGCCCCCTCTCACTAATGCTGGTCATAACTACGATGTTGTGGTAGTATTAGCCTTACTATGAATACGACAGACACAACATTTCTTCTTGGGTATATAGAACAGGCAGTCGGTGGTGGTCAAGACCCGCTAACCCCACCGATTTCGATCAGCAGAAACGGCACCCTTGCCAAATGGCGTGGAAAACTGCATGTAATCGACCTCAGGGTCAATGACCCCGGGCTGCGCAACAATCGTGAAGAATGCACCGCTCTGCTGCAGAAGGCAGAAACCCTTGGCATCAAGGCAGTGATTACGCTCCCTGAATACGTCTCCCGGAAATATGACCTGCCGCCTGATCTGCCGCCTAAAAATGACGACCCGCCTGTTCAGCCCCGCAAAGCCGAAAAGAAGCCCGAAAACCTCGTGCATTTCAAACCCTGTTATCTGGCTTTACCATCTGCCGTTCAGGGAAACTCTGCCTTTCAGACTCTGAATGCCGCGGATTGTCTGCCGATCATCGAGCTTGCCGCCGGCTTCAAAGTTGAACATATCATTGTGCCTGTTTCTGAACCAGGAATTTTTCTCGATCCGCAGGCTGAGATCCATTTCAGGAAAGCGCTTAAAACGATCAGTGAAGCTGCTGCCGCGGCCAATATCAGGCTGCACCTTCGCAACGGCGGAATCTCACAGACGGTATTCCGGAAACTGGCCCGTGAATTCGGTTGCGGTCTCGCTTTCAATGTCGGCATAGCTCAGCTCGAGAGTGAAGATATTCTCGAAACCTATCGCCAGTTCAGAAACGATATTTCCATAATCATTCTGCAGCAGGTGCAGTCAGGTCTTGACAAGTTGGCAGTCCGCCGCGACGCCATGGGAAAAGCCCTGAGAGATTATCAGGCAGCTGCGAAAGATTACCAGACCGGCATGAATGATAAAGATACCCATTATGCTGAAAACGTGCTCAAGCGCTATCATGCCGCCCTGCGCGATTATTATGACGCAGCCCGTAACCAGTTTTGCAACCTCGGCCTGTTTCAAAACGGCGATCTGAACCTGGTGCCGCTCCTTAAAGAGTTGCGCCAGGATATCGAAGCCGGCAGGCAGAAATATTGCCTGATTGAAGCTGTTCCGAATACCCGTAACACAGACTTCGTGCTGCGTTACGTCATGCCTGACAGTTTTCCGGGTTCTCTTTAAGCTGCGGAGTTTTGCTGATGAAGAAAAAGCTTCTGGCTCTTCTGCTGATCTCTGTAACCGGGTTTTCTCATCCTCTTCCGGCTGCTCCGGCCAGAAGTGCCGGTTCCAGTCGAATTACCATCGATGAATCAGGGGTTTCTGCTCCTTACGATCTGCAAAAATGCCTTTCCCGTGCCGAAGAGCTTTTTCGCGCCAATGATTTTCGCGAAGCACTGATCTTTTATTACGAAGGCCTGGCAATGACCAGCAGTGCCGAAGTCAAGGCCAAACTGCACTTCAGAATCGGCGAATGCCTTGAAGGGGTACGCCGTTTTGAGTTTGCTTCTTACCATTACAAGCTGGCAATGAAGGGGAAATTGCCCGAACTGCTGGCCAGTAGAGCGATCATGAAACTGGAACACCTGCCTGAACTCGCTCAGACAGAAGAAGCCGGCCGACTTTTCAATCGGGCGATGGAGCTCTATAAGAAGCGTAACATCAGAGAAGCAGTAGATGATTATCTTGCCAGCCTCAGGCTGATGCCTACCCTGATGGCCAAAGATGAGTCCGGTCTCATTGAAGATGCGGTCAAATATCTGACTTTTCTCTCTGAAACAAAAGAGCGTGAGCCCGACAGGCTTCTCAAACTTGCCACCCTGCTGGAATTAAGAGGAGATACTGAGAAAGCGATCGAAACTCTGCAGCAGATCATCATTATTTATCCTGAATCAGATCAGGCCAGACAGGCTGATGACAAGCTCGAAATGTTCGCCACCA
Organism: uncultured bacterium; assembly: GCA_964474705.1. GTDB lineage: Bacteria > Muiribacteriota > Ozemobacteria > Ozemobacterales > Ozemobacteraceae > Rifleibacterium. Next base: position 19,790 of record CAYYUI010000019.1, read on the forward strand.
GAAAAACATCCTATGTCGAACCCGTTCGACCCAGAAACGAGCTTTCTGAAGTTCTGCCGGCAGAAGAAACCCTGCTTTTTGAAGACAGCTTTGAATTCACGAGTGCCGGCACTATCTCACGAGAACTTGAAGGAGCCGCGTTCACTCTGAAGGCCAGCAACGAACGCACCGGCATTCCGGCCGACCGGTTCGAGATTTTCTCGATCACTCTTGGCGTCGGGGGAGAGCAGCGTGATTTTCTCTTCACCGCCGAAGAAGGAGTCGATCAGAAGAACCTCAGATTTGATGCCGATGGAATCAGATATTCAGTTGTTTTTACCGCCGTTAACCAGACGAGCGGCTACATCCAGGATCTCTATGGCGGCGGCCGCAAGCCGGTAACCCTTTTTGCGAATATCAGGGTACAGCTGCGCGTCGAAAAGAATGTCGAATAACAGGAGCTGAACATGTTTTTTCAGATTTTCGGCTATACTTTCGGTCTGTTCATGGCTCTGCACTACTACGTCCTGCTGGTTTTTCTTCCCGCCTTCATTGAAAGTCTGTTGAAAGATAATTGACTTGGCAAACCTGAAAATTCTGGTATCATGTCTGCACTGGGAATTTTCTTGTGACTCCGGGGGGGCGGCATGAAGACGAGGTTTACCGCACGAAAAATCGCATCTCTTAATTATCATGAGTTGTACAGTCTGGCACGCGACCTCGATATTGCCGGCCGTGGAAACCTCTCCCGGGCTGAATTGATCAGAATGCTGCAGTTGCTGCTTGTCGAACCGCCAGCCAGCCGTTCTCTTGCAAAAGTCAATGTACCGGCTGCGAGCGCAAAACCAGAAATCACCGAAGCCACCGAAACCACCGAAACCACCGAAAGCCCCCGCCGCGGCCGTCCGCCAAAGAATCGCCCCGTCGGGGCCGATCGTGGCACAAATGCTGATCAGGCAGACGTCAAAGCCGTCAGACCGGTTGAATCTACTGAAAAAAAACGCCGTGGCCGACCACCAAAAAAACAGCCCGCCAGTATCGACACTGGCGCCGACACGCTCCAGTCAGACTCAAAAGCCTTTATTCGTCCTGAGCCGGTAGAAAAACCCCGCCGCGGCCGTCCGCCAAAGAATCGCCCCGTCGGAGACGATCATGGCGCAAATGCGGATCAGGCAGACGTCAAAGCCGTCAGACCGGTTGAATCGACTGAAAAAAAACGCCGTGGCCGACCACCAAAAAAACATTCTCAGGCGGTTCTACCATCGCCAGTAACAGAAAGTCGCCCGGCAGCCGGTGATAGCGATCTGCCGCCCGCCGGAAATAGACGCCGCGGCCGTCCACCGAAAAATCAGGCTGCAAAGGTCGATCATGGCGCAGCAGCTTTTCATTCAGACGTAAAAGCCCGCAAACAGGCAGAGTCTGCTGAAAAACCCCGCCGGGGTCGACCGCCCAAAAAATCTTATCTTCCCGTTGACAACGCACCGGCAATTGAGATGCCCCCGACGGCAGGCGATACCAGTTTATCAGCCGGCGGTAAAAAGCGCCGTGGCCGCCCACCTCTGAACAGAGCACCTGCCGCTGTGTCTGAAAACATTGATGCCAGCTTTCAGCCAGGTAAAAACGCAAAGAGTCCGGCAGCGGTTTCGGAAAGTTCAGAAACCGCAGGGAATGGCCGTAAGGGTGTTTCCGGTTCCAGTGCTCCCAGGCCCTCGGTAGAACGCTTTAACCGTGAATGTGAAGAAGAAACGGCAGCAATGAAGCGCCTGAATAGAGCGTTTGCCAAGCGCGATGAGGAATTGCCCCATTCAGGGAATAAGAAGGGGGCTGAGGTTCTGGAGTCTGCAGTTGCGATGCCGATGCATCAGGCCATTGGCAGTAAAACCAGCTCCAGCAAAGCCGAAGAAATTGAACTGGAGCGCAGTCGCAAGCACGCTTCGCTGAAAACCACCATGGAAATACCGGTGTTTTCTGTACCGGTTTATGGTGCAGCAGCCGTAGTTCGTGAAGAAGAGCTTACGGGCGATCTTCCCGAGCATTATGATGAAACCAGGCTGGTAATGCAGATTCGTGATCCGCACTGGGCTCACACATATTGGGAACTCCCACCGGTCGAGCGCAAACGTCTCGAGCTTGAAGTCGGTATCTTCGAATTCGCTCATTCGCGTTTTGTTCTCAGGCTCCACGACGTTACCAACGGCCTTACCCAGGAAATCCGCTTGACGGAAAATGCCCGCGACTGGTATGTCCATCTTGAAAACGCCCAGTGTGTTTACCAGGTTGAGCTGGGCCTGCAGAGCCCGACAGAGGGTTACACTTTTATCGCCCTGTCGAATCTGGTGCAGACGCCACCCGACTCAGTAGCTCCGCGTTGGGCTGAACCAGTCGCTCCGCAACCTGAGCCAGGCATCGGGCCTATGCCGGCTGCAATTTCTGAAGCGACAGTGCTTGAGCCTGCAGTTCAGGTTCAGCCTCCGACCGCCCATCTGACTGATCCGGCCTGTGTTTATCGGCAGGCGCCTTCAGACCGGCCATTGCAGTTGGGTGGTTCTTCCGGGCAGTCCGGCGAATTCCCGCTTTCTGAATCTGTGTCTGAAATGCCTGCCAGTCAGATTCTTCCTGCCGGTGTTTCATCTTTTGCAATGCCAGGCTCTTTCCAGGAAATGCCGACTTCACCTTTTGCCCCCGCTGCGATGCCTGGTTCAGATATGTTGCCATCCTCCCAGACTCAAAGCAGCGAGGCTCTGGTCCGAAAGAATGAAGAAGCGTTGCTGTGCATGGCAGCTGATCTGATCGTTTATGGCCGGGCTCCGGCAGGCTGGCAGCTGTTTTTTCTCGGGCAGCAGGTCGAGGTCAGACCTGACGGTTCCTTCAGCATTAGACTGGCTCTCCCCGAAAAAGCATCCCAGCATCTCGAGTTAACGGCAGTTGATCCGCATACTGGCGAGAAGAAGCTTGTCAGAGCTGAATTTACCTATAATAAAGAATAGCAGGCGCCGAATCTCAGACATGAATAACAGCCCGGGCCTTCTTTCACTGGTTCTTCATGCCCATCTGCCTTTTGTAAGGCACCCCGAACACGCTGATATGATGGAAGAGCGCTGGCTGTTCGAGGCGATTACCGAAACTTATATTCCGCTGCTGGAAATATTTGGCAAACTTGTCGCTGACGGAGTCGGTTTCAGGCTCACCATGTCTTTGACACCTCCATTGGCCAATATGCTCGCCGATGATCTTCTTATCAGCCGCTATTCTGCACATCTAGGCAAACTCGAAGAACTTGCTGAGCGGGAGATCGATAGAACTCGCTGGCAGCCCGAGTTTCATTCCACGGCCCTGATGTACCGCGAAAAGTTCCGGCGGGCCCGGCAGATTTTTTCTTCCTGCGATGGCAATCTGGTCAGACTGTTCAGAAAATACCAGGATGCCGGAGTTCTTGAAATTATTACCTGCTGTGCCACCCATGGTTTTTTGCCCCTGATGAGTGATTTCCGGCCGGCGGTCCGCGCGCAGATCGAAATGGCAGTGCGTGATTACCAGAAGCATTTTGGCTGCGGACCACGGGGCATCTGGCTGGCTGAATGTGCTTACAGCCCCGGTGATGATCAGATTCTCAAGGATTTCGGCCTGAATTATTTTTTTACCGACACGCACGGAATTCTTTTTGCCGACCCGAGGCCGACCTATGGAGTTTTTGCCCCGATTGAATGCCCTTCGGGCGTTCTGGCGTTCGGCCGCGATGTCGACAGCAGCCGGCAGGTCTGGTCTGCCCATGAGGGCTACCCTGGCGATTTTTCCTATCGCGAATTTTATCGGGATATCGGCTTCGATCTGGAATTTGACTATATACGCCCTTATATTCACGAATCCGGCCATCGTCTTAACACCGGCATCAAGTATTACCGCATCACTTCGCGTGACGGTGGTGAAAAGCAACCATATAATTTTCAGGAAGCCATGGCCAGAGTGGCGGTTCATGCCGCCCATTTCATCAGCTGCCGTGAGCAGCAGATCGCTGAACTGGCACCTGCCATGGATCGACCGCCCATAGTCATCTCGCCTTATGACTGCGAATTATTCGGTCACTGGTGGTATGAAGGGCCTGATTTCATTCACTATGTTCTACGGAAAATTGCCGTTGAAAGCAGCAGGGTCAGGCTGGCGACGCCGTCAGATTATCTGAACCTCTGCCCGCAGAACCAGAAGGCCACACCATCGCTATCTTCGTGGGGGCATCGTGGCTATAATGAATTCTGGCTGGATACCAGCAATGCCTGGATATATCCGCATATGCACAAAGCATCGCAGCGCATGATCGAGCTGGCCGATCGCTTCCCTGAAGCCGAAGGAACGCTGCGACGGGCTCTGAATCAGGCAGCCCGTGAGCTTATGCTGCTTCAGTCATCAGACTGGGCTTTTATCATGAAAACCGGCACTACCGTTGAGTATGCGCACAAACGCACTCGCGATCACACTTTCAGATTCAACAAGCTTTACGAAGATATCATCAATGACTGCATCAATGAAAACTGGCTGCGTGAAGTCGAGCGACGTGATAATATTTTTCCTGAAATGGACTACCGGATCTATCGCAGTTGAATTCGTGAGAGATTGGAAACTGACAGATGAAAATACTTGCAGATATCAGGGCCATGTTTTCTGGATCTTCAAAGGGCAAACCTGGAAAAATCAATTTCAATGGGCTCATGTGGGGGCTGGTCGTTGCCATGATCTCGTTTATCATGATGGCCGGCGGCTTCTTTCATGGTTTTGACAATTATCTCAACGCCATCGTTTTTCAGTTCGGCTACCAGATCCCCCTGAACAAATCTGAACTTATAATTGTCAAAAAGGATCAGGCAACCTCTGAACTGATAGGAAAGAACCCTGATCGAACCGAATTTGCCTCGCTCTTCTCATTTCTTGGCGGCAGTCAGCTGAAAGAGCGCAAACAGCAGGTTAGAGGCCAGAAATTCGATCTTCTGCGTATCGATATCGGTTTTTTTCCAAATGTTAAAGACCTTGGCGTCAAGACCTCCTATGATGAATGGGCCGGTTTTATTGACGAATCGGCGGCTTCGCAGTCTCTGAATGTTGCGACTCTCGATCAGGATGCTTTTCGCTCCAGAAGCCGTCAGATCAGAGATCAGTTCAAGAAAGACCCCGAAAAAGAGGGCTTCAACCTGATGCTGAAAGTTGAAAGTCAGTTGTGGCCGCCTCGTGGCCAGAATGCTTTCAAGGTTCTTGCGGGCGGGTCCAAACCTCTGATTCTACCGACCTTTTTCATCGACTGGACCAGCAAAGATGTTTATGAAGAAGTGTTTTCAGATAAAAAAGGCGCAGAAGAGGCTAGCAAAAAGGGCTCTTCCGATCTACAAAGGCCCGCAGAAATTCTTAACCGCTGGCAGAATCTGCTCATCGGGCTTGGCTCCGCTGACTTTCAGCTGAAAATCACTCCGTTTGCCGGCAAAGGCTCAGTGCTCTCAATTGCTTTCATGATGACCACTCCGGGTATCCCCAGAGAATACATCGTTGAACCGGCTTCGATAATAGCCTTCGACTTTGTTCTGCAGGGAAGCAAATCGGAACATACCGACCCAGCTCTGCAGCGGGCGATCGCTTCGTCATCTGCCAAGGTTATTCTGGCCGCCCATACCAAGCTCGAAGAAGAAGTGGATATCGGTGACACTTCCGATCTGCGGTCCAGGGTCGTTGGTGAAGAAGTCGAAAGCTATCTGGATAACGAAAAAACAAAGAGAATGACGGTCAAAAGCCGGCAGATTTTGCCCCAGCAAAGGTTCATCACCGGCAACAGCCGGATAGCGATGATCGATATCGCCGCCGGCAATAAGAGTTTCGTTACCGAAGTGCCTCTATTTGTCGTTGATGACCGCAACAAGCGACTGGCGCCATCGTTCAATCTCATGACCGCAGTTCTCGCCCTTGACCGGCAGAACTCCGACAAACCCGACAGCTATCTGAACGCGATGGAAGCTGAACTTGCCCGCATCTACCCGTTGGTCGCCAGCGGCACGTTCAGGGGCCCGTTGAACATCAGGGATTTGCGTATCCCCGTAAACTCACAGGGCCGTATGCTGATCGATTTCGTCGGTTCGACCGCACGCGGCAGATTTATCAAACCTGCCATCGATTCAGTCTCATTATACGAATGTCTTGAAGAAGACACTCTGCGAAAGTTTCATGCCCAGTATCCTCAGAACAAAAGACTCGACCCCGAACTGGCCCATAATCGCACCGCTCCCTATGGCAATAATAAAGGGCACAAAATCATGATGGTCGGGCCGTTTGAATTGAGCGACTTCGACTATTATCCTACCCCCTTGAGCCTGCAAACCCCGTTCACCATCCAGAAAGATCCGGTCATGGGTGTAGAAATCCACGCTAACGCCGTCCTCAACATTCTCGACAGAAGGTATCTCAAGCATCCTGACGGCTGGCACACTATTCTGGCACTTTTTATCTCTTCGATTCTGCTGGGTTTCATTCTTGATATTCTTTCGCCGGTTGCCGGGGCATTTCTGACGCTGGCATTCATGGGAGGAGCTTTCTGGCAGGCCTATTCTTCATATCATGTTGCCAGACAGGTCTTCAATTTTTCATCGCTGGTCTTCAGCTATCCATCGATCTGGGCGCTGTCGACTCTTTCGAATTACATCCGTCAGCGCGCCCGGGCCCGAACCACCAAAGAGATGTTCTCGCGTTTCGTCGCCGCCGATGTCGTTCAATACATGCTCGACAACCCCGAGCTCGTTAAGCCGGGTGGAGAAAAGGTCGAACTGACCATATTCTTCTCTGATGTCGCCGGCTTCACTTCCATCTCAGAAGCCCTTACTCCTGAAGAACTCGTCGTTCTTCTCAATGAATATCTCGGTGCCATGACCGACCTGCTTTTCGAATATGGCGGCACTCTCGACAAATTCATCGGGGATGCGGTTATGGCGTTCTGGAACTTCCCGCGCAAGCAGGATGACCATGCGGTTCGTGCCTGTCTGTGCGCTCTGGCCATGCAGCGCAAAATCAATGAACTGCAGATCGGCTGGGCGGAAAGAGGCCTGCCCAGGGTTGCAGCCCGTGCCGGTCTCAATACAGCCGGCGTTGTTGTCGGTTATATGGGTTCGCACAAGGCACAGATGAACTTCACCTGTATGGGTGACGGCGTTAACCTGGCTTCCCGTCTCGAGGGTGCCAATAAGGAATACGGCACTTATCTTATGGTCAGTGACGCCACTTATCAACGGGCTAAACATATGGTGAGCGCCAGGTTTCTCGATTTTCTCGCGGTTAAAGGCAAAAAGGAGCCGGTCAAGGTTTATGAGCTGGTCAGTGAAAAAGGCAAGGAACCGCCTGACTGGTTTGAGCGGGTAGCTCTTTACGATCGCGCCATTCAGCTGCATCTTGAAAGAAAATGGGACGAAGCGATTGCAACCTTTAATGCAGTTCTGCAGCGCTGGCCTGATGACGGTCCCAGCCACACCTACATTGCCAGATGCAATGAATACAAGGAAAATCCACCCCCGGAAGGCTGGGATGGCAGATATATCCTTACCCACAAATAAGTTTTGCCCGTCCGGTAAATTATTTGAAAAAAATGCTGCTGAATAATACAAAACTATGATAATTATTTGACGGCCGTCTTTCTAAACTTGATTCATGCAACAGGTCACCGATGAAATTTGAATTTGACCCCAAACCCTTTATAGACAATGCCACGGTCATAGAAACAGAAAAAGAACTGGCCGGTTTCTTTTCACGGGCTGCCAATGAAGATATAATTGCGGTAGATATTGAATCTGCCGGGTTTTATCGTTATTTTTCACGCGTCAATCTGATTCAGATCGCCACGCGTCGTGAAGCCGCCATTATTGATCCACAGCGCATCACCGACTTTTCGGTTTTTCAGAATTTTGCCCGTGAAAGCAGCTGTATGTGGGTTTTTCATGGCGGAGACTATGATATTTCCATGCTGGCCCGCGATCTTGAGATCTATATTCCGCTCATGTTCGATACCCGTAAGGGCGCCGAGTTCATCGGGATGCACGAGCTGGGTTTGCGCTCTTTAACCGAGAAATATCTCGGTTTTACTCTCGATAAAAGGTTGCAGCGCTGCGACTGGTCAAGGCGCCCTCTCACAGCGGCAATGAAGGAATACGGTCTCCTCGATGCGGTCTGCCTGATTCCTATTTTTGATTACCTGGTCGCTGAACTGAAAGAACTTGGCAGATATGAATGGGTTCTCGAAGAATGCGAAAGCATCGCCCGTCAGGCCAGAGAATCCCAGGTCCACGAACAGGACCCCTATGCCTTCAGGATTAAAGGCTCTTCGCGCCTGTCTGCGCGTTCTCTCGCAGTATTGCGCGAAATCTGGGGCCTGCGCGAGGAAATCTCCAGACGTATTGACCGGGCGCCTTTCATGCTTCTAAGCAATCAGGCGTTGCTCGACATTGCCAGGCAGATTCCACGGACGATTTCCGGGCTCAATGTTATCAAGGCGGTCAGCCGTGATTTTTTGAATCGATATGGCCAGGAACTGCAGGCAGCAATCAGAACAGGCATGGAAGCCGAGTTGACCGGCCTGGAAAAGCCTTTTCAGCCGAGAAGCAAACAGGAACTCCTCAACTCCTGGGAAGGCGAAATTGCCAAAGCGCTGCGTGAAATACGCGACAATCTTGCCAATCAGATGCAGATCCCGGCTTCGGTCCTTGCTCCGACCAATGCAATTTATGAGCTGGCCCGTACCAGACCCGAAACCCTGGGAGACCTGCAGCAGAGCGAAATTCTGCACTCCTGGCAGGCCCGGGTGCTTGCTGATGGATTCCTGCCGATTTTACAGCAGGAACCGCCACCCATGACGAAAAAGTCGCGCCGCCGCCGCCGTCGTCGCCCCGGAGAACGATAACCGCCCGGAACCAACTTCTATCTGGCTGGCAGAATGGGTTTTCTGATAACCGGGAAATTGTACGGACACAATATCTCAGTGCGTGGTAAGCCTTGGTCATCAGGCTGAGACACGAAAACTGTCATTGCGAGCGCAGCGAAGCAATCGCATCATGATAGTATAGATTGTTTCGGGGCTGTGCCTTTCGCAGCGATATAGCCAACCAGGGTACCGAAACAATTTCAATTACAGCACTCCGAAAGCTTTCTACTATCTGCCAAAATTTTTCGAGCTGAAGATAAAAAAAAGTGAAATTTTTTGAAAAAACTATTGCGGGGTGGGGTACCAAACCGTATAATCCTAAGAACAATAGCTTCGTTTAGTATCATAAGTATTATAAGTAACCAGGAGGAAAGAGCTTGAAACGAATTTCTACCATGTTCTTGGCCCTTTGTCTGTTGAGTTCCGGTTCTGCATATGCAGCTGGTATCAGCGTCAGCAATTCACGTGGTTATGCAACCACTCTTGACATCGAATGTCCGAAAGTAAATGTTACCGAAACCAAGGTTCTCGGTGCAAAAGCTCTCGAAATTACTGCCCCCGAAGCATCTCTCTCTTCAGATAAAGATCTTCCGACTCTGCCGAGATATACCGCTATGGTTATGGTAGACCCGGCTCGCCGCCCGGTTTTCCAGGTTAACAGCCTCGAATCCGAAATCATTACCATTGATGCTCGCGTTGTTCCCAGCAAGGGCAATTTTACCCGCAATATCGATCCCGAAAGCGTTCCTTTCAATTTCGGCGATGTATACAGCGCTGACAAATGGTTCCCCGCAGATGAAGACCTCGTGAAAATGGGCGAACCGTTCATTTTCCGCGAAGTCCGCGGTGTCAACCTCATCGTTAATCCCGTTCAGTACAATCCGGTTAAAAACCAGATCAAACTGCACAAGAAGATTCGCGTTTCCGTTTCTGCTGACGAAAAGATCTCCAAAAACCAGATGACCAAACTGGCTCCGATCAGCAAAGCTTTTGAACCGATCTACAAAAACACTTTCGTGAACTTCAAACAGGCTACCAGCCGTCTGCCCCGCCTCGATGAAAATGGCCGCCTCCTGATCATCGCTCATGATGCATTCATGGAAGCCATGAAACCCTTCATCGAATGGAAGAAAAAATGTGGCATCGAAGTCAAGATGGTTCCGATGAGCGAAGTTGGCAAAACCAACACCGATGTTCAGGCTTTCATTCTTGAAGAATACAAACAGGGCAATCTGACCAACATCATGCTGGTTGGCGACGCAGAACAGATCCCCACCAACAAAGGTGTAAAAGAACGCGCCGATTCTGACCCCTGCTACGTTAAACTCGCCGGTGACGATCATGTTCCGGATGCGATCATCAGCCGCCTGTCAGCCAACACTGAAAAAGAAGTTGCCTACCAGGTCGCCAAATTCGTAAACTATGAACGTTTCCCGACCACCAATACCGCCTGGTATACCAAGGGTCTGGGCATCGGTTCAGCTGAAGGCAATCCGACCGACTCTGCCTACATCGAAGAAATCCGCACCGCTCTGCTTGGCAAAATGTTCACCGACATCGCCAAAGTATATGATCCGGGTGCAACTGCTGCCAAAGTTACTGAAGTTGTAAACGGCGGCGTCAGCCTTATCAACTATCTTGGCCACGGTTCCGGAACCAGTTGGGGTACCACCCGCTTCAGCAACACTGAAGCTGGCAAGCTCAAAAATGGCTGGCAGATGCCCGTAATCTGGGACGTCGCCTGCGTAAACGGTCGCTTCGTTAACTTCACCGGTTTCGGCGAAGCCTGGATGCGCTCAGGTGACATCGAAAATCCCGCCGGTGCCGTTTCTTACGCCGGTTCGACCACCAACATGGAATGGGTTCCACCGATCCACGTTCAGGCCGAATTCAGCAAGAACTACATCGCCAACGAAGTCTACAAGACCACCGGTGGTATCTTCATCAACGGTATCATGAAGGGTCTCGAACTTTACACCACTGATCCCAAGAAATCAGGCGTAATGATGCTCGAACAGTGGCATCTCTATGGTGATGGTACTCTGAACGTCCGCTTCAAAGCTCCCACCAAGATGGCTGCTGAATCAAGAGCCACCCGCAATGGTGACAACGTTACCGTAGCCGTTAACGTTCGCGATGAAGCCGGCAAAGCCGTAAGCAATGCCCGCGTAACCGTTTACACCAAGGGTGTTGAAAACGTTCACTCCGCAACCACCAACGACAACGGTGAAGCCGTAGTTACCATGCCCGCCGACATGACCGAAGGCTATGTAACTGTTATTGGCGCCGATGTAGTTCCGGTTGTCGATATGCCTGTTACCTTCTGATAATCAGATAAAAAAAAACAGCCACCTTCGGGTGGCTGTTTTTTTATGTCTTTTATTCAGATAACCTGGATCCTGGCCGTCATTGCGAGCGGAGCGAAGCAATCGTAGTTTATGCAATCTGAGAATTTTTCTAAGGTTTTTGCCGCTATCTGCTTTCGTCATCGACTGTCACACGTTCTGCTTGTCGGTAATGCGCGTAGAACTCTTCTCAGAGCGACATGGTAAAGTGTTTGTCGTTGCGAGCGAAGCGCAGCAACCGCTAGATATAGGATCGCCGGGTCCCTCCGGAAAATCGGGGGAGGGGATCTGGGGTCAGAGAATGCCTTTTAGCAGCAGAAGGCGAAGAATGAAATTGGTCAGCATGCCTGCAGCGAGATCGTCTGCTAGAATGCCTGTGCCACCCCGGAAGGTTTGAAAGAGATTGACTGGAAATGGCTTCAGAATATCGAAAAAACGAAACAATATGAAGCCGACGCAGATGGTCGCGAAGCTTGCATCCCAGAGCAGGAAAAGCGACAGCCACATGCCGGCCGCTTCATCTATTACCACTTCCTCCGGGTCTTTGCTGCGGTCAATTTTTTCAATCTTTTCGGCTATGCCTACAGCCAGCAGGCAGAAGCCAAGAAAAAGCAGTATTTGTGACCAGGTCTGCATTTCTCGGGTTGCGAGAAATATGGCGATCCCGGGCAGGCTGCCTAAAGTGCCCGGGGCACGTTTTATATAGCCCAGACCCAGACATGATCCCAGTAGTTTGATGGTGTTGACGCTTGCTGAACTATTCGTCCAGGAAGTGCCAATTCTTTTTGAAATAGTCATAACCTGAATAGATGGTTGCTGCAGCGGCAATCAGCATGAGTCCCTGAATTACCGGTGCATAGATTTTCATCAGCGTGTCGAGCCATTCCAGCTGATGGTAAGACAGAAGAAAAATTCTGATAGTCAGAAAACACAGGGCGGTGATGATTGCAGTCAATTGAGCGGTGGTTTTCAACTTGCCGGCACCGCTGGCGTCTATTACCTGGCCACGCTCGGCGCAGATGAGGCGCAGACCGGTTACTGCAAATTCTCTGGCAATGATGATAATGGCGATCCAGCCCGCGGTGTGGGTAATTTCGCGGTATTCAACCATGGCGATCAGAGCGGTTGACACCAGAAGCTTGTCGGCGATCGGATCGATAAATCTGCCGAATGTCGTAACTTCTTTGTATAGACGGGCAAGGTAGCCGTCGTAATAGTCTGTGATGGCGGCACTGATAAAAATCAAGGTCGCAACCGCCTTTCCCCAGTCTGCTTCCATTGACGCACCCGGTTGCCTCCAGAAAAAGGCAATCATAAAAAAGGGAATGGCGAAAACCCGCATCAGAGTAAGTTTGGTTGCGAGGGTCATGATACCGTTTCCGCCTTGAAGTCATAGGCGTCAGCGTCGATAATTCTGACTGTAACCAGGTCGCCGGCTTTTAAGTTGCCGGGATTTTCAATGAGAGTGGAATTGTCGACTTCGAAGGCATCGAAGCGCGTTCTTGCTCTGGCAATGTTATCGGCTACTGAATCGACGATAACCTGAAGTTCCCGGCCAATGAGGCGTCGGTTGCGTTCTTCGATGATCAGCTGCTGCAGGGTCATCAGCTGGTCGAGTCGAGCCTGTTTGACCGGTTTGGTGACCATCGGGCGCATCTGGGCGGCAGCTGTTCCTTCTTCGGTTGAATACATGAAGGCGCCGACGCGGTCGAGCGGGAATTCTTCGATAAAATTGATCAGCTCGTCAAAGTCTGCTTTCTTTTCCCCGGGGAAACCGACGATGAAGGTCGTTCTAATGGCGGCTTCAGGAAATTTATTGCGGATGTGTGTTATTAGATTGCGAATGTGGCCGGGGGTGGTGTGCCGGTTCATCTGCTGCAAAATCCGTTCTGATATATGCTGGAAAGGTATATCGAAGTAGGGGAGAACCTTCTCGATGCTGTAAAGCTCGTCGAGCAGTTTGGTGCTCAGTCCGCGTGGGTGCATGTAATGGAGTCGGATCCATTCGATGCCGCTGATCGCAGAAAGCTTGCGCACCAGACCCGGAAGCTGGCAGCTGTGATTATTCTCGGTACCATAGCGGGTTATATCCTGTGCTACTACAGAAATCTCGCGAGCACCTGATTCAGCGAGCCGCCTTGCATCGTCGAGGATTTCACTTTCAGGAAGGGATTGAAACGGGCCGCGGATGCCGGGTATTGCACAATAGGTGCAGCGGTTGCTGCAGCCTTCGGCGATTTTAAGTATGCCGGTGTGGGCTGGGGTGAAAAAGCGCCAGCTTTTGCTGTAGTCAGGAGTTATGCCGGCATGTCGGCCAATGCTTTCCAGTTGCTCGAGTTCATCTTCTCCGAGAAATTCGAAAAGATAATCAATTTCGGGAATCTGGGCGGTAATTTCACTGTGATATCTTCTGATAAGGCAGCCAAAAACGGCGGTTTTCATCTTCGGGTTGAGCTGTTTGTGGCTGACAGCCTGCATTATAACACGCAGCGACTCTTCTTTTGCATCGTTGATGAAGCCGCAGGTGTTGACCATGAGAAGTTCCGCTTTCTCTGGATCGTCACTCCATTTCCAGCCGTTGGCGATGAAATGGTTGGCGATCTTTTCCGAGTCGGCGGTGTTCTTCGAGCACCCAAGTGAAATCAGATGAAATTTCATAACGCCAGATAGAATACAATTCCCAGTAATAAAAGGCAAGTACACTTTAGTCAGTGCGGAACCGTCCCGATTCTTGTTGAAGATGTGCCCTCTTGTTTTTTTTGCTTTTGGATTGCCGTGTATCGCTGGCGGCGCCCTGTTTGTGTAAAGATGAGCCCTGGTTGCCTTGTTATCTGGGCCTTCGTGGCAATTTCATTTTGCTTCTGCCATTCAATATGATTCTTCGGGCTCGACCTGGCCTGCTAAAGTTAACACGCAGGAATTTTTATTTATATATTGATAATCAAAATAATGATCGCGGACCTTATAATAAATAATTGATAGTCAAATGAAGTAGTTGTTTATAATATGATAATTGTTGCTGCTGGTTCTTAGGGTTCATTACAGGTAGGTCGGAAGGAATCAACCAATTGTGCCGATATAGTAAATGAGTGTGCCTGGAAGTGTGTCCATGGAATTTATGTTCAGGAGGATTTCGATGAAAAGTTCGCGTTTTGCCAGGGTTGTGTTTGCGGGTTGGTTGCCGTTTGCCGGCTTCGTTGCACCCGTATGCCAGCCTGCTTTGGGTGCTGAGCAGGTTTCGTCGGCAAAAAGTCTTCCGATGCAGAATTCTATATTTTCTGATGCGGTTTTTGGTCGGGATTCATTTGCCGATGCTGTCAGGAATTTCAAGCCTGCAGTCAGGAACAGCAAGGCTGCAAAGACTGGTTTTGTCGTGGTTGGCGAAGTAAATTGTCCTGGCGAATACGAACTGAGCGGAGAAGTCAATGTTCTGACCGCCCTGCTGGCAGCCGGGGGACCGGCGAGCGGAGGAAGTTTCCGGCGTGTCGAAGTTCGCCTGCACGACCAGCTTCTTGGCAGATTCGATCTTTACGATTATCTTCTGGATGGGCACATAAAGAATGATTTTGTTTTCAATGGCGGCGAAATTGTCTATGTGCCGGCCGCCGGACCTTATGTTAAGGTTTCAGGCATATTGAAAAAAACGGGTATATTTGAGGTCGAGCCTTCAGAACTGTTTCTCGATCGTATGATCAGGCTTTGTGGTGGTGTTGATGAGGCGGTCGATGGATACAGGGTTGAGATTCTTCGATCTATTGGCAGTTATCGTCGAAATTTTCTTACCGTGGAAGTCGAGCCGGGTGAAAAATTTTCCGCTATTCCGCTTCTGCCTGGTGATGAGCTGATTCTGAGTTCCCGAAAGGCCTCTCTGGATCCAGTGACTATTGAGGGTTGCGTAGCCGGCAGGAAAATTCAATTCCGCGAAGGTATGCGACTTTCAGAAGTCATTGGCGACGGGAAAACTCTGCATTCTGATGCGGCGCTTGAATATGGAGAGGTTCTGCGGACAGGTAGTGATAAAAAGGTTTATGAGGTGATTGGTTTCTCGCCGGGGGCTATTCTGGCAGGTGATTGCAGTGGTGATTTCAGTCTGCGCCCCTCTGACCGTATCGTGATTTTCAGTCGGAGCTTTCTGCATCAGAAGTCTCTGGTATTCGTCGAAGGTCTGGCGGTTTCACCGGGGAAGTTCAGTTTTGAATCAGAAATAACTATTGAAAAAATGATAAAAAATGCCGGTGGCCTAGTTGGGAATGCCGAAGAATTATCGGCAGAACTGGCACGTCGGGAAATCAGCAATGGCAGGCTGGTATTTACGAGGATAGAGATTAATCTCGCGGCGGCCATGCATGGTGACCCTCGTCACAATCTGGTTATAAAACCGTTTGACAGCTTGAGGATTTTTAGACGCTGAAATCTGTCAGCGGCTCATAATGGCTCTGATTGCCTGCTGCATTTTGCTGAGGCTTGGCGAAACAGTCGCTATATCGCCGCCCTGACTCGGAAGAACTACCCCAAGTTTAGCGGCTTCTGCGGCCCGCTTATCGCGATTCTGCTGCATCTTGGCCAGCGCACCGGAAAACGGCACGTAGTCATCTGCTGCTGTCTGAATCTGTTCGGGTTGAGGAACTGGTGTTGAGACTATTTTTGCTGGTTCTGATGCTGGTGCAGCTGCAGTTGCTTCGATTGGCCGGCGGATTTCTGCTTTTTTGCCTGCTGGTTCAACTGGTTTTTGTTCAGCAGTTGCAGCTATTGTGGCAGAGACTTCGGGCTCAGGGGCAACCTCAGGTTTGTTCGCCGCTTCTTTGGCGCTTTCTCTTGCTGGTTCATTGTTTTCAGTCGTTACGGCAGTTTGTTCGGCAAGTCTGGCCCGCATTGCGTCTATGGCCGCATTCCGGTCGAAGGGAGGAGTGCTTCTGACTGTTTCATCGGCAGGGGTTCTTGCTGAATCAATGCTGACAGGCTGCGCTGGTTCGGGTTGTTCCGGGGGGGATACAACTTCCGGGGTCTGGGTTTCCTGCTGATCGGTTTCAAGAAAATAAGTCAGAGAATTCTGTGGTGCTTTGCGGCTTACTTCTGCTGCCAGCGACCACGGAAAAATAAAGCAGAACAACAGGGAAAAAATTATCGAAGAGCGCAAATTTCTGGGCATCCGAAAGAATATTTTCACAATGAGTTTCCTCTTTGAAGCAAACAGCTGAATATAGGCCCTGCATCGTCAGGGCAGAAATAAGCATAAAACCACAGTTAACAGAAGTCAAGACATAAAAAAATACCGTGCAGTCTGCACGGTATTTTTTTTAAGCTTCGCCTTTGCTGCGCTCGATGTGTACCAGCGAGCGTTTGGCGTCATTGGCAAGCGGCCCGGTAGGATCGAGTTCGATGACCTTGTTGTATTCTTCGCTGGCGCGGTCGTACATGTTTTTGACTCTGTAAATACTGGCCAGTCTGAAATGGGCTTCGATATAGTTCGGGTCAAGCTGAATGGCTTTGCGGTATTCGGCCATCGCTTCATTTTTCATATTGACGTCGTAGTTTTCGTTGTAAGCTTCACCAAGTTCGTAATGTGCTCTGGCATTGTTTTCGTCGACTTTGAGAGCTTTGCGACAGATGGCTATGGCTTCATCATACATGCGCTTGCCGCTGATCGACTGTTTGCTGTAGACAATCTTCAGACCCCAGTATGGCCAGAGATTATTCGGGTCACAGCTGTTGGCCAGTTTGAAGTAATAGACGGCTTTCTGCTGCTCTTCTTCGGTTGGAGTAAACCCTGATCCAAGGGTGATAAAGGCATAGCCAAGGCCAAAATTGGCCATCGGGTCTTTGGGATTGGCTTCTGCTCTGGTCTGGTAGTCTTTAAGCATTGCCTGCAGCTGTCGATCGCGATCCTGTGACTTGCCGAGCATTTCTTTGCTGATGTCGATAATTTTCATATGACATTCGCCGTTGTTGGGGTCGAGCTCTATCAGCTGGCGGAGCTCTGAGAGTGCTTCGTCATAACGACCCTGTGAATGATAGAGATCGGCGAGCTTGCGGTGCACGTAGACGCTTTCCGGGTCCTTTTCGAGAATCTGTTTGTAGATGGATTCGACTTCAGCAAGCATACTGCGGCGGTGGTAAACTTTTGCCAGTTCGGTCATGGCAAAAACGTTGCCCGGATCGAGTTCGAGCACCTTTTCAAAGCACTCGATCGACTGGGTAATGGCACTTTCTTCGTCGATCGACTGGTCAAGAGCTTTGGAAATGAAAAGACCGAGTTCGAGCCAGTCGCAGTAGTTCTGCCCCTGCTCGATATCCTGTCTGAGTGCGGCGTTGAATTCCTGCAGTTCCTCGGCAGAGGAGAAATTGTTCAATGCCTTGAATTTGAGCTGAGTTATAAGCTCGATGCGAACATCCACATTGGTTGGAAAATACTTTTTAGCAAGAGCAAGGGCATCGACGGCCTCGACGATCTTGCCTTTGCGTATATGCAGGTTGCCCAGCCTGAGAGGCAGATCCTTATACCGGGCAGTTTTATCGATGTTCATTGCCTGTTCGTATTCAAATGTCGCTTCATCGAACATGTTTTTCGACTCATACAGCATGCCCAGTTTGTAGCGCGCGTCGAGGTTGTGGTTGTCCAGATCGATAATGCTGTCGTAATGCATGATTGCCGAGTCGATGTCGCCGGAAGTTTCTGCTTCCGAAGCTTTGGCGAAGGCTTCGTCGATTTCCTGACTGCGCTGTGATGCAGACAGATTTGCAAAGAAATCGGAGGCAATCATGTTGCCGGCATCGATTTCGATAACCCTCTGAAACCAGGTGCGTGCCGCTTCATGATCGTTCTTGTCGCGGAACATGATGCCAAGCTGCAGAACCGGTTCAAGTTCCGTTGGAATGACTTCCCAGGCGGCCTGGTATTTTTCGATGGCTTCGTCGACCCAGCCCTTTTCCTGGAAAATTTTACCCAGCATATACAGACCCTGATAATGGGTCGGAAACAGCCCCAGAAGCTCCTGGAGTTCTATTGAAGCTTCGTCGGGCTGCTCGGTTTTGATAAAGGTATTGGCAAGCGCAACATAGACATCTGCCTGTTCGGGGTCGATTTCCTTGGCTTTCTGGAGTGCTTCAAGAGCCTTGTCGTAGGTTTCCAGGCTAAGATGAAGGTTACCCAGCTCATACCAGGCGACCTGATTGTTGGCCTGCATAGTGATGACGTTTTCGTATTCCATGATCGCGTTTTTGAACATGCCGCGTTCAGAGAAAATTCTTGCCTGTTTGATACCTTCGTTGGCCTGACCGCTGACTTTGATGTGAATGAGCGCCTGGTAGTGTTCCTTGGCAGCAGCGTGCAGTGGATCGAGTTCAAGGACCAGAGTGAATTCAGCCAGCGCCTCATTCAGACGTTCGGCATCATTGTAAGCCAGGCCAAGTTCGTAATGGGCTACCACGCATTTTTCATCGATGGAAATGGCGGCTTTTATTTCGCTGACACCTGTTTCGATCATCGAGGCGTCATTGTAGGCTTTGCCCATATTCAGATAAATGCGACCCAGTTCGACATGGGCAATTGCGTGCCCCGGATTTTCGGCTATCAGATCTTTAAAGGTCATGGTTGCCTGGTCGATCATGTTGCTGATCGAATAAACCCGGCCCAGTTGAACTCTTGCTTCGAAGTTCTTAGAATCTTTGTTGATCAGACTCTTGAGCTCCATTATCGCCATTTCATGATCGCCTGACCGTGCATAGGCTTCAGATATGATCGAGCTGATATCATTGTTGGCAGGCTGAGTCTGCCGGACTTCCTGAAGAATTTCGATAACCCGGCTGAAGTCTTCCGCGGCCAGATACAGACGTGCGATTTCTATCGTGATGCCAACATCCTGCGGCGCAACCATTCTGGCCTGGTTGAGAACTTCCAGGGCTTCTTCAAACATCTGCCGGCTCTGATATATTCGCGACATTTTCAGATAAAGATTCACATTTTCCGGAGACTGTTGTCTGAGGTTTTCAAGCTCAGTCAGAGCCTGCTGGTGATAGTTACGCATCAGATAAATATCGACGAGACTGTTGAGAAGTTCTTCGGAACCGCCACCAAACTCCTTGGCCTGGTGCAGATAGGCAAGTCCGTTCTCTTCATCGCCTTCCTGGAGCAGCTGATTGCCGAGCTCGAGGTAGAGTCGAGGTTCTGATGCTCCAAGCGCGATTGCCTGTCGCAGCGATTCGATCTGATCGCGGGTGCGTCCGAGGGCACGGTAAAGTTCGCCGAGAGCCAGGTGGGCCTTCATGTCATCAGGATTCCGCTGAATGATAATGTTGTAAGACCTGATGGCGTCTTCATTCATGCCACGCTGTTTATAAATTTCCGCAAGAGATTCGTGCGGACTGGTATCTTCGGGATTAAGCTGCAGAGCCTGTTGAAATGAGGTGATCGCCTCAGAAACAAAACCCAGTTTCAGGTAAATTTTTCCCAGCATCGACAGCCAGGTTGCCGAAGGAGACAACTGGTGCAGGCGCAGGATGGTAGTGACGGCTTCCCGATCGCGGCCAGTCTGCAATTGCAGGGCCTGCAGATCGTTGAGCAGTTCAGTGTTGTTGGGTTCGACTTCAAGCAGTGCGTTGATTGCTTCCATTTCTTCGGCAATCATGCCTTTGCTGCGGTAAATCAGGCGCAGCTCGCCCTTGATATCGGTGCGTGCGGGGTCGAGTTCCAGGACCCTGACGTAATAAGCATTGGCTTCTTCCATCATGCCCTTTTCACCGTAAGCGCGGGCGAGAATCAATGCCAGGTCCGGGTCTTCGGGGTGGGTAACGCTGAGAGTTTCGAGGGAGTTCAGGCATAACCCGGCATCGCCACCGGCGTGAACGATTTCATACAGTCTTTCGGGAATCTCGTAGTCATCCGGGGAAGATTCCAGGGCCTGGTTATAGCACTCAATGGCGCGGTTGAGGTCACCATTGGCGGCATAAGAAGTTGCCAGATTTTTCATGACTTCAGGAGACGAAGTATCATGGGCTGCAATTGCTTCAAATTCTTTGATCTGCAGGTCATACTGGCCGCGATCGCCATAAAGATTGGCCAGCTCATACCTGATTTCCAGCCAGTCCGGCTTGAGCCGGGCGATGGTTTCGAATTCGCGCAGAGCGTCGTCAGTCATTTCAAGGCGCTGATACAGCTTGCCGCAGCGATAATACAATTCGACATTCGAATTGTCGAGTTCCTTGACCGCCTGGTATTTTTCCAGGGCTTCTTCATATCTGCCCCTGGATTCAAGATCTTTGCCAAGTTTAAAATGAATTCCGGGATCATTCGGATTGAGATACTCGGCCTTTTTGTACTCCATGACCGCATCGTTGTACTGGCCGTTCAGCTCATAAGCTTCGCCAAGTTCTGAGTGCAGCTTTGCATTGTCGGGGTCATTGTCGATGGCACGCTGAAACAGGGCAATTGCGCCGTCAATGTCGTTGGAAGTGATTTTGAGTCGGGCAAGTTCGATGATAGCAGGCGAGAAAACCGGATCGATTTCAATCGAGCGCTGGAAATATTTCTCGGCACGGTCGAAAGCATTGCGCTGCAGGTTCAGCATGCCAAGGTCGAATTGCAGCTGCTTGTCTTCTGGATTGAGGGCGGTTGCCTTGTCATATATTTCGATGGCCCGGTCGGTCTGCCCGATTTCGAGAAGAAGTGAGCCGAGCGAGCTGAGAGCTGCTGCATCAGCGGGCGACTGCCTGATAATCTGCTCAAGCATTTTGATGGCTTCAGGTTTTCGGCCGGAAAGCTGGTGGCAATCGGCCAGAAGTTTCATCGCCGATACCAGGTCGGGTTTTTCCTGCAGCACCTTTTCCAGGGTCGCTCCTGCTTTTTCATAATTCTGCAGCTCAAAGTATGTCTGCCCTTTTTCCAGAAGGATTTCCCAGCGGTTAATCATTCGCCTGTCTCCTTACCTGCTGTATCATGTTCTTTGTTTCTTTCTGTCGTCATTCTTCGGTCATTTCATCGGCTTTGTCAAAGGCTTTTGCCGCTTCGGCATTATTACCGACTCCGCGGTAGGCTTTGCCGAGCAGGAAATATACGGTCGATCCGGCTTCGGCAAATTGTGAAGCTTTCTTCAACTCGGTGATCGCTTCATTGAACATTTCCTTTTCAAGGTAGTCGGCACCGATCTTGAGCAGCATTTCGTAATTTTCTTCCATCTGACCCTGGGCTTTTTTGAAGGCTTCGGTGGCTTTGTCCTTTTCGTTGATGCCTTCATATGCCTTGCCAAGCAGGAAAAACGCTTCGCCGTTGTCTGGAGTTATCGCTACAGCTTTTTCAAGTGTTACAGCCGCTTCTTTCAACATGCCGTTATCAAGATAGAGTCTGCCAAGTTCGTGATAGACTTCCTGATGGTTCGAGTCGAGATTGATGACTTTTTTAAATTCATCGATGGCATCGCCGACCTTGAGAAGCTTGTAATATGCTTTGCCAAGCTCGAAATGCGCCCGGCTGTTGGTCGGGTATCTGTTGATAGCCTTCTTGTAGAGCCTGACCATCTTGTCATAGTGCTGATTCGACCAGAATATGCCGCCGAGAGCGTAAATGCATTCGATGAGGTTTTCGTTAAGGCTAAGGGCCTGCTCGAAATTAGACGTGGCTTCAGCCTGGTCGCCTTTACCAAGGTAGGCCTCACCAAGCTCGAAGAAAAACAGGGCATTTTTCGGAGCTGCTTCAACAGCCCGTGAATAAAGATTGATCATGCCTTCGAAATTAGCCTGCTGCTTATACTGAGCACCCAGACGATATACGATGTTCAGATCGCCTGGTTTGAATTCGAGGGCCTTTTCAAAAGCAGTCGTCGCACCGGTTACATCGCCGAGTTTTTCGCAGACTTCGCCGAGTTCCTTGTAGAGAGAATAGTTTTCAGCTTCGAGAGAAATGGCTTTTTCGAGAAGTTCTCTGGCTTCCTTCCATTCTTCGTTGGAGGAATGAATCATGCCTAGTTTCTGGTAGACATCCACATAGTCTTCCTGGAGTTCGAGGGCCTTCTCGAACATCAGCATCGCATCGCTGTTCTGGCCGCGCTGGTAATAAACATCGCCGAGTTCATAGTAGATGACGGCATTTTCACTATCGAGGCGCAGCGATTTGTTGAATTCTTCGACAGCTTCGTCGGTTCGGCCGGTATCACGCAGATGCCTGGCCAGTTCGAGATGAGCACGACGGTGTTCGGGAGCCAGACCGATGACCGTTTTGAATTCGCTTATGGCCAGATCGTTCTGCCCCTGGGTCGAATAAATTATGCCAAGCTCGAAATGTGCCGCAGAGTTACGCGGATCGAGTGTGATGACTTTGCGGTAAGCTTCGACCGCGTCGTCGATAATGCCCTGACTGGCATAAGCCTTGGCAAGTTCCACGTTGACAGCGATGTTTGAGGGTTCCCAGACCAGAGCTTCCTTGAATTCACCGATCGCTTTGTCGACACGCCCTTTGTTGATATAGGCCATGGCAAGCTCGCGATGCGGAACCGGATTGGTGTTGTCGAGCTGTATTGCCCTTGAGAAGCGTTCGATGGCGAGGTCAAGGTTGCCCTGTTTGCGATGGATCAGGCCGATATGGGTCAGGATTTCCGGGTTATTTGGTTCCCGGTCGAGGGCGGCTTCAAATTCGCGCAGGGCATCGGTCAGGCGGTTGAGATGGTCGTATACCTTCCCGAGTTCGAGATGGATGATAGAATTCTGCGGGTCGGTCTCAAAGACACGGCTGTAGAAGCGGGCGGCATCTTCCCATTTTTCAAGGGAAGCGTATATCTTGCCGAGTCTGACGAGCGCGTCAGTGCGCTCTTCATTGATTTCAGCAACTTTGAGATACTCGTCGAGTGCCTTTTCGAGCTGACCGCAATGATAATAGGTTTCGGCAAGCCTGAAGCGGGCAGTGTGGTTCTGCGGGTCGAGTTCAACGAGGCGCCGATAGCAGTTTCCGGCCAGATCGTAACTTTCGCCGATGTAATAAATGTCGCCAAGGCTGGTGAGTGCCTCGCTGAGCGAAGGATCGATCTCAAGAGCCCGGTTGAATTCTTCGATTGCCCGGGCCTGCTTTTCCATGTCGAGGTAGACGTCTGCCAGCTCTACATGAGCCTGAGGAGCATCAGGTCTGATGGCGATTGCATGGCCGTATGACTCGACCGACTTTTCGAGAGCGTGGCGATGGTGATACAGGCGTGCAAGTTCGAGATGAGCTTCGAAAATGTCGGATTTGATGTCGACGACGGCGTGCAGTGCGTCGAGGGCCTTGTCGTGCAGATCTCTGACGATATAGATTTTTGCCAGCGACATCTGGGCTGCAACGTGGTCTGGTTTAATTTCGACAACTTTTCTGAATTCGTCTTCAGCTTTGTAAATCTGGTTGGTGGTTTCGTAGAGGCGTGCGAGATGCTCGTGTGCCGGCAGCGATTCCGGAGCTATTTCAATGGCCCTCAGATACTCATCTTCAGCATCTTTGAGTTTTTCAAGGCGCTCGAGCGTCTGGGCATACTGAATGATCGCTTCGACATAGGTTGGTGATGCAACCAGAACGGTTTCGAGAATATTTTTGGCTTCGAGCCAGTTGCCGGCATCGAAATAGAGGCAGGCCAGGTCGAATCTGATTCTGGTCGGATTGTGGGACAGGCTGATTGCCGTGTTGAATTCATCGATTGCCTGCTGAAACCGGCCATTGCGATGATGGATAAGACCGAGGTAATAATGCGCCTGATCGTGAGATGGAGTCAGCTCAACGACGCGACTGAAGCGGATGCGGGCAATTTCGTCCTGACGTTCGGTGAAACAGATCTGACCAATGGCAAAATGTGCTTCGGTATAGTCGATATCGAGTTCAATCGCTTTGCGTAGATTTGCCAGCGCTTTTTCGTTCTCGCCGGTATCTTTGTAGACACGGCCGAGTTCATAATAGCCCTGGGCAAAATTCGGGTTGATGCGGATGACCTTCTGGTAAAGCTTGATGGCTTCTTCCGGGTGTTTTTCTTCATTCCGGATTTCGGCCATGTTGAGAAATGTGGGGATATAGGTTTTGTCTTTTTCGGCAGCCTGTTCGAAATAAACATAAGCCTGGCGCAGCTGACCCATCCGGCGGTAAACATCGCCGGTTTCGAAATAGGCGCGTGGGTCTTCCGGGTCGAGTTCTGTAACCAGTTTGCAGGCCTCGAGAGCCTGTTCATACAACGGGGTGCCGCCTTCAAAAACGGTGAGATAGGAATTTTTCAGGCCCCAGTATGCCCATTTGAAATCAGGAGTGAGATTGATAGCCATCTGGTAGCTGTTGAGAGCTTCTTCGAGGCGTTCTTCCTGCTTTTCAGGGAGAATGGAAGGCAGAATCTGACAGGCATAGGCAAGAGCAAAATGTGCCACCGGGTTCTGAAAGTCGACCATCGCGGCATTTTTGTACTGTTCGATGTATTTGCTGTAAAGCGTATCGGGATCTTTGCTGTCAGTGGCTCTGATCTTGTAGAGATCGATCTGGTTCATGATTGCCAGCGGACTTGACGGATCGATTTCCAGAGCCTTCTGGAAGGCTTCGAAAGCATCATCATACTGGCGCCGCTTGACATATATCTTGCCTAGCTCGATCCAGGCACCAAGAGCGTTTGCTTCCTTGAAGAAGCGAAGTTTGTTGAAGAGGTAACCTTCCTGGTAGATATCGTGGGTGCGGTTTTTCGACAGCTCGATGATTTCTTTGAAACGTTTGACGCCGAGCTCGAGCATGCCCATCAACAGATGAATTTTGCCAAGCCTGAAATGGGCGAAAATATTGGTCGGGTTGATGTTCAAACCCTGCTGGTAATAGTCGATTGCCTGGTCATAGCTGGCTTTCTGTTCGCTGATATAGCCGAGTCTGAAATAGGCCGGAGCATAACCGGGGCTCATTTCGAGCACCTTGCGATAGTATTCCTGAGCCTGAGTCAGAGCATCATCCGATTTCATCGCATGTTCGGTCTGGGCTATCAGGTAACATTCTCCAAGCTCGAAAGTCAGCCGCGGGTCGGCCTTGATATGCTTCATGCCCGCCAGGAGCTGGGCAATGGCACCTTCATAATTGGCATCGTAAATGCACAGATCTTTGAGACCCAGATTGGCCCAGAGATTGGCCGGGTTGATTTCGACTGCCCTTTCCATCATCAGGCGTGCTTCCTGGCGTTGGGTCTTGAATTTTTCGCCGTCGAGTGAATGCAGAATCAGATAGGCGTTCCCCATGATGCAGTTGGCCATCGATTCGCTCTCAATAGAACGAAGCTCTTCACGGAGTTTTTCGAGGATATCGCTGTGGCGCTTTTCGCGGTCGGGAAGGTTGGCGCACAGGGCACGATATTGCAGAATTAGCCGGATCCAGGTTTCCCCGTCTTCGGGAATCTTCTTCAGCGCCTGACGATATGATGAAATCGATTCGTCAAGAATGCCCTGAACCGAATAAATATCGCCAAGTGCCTTGTGAATTACCGGGTTGCCGCTGTCGAGAACCAGTGCTTTTTTATAGTCGAGCAGGGCTTTGACAAAATTACCCTTGTTCTTGAGAATGCCGGCCTGATTGACGTAAAGGCTGACACGCTCAGTTTTTTCTTCAGCGGTGAACAGGCTTGAACGATCGCGCAGAGCCTGCAGCTCATTCTGTTCGGCCAGTTTTTTCAGCGACTCAAGGTATTCGCGTGAAGCGTTGCCGATCTCAAGAAAAATGCATCTTGAGTCCTGGGCATGCCAGAACATGCACTGCTCCTGGATGCAGGCGCCTCCAGAACGGCTGTCATCTCTCAGTTTACCCAGAAAAGGGCATATTTCCTTGGTCATACCTGAGTGCTACTCCTTCCGATGAGAACTCTACGTTTGTTTGATCCGTCCAATGGGCTGACCAGCCCTTTTTCTTCAAGTTGATCCATAATTCTGGCCGCCCTATTATAACCGATTCTGAACTTTCTTTGCAGCATACTTGTCGAAGTTTTTTCCTGAGTCTCAAGATAACTGACAATCCGTTCCACGAGTGAAGAATCTGAGTCGCCGCTGTCTTCTTCACCATCGTCACTGTCGTCGTCATTACTTTCACTGCGCACCGGTGCAATATCCAGATATTCAGGCTGCCCCTGGCCCTTGACGAATTCTACCAGATCCATCAGTTCGCGGTCTGAAACGAAGGCGCCCTGCAGTCTGAGAGGCTTGTTGCGGCCTTTCGGAATGAACAGCATGTCACCCTTGCCCAGAAGACTTTCAGCGCCCTTGGCATCGAGAATGGTTCTTGAGTCTACTGCAGATGCAACAGAAAATGCAATTCTTGTCGGCAGGTTTGCCTTGATCAGACCGGTGAGAACGTTAACCGACGGGCGCTGCGTCGCAATGATCAGGTGCATGCCTACTGCTCGAGCCATCTGTGCCAGACGGCAGATAGATGTTTCGACTTCGACCGAGGAGGTCATCATCAGGTCGGCGAGCTCGTCGATGATGATAACTATGAATGGCATCGGTTCCAGATCCGGGTCGTCTTTGCGCAGGCGCTCGATTTCCTCATTGTAGGTGGTGATTTTTTTGCAGCCATATTGAGCAAGAATTTCATAACGGCGGTTCATTTCTTCGACAGCCCATGCAAGAGCTGCTGAAGCTCTTTCAGGGTCAGTGACCACCGGTGCGATCAGGTGTGGAATCCCATTGTAACTGGAAAGTTCGACCATTTTGGGATCGATCATCACGAACTTCACCTGGTCGGCTCTGGCCTGGAAAAGAATGCTGGCGATAATGGTGTTGACGCACACTGATTTACCGGAACCGGTTGACCCTGCGATCAAAAGATGCGGCATGTCGGCCAGGTCGGCAAAAACAGGCTGGCCATTGATGGTGACCCCAAGTGCCAGGTTCAGCGGTATCGGATTTGCTCTGAATTTGTCGTTTTTGACCAGATCATAGAAGTATACCGGGGTGGGCTTAGGGTTGGGAATCTCTATGCCGAGGGCTGGTTTGCCCGGTATTGGAGCCTCGATTCTCAATTGCAGTCCACCCATTGCCAGTGCGATATCCTCAGCCAGGGTCGTAATTCTGGAAACCTTCACTCCCGGAGCCGGTTTCAACTCGAATCGCGAAATGGCGGGGCCTTCGACAATCCCGGTAATCGTTGCTTTGATGCCGAATTCTTCAAGGGTCTTCAGAAGAAATGCCGAGCGTTCGGTCAGATCTGATTGCACCGATGAAATGTCGCGCTGGGGCGGAACCTTGAGAACATCCAGCGGCGGGAGTTGTGCATCAGCGTAACGGTTAATTTTTTCCGGACGCTTCTCCTGTTCCTGTTTTTTAATCTCGTGATCAATCAGGTTATCATCAAGATAGACAGGTTCATTTGCTGATTCTGTTTCACGAGAAACAGTTTGTACGCCAGTCTGAGAGTTTACCGCATCGGGTGCCCCCGAAATATCCATTTCCTGTCCGTCGTCAGACATATCATCGTCTACACTGTCATCGTCGTCATATTCTTCGTCTTCAAATTTGACAAGAACCCTCATCTCTTCGTCATCGATCTCGTTATCTGTGCTCGGTGGTCTGGCCGGGTTCATGTCGATGGCGCGTGAAACTCCAAAGATGCATTCGGTGGTGATTGTGGCTACCTGAATCGCAACAACCGGAGGTTGTGGTGTCTGATTTCTGGCGGCCGGGGTGGGGGAGGGGGCGGCACCTGCATCGGCATTAGCCTGCCAGCATTGTGGAACCGGGATGATCGTTGCCTCTTCTTCGTCACTGGTAAAAGCCTGCGGAGCGTCAGCTGCGCCGGCGGCCTCTTCGCACAGTTCGCCTGCGGCAGGCATTCTCGGCCGGAAAGACAGCAGTTTGCCCAACTGACCTTCAGGATCAATTTCCTGTTCCTGCCAGGTCTGTCTGATGCGGCCTGTTACTACGGCGATTAGATCACCGGTGGTTTTGACCGCTCCGATCAGCATTGAAAGCAGAGCCAGAGTGACTTCCCAGATGAAGAATACCAGTCTGGTGATCAGGCTGGCGATTACCAGAGTTGTGGCGAGAACATCTTTATAAAGAATGTCCAGGGCGAAGATCAACGATGCGAGAACCAGCGAAACGAAAAGAATCTTACTTGGAATCGGTCCGAAGACACCTGAAAAAATGCTGAGAGTGTGAACGCCGAGCTTACCGCCTTCAAGTCCGAGAAGGCCAAGCCCGAAGGTCATCACGCCGAAGCAGCCTGCGAGGCGCCAGCCCAGATTCTGAAAAGGGCGTTCCATAAAGCGCTGAATGCCCATAAGCCCAATAAGCACCGGAAGAATATAAACGCCAACCCCGAGATAGATCATGGTGGCATTAATGATTCCCGGAATTTTTGATGAGCTTATGTAGTGAATCAAAGAGAGAGAAAAAGCGCTGATGCCAACAAGCACAAGACCGACAGCTTCATTGCGCTGTCGGATATCTGTAACCATGGGCATGCTGCGTGGGCTTCGGTTGACTGAACGGCTTGAAGATGGGGCGCGTCGTTCTTTTTCGCCCCCTTCCTCGGGCCTGGCCCGGCGTGACCGGGTTCTTTCCTTAACATTGCTTTCCGGCAGGAGGATCTTTTTGGTGCTCATGGTTATTTCCCCGCAAGTTGAATGAAAGTGAAGCTGACTATCGAGACCAGGAAAAGGTAATAGGCAAAGTAGGAGAGTTTCTGTTCCCTGATTATGTAAACGAGAAATTTCAGAGCCAGAAAGCCGGTGATGGTTGCTGCAAGCGCCCCAGCGGCTAGGCCGGCTATGTCTGTGCCTGCCGGCAGACCGGTTTCAATCATGTCTTTGGTTTCAAGCAGGGTGGCTCCGCCTACTGCCGGAATCATCAGCAGAAAGGAGAATCTGGCGGCATCTTCGCCTTTGAGACCGAGCAGCAGGCCGGTGGCAATCGTTGAGCCCGAACGTGAAATCCCCGGGGTTATCGCTATGCCCTGAGCGATTCCGACGATGATGGCGCGCAGGAAAGGAAAACTCTGCAGCTCACTTTGTCCGGCGAGTTTTTTCAGTTTTTCTGATGCCAGTAACAGCATACCGGTTATGAACAGGGCAATGCAGACGGCCTTCGGCATGCTGAAAAGGCTTTCGAAGGTGTCTTTAAGGCCAAGACCGATCAATGCGGTTGGTATGCTGCCAACGATGATCAGCAGGGCTATCCGGCGTCTGGCGGGATCGCGCCAGCCGGCAGGTGTGAAATAGGGGAGGAGGTCGGCGCGAAAAAAGAACAGAACGGCAAGCAGTGTGGCAGAGTGCAGGGCTATGTCGGTTAGTAGGTTGGCTTCATGATTCACCTGACCGCTGAAATATTGGAAAAGCGTCAGATGACCGGAACTGGAAACCGGTAAAAATTCGGTTAAACCCTGCAGAACGCCCTGAAAAATATAACTGAACAAAGAACTGCCTCCTGTTTTCTGCGGCAAACAGTCGCTGTGATTGCAGCTGACCTTTGCCTTTTTGCTGTGTCTTTAGAAATATCGGAAGCTGCCCGGAAATAATTAACAAATTTCTCCTATGGTGAGAGATGGGTTTATGAATCAGTGTGGCTGATAAAAAAGCGCCTCTTTAAAAATAGGAGGTGAGACATTTTTTAGTGTGCGTTGCTTTATCGTTTCTATACCTGGCATTTGGAGAACATAAACCGTTTGCTGCGCTATCGCTTTTTGATGTTCTCGCACATTGATTGTTTGTGTTCTATATTTGATAATCAATTTTGTGATTAAGGATCTGATTTACCCGTTTGTTGATAATAATGTTTGCGAGTTGAAGTTTGCAAAATCGGCATCTATTTATTAGTTTTATGATTATCGATCCAAGGATGAATTGTGGGTTTTTATTTACGCAAAAAATGATATATGTAATTGCTTGGTTGCCTGTCGTTATATTGTGGGCTAAGCTGCATTTTTCTCTGCTGCTTATGGTGTAAAATATGGTATAATCTGCCGATAAAATTCCAGCCAGGGAGACATATTATGGCTATAACTGCTAATGATTTGAGAAAAGGTATGGTAATCATTTATAATGGCGAACTTTGCCAGGTCGTCGAAATTGATTTCGTTCGTCCGGGTAACTGGCGCGCCATGGCTCAGGCCAAGCTTAAAAGCCTGAAGACCGGGGCCACTTTCATGCAGCGCTATCAGACTACTGAAAAAGTTGACGAAGCTACTGTTGAAACCAAATTGATGCAATACCTGTACACTTCGGATCATTTCCTTCATTTCATGGACACACAGACCTATGATCAGATGGAAATGGAACTGGATCTTCTTGGAGATCAGACGAAGTTTCTCAAAGAACAGATGGAGATTTACGTCAAGTTGTACGATGGCAAGGCAATCGGTGCTGAACTGCCGCCTTCCGTCGATCTTGAAGTAATTGAAGCTCCGCCGAACGTCAAAGGCAATTCGGCCAGTGGTACAAACAAACCGGTAGTCTGTGCCGGGGGCCATGTAGTCAATGTACCTATGTTCATCGAAGCTGGAGAATTTATCCGCGTTGATACGCGAACAGGTGAATACCTGGAACGTATGAAGAAGTGATGCCGGCTTTGGCTTTGCTTCGCCATAACGGGTGAATTGACTGCTTCTGAGGCTGCGGTTCTGCAAAAGGTCTGCTTGACGAGAATGTGTCGAGTGGTTAACTTGTATGCAGAGGTATTGCTCACTGGTAATTTACCCTGAATGGAAGGATGCCAATGAAGCTTCTGAAAAGACAGAAGGGCCTGCCGTTTTTGCTGGCCCTTGGAGTTCTGTTTATTCTTTCTGCCAGTTTTCTGGCAGTTCAACTATGGTCGGATAAAGATGTTTACCGTGGGGCGCTGCATGCTCTCGAGGCACCGGTTTTGCCCCCGACAATGCCAAAAGTTGTTGCCCCGCCTCCGGTCAAAAAGAGCAACCGAAATGTTGAGCCTGCACCTGTTCCAGAGGTGAAAGCTGCTGAAGAGGCCGGCAAAGCCCAGGAAAAAAAGGTTGTAGAACCAGTTGCAGAACCGGTTCTTGAGGCAGTTGTCGAGCCTTCTGTGCCCAGCATTGACAAAGCCCAGGTTCAGGTCTCAGAAAACAAGCCTGCTGCAGCCGAACAGAAAGTCAAGGCTGCTGAGCCTGTAAATCCCCCTAAAAAGAAAGAAATTCCGCTTGCAGCTGCCGTGAAGCCTGAAAAAAATGCTGTAGAAGCCACTGTTTCACCCAAGGTTCAGGCTGCGGCCAAGCCGGCTGCAAAGGTGCGCAAATCGCGCCGCAAAGCAAAGATTGAAGAAATCCCCACCGAAATTCCTCCGGAATGGAACTGGTTCTCGAAGCCTCTGAAGCTCAACCTTGAACCGGGAAAGGCTCGTATTGAACGCGCTGATTCCGAAAAGGATATCAGGTTGAACGAAACAGAAAAAGTTGCCATAGCGGTTGCCGAACAGGTTAAAACATCGGTGGAGCCAGTGGACCTTGTTGTTGAATCGGCTGTTGAGAATACTGTAGAACCCGTATCTGGCGAAAAAGATGATGAAAAAGCCTCTGTCAGCGAGCCAGAAACCTCCAGGCCTTTTATGATGGCCCTGGCAAGAATGGCGAGAATCCGCCAGATGCGTCAGTCTGCTGAAACAAAGGGTGCCGTAATCGCCGCTCCGGTTGAAGTGCCGTCTCCAAGCATGCGCCGTCTTGGCGAAGCCCTGAAGACCCTTTGTGATAAGCTTGATCGACAGAGTTCTGTCGGTAGTTCCACCGTTCCTGAATCAGCAAATCAGGCCCTTGAAGTGGTTGAGACTGCAGACGCTTCTGCCTCTGACGCTCAGAATGCAGCGGCCGATGTTGAGCAGGCCGACGCTGGTCAGGCTGTTTCGGGTGATTCCAACGAATCCTATGTGGGTTCCGGCTCCAGTTTCAGTCAGAGAGTGAATATGCTGCTCAAAAGTGGCCTGATAAGGGCGGAATGATGCCTGCTGCTGAGCAGACAGATCTCGCACAAAGGAATTAGTGCGACTGCCAATTGAAAACCTGCGCTAATCACGCAAAGACAAACAGGGCCCCACTCAGGTGGGGCCCTGGTCTTTTAGGGATTTTTCGTTACAAAGTCCAGGCAAAGATCGACTTAATTGTCTTTTTTGGGTGCGAAAAAGTCTGGAAATTGTTAACCGAGAATCGGTTTTTATAGATAAATATTTATTTTAAACTGGCAAAAGTCTTTTTGGGTGAGAATGCTGGGTTGGATTAGCGTATAAAAAATTATTTATTAAAAAATTATGCCGTATTTTATTAAACAACTCTTGTTGTTTGTGAAATAAAATAAATAAAGATTGATTTTTTTGTTTGTCTGGATCAGACATGTGAATTGATATCTTTGTGGGCGGCAGCATATCTTGTTGGTCGAAGACGGACAGGGTTGTTCTTAAGATGGAAATGGGGGGTGATGACGGAAAAGTTGTTGCCTATGTGTTTTGGGGGAAAATGCAGATAGGCGGTGGAGGCGGGTTAATCTGCGATTGTTGAGAAAAAAACACAATGACTTCACGGGGAATTTGCCCTGCCGCGATCGATGGGAATTTATACTACCATTATTGATATATAAAAGTGCATTGCAATTTGTTCTATCTGAATATTCAGCTGCCAAAGCAGCAGTCTCAAAGCCTCTGTCATTGCGAGCGCAGCGAAGCAATCGCATTCTTTAAACGTACGATTGCTTCGTCGCCCTGCTCCTCGCAATGACAGTGTGAAAGTGTCATTGGCCGGTTCGTTCGCACTCCGGCGACTCACCGGCACTTGGCTATCCTGGCCTGCGCGAGTGAAACGACGAAGCCGTATGCCAAAGGCATGAGCCAGCTCTGAGTTAATCTCACGCTGATCGAAGCACTTTAATACCTCGCCAAAATTCAATGCTCTTTTATATAACTGCAGATTTAAAACCGGTTTTGCTGATTTCTTACGAAGAATAGTCTAGACGTGGACAGAAGGCGGGATTATTGCGCCAGGAGGGCGCTTATGGTATGGCGCAACAGGAATAGGAGCGCCATGGCCTTTTCGGAAGCTTGTTACGCACAGGATGTGCTTATTCAGAACCGCGCAGGATAGAGCGGTTCTGCTGAGCGAAGCGAATCGCTGTAGCGCCCGACAGCATCTATCCTGATGCTGTCGAGTATTGCTGACTTCCTGTCAGCAAAAAAGTATTTAAGCAGGAAGCTTTTATGTCGCGTGAGCCAGGAGGGCGACAAGCGACACCCGACTGATGGCCGCGCCGGTGAAGTAAGTTGGTTTTATTTTTGCAGGATTCAATAACAGAATGGGATGAAATTGAAGGGATAGGAGGATGGGCGAGGAAATTTTCGACAAGAACGAGATGTTGAGGAGTAGTTTGGGGTTGGTGTCAGGGAATAATTGTGCGAGAAGGAAAGAATGGGAACAAATAATCTGGTTGAGAAAAATTTCAACAGTAGGTTTGCGGTAACTGCGAAGACGATGGGGAAAGCGTCGTTTTGACAAATTTTACAAATACAAAAAAGTGATAATCAGAAAAATGATAAAAAAGTCTCGTCTGATGGCCGCGCTGGCTCTTAAGGCCGACATTTGTTTTTGGGCTCAATAAACAGGGGTAGACTAGTGTGAAAATTGATCGAGAATTGCAGCGTTGCTCTGTTCTTGTATTGTCACGCTTTGCTTCTGTGAGTATAATGCCATGAAACATTTTGCGGCAATATATGACCAAAAGTATAAGGAAAGATCTGAGTCAGATGATTTGGGAGAATTTATTTTGAAAACTCCTGGGGGCGAGCAGGTAATAGTGATGGGTTTTGGTGAGTCAGAAGATCCTCTGGCAGACAGGCCACAGTTCACCAGATATCGTGTTTTCGCCGGCCATTGCCAAAAATGTGGTTGCGCTGGCCGGAAACTGTTGCCTGCTGGTTCATGTCTTTCTCTTATCTGTGACAAATGTGGCGACATTCTGGAAACATCCCTCTCGACAAGCGATTATCCCGAGGTCACTTATGTGTACTGGTGTAATCGATCTAAGTTTGCCAGTGATGACGTTTGTCTTTCGAGTGGTGAAGCGGCCGCGATCGATGAATTGATAAAGAGTTTTGGTGAGGATTATGAGATTCCGCATTGGGCGGTTCTGGTAACCGCAGGTCGCTGTGCCAGCAGTGATTTGTGTTTGCGCGATGAGTGCCGGTATCTGATTAAATCGCAATGAATGGAGAAATGTTATGCAGGTCAGCAACATGATTGTCGGTGAAGAAGTAAAAGATGCTCTTGTGCGCGGCAAGGCGGTGGTGGCTCTTGAGTCTACGATCATCTCTCACGGTATGCCGTACCCCCAAAATATTGCAACTGCGAAGCTGCTTGAAGCGAGTGTCAGGGAAAACGGCGGCGTGCCGGCAACCATTGCCATACTCGATGGAAAAATAAGGATTGGTTTAGGTGAAAAAGAGCTCGAAATGCTTGGAACAAGTCGCAACATTCACAAGGCCTCTAGACGTGATCTGCCAGCCATCCTGGCTTTGAAACAACACGCGGCGACAACTGTATCTGCAACAATGATCTGTGCGCATCAGGCCGGAATAAGGTTTTTTGCGACAGGAGGCATCGGCGGGGTGCACCGGGGCGCTTCGGAAACCTTCGACATCTCGGCCGACCTTCAGGAGTTTGTTCGCACTCCCGTTCTGGTCGTTTGCGCCGGTGCCAAGGCGATTCTCGATATTCCTCTGACGATGGAATACCTTGAAACTCTCGGAGTTCCGGTTATTGGTTATCGCAGCGATGAAATGCCGGCCTTTTATTATCGCTCAAGTGGCGTAAAAGTGCCTCAGCGGGTCGATGATCCGGGTCAGGCTGCGGCAATTTTTCATCAGGCGATCAAATTGAATTATCCCGGAGGAGTTCTCGTTGGGAATCCAGTTCCGGAAGAGTTTTCGATGGATAAAAGCGCTATTGAGGCGTGCATAGAAAAAGCATTGGCCGATGCTGCCCGGCAAAATATTAGGGGTCAGGCGGTGACGCCATTTCTGCTTGGAAAATTATATGAAATTACCGGTGGCGACAGCCTGAAAACCAATATTGAACTGGTAAAAAACAATGCAATTCTATGCACTCAGATTGCGGTGGCGTTTATGCAGCAGGCCTGCTGATCAGTCATTCTTTTTTACGACTATCGACTGCGCCATGAGATCGTGCCAGGTCTGGCCATCTTCGTCGTAGAAAAACCAGAAAAATCCGATGCCGAGGCAGAGCAACGATATTACTTTTCCAGCAGTTTCGCGCAACAGAATCTGGAAAAAGCCTGTGTTGTCGTAGTCTGAGGTTTTTATTACCACAAGACCTGCAGTCTTTTTGCCTATGGTAGAGCTGCTTGTCATGAAATAAATCTGGCACAGACAGTAGGCAAGAGGAAGCGCGACTCCTGTTTCCAGGTGTAGGTAGGCCATAAGCGATGCAGCCAGCAGTGCATAATCAACACATAAGGCCATGGCGCGACTGGTTATAGAAGCCCGGCGCAGGTGGCTTTTGCTCATAAGTGAATCGCACCAGATGCAGAAGCGAGTCTGATAGCTGTGCCTGCCACAGTTGCTGCAGAGATTGTTTTCGATCAGGTTGTTGCAGGCGGTGCACTTTCTGGCCGTTGTTTCGATCTGGGCTGCACAGAACGGGCATAAGTGAGTTTTCTCAATGGGCGGAGAGATCTTTTCAAGGGTTTCGCGGCCGGGTTGGTTGTTTAAATCAGATGCTTTACGCAGGTGTTCTATAACGGGTGCGGATGTCAGGAATTCAAAAGAAAATCTTCCTGGAAATTGTGTTTCAAGTTTGCGACAAGCTGCTCTGACCTGCAGAGCAAGATTGACATCGAGCCCTGTTTCAAGAACCTGGAGAATTCGATAGACTTCTTCGGCGTTATGGGAAGAAATTTCAAGTCGCGAAAGCTCATCGAGACATTCGCGTTTGTCTTCAGGTGAAAGATTTGTGAGAAGACTTTTCAATGAATCAGCGTCAAGCATAACCAACCCCCCGCAAAAAAACCTCATCAACAAAGGAATAACATTCTATTTATTTATTACAGCCGGAACCTTCAACATATCCTAAACAATTCTATACAAAATATGTTATTCTGCCAAGAGAATATTTGCAGCCGTTTAGGTTGGCTTTCCAACAACTATCAGAGGCAGAGGTCCGAAATGAAGGAACGAATTGTCCAGGCGATCGATACCATTCTGAAAAACCGTGGTGATGACTGGTTTATCATCATTGAAGAACCCGAAAAGGAAAAATTTGTTCAATTCGCTTACGACGAGGGGATTGGCTTGTTTTTCGATCTGCCGTTTCAGGCGCTTGAAGCTGATGAACTGGCCAGGGCCAGGAAGCTTCTTGCCGAGTATTCTATTGGCCCTGCCAGCAGCCAGACATACGATGAGCCAGGTGGCAAAGCCACCGGTGTACAAGAATCATTCAATCATCATGTCGGCCGTGATGCCGCTCTGGCAGCAACTCTTGCCTATCGCGTCCTTTCAGAGGTGTATCAGCTCGATGACCGGACAGCGCTTAACGTTACCATTATGCGCTAGGCTGACATATGGCAGAAATTGAAAAGTTACCGGCGCGATCGGCAGTTTGTCGGTTCTGTCAAAGTGAAATTCCTGAAGCTGCTTTGAAATGCAGAGTTTGCCATGAATGGCTTACCCGGCCGCTGGAATTTTCTGCAGAGAATACGCCGGAATGTGATGGGCAGACTGTTGCCCTGCCGCCGGCTAACGGTGATTCCGAACTGCCGCCGGCTTCTTTTCAGGGCCGGCTTGCAGCGAAGATTCCTGCAATCAGTTACTGGATGTTCTATTTTACGGCAAGCATGCTTCTTTACATTGCTGTCGCCCTCTACTGGACTTTCAGCAACGAAGACAGGATTTTCCTCATTTCGTTCATGTTCAATGCTATGCAGATGTTTTTCTCGTCGGCTGGTATCGTCTGGTTTGAAAAACTTCTCGACCGTTTTCGTTGCGAAATTCCGACGATCACCGGCTGGACTCGGGTGCGCAGCGAGGAATACTACCTTGCGGCCCGCGAGAAGGTCTTTTCCGCACCGCTGCCAATTGCAATCGGCCTGACAATTTGCACCATAGCGGTTACCGGCGACAGTCAGGTGATCGGTACTCCATTCAAGACCGCCGGCGGCGAGCTGGCGTATCTTATCTACGAGTTTTGTTTCCTTTTCTGGAGCGCTTCAGCAATTGTCTATTTTATCAAGTTCGCAATGTTCATAAGAGAATTTGGCGACCTCGATCTGCGCATTCTCATCATCCAGGAAGAGAATTCAGGCATCAGACTTCTCGGTAAATTTATCCTTCAGACAACCCTGTTTGCGGTTCTTCCATATATCAGCAGCATCGTTGCCCGGCGTATTGGCGGCTGGAACTTCGGTTCGCTGCTGGCGTTATGGTTCGGACTTTTCGGCATTGCGATTCTTTTTTATCTGTTCTGGCCCATTTATAACATTCATCGCGCGATGGTTCGCGAAAAGGATCGCAAGCTCAATCTTCTGTCACTCGAACTGAATGAGCTGCTGTCGGGGCAAAGGCTCGAACATGAGCGGATTCACATGCTACGTAATCTCATGGAGATCAGAACCCACCTTCATGAGATCAATACCTGGCCGTTCGATATGAACAAGGTTGTCGGCCTGTTGTCGGCAGTCATCATTCCGATGGCGTCGATTCTGCTTGACAGAATTATCTCGAGCAAACCCTGATTTTACGAAAACATCAGCAGGCTCAGGGCCATGACCATCATCCCGGAAACGACTCCATAGGTGCAGAGGTGATGCTCGCCGTATTTTTCGGCGGCCGGCAACAGCTGGTCAAGGGATATGAACACCATGATTCCAGCGACCCCTGCAAACAATAATCCGAACATCGTATCGTTGAAAAATGGCATGAGCACAAAGTAGCCGAATAGAGCACCAATCGGCTCCGACATTCCGGAAAGAAATGAATACATGAAGGCTTTACGGCGGCTGCCGGTCGAATAGTAGATGGGCACCGAAACCGCGATTCCCTCGGGAATGTTATGAATGGCTATTGCAACTGCGATGCTGATGCCGAGGGTTGGATCCTGAAGTGCTGCGGTAAAGGTCGCCAGCCCTTCCGGAAAGTTGTGAATACCGATGGCAAGTGCTGAAAAAATGCCCATACGATGCAGGGTCGCCGCTTCGGGTTTCTTTTTTGTCGCTGATTTTTCCGGGCCACAGTCGAGTTCGCTGACTTCATGAGCTTCGTGTGGGTTTTCGAAATCTGGAACTAATTTGTCGATCAGGGTGATGATGAACATGCCGCAGAAAAATGCTGCCGTGGTATACCAGTAACCTTTTGTTGGGCCAAGAGAGGCTACCAGAGAATCTTTGGCTTTGACGAAAATTTCGATCATTGACACATAGATCATGACTCCGGCAGAAAAGCCGAGAGCAACTGCCAGAAAGCTTTTGCTGGTTCTTTTTGAGAAGAAAGCGAGCAGGCTGCCAATGCCGGTGGCCAGACCGGCAAACATGGTCAGCATAAAGGCCTGGAGAAGGTTTTCGGAATACATTGTGTCTCCTGGTTGGAAAAGCTGATTTTAAGTATGAAAATTTCGGCAAAAGGGTTATATTTAGGTAGAGGGACCGGGAGGCAATTATACTACAAACGGCATTCTGCTGCAGCAAATAACCTATCTGCCTCACAAGAACAAAGGAGAGGCGTCATGGCCAGGCGAACCGTATTTGTTGGAGATCTGCATATTGGCTCAGGAGCCGAAACCAACTGGTATCAGAAATCGTTGCATGAGCCCCTTTTAAAGAGCTTTCTCCGCTACCTTCAGGAAAACGCCAACCATATCGAGGAGCTGGTCATTCTGGGTGACTGGTTCGACCTCTGGAACTACCATCCTTTTTGTGCTCCTCCCACGGTCGGGCTGATCATGAATCAGAACCCGGGCCTGTTTGAGCGCCACAGTGATGGTGATTTCATCAGCCTGCTCGATGAAATTCAGGTGCGGTTCATCAATGGTGATCACGATATGGAAGTCGAGCTGCACGACCTCAACAACGAGCTGAGCCGAAGAACCGACAAAAAGGTTCTGCCGGGGCACGGAGCTGATCTGACCAAGGCGGCAGTGGCGAATACCTATTATCTGA
The DNA here is from genome assembly GCA_964474705.1 of uncultured bacterium. Lineage (GTDB taxonomy): Bacteria > Muiribacteriota > Ozemobacteria > Ozemobacterales > Ozemobacteraceae > Rifleibacterium. The sequence continues at coordinate 59,152 of CAYYUI010000019.1, forward strand.
ACGAAGCAGTTTGGGCCGAACACGGGCATCAACACGATCTTTTCAATAAACCGGCTCTCAATGAAGAAAACCCGATGGCCCCGCTGCCTCTGGGGTATTTCGTTGCCAGGATTTATTGCCATTTTCTGCAGAAGAAGATTGCCAGTCTGCATCGCATGGATGCCGCCTGCGTTTCCGGTTGCGGCAACCCCAGTTATGAAAGCTTTGGAATCAGGCTGCACGACCTGATTGCCGAGTTGATGCAGCAGTCGCATCGCGGTGAAAAATTTAATCCGGCCAGGATTATTCTTGATCTTATGCTGCAGCATAATCGCAATAATCTTCTTGATATCAAGGTTGCCGGAAAAGGCCTTGCTGAAGTTCGTACAGACGGGGTGGCGCGCTTTTACCCGGGTCTGGTTACTGAAGAAAATTTTTATGAAGCCTTGTGTGAGGCGGAAGTGGCCTATGATGGCCTCGGACATTTCGTCAGAGCTCACTTTAACGCCAATCCGCATTGCAAAGTTGCCATCATGGGGCACACGCACTGCTCGGGTATAGCCCTTCTGGGTAACAGCCGGGCGCACGTCTATGCCAACCCAGGCCATTTCTGTCCGGGGCAGACCGAAATCAGCGAGCGCCGTGCTCTTCCGGGGTTCGTTGAAGTCGAAAAGCTTGCTGATGGCACTTGTAAGGTTTACCAGAAGGCTGTTTGCGGCACTCTTCCAGAAGATATTGTCGAAGTCGCAATGTTCCGAGCCGGCTAGGGCACGGGGTGCAAAAGGTCGGGGGTTGTCTCAAATTTGGGGCAACCCCTTTTTATTGGTGATGAATATGTTTAAATGCAGAGGCTGAGAATTTCCCTCCCCTGGTTTCTCATAATCCGAATGACTTAAGTATGGGTGGCTCATCAGATTTAAATCTCAAGAAAATTTCCCTGGGGGGTTAGTTTTTGCACGGCAAATCTGTATAATGTATTTTCAGTCATGTCTCAAGCCAGACCACAAGACTCAGGAGTCTTTCAAACCCTATGAAGTTTTCTTTCAGTCTTTACTTTCAGTTGACCATACTGTTTTTGCTGCTCAGCATAATTTCGGCAGTTGGAGCCGGCACTTTGAATTACCTTGAAAGTCGCAGGATCATTGTCGACCAGTTCAACGATTCCATGCGTTCCATAGCCGGCACCATCAGCTACAGTCTCAATGACCGGGCTGACGATGCAGCTGATGCCATAATGCGTCTCAGTCGTCACGATATTCTTCATCATGGCACCCCCCAGGAAGTCCAGAACTTTCTCAAGGTTGCCGTCGACTCTTCTTCGCTTTTCAACAATATTTACTATTTTGACCCGACCGGCCCTCTCAAGGCTGCCGCTTATGCGGATGGCCGAGATCCAAGCCGCTATGCCGACGAAAATTTTCAGAACTATCGTGAACGCGACAAAACCCGAATGGTCTATCACGACCTGGTCAGGGCTCTTGAAACACGTACGCCGGTATTTTCCGCTTTTTTCAAGTCGGCAACAGACCGGCTGATGAACTCTTTCATCGTTCCGGTTGTGCACGAAGAAAAAGTTGTCGGTTTGATGAGCTGCGGTATAGTGCTCGACCGCACCAACAAGCTGCTCGATATGATGAAGCGCCTGAAGCCTCATCCGCAGGGCTATATAGCCCTGATCGACAAAGAGGCCAGGCAGCTGCTGACAGTTGGCGAGATTCCTGCGAATTTTTCCCCGTCCAGTGAATGGATGGATGTCGAGGATCTGCTGATAAGTGAATCTGGGTATCTTCAGACGGTGCTGCGCATGGAGAAGTCAGGACTGGGTATTTGTATCGGTATTCCTGAAACTGCGATAACCGGCTTGCTGGCTCATTTGCGTAAGGGAACTGTTGCTTTTACTCTCGGTGCCGGGCTTGTCGCAACTCTGTTGGGTATTCTGGCCGCTTCGATTCTAATCTCACCGCTTACAGATCTGGTGAGCGGTCTGCGGCAATTGCGCGCCGGTCTGCCCGGTGACCGCATTAATCGCGCCGCTTCAGGTGAAATTGCCGAGGCTATCTATGTTTACAATGATATCAGCAGTCAGCTCAGCCGGTCTAAGGAAACCCAGTCATTCTGGGCGCATCTCTGGCAAAGTGAAGAGTCTGGCGACAAAACTGAAAAACCCGCTGACTCAGCCACAAAAGGTGACATCAGCTGATTTTTTTGATGCAAAGGTGACAGGCACTAATAATTGCCAGGCCCTGAGAGAAATGCTGTTGAATTGACTGCCAGTTTGCGGTTGCAACAGCTGAAAAATCGGCCCCTTATTGAGTCATGACAGCAAATATGTGGCCGGTTTAAGCTTGTTTGTGATATAAATAAGGCTTTGAGGATGTCTGGGTTAGAATGCGCAGAGCAAAACCCATGTAATTGAAATATGGCGCATACATCGCCAACAGGGGGAAACTAATGCGTTTGTTGCATACTTCCGACTGGCATCTTGGCCGATCTCTGGAAACTTGCAGAAGATACGAAGAGTTTGCAGCTTTTCTCGACTGGCTGAAACAGACGATTGTAGCCCGGGAAGTTGAAGCTCTGATTGTGGCAGGCGACATTTTTGACAATACTGCTCCGCCAAACCGGGCTCAGGAGCTTTATTACCGTTTTCTTGCCAGTCTGACCGGGACACCCTGTCGTCACGTGGTGATAGTTGCGGGTAATCATGATTCTGCATCTTTTCTGGATGCACCGAAGGAGATTCTTCGGGCCCTGAATGTTCATGTGGTGGGATCAGCATCTACTGAACCTGAAGACGAAGTTTTCGTGCTCAGATCGCCGGCCGGCATACCGGAAGCCGTAGTGTGCGCTGTGCCCTATTTGCGTGACCGGGATATTCGTATTGTTGAGGCGGGTGAATCGATCGAACAGAAAGGTGCCAGACTTCTACAGGGTATGCGGGATCATTATGCCCGCGTGTGCGAAGTCGCCGGGAAAAAGCGTCAGGAAATCGGTGAGGTTCCGGTGGTTGCAACCGGGCACCTGTTTACTCAGGGTGGAAAGGTTGTAGAAGAAGACGGGGTGAGGGAATTATATGTCGGTACTCTTGCCCATGCTTCGGTCGAAATGTTTCCTTCGGGGATCGATTATCTGGCTTTGGGGCACCTGCATGTGCATCAGAAGGTGGCCGGCAGAGAGCATTTTCGTTATTCAGGTTCCCCGGTTGCCATGGGGTTTGGCGAAGCCGATCAGCAGAAACTGGTTCTGCTTGTCGATTTTTCCGGCAGACATGCACAGATAGAAGAAGTGATGGTGCCCTGCTTCAAACCCCTGATAAGAGTTGCCGGTTCCTTTGCCGAGATAGAATCGCAGCTTGAGTCACTTATAACCGCCGGCGCCAGTGCGTGGGTTGAAGTTGATTACCTTGGCTCAGAGCTGATTCCAGGGCTCCAGGAAGATGTTTATGAACTTGTGGATGGTACAAAGCTGGAGCTGGTAAGAGTGAAAAACCGGCGTCTGGTGCAGAGCCTTTCTCAAGTTGCGGCCAATGATGTCGCGATCGAAGATATTAACGAGAGAAGCGTATTCAAGAGATTTCTCGAAATGAACACAGACAAAGTTTCAGAAGCACAATGGCAGGAATTGAATGCCGCCTATTGCGAAATTCTTGCCACAATTGCTGAAGAAGACTCAAACAGGGAATGAGAAGCCGCCATGAAGATATTACAGCTGCGTTTTAAAAATCTGAACTCTTTATATGGCGAATGGTTTATCGATTTTACCGAACCCGTTTATGCTGCTAATGGCATTTTTGCGATTGTCGGGCCGACCGGTTCAGGAAAATCAACAATTCTCGATGCTATCTGCCTGGCATTGTACGGCATGACCCCGCGTCTGGACAAGGTCGTAAAAAGCAGCAATGAAATTATGTCACGCAAAACCGCCGAATGTTTTGCCGAAGTGGTTTTCGAATCTCAGCGCGGGCGTTTCAAATGCCATTGGAGTCAGGTGCGGGCAAGGAAAAACTCTTCGGGCAACCTGCAGGAGCCTGCTCACGAAATTTCTGACGCGGATTCCGGAACCCTGATCGAGAACAAAAGATCTCTGGTTGCCGGCGTTATCGTAAAGATGACCGGAATGAACTTTTTGCAGTTTACCAGGTCTATACTTCTTGCCCAGGGAAGTTTTGCTGCTTTTCTGCAGACTTCTTCAAAGGAACGCGCCCCGATTCTCGCTCAGATAACTGGCGGAGACATGTACAGTCTTATTTCCACCCGTGTTTTTGAGAGGCAGCGCGAGGAAAATTCCAGACTGGAAACTCTAGATTCTGAAATCAGAGGTATCAGGCTGCTGCTTCCCGAGGAAGAAGCAGCGGTAAAAAGCGATCTTGCCGGCCAGCACCAGGCAGAAACTCAAATAAGGCTTCAATATGAGAGCAGTGTTATGGCTCTGCAATGGTTATCCGGCATCGATTCTCTTCAATCCGAGATAGCTGTTCTTAGAGTTGAAATGTTTGAAAGCCAGGAAAAGCTGACAGCGTTTCAACCGCAACGCGAAAAGCTGGAGCTGGCCATGAGAGCGACAGAACTCCAGGCCGAATATGCTTCGCTGAGCCTTACGCGGCTGCATCAGAACAGTGACAAAGAAGCACTGCATTCTGTCGAGGGCTCGTTGCCTGCTCTGGAAAATGCCTGCCAGGCTTGTGAAGGGCAGGTTCGGGATGCTGAAAAACTTGTTGCCGATCGCAAACTTGCATACAATGAAGAGAAACCTTTATGGCAAAGGGTACGCGCCCTGGATGTCAAGCTGAAGGAACAGGCTGCTGTTCTTGATACCGCCGGTGCCGAATGCCGTCAGCTTGAAACACAGATTGGCGAGAACGGTCAGAAACAAAAAGAGATTGCAGAGCAGCAGAAAAAGGCGACTGAAGAACTCGCTGAAATTTCCAGAGTTCTCAGCGCCACTTCTGCAGACGAGGCTCTGGTCACCCAGTTTGCTGCAATCAGCGAACTGGTCCGCAGCCTTCAGCCAACGGCTGAAACGCTTGCAAAGAGGCAAAAGGATCTCGACAAAGAGAAAAAAGCTGCTGGCAGAGCTGAAAAGGATCAGAAGGCCCGCGAAATTGAATTTGCAGAGTTGAAGGCGGTGCATGCAGAAATCGAAAAGTCGTTGGCACAGAAGAGCGACGAAATGCAGCTGCTGCTGGGCGGAAAACTGCTGCGTGAATACCAGACCGAGCGAGATACCTTGCTCAGAGAAGCCGGTTTTATAAAAAGGATTGCGGGTTTTGAGGCAGATCGGAAACTTCTTGAGGATGGCAGGCCTTGCCCCTTGTGTGGTTCTGTTGAGCACCCCTTTGCCATCGGGAACATTCCGGAGCTCGATGAAAACCGGAATAGAACCGAAGCGCTTGACAGGCTTATCAAAAGCGCCGAAGCGATCGAAACGCAGATAAGGACTCTGCAGACTGACGAGCATGATTCTGCAAAAAAGCTGCTGGTTGCGGAAGGTGCTGTAACTCAGGCAGGGCAGGCGCTTGAAAACGTCGGCAGGGCAGTTCTGGAAAAAACAATCCTCGTTACTGAGGCTGAAAAACAGTTGCAGGAAGCCCGCTGCAGCATTCTGAATAAACTGGAAAGCCTTGGAATTGCTGAGGTTCCGGACAATGACATGTCGGCTCTTCTGCCTTCTCTTCAGGCCAGATTGCAGGCCTGGCAGGAAAACCAGAGCCTGAAAGCCAGAGTTGAAAGCACTTTGCAGCGCCTGACAGCAGATTTGAAAGGTCTGGACGGTGCGGCGACAGTCATTGCCGATGCACTTGCCGACCGGAAAAAAACTTTTCTTGGGTTGCAGCAGACATTGTTGCAGCTGCAGGCAGAGCGAAAGAAACTTTTTGGGGAGCGCAGCACCGATGAAGAAGAGCGGTGCTGTGAGAATCAGATTGTTGCAGCTGAAAAGGCTTTGCGGGAAGCGTCGGCTGCTGCCGACCAGGCACGAATTCAGCGCAATGATGCGATAACGCGTAAGAATGGTCTAAGTAATTCCATTACACGAAGGAATGGTGAGCTGGTTGATCTCGAAAAGAATTTCGCTCTGAATCTGGAACGAAAGGGTTTTTCTGGCGAAGCTTCTTTTCTGGCCGGTCTTATTGCTGAAGAGCAGCGGCTGGAACTGGCAAGGCAGGCTCAGGCGATTGATTCCAGAGTCGCAGAAGTCACGACCAGGCTACGTGATCGTGAGTCACGGCTTGAAAATGAACAGCAGCGGAATTTGACCAGGCTGTCGCTTGCCGAACAACAGTTGATCGCAACTGAGCAGCAGGAAAAGCTCAGGCAGCTCGGTGAGGCAATTGGCGGGCTGAAGCAGAAACTTGAAGATAACCAGAAGGCCGTTCTGTCTATCAGCAGCCGCAAGGCCGAATATGACCGGCAAAGCCGCGAATGCAACCGATGGAATCTTCTGAACAACCTTATAGGATCTGAGAATGGTCAGAAATATTCTCGATTTGCACAGGGACTGACCTTCGGCATAATTGTCAGTCTGGCAAACCAGCAGCTGGAGAAGATGACCGGCCGGTATCTGCTGACCCGCGACCCGGAAGACCCGCTTGAATTGAAGGTAGTTGACAAATATCAGGCCGGTGAGGTTCGTTCGACGAAAAATCTTTCGGGTGGCGAGAGTTTCATTGTCAGTCTCGCTCTGGCTCTTGGCCTGTCGAAACTGGCCAGCAAAAAGGTTCGTGTCGATTCTCTGTTTCTCGATGAGGGTTTTGGTACCCTTGACGACGATGCTCTGCAGGTTGCCCTCGATACTCTGGCAGGTTTGCAGCAGGACGGCAAGCTGATCGGTGTCATTTCGCACGTTTCAATGCTGAAAGAACGAATCGGAACTCAGATTGCCGTTGCCGGCAGCAATATCGGTCGCAGTACTATTTCGGGGCCCGGTGTCACAAGACGATAGAATGATTGAATGTGGAGGTCGCTGATGGAAGCGGACAAATTGCCTGAATCTGGGGGCTTGAAAGAAACGAGCGAGGTCGCGACCGTTTCGGCAGAAAATACTGCCCCGGGAAAAGGCGGAGCAGAGAGGCCACAGCAGCTGCAGTCGAGTCCTCTGGTGCATTTTATCTGGGCAGTTGCTTTTGTTGCAGTATTTGCCATTTCCGCCATCTGGGTTTTGCCGCTGATTCTGGTTAAAAACACTGCCGACAGGAGTCTGGATGCTGTGAAAGGCGGCCTCGACGCTTTGATCATGGCTTTGAAGCCTTCCGTAGAAGTCAATACGATAATCTCTCGCACAATTGGCAGTCTGTCGCGTGAAAAAAAGCTGGTGGTGATGACTCAGACCGTCGATGCTGAGATAACCCGTGAAAAGCTGGGACGAACCTTTTATGAATATATTCCAACCGGCACCGCCCGGGTAAGAATCAAGGCTCTCGACAATCGGGTGCAGTTCTATATTCCGCTCGATGAACTCGGCCTTGAAAGGTTTCAGTATGATCCGAGCGCCGGTATTCTGAAAATCTTTGCGCCGCCGGTAAAAATCGACCGCGATGTCGTTTTTGTGCAGAGTGACCCGGCCAAGCTGCTTATCGAGGCAAAGGGGTCGTGGGTGCCGATCATTGGACCAAATGTCGAAGAATTGCGCAACGAAGTCATGGCTGATTTAAAAAATGAGGTGGTTATGACCGCCAACCAGGATCTGCTCTGGCAGGAAGCTGATCGCCAGGCGCACAAAGCCCTTGAAGATTTTTTTCAACTGCTGAAATCGTCGCTCAAAGAAAATGTCAGACTGCAGATTTACCTGCCCTGAATGCGGTATCCGAACCCGGCGGTGTCTAAAAGATAGAAATTAGCTGCGCATAGCCATTGCCGCTTGAAAAATACCCTGCCGGCAGGTAAGATGTCGGAAATCACGAAAGCGGCAACAGGAGCCACAACTGGACAATAACATGAACAATGCACTTGCAACCGAATTTATGCACCGCTATCAGACGCTGCAGAAAGATTATCAGAATCTGCAGACCCGTTTCAATAAACAAATTGCCACTGCCGGAGACGCAGGAAAGGCAGAACTGATGATTGCCCTTCTGCCTTTGATCGACAGTCTGAAGCATGCTCTTTCTCAAGCCAGTGCATCAGAAAATAATGCGCAGATTTCTGCAGGTTTCGAACTCTGGGCCAGGCAATTTCTCGATACTCTCGAGAAGCAGGGGCTGCAAACCCTTGCGGCGCCAGGCGAACTGTTTAACCCGAATGTGCACGAGTCGGTCGGCGGTGTTCCCGGCAGCGAAACGCAGACTGGCAAGATTGCCGAAGTCTGCCTGCCGGGCTACGCTTTCCGCGACAAGCTGATCAGAGTCGCCAGAGTCAGGATTTATGTCGATTAACCTGGTTCAGGCCGGCATCTGATGGGCTAAGTCCGTCGTTATTGAGAGATCGGCAGGAAGTTCTGGTTCAGTTTTCCCAGGTGAAAATCACTTTGAGAGGTTCTGAGTCTGAAGTTGCGAAGACGGTGACAGGTTTGCCCTTTAACGCCTGGAAACGGCCGGAGAATTTGCGGGCGGCTTCTTTGCTGCGGCTTTTGTCGTTCTGGTTGACGCCGAGATGTATAACGGCATCGAGACCAGCCGAGGAGATGCCGGTGAAAACAATCTCACAGTTAATAGCTTCGACGATGGCTTTGGCCTTTTTGCCTACCGGGGCGATTTTTTCTTTAATTTTCTGGGAAATTTTTACGGAGTCTTCACTGCCGGCCTGAAAGTCAAACTTTTCGAGGAGCTTTTCGCCGGAAACAAGCTTGAGAGAGCCCTTTAACAGTGGCGATGGCCGGTCGATGTGGCCGATAATCTGCATTGAATCTTCGATTGCTGCATTGCTGCCATTGAGGACAAGACCGTTGGTATGCTGGCAGGTCGCAATTTTCAGGTCGCCGACAACCGAGCCAGAGAGAATTTTGGCGGCTTCGTTCACATTTATGTGTTTGAGCGAAATGACTTTCAATACGCGTCCGGAGAGGCGGCGCTGGTCAGAAACAACAATGTTGGTGCCTTTCTGAACCCAGGCAAAGCCAACGGCATCGGTAACAAGATCAAGGGCTTCCCTGACCGAGGCATTTTTGATTGAGATGTTGACATTGCCACGCACCGACTTTTCGATGGCAAGCCCCATGTCGGCTTTTTGAGCCAGCATTTTGCAGATATCACGCACATCGGTATCCCGGAAGTCCATAGAGATCTTTTCCTGAAGACCCGCAAAGGCGAGAGAAGCGAAGCTCATCATCAAAACAAGAACCATGAATTTTCTCATCAAAATGCCTCCATACAAATATATCTGCTAATTATACTTGTACACCTGCAGAATCAACAAGATGCCAAATGACAACTGAAAAATCAAAAAGTTGAGCACATGGACTCTCAGGGCAAACGCTTACTTAATTGTCTCTCTGTGCGGCTTCATGGCAGGTCAGGCGATTGCATAAGCGTCGC
>CAYYUI010000020.1:0-29788 GCA_964474705.1 uncultured bacterium
ATTTTCCTCCAGTTCGTTCAGGGTGTCAGTGTAAGCGTTTTCATAGTCGGCAGGCTCAGGAGCCGGTGGATCATCGGTGCATAAAGCAGACTCGTCACAGACCAAGGTCAGGCAAAGTCTGCCGGTCAGACGGTTGAGATCAGTTGCAGTAACTCTTCAGCGGAAATGCGGGCGGCGAGGTCGCTGCCGGCAAGGAGACCGTCGGCAAGTTCACGTTTGCGGCCATGCAGGGCGACAATCTTGTCTTCGATGGTGCCGGCGGCGATCAAACGATAGATGGTTACCGGGCGGGTCTGGCCGATACGATAAGCCCGGTCGGAGGCCTGGTCTTCAACAGCGGGGTTCCACCAGGGGTCGAGGTGAATCACGTAGTCGGCGGCGGTCAGGTTGAGCCCGAGCCCGCCGGCTTTGAGACTGATGAGAAAAAAATCTTCGCTGCCACCCTGGAACTTTTCGACCGCTGCCGCCCGGGCTTTCTGTGGGGTTGAGCCATCGAGATACTGATAACCGATTTTTTTGCGGTCGAACAGGCGGCGCACCAGTCCAAGATGATCGACAAACTGGCTGAAGATCAGGGCCTTATGCCTGTTGTCGCGGAGCTCATCGACAAGTCTTTCGAGAAGTTCCATTTTTGAGCTGGCAATGCCGGATTCCGGGACCACGAGAGCCGGGTTGCAGCACATGCGACGCAGGCGCATGATCTCGGCGAGAATCTGCATCGGGCGGGCCGCGCTGTCACAACCGGCAATTTTTTCGAGCGATTCGCGACGAATGCTTTCATAAAGATTGGTTTCATCCGGGCTGAGATCGACGTGCAGCGTGATTTCAGTCTTTTCGGGCAGGTCAAGCAGAACCTGGCTTTTGGTGCGACGCAGAATAAAAGGCTGCACCAGACGCTTCAGGCGTCCATGCGCCTGCTTGTCACCGGAATTCTGAATTGGCGCGGCGAAATGGCGGTTGAAGCTTTCAATATTGCCGAGCAGGCCGGGGTTGATAAAATTGAACAGGTTCCAGAGTTCGCCCAGATGATTTTCGATCGGCGTGCCGGTCAGCAGCATGCGAAATTCTGCCTTGAGACGCATCACTGCCTGTGAACGACCGGTGTTCATATTTTTGATCGACTGTGCCTCGTCGAGCAACAGAGTCTGCCAGACGGTTTCGCTCAATCGCTCAACTTCGTTGCTCATAATACCATAGCTGCAGATTACCAGATCGAAGGCGGAAAGCCCCGCCATTACGCTGCTGCGATCGGCCTGCGAAAACAAAATCGGCCGCAGCAGCGGCGCAAATCTGCGTGCTTCGTTAACCCAGTTGATGCAGACCGAAGTCGGGGCGATGACCAGAGAGGGGCCGCGATCAGCACGGCTGAGAATCAAAGCCAGAGCTTCAACCGTCTTGCCGAGGCCCATGTCGTCAGCCAGGCAGGCACCCATATTCAGGGCAGCCAGTCGGCTGAGCCAGAGAAATCCCTCATACTGGTATTCACGCAATTCGGCAGTAAATGAAGGCGGCAGCGAAAACCGCATATTGGCGATATCATGGAACTTCGCCAGCGAATTTTTCCAGCCGGCATCGACTTCCAGCCTGCCCGCGTCAGCGAGCAGATTTTCAAAAGCCGGCAGAGCAGCGCGGGCAAAACGACGTTTTCCCCCGGCCGAATCGGTGTAAGAATTGATGTCACTGAGGCGGCGGCGCAAATCATCGGTTATCGCCAGAACTCTGGTGTCATCGATAGTGATAAAGCGGTTTTTGCCGTCATACTGACGCAGCAGTAACTGCAGGTTAAGCACTTTTTCTTCGTCGATCTGCAACTCTCCATCAATGGCAAACCAGTCTTGGTCGCCGGCAACGCGGAATTTCATATCAGCAAATTTCGCCGTCGAAACTTTTTTCGCCTTGTAATTTTCGGGCCAGTCAAGAGCCAGTTCCTTCACCTGCTGCAACTCGAGCAAAACCTGCAGAGCATCGGCCGGATCAGGAAATTCAGCAGAACGGTCAGTGGGATCGAGGTCGCTCAACGAGGGGCATTGCTCGATCAGGCTGTCAACAAGAGCAATTTCACGTTCCAGATCACGTCTGATGTGAAACTTTTCGCCGTCGACATCGACTATGGCTTCCTGCAGGCCAACGCCCGGAACAAAGTCAGCTCTGACACCGGGCAGCGGGGCCAATCGCAAAGCAACCCTCAGACCATCGTTGACCGGTTGCAGCCTGGCGTGCAGACGGTAATCGACCGGGCGGCTGGCAAAGTTCCCGGCGCGACCGGCGAACAGGTCAGTACGAACTTTGATCCGGGTGCTCAGAGCTGAAAGAAGCTCATGCAGACGATTTGCTGCCGTGAGAGGAAAGCGGGTGCCAGATTTGAGCAAGCCGGCCAGTTTCAGGTGCGCCTCAGAAAATTCATACAGATGCAGACAGTCGCCCGGGCCGTCGACAATGGCAAACTGCCCGTCAGGGGCAGCGGGGTTCCAGGTAATGATCAGGTCGTTACCCTTACTGGAAAGCACCAGTTCAGGCTCGCAGGTAACGATCGACAATGGCGTGGTAAAGTCATTGCGATAGACGTTTTTCTGGCCGACAAGCATCTGCAGAATCTTGCCGGTGATTTCAATTTCACTACGTAAACGGGGCTCAACAGCAGTTATCATGTTGATGATCCGGCAGTCGAGGTCGGTGTAAAATGGCGGCATGGCCTTTTTCGAGAAAAAATAACCGTAGTTGAAAACCTCCTTGCCTTTTGACCAGCGGCCGCTTTTAAGCTTTTTCTGTTCGTATGGCCTGATACGATTCTGATGCCCGTTATCTTCAAAAACCCAGATCAAACGGCTGTCACCATTGCTGTCGTTCTTTTTGTCGACAGTTATGGCAAGCTCAACCGCATCGAGAAGCGCTTCCCAGTTCTCCCGGGCTCGGGTGCGCTCGGCCAGCGGCATTTTGATCAGATTGCGGCGATTGTCGAGAAATGCCTTGTCAGAGTCTTCGAGCGGAAAACCGGCGGATTCGAGCAACGCTGCGCCTTCAAGAGCGACCCAGACGAAACCGTTGGCGAAAGCAGCTTTGATGCTTTCCTGCAATCTGGCTACGATCGTTTTATCAAGACGATTCTCAAGCCAGAAGAATACCAGAGAATGCCACCAGACATTGATCCATGAATTTGAGCTTATAAGAAGATTGAGAATGTTATCTACTCCGGCCTTGCCGGTCATTTTCATCTCAAGAAGTCTGAATATCGGGTGGTAAAAGGCTCTGAAACGGCAAATGATTTTATCGTATCTGTCGAGAGCTTCCCGGGCTTCAGCAATGCCGGCGACACTGCCTTGCTGCAGCAGAGCCACCAGATAAAACACATCAGCCAGAGTTTGAAACGCAACGTTGCGACGACCGGTTTCCCTTTTATAGGCTTTGAAGGCAGTTGTGAAAAGTTGAGCGGCCGTGGCAGTGCCACTCTGTATGTAAGTGAGCAAAGCCGCCAGACCGTGCCGCTCAGGCGAAGTGCTTTCTTCGATATAGCGGGCTGCCCTCGTGAACTCACCGCGAAGAATGAGATATTCAGCAAGATAAGGGGCGGCCGTAAACTGGAAAAATGGCGACGCCCGCCATTTTTCGTCGAGAAAATAATCAAAAGCAGCCGGATTAAGAAGAGTCTGGCGATCAAAACTGAACAGCAGGCTGTTGTAATAATCATTGAAACTGATGATCTGAGTTTTTTCTGGCAGTTCAGCAAACCAGTCTTCAGCAATAAAGTGACATAAAATTCCTTCTTTTATTGAATCGCTGCGAGGGTAATTGAACCGGTCGAAGGTGCGCTCGCTCCAGGTGACATTGCCGGAGTAGAAATTATGCGCATTTGCGTAAATGAAATCGAGCGGGTTCGGCGAATAATAAAAAAAATAGCTGTTATATCTAACTCTGCCCAGAAATTGATCGACCAGCTTGAGAAATTCTTCGCGCTGTCGCTGCAAAAGTGGATAAACGAAAGATTCCAGCAGTAGCGTTTCATGCAATTCAACCAGATCATGTCGCTGTATCAGAAAACCTCTGGCTACAAGTTCTTTAACTTTATCTGCCGCTTTTGCTGCCGACAATGTTTCTTCAATGAAACTTTTCCGGGTGAGGGCCCGCCAGAGTTCAGCGGCCAGTTTGAAATGCAGCTGGCGAGAAACAAGAAGCAAACCGGAACAGAACCATTTTTCCGAGGCGGTCAATGTTGCGAAATCTGCGGCAATTGCTTTTTCATGCCGGCTTTGCTTCATTTCTAGCTTTCCTTGTCTCTAACTGGCAGTAGATTTGCCCTTATGGGCTCTGGCCGCTGCCATACGCGATAGACAATATTGCCACCGGCACGGCCGACCATGCTTTGCTGGAAGCGCCAACATGGAATGATCAGCTTGCTGCGGCGAAACAATTGAGTGTGTTTACGGCAGTTCGCGCAGCATTTTTTCGAGGTTGGCGAGCCAGTGTTCGTGAGGCTGGCCGGTCAATGCGTGCGTGGCGGATTTATCAAAAACGCTGAAGCATGGGCGGGTAGCCGGTGTCGGGTATTCGCGGCCGGCAATGGGTTTGATCGTGACGGCACGTTGCAGAAGGCCGAGAGCGCGGCCCTTTTCGTATATCGCCACTGCGAAATCATACCAGCTGGCGACGCCGGCGTCTGACCAGTGAAATATGCCACGGGCATCTTTGTCGATCAGCTGCCAGATGACGCGGGCAAGCGAATTGGCCCAGGTTGGCGTGCCGATCTGGTCGACCACAACACCGAGACTGTCTCTTTCGTTCATCAGCCGCAGCATCGTCTTGACGAAATTGTTGCCGTGGGCGCTGTACAGCCAGGCAGTACGCACGATGACCGCGGCAGCCCCTGAATTCAGAATGGCGACCTCGCCGGCCAGCTTGCTTTTGCCGTAAACGCTGAGCGGTTCTGGCCGGTCTTCCGGGCGGTACGGGCGACTCTGAGAACCGTCGAAGACGAAGTCGGTCGAGATATGCACAAGCAGGGCATTGTGGTCTCCCGCAACTTCGGCAAGATTTTTCGGGCCCTGTTCATTGACGGCATAGGCTTTGGCAACTTCGCTTTCGGCCTTGTCGACCGCCGTGTAGGCTGCGCAGTTGATGATTACCGCCGGGCCGGTTCTGGCAACGTAGGCCGAGACTGAATCGCGGTCAGTTATATCGAGGTCGGCCTCGGTCGGAGCAACCAGTTCTATCCCTGCCGGGCAGGTGCGTGCCAGCTCGAAACCCAGTTGCCCACCCATTCCGGCTATCATGATTTTTTTCATCGTCCGACCTCCGCATCGAGTTTTTTGCTGCCTTTATGCTTGCCATAAATCAGCTGAGGGGTCAAGAGAAATGAGTGCCTGTGCTTGATAATGCTGGACTGAGAAAACTATGGTCAAGACAACAGGTGATGCAACATGCCGTATGAGATACGTTCCTGTTCGAGACGTAGAGATTTTGCGAGGCTGTTTGCGATCAGATCCTGATAAAGAGACTGTTCGTCAGGCGTCAGGCGAGGCAGATCGCGACTGAGCGGTTTTGGTTCGGTGCCCCAGAATTGCTGATTTGCCAGCAGTGTCGTTCTGTTCATCAGCATCGATCTGGCCTGCGGAAAATAGCTGCGCAGCTGATCGAGCATGGCAAAGCCATGCGTGTCGATATCGCCCCAGTAGTTGATCGCCACAGTTTTGAGCCAGTCGACAGCAGCAAGCCGGTCGAGCCCGTAACCGAGACCAAAAATCACAATAGCGCCCGGCACCGGCGGAAAAGCAAGGCCGTTGATCTCATTCTCAGTTATAAAAACCGTGCGCAGTGGCAACCGCAGTCTGACGAATTCATCAATTCTTATCTGCAGGTCGCTGATCCCCTGAATTGCCAGCTCGGAATCCAGAATTCTGAAGCGCACCGTCACAGGCTTTACCCTGAAGCCATAACGCTGCTCAAACCCGCCAGCCCCCTTAAATTCTCGGTCTATAGCTGAATCAGGCAATGCAAGATCAAACAGCTCGCCCAGCACCTTTCTGTTGCTCTCGATAAACTTGGTGTCTATGCCGGCCAGATCAAGCTGACGAAGGTAGATATCGGGGCGGGGTCTGGCTTTTAACCAGTCTGTAACAGCCATAAATCTCAACCAGTTATCAGCATTCTCAATTACCAGAAACGGATTGGCGAGAAACCATGGGTGCCACCCGGCAAATTTTGGCAAAACCTGTTCACATATTTTCTGGAACAGGGCAAACTGTGTTTCAACTTTAACAAGCCTGAGAAGGTCTGAGCGGCTTTCGACGACCAAAGCTACCGGAAGCATATTGCGCCCAACCACCCGATTTTCGACTTCTCGGTATTCAAGCTGCAATCCTGGCTGTTCAAGCTTTTGCAGGTCGTTTTTCAACCCGTCTATCCAGGTTTTCACCTCGGCAAAATGCTGGTTCAGCTCGCGCCCTGACGGGTGTTTAAGGCTGATACGCCGTGGAAACAATTCTTCATGCTGCAGATAAGCCCGCAGATAAAGGCCTTTTTGCCATTCCCCGAGCAGGCGCTTCTTTACATCGGAAAATTTTGTCCAGTCGCTCATGGCTATCTGGCCTCACGTTCAGCACGATATTCTGAGATCGTCAGGTTGCGCAGCAGCGATTCAGATTCGTTGTTGCTGTGAACAAAGCCGACGCTCTCTACGTATGGCTCAATTACATGAATTTTCTGCAGCGGCGTCACGATGAGCAGCTGCAGGTTGAGCTGCCTGAAAAGTTCGAGCGCATAGCGTGTCGACTCATCAGAGCCGCGACCAAACGCTTCGTCAATAACCACGAACCTGAAACTGCGCGATTTTACGGTGCGGCGTTCAAGCCCGAACTGGTAAGCAAGGCTTGCCGCCAGAACGGTATAGGCAAGTTTTTCTTTCTGCCCGCCTGATTTTCCGCCCGAATCGGTATAATGCTCGTATTCGCTGTTATCTTCAAGCCAGCGCTCTGAGGCGGCAAAGACAAACCAGTTGCGCACGTCGGTCACTTTACGCACCCAGCGCTGGTCAGACTCAACCAACCCTTCGCGGCCCCTGAAACGCTCAATTATCGCTTTTACCAGCAGAAACTTGTTTTCTGCATACTGCTCATCCTCGCTGCCGGTAAGGCTGTCTTCGGTGCATGCCTTCAGTTCCTGTTTGAAATCCCTGATATCAGCATCAGGAGTCGACTGCCCGTCGAGCTGAATATACCTGCCCTTGTTGTATTCAATCTCTGCCAGCGACTCATTGATCTTGCTTATGCGTTCCCTGATTTTCTGGCATTCGCAATTCAGCTGTGAGTGGAAATTGGCAATTTCGTTGATGGTATTCTCGTTTAAAAGTCGTTTAAAACGCTCTTCAAAAGCCGGCAGCGAATCTTCTCTGAGCTTTTTCAGGCTTTCGCGATACTCTGCCGATGCCTCGACCCTGGCATCATATTCCTGCGTTTCTACCGGGTAATCACGCTTGTAATTCTGCATGGCACTCACGATTTTTTCTTCTATGGTCTTTAATCGCCTACTTTCACTATCAATACGGCTTTGCAGATGATCCCGCATTTTACTTTCAATTTCGGCAATATTGCGCAAAGTCAGCACAGTATCGCCCTGAACCTGATTTCTGATCGTATCGAGCGTCGCGCAAAGAGTCTTCATGACCCCTGTACTGAACTCGCGCAGCACTGTTTCAAGGTCTTTGAGCTGTTCCCGGCATTTTTCGAGCTCGCCCTCTGCTCTGGCCTGCTTTGCCTTGACTTCGTCAAGAGAGTTGCCGACCTTATGCATTTTCGCCTCAAGCTCTTTTAGAGTCTGCGACAGTTGTCTGAGAATATCCGATGTTGCCTCGAGCTTTTTTTGCTCAGCCTCAAGATCGGCAATTTCACCGGCTATCCTTCGCCAGTCAATTTCAGAATAACTCTCAAAAACTGATAACTGTTCAGCGGCGCTCTTCCGCTCAAGATTCTGCGCCTTGTCGGCTCTGCAGGTTGCCAGAATTTTGGCCTTCTGGCTTAACTCGGCAAGAACGTTCTGCAGTTCCGTATTCAATGCCTTTATTTTTGCCTCGTTGCTCCAGCCAAGAACGTAACGGGAACGGTCGGCAATGCTGTGCCGGTCGTCTTTTTCATGGCGCTGGCCGCCGCTTTTCAACTGACCGTTGCGAGAGATTGCCTGATGCTCTCTTCTGAACCGTTCCATGCTGTCGCAGCAGATGTAATCAAAACGCTGGCCAAGTTCGCCGGCAAGCCAGTCGTAAAACTCAGAGTCAGCTTTGAGCTCGAGTTTTCTGACCAACGACTGTGGTTGCGGTTCAGCCGCATTTGACCGTGCTTCTTTTTTAACTCTGAAATACACGAGGCGACCACGCAGGTCGGTTTTATCAACCCACTCAGATACTTTGGCATAGTGTTTTTCAGGCACCAGCAATGAAAGGGCAAAATTGTGAAGCAGGCGTTCGGCGGCCCCTTCCCATAGCTGTTCAGAGGGCTGTATCTGAATGAGTTCGCCGGCAAACGGAAGCTGTTGTTCACTAACACCAACAGCCGCACACAGACTGGATCTTATTGTTACCTGCGCCCCAGGAATATTGCTGCGACGCCTTTTGAGAGAGTCGATCTCTACTTCAAGAGCTGTTTTTAGGGTATTCAGATCACGAGTTTCGACCTCGTGGTCGGTGATAGTTTTCTGCAGCTCATTGTCGATTTTTTCGAATTGCGGGCGCATCTGGGCGATTTTATCGCAGTTCTGCTGAAACTGATCGATCGACATAGGTGCCTTTAATTCCAGGTGTTGCGCCAGATTCTGGTATTTGTCGGATTTTTTGACAGCGCTTTCTTTTTCACGGTTTTTATCAACGATCTTTGCCTTAATATGAGCTATTCGATCGCCGCCATTTGTTGCAATCTGCTGTTTGAGGTCATCACGACTTGCCTGAAGTTCTGAGTTCTTATGCTGCAAATCTGCTATTGTCTCACCCAGCCGGGCAAGATTGCCGGTCAAAGCCTGCTGTTCATTCCGCAACAGATCGCTCTTTGCGGCAGCAAAATAATGTCTGAGGCAATCACGGTTCTGGCGCTGCGCACTGATGTTTCGATTCATTTCGTCCTGTTGATCGCAGCCCGAAATGATTTCGCTCAGCTTGGCAATCTGATCCTTTGCCGTAAGAACGAGTTTGTGAGCCCGATGCAGATCATCGTAATGTTTGAGCAGCTGGGCGATTCGCTCTTTGACATCGAATTCCTGCAGCATGTGCTCACGGACAAAGCTGGTAAGATTGCCGACCGATTTCATCGAAACCGTCTGATTGAAAAGTTCGAGTGCCTGGTCGCTGCTGATACCAAAATGTCGCCTGAACTCGGCACAATAACTGTTAAAGCTGTCATACAAAGTGGCTTTGTGCGTTTTCAGCTTTTTCTTCAGGCCGGCAAGCTCAGAGCCGAAATTGGCAAAATGCTCTTTTATGGTGAGAGCCTTATCGGCAATGACATAAAATCTGTCTGGCTGACCGGTGGGTTCGCGACAGCTGAAAACCTGAGCCAGACTGATTGTCTGGCTATAACCCTCGTTTGTGAATACTCCGAGAATTACCGAAAAATTGTTGTGATCACGCAAAGCAACCGGTTTTGAACTCATGCCGGTATCACTGCGCTCAGACTTGTAATAACCGAGAACGTAGGTGCGCAAAGAACGTTCACGGGTGTCGGCACCTGCGGCCTTGTTATAAGCCAGACGCGCCGGCGGCACCAGCAGAGTGGTTATCGCATCGACCAGCGTTGACTTGCCTGAACCGATATCACCGGTAACCAGCAGATTGCGGCCAGATGGTGACAGTGACCAGACATGATTGTGAAAGGTTCCCCAGTTGTAGAGTTCGAGCCTTTCCAGCCTGAACCCTGCAATTTCATCAGATGCGGCAAACTCGAGCGTGGGTTGAGGAATCATGCTCTTGCCTCATCAGCAGCATCGTCAGAACTGTTGAGCTGCTGATATTCTTTGAGTCGCTGATCAAACTCAGAAAGCCATTGGGCATCGACAAAAGCTCTGATGATGCGACAAACCTCGATCTGCTGCTCGGCACCCTTCATTTTTCTGATAAAACCAAGTTCGACAACCTTGTTGAGATGCGTGTTGATCTGGTCAAAAAAGCGTGCTTCATTCGCACCTGCCGGAAAGAATGTTCGACACATGTCGACAATCTCTTCTACCGACAGAATCAGCCTGGTTTCGCCACCTGCGGCATCGTGTTCGGCGAGTCGGCGCCGCAAAAGCGCAATAAGCAGACTGACCGGGTAAGAAAGCTGCCGCCGGGCAGCAAGCCGAGGCAAAGTTTTTTCACCCTCTACCGGAGCAAGATGTCGTAGCCAGGCATAGCCCTCGGACTCGTCGAGCATGAGTTCGAGGCCGATTATGGCAAGATAATCGCGCACGCGAATATGAAGATCAATGAGTGCCTGCCATATTTCAGGCTCGTTTTCACTGTAGACAATGCCTTTCAACAGGCTTATCAATACCTCTGAGAGTTTATCAGACGTGTTATTCAAGGGTTCTGCCATTTTTACATTACCTGCTGAAAATTATTCTTGGAATCCGGGCGCTGCGCGTCGCTTCATGGGCATCCTGCCAGCTGATGCACTCGGTGGTGGTTTCGTCAAAAACTGCTTTTTTATCAGCACCGGCAACGACGAGGTAAGCAATCAGCTCACTCAGCCCGTGTTGCAGAGGAAAACGCTCGACGACCGCCTGCAGGGTAACCTGGTTCTCAGCCTGAAGAAGTTTGCGAATATTACCGCGCAATACCGTTTTATCAACGTTAATCTGGTCATACAATACGGCGGTGTCGATGTTTCTGCCATCGCCGAGCTGAATCATCGATTCGAGCACCGGCTTCATGGGCGGCTTGTAAAGAGGTTTTTCCATCGGAAGGTTTATAAGTATGTTACCCGGGTCATCGATTTCCAGAAAATCTTTACTGGTCGGCAGCGTATCGCGAATCTTTACTGCCCTGGCCTCGATCTGTTGAAAAATTTTGATGATCCGGCGATTTTCGAGGAAAACCTGATCTTCAAGAAACCGGCGCAACTGCTGCGACAGTTTGGCGACGGTGCGCTGTGTTGTTTCACCGGCCATCAGCCAGTCAAAATGAACCCGTTTCAGACGGGCATCAGGCTTTAATTCGCGTATGGCATCCATCGCCAGCACCTTGTCAATCATCTCTGAGAATTCTTCCTGGCGTGCGGATGACATGATAAATTCCCAGAAGGCGCGAAAACTGCGGCCCTGGTCGGTATCTTCAATGGCATCGCGATCACCGAAAACAGTTGCGAGCAGTTCACCCTTGCTGCCCTCCCAGGTAGCGATCTGCTCACGAACTTTTCGATCGAGCTGGCGAAAATTGTGGTCGACTTCCCGGAAATCGCCAAGCAAACTTCTCGCCAGCATCTGCATCTGCTGAAACCTGTCTTTGAGGGCAGTATCGTCGAGCAGATCAACCTCGCCTGAACGCAGGCGGGTAATCTTCTGATCCAGTTCGTTTCGCTGCCGTTCAAGCTCAGCAATTCGACTCTCTGCGTCAGAATCGCTGCCGGAAACCATCTGCCGCAAAAGATCAAAAACCGTTTTCAGACGCGATTCTGTGCCGACAAAGCCGCGGGACGAAAGGCTTTCCAGCCAGAGAACAACCTTTTCAGTGGCTGGTGTCAGGTCAAAATGGGCTTCATCGTCGCCATCAGGGTAGAACTTGCGCAGCCAGCCTTTTTCCTGGTGGGTCCAGTCGTTCAGGTAGACCGATTCCTTTTCTGGAAAAGCCTCAGGGCCAAGTGTTTCGCGCAGGCGAAAAAGCTCATCCCTGAGCTTTGATTCCATCTCGCTCTGCGACAGCGTTCTGATGTTAGGAACAATAAACTCGCGGTAAAGAAAACTGACAATCAGGGGCGCATGCCTTGCCTGAAGCAGTCGCCAGGCAGAATGAACCTTCTGTAATGTTGCAAGATGCTGATAATCCATATCTTTTTCAGAGCTCGGCGTAAGCCAACTAGAGATTTTTCTTTGAGCGCAAGACCTTCGACCGCCTATACCGGCTCAGAAATCGGCGGGCGGCCTCTGACCGGCCGAGCCGCTCATTTTTCAGACAGGTGAGGGTTTTGATCCGGCCCTGTTCTTTCTTCAGAAGCTGGTTGAGAAAGTCGATAAGCAGGTCTTTGTTATACTTTTCACCAAACAGTTTCTTGAAGCCGAAGTCGGTAAACGGGTTCAAATAGGTGGCCGGCTGCATGCTGATACCTCGGCTGAAGTTTTTCAATGTTGCATCAGTATAGTTCAGCTGCCCGTCAGGGTCAAGCCGACATTCGACCTTTTCAATAGACTCAGGCTGAGGATCAGGGGCCATCCTTTCACAAGTTCAGAAGCCACCCTTCGAGCAGCCGGGACCGACTCAGGTATCAGAATCCAGAAATCGGTTGGTGTATTTTTTGCGGTAAGAATTTTGCTCTGCCAGGCAGTAAAAATATTTTTACAAAAAAGTGGTTGACAAATCAAAAAAGTGTTATAATAAAAGCAACAGGAAATAAGGAAATCAGAGAGACCCGTCGGGCGACGGGCGGTTCTTGCTTGCATTAACTCCAGAGTGCAGGGTTCGGAACGGCCGCACCATAAAAATCTTACATTTCATTAAAGATTTGGCAATTTGTTCCGATTAGACAACCGGGTTGCCGTACACGCGCAGGTTCAGGAGGAACCACCGGGTGTACTCCACCGTTTGGCAATCCTCAAAGAAACGGAGATCCATATGGCAAGTATTAATCATAATCATGACCGGGAACAGGACAATCAGCTTCTCAAGAACTACTTCAAAGATCTCAAGAAGCACCCCCCTCTCACGCGCGAAGAAGAAATCATCCTTCTCAAACAGGTGCAGGAGGGCAATACCAGAGCCAAGGCCAGGCTTATTCTTGCCAACCTGCGTTTTGTCGTTGCAGTGGCCAAACGCTACCGCCACATCAACGAAGTGCCTTTCGAAGATCTCATCGCGGTCGGCAACCTCGGCCTGATGCGGGCCGCCCAGCGCTTCGACTGCGAAAAGAACGTCCGCTTCATTTCCTATGCCGTATGGTGGATACGCCAGGCGATGATTCAGGTCGTTTCGAGCCACGGCAACCCGATTCGCCTGCCCCTGAACCGGGTTCACACCAGCCTGCGCATCAAAAAGGTCGAAGAAACCCTGATCAAAAAACTCAACCGGCGCCCGACCCTCGAAGAACTGGCCGACGCCGTCATGATGAAGCCCAAAGATCTCAGCAGATTCCTGCGCGATATCCCCAACGTCGTCTCCATGGACTCGACACCGGTAGATTCCGAAGAAGACCTCTTCCTGCGTGACGTCATAACCGACTTCGACTCTGACCCGCTCGCCGAAGCCGAACATAAAGCCCTCGAAGGCGAACTCGAGAAAGTGCTTTCGTCGCTCTCTGACCGCGAACGCATCGTGCTCATGCATCGCTTCGGCCTGCGTGACACCAAGTCATACACCCTCGAGGAAATCGGCAAACTGCTCGGCGTCACCCGTGAACGCGTGCGTCAGATCGAATCACAGGCGCTCGCCAAGCTGCGCAACCCCCGCCGTTCCGAACTGCTGCACACCTACCTGACCTGACCCGCGACCTGACCGCAAAATCAATCGCCGCGCCGGCAATCTGCCAGCGCGGCGATCTCTTTTTAAATCCGTATAACAGATTAAACAAAAATAATTCGGCCTGCTATCCGTGTCGATCCGTGTTTATCCGTGGGAAGAAATCCCTTTTCCGCTTTCATCCGTGGTCAGGGGGTGCCCACCACCATCAGATAATGCCCAAAGTTCACCCCGGCAGCCTTTTTGACGTGATCCGGGGTCACCGAATCGTAGACGCCGAGGATTTCTTCGAGAAAGTCAGCCTTGAGACCGTTCCAGAGGAAGGCGGCGAGAGTCGCTGACTGGGCATCGGATCTTTCGAGCGCCCGGTTGAAGTAAGAACGCATCTTCTGCCCGGCAGCCTTGATGTCGTCGGCCGAGACCTGCATCTGCGGAATGTCCGCGATGATGCCTTCGATCAACTTGCGGGCTTCGGCAACTTTTGCCGACGGCACAGTCGCGGTGAACGAAAACAGTGAAAACAGCCGGTTGGTGCGATAACTGCCGGTCAGACCTTCATAAGCGTCAATCTTCTTGAGTTCGCGGGCAATCAGGGCGTTGCTGCTGCTGAACAGCAGGTGCCCAAGCACAGAATTGGCGCCGAAAGAGCCCCGCAATTCTTCCTGACTGTTCAGGGCAAGAAACTGCTTCATACGGAAACCAACGGTGATATAGGCCAGATCGCCACCACCGGGCAATTTAATCTCTTTGACTTCGGTCTTTTCGAACGGTGACCCGACCCAGGCCGGGCACTGCGAAGTTTCGACACCCTTGCCAGTCGGGAAATCAGCAAAGGTTTTGCCGATCAGTTCGAGAGTCTTGTCGTTGTCGAAATTGCCGACCGCTGAAATACATAGATTCGAAGCCACGGCCCAGCGGTGATAGAACTGCCCGACCTGGTCGTAGGCGATCTTCTCGAAATCAGCTGGAAAAACATTGCCGATCGTCAGGTTCAGACCCGGGTAAAGCCCGTCGATGAGGGCATTGAGCATGACCAGGTGCGGTTGCGCCTTCTCGTCTTCAAAGTTTTCGCGCACCTTCTGCCGGGTATTGCGGAAAAACTTTTCGGAAAAATCAGGTCTGACAATAGTATTTTTCAGAAATTCAAGAAGTTCGGGCAACCTCTGTTTCTGCGTCCGGGCCGAAATCACCAGGCTTTCATTGTTGAAAGCAGCTTCAACACGGGCACCTATATCATCGAGGCGACTGTTAAGGCGAGAATTTTCGCTGTCGTTGATGTAACTGACGATCATTTCGGCGACCAGACGGGTCATGCGCCGATCGACTTCGCTGGTTGTACAGGCATCGACCCCGAAGAGCAGGGTCAGGCCAACAACTTCACTGCCCGGGAAACTGCGCACCACGACACGGGTGCCGTTCGGCAGACTGGTGAAGCGCACCGGATCTTCTTCGGCTTTCTGGTATTTCAACGGGTAAACAATGCGCACTGCATAACGATCAGAGCCGAACATCTGGTGGGCAACCCGCTGCATATCAGGAGGAGTGACACGGCTGAAGGCAGAATCAATGCTTTCAGCAATGCGATAATTGCTCATCAGTTCTGCCAGGCCGAGATCAAACACCCTCTCGAGGCGGGATTCGCGTTTTTCGAGGTTGTTGAGCTGCATCATTTCAGAAATGCGGCGCATTTCGTTACCTTTCGGCGGATCCATATAAAGATTGGCCAGCGCGGTCAGAACGGCATTCAACGGGCGGTTGACATTGGCGTCACGGCTGGTGAATCCGATCATGAACACACCTTTGTCGCGACCCGGCTGGTATCGGGCATAGGTATTCTTGAGTTCCGGGAAGTCTTTGCGCAGAGTCTGTTCGAGCCAGGAATTATTTATTTCATGCATCGCTGCCTGCCAGAGGTGGGCAGTCGGCATGTCAGGACTGTTGAAACCGGGAGCTTCAAAACCGAGCAGTACTTCGGTTTCTTCAATATCGAGATAGTCGATTTCTTCGATTTTGCGCGATTTAACGGTTTCGTCTGGCTGGGCCTGGGCCGCCGGCGATGCAGCTTCAACAATAGAAGCCTTCAGGGTTCCGAAACGCTGCATCGAAGCAGTTATTACATCTGAAACCGTTACGTCGCCGATGATTACCATTACAGCGTTGTTGGGAACAAAAATATTGGCGGCAAAAGCGTCGAGATCCTTGAGCTGTACCCGGGCGAGCTGCTGATCGTCGATCGGGCCTTTGCACGCAGCTGAGCTATCGGGGTGAAGGTCTTTCCATATCTGGCGTTCCATGAGGCCGGCGGTGCGCGGAAACTTGCGTGCCGAAGCGACGAAACGCAAGGCTTCATCCTTGGCCTGATCGAAATCTTCGTTGGCGGGTTTCAGGTTGAAACCAAGCTTGTAAAGTGCTTCAAGCATCAGCGGCAGCTGGTTGGCATTGCCGTTGCAGGCCGCGTAGAACATTTCCTGGCCGCCGCCGAATTCGGTGATGATGCCGACTTTTTCGAGCCGGGCGTTAAAATCGAACCGCGATTCATCGACAAAACCGGCTGAACTGAGAAGCTGGCGATAGATTCTTCCCAAACCGGTATTGCAGTTGTTCTTGTAAAAAACACCGCTGTCGAATATCAACCCGGCGGCAACCACCGGCAGACTTCGGTCTTCGACGACGATAACGCGCAGACCGTTCGGCAGAATGGCCTTCTCGGGCGGCGACTTGACCATGGCGGCAAGATGCATGGTCACGAGTGTGAAGATAACGGCTGACGCCAGGATAACGCGGTTCGATCTATTAATTTTCATGGCCTCCTCCAAAAGCTGGTCATGCTGGAAATGCTATTTTGAAAGCAGCACACGGCCGCTGGACTTCTCTTTAACGACGAAAGTGTAGCTCGAGATCACCACCATCTTGTAGTTCTCGGCACCGTAGATCTCTTTGCGGTAGCCGATCTCGTCGGCATACTTCTTGCGCGCCTCGAGCAGGAACCGCTTGATCTCTCCATTCGGGTCGCTGCGCAGATTGCGGAACTCGCGGTCGTTGAGCTCGATATACTGAATGAACTCTTCCTGGCGGTCGGTGACAATCGTCAGTTCGAGCACGTAATCCTTGCTGAACGCCTGAGCGGCGACCAGCAGCGCAAAGACGGCCAGAATGGCCAGCACGACCACGGATCGACGATAGAGATTATGATTGAGCATACGCATAGAATCTACGCCATGTGAGCTTTTTTTGCAACCACGGATAAAGAAGAGCAGGGGAAATGGAAACCTTTTTCTTTCTATACCAAAGCTCACTGAAAATTACTCAAATCGATGAAATTGCTTCTCGCTATGCTCTCTGAAGTAATCCATTTGTTTACAGAAGCTGGTTTCAGGGCTATTTCGCTTTTTTGCGAGCAACTTATATCATTCTCTTTCGGGGGCGATTGCTTCGCTGCGCCTCGCGCAGGCCAGGATGGCCAAGTGCCGGTGAGTCGCCGGAATGCGAACGAACCGGCCAATGACAGATTCAAGCGAAGTTTTCAATACCATTTTGTATAGCCTACCGCATGTAAGTCGTTGCAGCCGCTTCCACTATCCCGGCTCACACGGCATAATGCCTCCCGGCAAAAACGCTCTGCGATTTTCAATCGTAGCGCTTACATCCTAATGCACTACTACATTTGAACATGGCAGGCAAAAAAAATCACGCCTTTTCGGCGGTTCATTGCAGACGTTTTCATCGAACCTCAGTTGACGACTATGCCGGTAATTGTATAGGGTTCGTAGCCGCTGCGATTGATGACCAGATAATAGGTAGCGGCTGGTAATTCGAGAATCTGATAAAAACCGGTTGAATCAGTGACCGTATAGCCGGCGATAACGCCGGTTACGGCATTATAAGCTTCAACGCGGGCACCGCTGACCGGCAGATTGGTAAGCCTGTCAATGACTATGCCCTTGATACCGTGCTGTTCAACGACAACTACCGGCAGTTCAGTGACCGTCAGACCTGCGAGCGACCAGACACCGGCGTCTTTAATCATGTTGAAACCTATTTTCAGGCCGCCGATTGTGCTGTTCAGTTCAGAGGTATACTGAGTGTTGACGGTTGCATTGCTGTCGCCTGAATAAACGACGTCGAGAACTTTCAGCTGCCATTCTTTGCCAGAAAGATCACGAAAGCGGATGTAACGATCCGTGGATGTCGTAGTCTGAGCAGCGATGCTGCCATCGCCGCCAATATTAAAAACAGGCGCACCGTCGGCCCGCCAGCTGTCGAAAATTCGACTGACCGCAACTTCAGGAGTTTCTGACTGAACCGCAGAACTGGGAGAAGAACCTCCACCCGAGCAACCAACAAGATAGAACGCCACACCGATCAACATCAGCATGACAAAAGCAACTTTTTTTCCGGCCATTTTCCCTCCAGCCAATATCCAGTATTTTGAAAACCCGCCGGGTTTTTCCCGCCGGGTCTTATATCATCAGCGATCAGAATGAACTATCGAAAGTCAGCACTCCGAGAAAAGCCGTGTCGGTCACATGCAAAGCCCCGATGATTCCAGGCTTGCCAATCTTCTGCATTTTGATGAACTCACCAGGTGCTACGTGAGCAAGAGTGTCATCCATAGCATAAGAAGGCAGGCCACCTATCGGGAAAGATTTGACTATCTGGTTGCCTTCAAGATTCAGAATGTAAGAATTTGTGCCTGTAGAAGGCAAAATGTAAGTATAGAACGACCACTGCTTATTCTGTGCATCACTGCAGCAACTCGTCAGATCACTGATCGTCGAGTAAAATTGAAAATACTGGAGACCGTCACGAGAAATTTTTACATATTCGCCGTAAGTACTGGTAACGAGCAGATTGGAGCCGTGAATGCTGAATTCTTTCAGATGCGCATTAACAGAAGGAAACTTGGTAGCATCGATATCTGCGACAACCGAAGAGGTTCCGGTCGGGTTAGACAAGGTCTTTTTAACTATCTGGCAGGCATCTACAATCAATCCACCAATTGAATAAGCTACAGCAATGAAAAGTTCGTCGGCGTCTTCGTCGGCAGCAGTCATTAACCAATATCCATCAGTAATGGTAATCGAGTTGGAAACTGAACTGATGTAAACGCTTTGCGGCGATGAAAAGTCCGGATTCATGCAGCGCAATTCGATCGTGCTGACATCACCGGGCAGAAACGCGGAAACATAAAGTCTGCCACCATGAAACTCAGTCTTTGCCTGCCTGATTAAGACACCGACGAATCCAATTGTTGAAAAATCAATTATCCCTGTTTGTACCAGAGTTTCTCCGGCAAGCGAAACGACCTGCTGATATCCATTCGTGTCGTAATAGGTCAGATAGACATTGCCCGCCCCAACGCACATATCGAAGTTTTCAGGGTCAGAAAGCGGGTAATAGGCAACTGAATACCCTGTACCTATTTCCGTGCCATCGAGGCCAAAGGCTTTCACATACACATATTCACTGGCAGAAGTTGTATCGTAATAGGCAATATAATATCGGTCGTTCATTAATTCGAAACCGAATATCTTGTTCATCGGATTCGACAAAATTGCATTAGTTCCGGCAAGAGTCGTCACTGAAGCACCAGCGGTACCGGCCCGATGAGTGGTGAACGCCGGCGTGCTTACGGCAGCTGATAGAATATCACCGAATTTGTTATATACATCTATAGTATAGGTAGTTGAAGCAGTCAGGCCGGTTACCCGGTAAGAATTGCCTTCAACTTCGGCAGAACTGATTTCGGTCACACCCTGCATCACCTTGATCACCGATTTCTGGGTAAACTTGGCATTTCCCCAGGAAACGACGGCGCTGCTGTCGGTAATTGAGCTTACTGACGGGGCCACCGGCGAACCCATCGACTTTACGAATTCGAAACCGGCACTGCGCAGCGAAAATACCTCACTGGTATCCGGGCTGACCCAGTCGGCCTGAATCGTTACTGCATGCCGACCGGGAGCTACAGAAACAATTGAGGCCGCGTCTGAAGTAGTCGTGGCACCGCTGTAAACCGCAGGACGGGCTACCCTAATGCCATCGACATGAATAACCGAAGTGGTTGGGTCGAAATTGCTTCCGAGCAGATCGAGAGTTTGCTCGGACACAGAAACAGTCGAAATAGCAGGAGCAACGAAGCTTGTCGGCAGAAGAATGCTGACATCTTCCCCGGCGGCCAGAGCGAATTCACCGCTATAGGCATAATAACCATTACCGGTTGGCATGACCATCAGGGTGTAAGTTCCTACGGGAACATTGTAGAAAGCGAACTGACTGTCGCCAGCTGCCGTTGTTTCAAGGTCGACAAACGTGCCCGGCGAAACGGCTTTGAGTCTTACCGTACAGGAAGTCGAGACTGCAGGAGAAATTGAACCTCTGACAATACCTTTCTGCGAAGCATCGGGAGCGATGGCAACTGCAGAAACCGCAAGATCGCTACCGGCAACCGTATGCGGGTAGGTTCCGGCGGCCGGCGGAGATACGTAGGTATAGCCGCTGCCAATTTCGATGGCATAGTTCCCGTTCGGAACCTTGAAGTTGAAATTGCCGTAACTGTCGGTCACCGCGAACTGAACCTGCATTCCGGCAGTTTCAGGGCGCAGGACAATATTGACATCGCCATTGCTGCTGTCGCCAGGTTTGAACATCGACTTGCTGACCGAACCGCTGAGACTGAACATCTGACTGGCCATCGGCTCGATGCTCAGCGCCGGGCTGATCGTCACGTTGCCTGCAGTCACATCGTATGGTGTGCGAACCGAACTGAACTTATAACCGCTGCTGACGCCGAGGTTATAGGTATCAGGCGCGACGGTCATCTTGAAGTAACCGCTGGAATCAGTGACCGTGTCGTAAGTGCGCGGCGTGGCGCTGGTGCTGGTCAGAGTCACCACTACCGCTCCGTTGCTGTTGACCGAGTCACCTTCGATGAAGGCGGTCTTGTTAAGCCTGCCTTCGACATAATACTGCAGCACCGGCGGGTTGATCGGAGCTACGTTGAAGCTGGCCAGAGAAACATTCGCATTGGTGACCACCACGGGCGCAACCGCTGCGACAAGTTTATAAAGACTGCTGATGACGGTAAGGCTATAGGTGCCGGCCGGAACCTGAAGCGAGAATGCCCCGCCTGAACCGGTAACCGCTGAATAAGTCTGTGCTGAACCGCTGGTGGCGGTCAGGGTCACGGTAATGCCGTCATGAGTGGCTTCACCGTTGACGAATACCGTCTTCAGGGCAGTGCCGCTGACAGAATACAGTGGATTCGGAGGCGTCACCGGGATGAGGTTGAAAGTATTCAGAACCTTCGAGACATTGGCGATCACCGGGTTGGCAAGCGCCACCGCAGGTTTGTAAAGGCTGCTGATAACCGAGATGTTATAGTTGCCGGCCGGAACCTGAATCGAAAAGCTGCCGACGTTGTCAGTAACACCGGTATAGGTGGTGGCATCGCCGCTGACCGGGGTCAGAGCGACTGTTACGCCAGAATGGTTGACTTCGCCATCGAGAAACAGGTTCTTGAGTGCAGTGCCGCCAATGGTATAGAACGTTACCGGTGGACTGATCGGGTTGAGGGTGAAATTGGGCACGAAACGGTTCGCGGTGACCGTTATCGGGTTGGCAATCGCAGAAGCCAGTTTGTAGCGGCTGCTGATCACCGAAAGGTTGTAGGAACCGGCCGGAACGTTGATCGAGAAGCTGCCGACTGCATCGGTAACAGCGGAATAGGTATTGCCGCCGCCGCTGGTAGGACTCAAAGTCACAGTCAAAGCCGAATGATCGGTTTCACCATCGACGAACAGGCTCTTGAGCGCGGTGCCGCCTACTGAATAGAGAGTTACCGGTGCGGTAATCGGGTTGAGGGTGAAGTTCGGCACGAAACGGTTCGCGGTGACCGTTATCGGGTTGGCGATTGCAGAAGCCAGTTTGTAGCGGCTGCTGATAACCGAAAGATTGTATGAGCCAGCCGGAACGTTGATCGAGTAACTGCCAACCGTATCGGTAACAGCGGAATAGGTGTTGCCGCTGCCGCTGGTCGGGCTCAAAGTCACAGTCAAAGCCGAATGATCGGTTTCACCGTCGACGAACAGGCTCTTGAGCGCGGTGCCACCTACTGAATAGAGAGTTACCGGTGCGGTAATCGGGTTGAGGGTGAAGTTCGGCACGAAACGGTTCGCGGTGACCGTTATCGGGTTGGCGATTGCAGAAGCCAGTTTGTAGCGGCTGCTGATAACCGAAAGATTGTATGAGCCAGCCGGAACGTTGATCGAGTAACTGCCAACCGTATCGGTAACAGCGGAATAGGTGTTGCCGCTGCCGCTGGTCGGGCTCAAAGTCACAGTCAAAGCCGAATGATCAGTTTCGCCATCGACGAAGAGACTCTTGAGCGCGGTGCCACCTACTGAATAGAGGCTCACCGGTGCGGTAATCGGATCAAGGGTGAAATTGGGCACGAAACGGTTCGCAGTGACGGTTATCGGGTTGGCAATCGCAGAAGCCAGCTTGTAGCGGCTGCTGATCACCGAAAGGTTGTAAGAACCCGCCGGAACGTTGATTGAGTAACTGCCAACCGCATCGGTAACAGCGGAATAGGTGTTGCCGCTGCCGCTGGTCGGGCTCAAAGTCACAGTCAAAGCCGAATGATCGGTTTCACCGTCGACGAACAGGCTCTTGAGCGCGGTACCACCTACTGAATAGAGAGCCGGCTGAGTATTGATCGGACTGAGGTTGAAGGTGGCCAGCACCATATTGGCGCTGACGGCTACCGGACCCGGCAGCGTGCCGGCCGGCTTATAGAGACTGCTGATAACGGAAAGGCGGTATGAACCGGCCGGAACTTCTATCGAGAAGCTGCCGACCGCATCGGTGACGGCTGAATAGGTAACGGCTTCACCACTGGTCGGTGTCAGAGTGATGGTTACCCCGGCGTGGGTGGTTTCGCCATCAACGAAGATGTTCTTGTTCGCGGTGCCGCCGACGGTATAGCGCTGAACAGGAGCAGCGACAGGGTTGAGGTTGAAAGAACCGAGCGCATAGTTGCCGCTGACGCTGAAAGTCGTCGGGGTGCCGGCACCGGCCCGGTAGCTGCTGCTGATGATCGACAGGCTATAGTTGCCGGCCGGAACATTGATCGAAAAAGCGCCGGCGGTATCGGTAACACCGGTATAGGTATCGGCAGAACCACTCGTCGAGGTCAACGAGATCGTCACACCGGCATGAGTGGTATCACCGTTAACCATTGGGTTCTTCAGAGCTGTGCCGGTGACAGTATAGACTGATATCGGTTCGCCTGCCGGCTGCACATTGAAGGTTGCCAGCACCAGATTGGCACCGACGGTGACGGTCAGCGGCATGCCGGCGCCGCCACGGTAAGAGGAACTGATGATCGATACCTTGTAGTTACCAGCCGGAACATTCAGACTGAAGCTGCCGACTGCATCGGTGAGCGCCGTAAAGGTGGTTGCTGCGCCACTGGTCGGGGTCAGGGCCACGGTGACACCGACGTGAGTGCTTTCGCCGTTGACGAACTGGGTTTTCAGGGCGGTGCCACCGACCGTGTAAAGCTGGGCCGGCGTCGTCAGCGGGCTGACGTTGAAAGCCGCCAGCGTCTGGTTAGCAGTGACATTGACGGTGACCGGCATGCCGGCATCGGGCTTATAGCTGCTGCTGATCAGCGAAACAGTATAGTTACCGGTCGGAACGCTAAGAGTGTAAGCACCGGCGCTGTTGGTAATACCTGTATAAGTGCTGGCGGCACCGCTGGTGGAGGTCAGAGCGACCGTCACACCGGAATGGTCAGTCTCGCTGTTGACGAAAGAGGTTTTGCTGAGAGTGCCGCTGACCGTAAAAACGGGGGTCGTCGGCACGGCAGGTTTAGAGAGAACGAATGGCTGGCCGACGGGAACAGTGCTGCCGAGAGCGGTGACGTTGACCGTCTGCATCGTCGGACTGACGGCATATTCGCCGCCAACGACGCTGAGACTGTAGCTGCCCGCTTTTCTGACCGCCAGGTTGAAACCGCCGGCAGAATCGGTCATGGCAACCAGCGGCGACGGGTCTGATGAGGTCAGAATCACGATGCGGCCGGCAAGCGCTGCGGTCGGCACCGTACTGTCGGCGGCGGTGACGGAACCGGTGATATTGGCAACCTGAGTGGTCGGTATGACCAGCGCAATAGTGCCGAGCGATTTCGTTTCGGCAGGAGTCACCGAAACGCTGACCGGCGCGGCAAGGTTGCCCTGAGTGGTTACGACGCCAAGGCTGAAAGTCTGCCCGGCCGGTAAAGTCAGGGCAAAATCACCGTTGGCATCGGAAATCGACACATAGGAAGTCTTTTCGAGATGCACGATAGCTCCGGCTACTGCCTGACCGGTGCTCAGCTGCACGCGACCGGTGACTTTGCCGGTCGGAGTAAGCTGGGCGTCGGCAGTCGTGACACTGCCGAGCATCACGCCGGTCTGGGCATACTGGTGCGCTTCGTCTTTAACTGCGATCAACGTGTATTCACCGACCGGAATATCATTGAAGCTGTAATGACCGACAGAGTCGGTCTTCGTGAAATAGCTGCCATCAGCGAGCTTCGTCTGTTCAAGAATCGAGCCGCGCAGAGATGGAAGATTAGATACCCCGGCCTGCAGAGCCTTGTCGGAGCTGTAGAGGTAGACGGCCGCATCGGACAACGGCTGGCCGGAAAGGCTGACGATACCGCTGAGATTCGCCACCGGAACCGACGAAACCGTCGGGCCGACCGGGCTCGAAGACCCGCCACCACCGCCACCACAACCGATAAGAACCACAGATACTACCAACACACAGAGAGCAAACCAGGTTATCTTGTTTTTCATTTAATCACTCGCCTATTATTTTGATCAGAACGCGTTTGCGGCGGTTGCCGTCGAATTCACCGTAATATATCTGTTCCCAGGGGCCAAAATCGAGTTTGCCATCAGTTATGGCGACAACGACTTCACGACCCATGATCGTGCGTTTCAAATGGCCGTCAGCATTATTTTCGCCGCCGGAATTGTGCTGATATTGCGAATAGGGCTGTTCTGGCGCCAGTTTTTCGAGCCATACTTCAAAGTCATGATGCAGACCACTTTCGTCATCATTGATGAAGACACTGGCGGTGATATGCATGGCATTGACCAGAACCAGGCCTTCCTTGACACCACTCGCGTGCAATGCTTCTTCGACCTGGGGCGTAATGTTTACCAGGCCACGGCGGCCCTTGATCTCAAACCAGAGTTCTTGTCTGAAGCTCTTCATGACAGAACCTCCCGTAATGATGATAAACTGCCAGTCATTCGGCAGCAATCTTCTATTCTACGCCATTTTTCCCGGCCCCGCAATTTTTTTGCTTCGTTATCAGAGCAAACGCCCTTTTTCTCTTCTAAAGATAGTTTCAGACGGTAAGTCGCCAGCTTATTCATAACTGTCAGAAGTTTCCGGAAAGCAGACTGATATTTTGCCCAGGAGGGGCTTATGCCGGGCAGCTCAGGATTGAGATTGCCCGGCACTTCGCAGCAAACTTGTGAGGCAGGCAGGTTTGACGCAGACACCAGCGAAAAGCAGTCGCCAGCGGCTGACGAATCGTTTGCAGAGGGCACACAGGCTGCTCAGCCGGCATTCGCTCAGCTGACCCTAAATAACAGACACATGCTAAGCAGAAGTTGCCGGAAAGCAGACTGTAGTGCCCGGCAGCAAACTTGTGAGGCAGGCAGGTTTGACGCAGACACCAGCGAAAAGCAGTCGCCAGCGGCTGACGAATCGTTTGCAGAGGGCACACAGGCTGCTCGGCCGGCATTCAGTATATTAAGATGTATTACGCCGGGAAATGCGGGATGGCAGACATCTGCGATTGGCGGGGGTTGCGATGGAGTCGTGTCGGTGTTATCATGTGGCAAATCTTAACGTATCGGGGTAAATGACAAATGCTCGAAAGAATTGACAAACTGGTGTTTTACTTCACCATTGAATGCGCCAACTGCAGAAATGTCATGAAAGTAAGCCATACTGCCGTTGAAGAAAAGAAGGGCGATATTTCCTGCTCTCTGTGCGGCAAAGACGTCAGAGTACCAAATTATCTCGACCTGGTGTCGTCGGCAAAAACTCTCAACGCCTACCTCGGCGACTCATTGAATGCCAAGTATATCAACCTGGTGTTGAACGAAAAATACGAAAAGGCCGACTCAGCACCGCCGGCGCACTGATGGCAAAAACCGACTGACGCATCGATCAGATCGTCGAAAAAATTCGCAATTAAAATGCCCTGCATCGGCAGGGCATTTTAATTTTGCGGGCAAAAGGGTCAGATTTTCGCCAGCACGCCTTTGTTGACAGCGGCGACGGCTTCTTTGCCGGCCAGCTGCTCGACTAGCGCGAAGGCAAATTCGAAAGTGGTTCCGGCGGCGCGAGAGGTTGTGATGTTGCCGTCGATGACGACCCGGTCTTCGAGATAGGTGACACCACGCATATGATCGACTGCAGCCGGGTGCGAAGTAGCGCGGCGCCCGGCAAGCAGACCCGCCTTTACCAGCACGGCCGGGGCAGCACAGATGGCGGCAACTTTTTTGCCGGCCTGATGCATCTTTTTGAGAACCGCCAGCACTTTTTCGCTGTCGCCGAGGTTCTTCGTGCCTTCGATACCGCCGGGCAGAATTACGAGGTCGAGACTGGCGCAATCGAGTTTGTCGATAGTCGTATCAGACTGCATGACTATGCCGCGCGAACCTTTTACCGGTTCGGGTGCGGAACCGATCGTCGCGATCTGCACCTCGATGCCGGCGCGGCGCAGCACGTCGACGGTTATCGTCAGTTCCATTTCTTCGAAGCCGGGGGCCATTAAGATGGCGGCTCTGGCTGTCATAAAGATACCTCCTCGATCAGATTAGAAACTCTCTGCAGTTAGAAAAAACCGTGTCGACGCTGATCGACCGCATGCAGGCATTGTCATTGCAGGCGGTAGCGCGATGGTTATACGAGCTGACGCAGGGCGAACAGGCAAGTCCGGCGGTGATCGCCCGCTTGTTACGACCAAGAGCACCGTAAAGACGCGGCGTTTCCGGCCCGAACAGGGTGATGACCGGCAGGTCGGTCAGCGAAGCGAAATGCGACGGGCCGCTGTCGTTGGTTATCATGAGGTCGCAGATTGAATAGAGCACCAGCAGCTGGCGCAGGGAAGTGCGGCCGACGAGGTTCGCTACCCGGGCGTTCCCCAGAGCGGCCTGAACATGCTCAGATTCGGCGCGCTCGCCGGCGACGCCGGTGAGAACGAGAACGACATTGTCGAGTTCAAGAAGGCGGCGGCCAAGCTCGATGAAATTATCGAGAGGCCAGCGGCGAAGCGGCACCAGATCGCTCGAATTGGCGTTGAGAATAACAAGACGCGAGCTCTCGTCGACGACTGGAGCCTGAGACATGACCAGTTGCCTGACCTGAAGGCGTTCTGCGGCATCGGTGACCAGTCTGGCGAGCTGCAACTGTTCAAGAGGCTGAACCGGAGTTTTGACCAGAGGTATCTGCCCGGCAGGCTGATCGAAAGCATTGATCATGCTCAGAAAGGTCTGAGCTGTATGAATGTGGCTGTTATACTGCACCGGATGGGTAAAAAAGCTGCCTTTGTAGAGGCCTTCCATGGTGAAACGATTGAAGCCGCAGGTGGCACGCGCTCCGGCAAGTTCGGTCAGAATGGCCGAAGCGCGCGAGAAAAATTCGAGATCGAACGCGGCGTCGCATCTCAGCCATCGCAGCTTCCAGAGAGCGGCGAGAGAGTCGGCGACAAAGATTTTCAGATCGGTGGTTCTGATCGTATGAATGTTACTCTCGGGCACCAGACCGAGCATGTGCACAGCGGCGGTGTTCTCGGCGAAAACGAGAAAGTGAAATTCGCAGTCGGGCCATAGCTGGCGCGCCCGGAGGAGCATCGGATACATCAGAATGGTGCTGCCCATTTCGGCAGGCTTGACGAAAAGCAGCCGGCGGACGTTTTCGAGACGGCCGCGGCGGCGGGGCCGCAGCAGTTCAATCAGGCGACGGCGGACGGTAAGCATGGCACAGAGTACTGGCCCGAGACGGGAATCAATTTTTCGCATGGTATCCGGTTTCATTTGAAGACCTTGACTGGTTTGAATTCGAGCGGTTCTCTGAGCCCCGACATGCGGGTCAGATTGATGCGGCGTATAATGCGGCCGCAGGAAACGATATCGAAAGATTCCGAGGCGACGGTCGTGAATTTGGCCGCCATTGCCGCGGCTTCTGAATAGCGATCCTCGTCGACGAAAACGATGGAGCGACCGGGCTCTACCACCAGACCCTGCCACCATATCCGGAAATTACCGTTTAGATACAGCTCGACAAGGCGCTCAGATTCGATATTGCCGTAATAGCCGGTAAGAGTGGTCAGAGTGGTTCCCTGAACGACAAACAGTGATTTATGGCCAGTGGCGGCATCGACCTTTTTCAGGGCTTCCCCCATCTGTTTCCAGCCGTGCATGCGTATCGAAACATCAGAACGCGGCGGCAGAGGCAGAATCAGGGTGGCACTCTGAATCACGGCCAGCACTGCCACGAAGGCCGATGGGCCGACGACCCAGTAAAAGCGGCGGCGCGGCTGCGGGCAGGCGCAGATGTATTCCGCAACAAGCAGGAAGGCGGTCAGGTATGCCACCTGCGGCCAGTTGGCTTCGACTTTTGCCTGCAGACCGGTGCGGGTGAAGAACAGCATACTGGGCAGTGCCAGCCAGGCGAGAAAGAACCTGGTCGCGTCATCGCGGCGCCAGGCCATGTATGCTTCGCGAACGACGACGAACCAGAGCAGCGGAAAAAGCGTCAGACCAACGGTTCCGAGCTGGCCACCAATGTATTCACCGAGATTCTGCAGGAGAGTTCGCGAATTGGCGGCCAGGCCATGATCGAACTGGAACCGGAAAGAAATCCAGTCGTGATTGGCGTTCCAGTAAAGAATCGGCAGGGTTCCGAGGGCAGCCAGACCGACCATCAGCCAGTATCGCCGTGTGAAGACAAGATGGCGGTATCTGGCGAAACCGAGAATGGCCAGGGCGACTCCAGGCACGAACATGATCATGTTGTATTTGGCGAGGGCGCCGAAGCCGAGCAGCAGACCGGTGACAACCCACCAGCGGTCGCGGCTGTCATCGAGTGCTTTGAGAAACGACAGGGCACAGGCGGCCCAGGCAAACGACAGGGGTGTGTCGGGGGTGGTGACGAACCCGAGCGCCATGCCGGCCGGAGTGAACCCGAGCATGAAAGCAGCGACGAAACCGGTTCTGGCGCTTTTCAGATGATCGCGGCCGATGATGAACAGGCACCAGGCAACCAGAGCCGATCCCAGCACCGACACCAGCCTAACCTGCAGTTCATGCTCACCTGGAAGAATGCCGAACAGGGCGATCAGCCAGGCAACCATTGGCGGGTGATCGAAATACGACCAGTCGAGACGGCGCGCCAGTTGCCAATAATAGCTTTCATCGGGGGTCAGGTCGAGATACACCGACAAAAACAGCCGCAGCAGGGTCAGCAGACCCAGCAGCCAGCAAAATCGCCGCTGCCAGAGTTCAGGTGCCGCAACCAGTTTTTCTTCTGTTTCAGCCATCGCATCTCCAATTTTCGGCTGCGATTATACCACACCCCTCCCCGACCTGCTAACCTTCCATTACCTGCAGGCTGCTCGGCCGGCATTCACTCAGATGACTCTAAATAAAAGACACATTCTAAGCAGAAGTTGCCGGCAAGCTGACTGTAAGGCTCCGCAGCAAACTTGTGAGGCAGGCAGAATTGACGCCGACACTCGCGAGAAATTTCCCAACAGGGCCTGACGAATCGTTTGCCAGGAGCCTACAGGCTGCTCGGCCGGCATCAACTCAGCTGACTCTAAATAAAAGAAGCGTTCTAAGCAGAATTTGCCGGAAAGCAGACTGTAAGGCTCCGCAGCAAACTTGTGAGGCAGGCAAGTTTGACGCAGAAACCAGCGAAAAGCAGTTGCCAGCGGCTGACGAATCGTTTGCCAGGAGCCTACAGTCTGCTCGGCCGGCATTAACTAAGTTGACTCTAAATAGAAGACAACGTGCTAAGCAGAAGTTGCCGGCAAGCAGACTTTTGTGCCCGGCAGCAAACTTGTGAGGCAGGCAAGTTTGACGCAGACACCAGCGAAAA
>CAYYUI010000020.1:29888-68515 GCA_964474705.1 uncultured bacterium
GGCAGCAAACTTGTGAGGCAGGCAAGTTTGACGCAGACACCAGCGAAAAAGCAGTTGCAAGCGACTGACGAATCGTTTGCAGAGGGCACACAGTCTGCTCGGCCGGCAATATTCTTGACATAATTATGCAAAATTGGGGGTGAAAACTGGTTTCACTATAAACGAAACGATGGTATATTCTGGGGCATTGTCGGTGAAAGGAAGAATATGGAACCAGCTGATTTTGCGGTCAAAATTGAAGAAGTGATGACGGAAGAATGTTCGAGCTACGAATGCGTGTTGCTCGACGACAATGAAATTGGCATCCTCTGGACTTTCCTGATCGAAGATACCATCAGCGGCTACCTCGGCATCGAAGACAACGAGGATACCCTCAAGGTCAAAACCGTTTCCGTTGGCCTGCATCTCAAAGACATCACTGAATACGGCCGCGACGAGGTTTTAGAGATTCTCGAAAAGAACGCTGACCTGATCAACGCCAACTTCAGCGTTGTCAAGTTTCCGGTCAAAGACAATGCAGAAAAAGAGCCCGTATTCGTCGACGAAGGCGAAGACCTGATTTACGACGACGAAGACGAGGAAGAAGAAATGCGCGACCTGCTGATCATCCAGACCAGACTGCCCTTCGACGCTTTCGATCCGGCCGACTTCGGCGCTTTCGTGCAGAATCTGCTGTTTCAGGCCGATACGATGCTCAGCCGCCAGACCGACGAGGACGACGATGACGATGGCGATGATGAAGATGAGGAATGACGCATGAACGCGCCCGCAAGTCTGCCCGAAAACATTCGCAGCGATATTTCGATCTATCTGGCACCCGACGAAAAGATCATCAAGGCTCTCAGCCCCTTTGGAAACGCAGCCACGACAGCCGGTCAGGTCTGGCTGATTCTGACAGGCCAGTCGGTGCTTTTTCATACCTGCGAAACCGGCAAGGAACCGCTGGTTGCCATGCTGCCTCGCAAAGATATCCGCGAAATCGAATATTTTCAGAAGCAGACGGGGGTGCAGCTGACCTTCGTGCCGACCGGGAAGGGGCAGATCTCGCGGCTGAACTTCGCCCCGGAAAAGCAGGAGGAACTCGAAGACTTCTGCGAAGAACTGGCCGATTTGATCAATTTCAAGAAGGAAAC
This sequence comes from uncultured bacterium, assembly GCA_964474705.1. GTDB lineage: Bacteria > Muiribacteriota > Ozemobacteria > Ozemobacterales > Ozemobacteraceae > Rifleibacterium. Next base: position 31,022 of record CAYYUI010000020.1, read on the forward strand.
CGCTTCGGGTGTTAAGATATACAGCGCTCCCCGCGGGGAGCCGGTGGCATCTTCTGCCTCTGACATTCATGTTGCTGTGAATAAGCCGGCAGTAACAGTTTCGGGAAGACAGAGCAGTGACAGCGAACCCGAACTACGCCATGCTGCCTCAGCCCTGAAGCACACCGACAACGCAGAACCGACGGCAGTCCCCGCAGTCGAAAAGCCACCAGCAAAGCCGGCGGTCGTTCCCGAGGTCGACAGGGCAGACAAACCCACACCGCCCAGACCGGCGCCCAGACCGGTTATCGACACCGCAGGCGTGAAGATCGTCAAAGCCCACGCAGGCAGAGCGGTGCCAGAAACTTCTGCATCGTCTTCTTCAGGCAGAGGGCGCGAAATTACCGCAGGTTTCGTGATAACCGCCACGTTGATCTCGCTGCTGGTCGCTTTCATCTGGTATAAATTTTTCATACTCATTGCCGGCTGGAAGGAACCGCGGCAGTCGTGACATGAAAAATCTGCTGCCGTTTCTAATTTTCGGCTCATCCGATACCCTGGCTCTTATCGTTTCAGGGGTCGCCGCCTATCACATCAGGCTGTCGCCTCTGTTTTCCGTCGACGCCTATATACAGAACCCCCGGCAATACTGGCTGCTGCTCATAACTGCAATCATTCTCTGGCATGTAATGGCGGCGGCGGCAGGTGCCTACCGGCGCAAACCGGCAATTTTCAAGATTGACGAGCTGCTGTTTCATTACAAGGCTTCGATAATGCTGGTGTTCATGGTCATGGCAGCCACCTTTCTCCAGCGGCAGTATGATTTTTCGCGCCTGATCGTCTTTATGACAGGCGGGCTGCTGATTCTAACCGGCAATCTGTTCAGACAGACGGCGCACCGACTGCTGCAGCACCTCTATGCCGCTGGAACCGGCAACCGCATTGCCTGTCTTTACGGTACCTCGCCCAGCAACGTTTTTCTGCAGCAGCGCATTCAGAATAATCCTGGCTGCGGGTTGCGACTGATCGAGTGCCGGGCTGGTGCTGACGAAGAACTGGTGGCATTCGTAAGAGAGAACTCCATCGACGATCTGTTCGTATTTCGTGACCAGGCTGAATATGCCTTTATCTGGCAGCTGCGTGAAGCCGCGCAGAATCAGAGCATGGTGATTCACCTGGTTCCATCGTTCGCCAGTCTGTATCTGCGCAATCTGCAGGGCTTCTTCTTCGACGGCATGGTCATGCTCAGCATGAGTTCTCCGGCAGGCAAAAGAGCCGGTATGGCAATCAAACGCCTTATCGACGTCGTTTTTTCAGCGGCGGCCCTGATCGTGCTGGCACCAATGCTGCTGTCGATCGCGATGCTGATCAAATTCGATTCATCGGGGCCGGTATTTTTCAGACAGCGGCGCAACGGCCTGAACGGTGTCGAGTTCGACATCATCAAGTTCCGCACCATGCGCTGCGATGCCGACCCATACGCGGAAACACCGCGTGAGCAGGGCGACCCGCGCATCACCCGCCTCGGAAGATTTCTGCGCGCCTCGGGGCTCGATGAGCTGCCGCAGCTGTTCAATGTACTGCGCGGCGAAATGAGCCTGGTCGGCCCGCGCCCGGAAATGCCATTCATCACAGAAAAATACACTCCGCTCGAAAAGCAGCGACTGAAAATCAAGCCCGGCATCACCGGTCTATGGCAGGTTTATGCGCGTTCAGAGAATCTGCCGATTCATCATCATATCGAATACGATCTTTTTTACATCGAGAACATGTCGTTGCTGCTCGATCTGATCATCATCATCGACACGATTCCCACCGCCGTGCTGCGCACCGGCATCTGATCAGAGGCTGCCGGTCTGAAACTGGCCCCAGAGACGGGCAAAGTCATTGATGCCCTTGCCGGTTTCAGAAACCAGCCCACATTTGTTCAGGCGGATAAGATACGATGAATTGGCACGCAGCATACGATAAGGAACGAGTTCAAGCTGGCGGTTGCCGTTTTTCCAGGTTACCGCAAAATGACTCTTGATGCCTGAACCGTCAACAACCAGGCGGGTGCCTGATTCAAGACTGGTGATCTCGATTTCAAGACCACTGTAGATAGACTCGGGTTTCATGCTGCGGTCGAAAGTTATGGTGAATGGGCCGCTGCGACCGACACCGGTCGCGCCGTTAGTCGGGCTCGTCGACAGAATCGAGGGCGTCGGGTCGACGTCGGTGGTAAATTCGCCATACATGCCGGCATAACTTTTCAGCAGGCGGCTGTCGGCGGCATGGGCTTCCCAACGACTGATCAGCAGGCTGTATCTGGTATCGGCGCGCAACTTACTGGTCGGGTAGAGCTTGAGAACGGTATCGCCTTCCCATTCGACCCGAAAGCGGCGGAGAATATCTGGGCCGGTGAGGCTTACCAGCGAACCGGTGGCCTTGTTTTCGATCATCAGGTTGACGTTGTCGAAAATCGAAGCTTTTTCCATGGGCTGACCGAAGCCAATGATGAACGGACCGGCAATCGGAAATGCGGTCTGGCCGTTGAAAGGCTTGACATAAGAAATGATTGCCTGTGAATCGGCGATAGTGCCGGTGCGGGCCAGTCGGGCCCTGACGAGAGTCACGCCATCGATAGCTACGGGCACAGAATAGCCTTCGATCGTCTGGTATCCGGAGCGTGAAAGGCGCAGGCTGACATCTGAATTGCCGGCACTGGTCGAAGAAACAAGGGCGCGGCCGTCGGTCTGAGCGGAAACGGCCTGGCGGGCGCCTGCGTCAACGGTGACTTCGGCGACCGGTTTGATGACGCCGGCACTGTTTTCGAGGGCAGTGACTTCGATCATGCCGCGTTTAAGCAGAAAAGAATCGCCGCGGCCGACCGCAACCGATACGCTGTCATAACCGGGGTAGAAAGTGATATTGTCGACGATGCGGGTGCCTTCAGGTGCGGCAAGAGAAGCGACGAAGGCGGCTTCCCAGTCGTAATAGGAAACGCTGACCTGAGCGCTCGAGGCAACATTTTCAGCCTGATCGAGATTGAATTCGACCATACCGGCAGCGTCTGTGACACCAGAAGAACCGAAACCGGCAATTTCAACGCGGGCACCGGCAATCGGCACATACATGGTGGTGGCATTGGCTGAGACCCGGCTGGTAACGATCGAGGAACGATCAGCGGTCAGAACGAGCCGGTAAACGGCGTTACCGATGACTTCAACTGCGACCTCGGCGCGGGTTGATTTGCCCCTGACATCGGTGGCGATGCAGGCGATTTTGTTCGAAGAGCTTTCGAGGGGAGCCTTCCAGATGGCATTGGCGCCGCTGGTGCTTATAAAAGTTCCTGATTTTGCTTCCCAGGCGATATCGACCTTACCGCCGGCCGGGTCGACGGCTTCAGCACGCAGGTCGATTTCAGCCTGAGGACCGACGGTGGTTTTCGAGGCGTAAATATTGACGACCGGTGCAAGGGTGATGGTGCTGGTGGAACTGGCGGTGCCTTTACTGATCGATGCTTCGGCATCGATTTCTGTATCGGCAGCCGTTGCATTCAGTGATGAAATAGAATTTGAACTGGTGCAGCCCGCGACGGCCACGATGACCACGACGCAGAGGGCCACGTAGAGAAGACGGGATGATAATCTGAATAATTTCATAAAAGCCTCCGACTTACCCGCCCTATCGACCATCTTCGCTGAATTTTTAACCAAACCTGACAATGATTTTTGCCATCGATGCAAACTGATCCGAAGGGCATGGATGGCCGAGTGTCGGCGAGTCTCCTGAGTGCGAGCGAACCGACCAATAACAAAGCTCAGCGATGAGGTTCTGATGTACACTATAAAAGGAGCTTATCGAGGCAGTGGGCCGACAAAAGGTAATAAATTATTTAATTTTTGGCTTGATTCGCAAATGTCTTTCTGCTATAGTAGACTTTCACATCGGCTCTATTTTGGAGGTTTGAAAATGTCTAGAATATGTATGGTTTGCAATCGTGGACCACAAGTGGGCTTCAAGCTTAGCCACTCTCATCATCGCACCAAAAGGCGCTGGAGCATCAACCTCCAGAGGAAACGCGTTATGCTTAACGGCAGTCGCGTTCGCGGTTACATCTGCACCCGCTGCCTGGGCAGTGATAAGGTAGCTCCAGTTATCTGAGATTGTTTCAGCCGCCCTGTCTGGCGCACAACGCCGGTTGATATCCGGCCAGATAGCCGGTCAGGGCAGCGAGTATGACGGTCTCGGGAAGCATGTGGCCGAGATTGTAGGCATAACTTATTGTTATTGCCTGTCGGATGGTTTCCTGGTCGGCCACAAAGAAGACCGCACCGGCAACAACGTGAAAGTGCAAACGAATCAGGTTTGCAGCCGTTGTTGCCGTTGCCGCTTTTAGCCCTTTGTTCCATGAAACTGCCCCTGCAAGCCCGAGAGAAGCGAACGCAAGAGGGTAATCGAGCAGAAACTGCAGAGGATGCACGATATAAGGTCGGCTGAGCAACGACAAAAAGCCAAGCAGCACGCCGCAGGTCATTCCGGTGAAAGCGCCATGCCTGGCGGCCAGCAATAACAACGGCAGACTGCCAAGCGAAACCGACCCGCCACTGGGAAGCTGATAAAGTTTTAAATTCGCGAGGGCAAGCGCCGTTGCCAGCATAACGCCGCATTCAGTGATAACTTTCAGATTGCGCAGTTTCAATAGCCGCTCCCCCGGAGAATCGCGGGCCGCCATAACCAGTCGGCACCGCCATTACATTATCACCGGGCTGCAAATATTTCCACAAATTTAACCCGGCCGAGGCAAACGCAAACACAGTCTGCTTATATAATGACAGTTTGTGGCAGATCTCATCGCAACGCGGTAGCCCTGAAGCAATTGCAGGTATGCAGATTACGATTGCTTCGCTGCGCTCGCAATGACAGCTTCTTTCAGATGTCATTGATCCGAGCGCTTTGATTCCTCATGCGCTCTGACACTTGCGCCTCCTTGCGCTTCGCGAAGGGCGGTAGCCCTGAAGCAATTGAAGGCAACATGCCGTGACCCAATGTTGAACAGAAAAAAGGTTCCTGCTTGAACGGATTTTTTTTGCAAGAATGGCGCAATGGGGGCGAGAAAATGCTATATTGGCAGCAGAAACAGAGGAAGGGGAAAATTATGCGCAAATTTTTATGCCTGGCTGCCCTGCTGCTGACTATTCTGGCTTGCGGCTGCGGCGGAGACAGTCTCAGCCGAACCGAATACACCATTGCTACGGGCTCGAAAGCCGGTGTTTATTACCCGATCGGCGAAACTCTCGCAATCATTCTCAAAACCGATTATCCGAACGTCAATCTGAAGATCTTGGAAACGGCCGGCAGCGTCGAAAACCTGCAGCTGCTCAAGGAAGGCAAAGTCGACATGGCTCTGGTGCAGAATGACATCGCTTTTTACGCATCACAGGGAGAAGCCATGTTTGAGGGCAACAAGATTGCCAATGTTACAGGCATTGCTACTCTGTTTCCCGAAGTCGTGCAGTTCATAGTCAGAAAAGAGACCGGCATCAAGTCACTTGCAGACATGGCCGGCCGCAAAATTGCCGTTGGCAGCAAAAACAGCGGCACCTACTACAATGCTCAGCAGATTCTTTCCCTTGCCGGCGTCTGGGACAAAATCGACCAGCAGTTCATCAACGCCAATGACGCAATGAAGGAAGTTCAGGAAGGTCGAATAGACGGGTTCATCTTCACCAGCGGGCTGCCGAATCCGTCGATCATCGAGCTCGCCAAAAAGGTCGAAATCAATCTGGTCGCCGTCGAGGCAGACCTGGTGCAGAAACTCGTCAATACTCACCCCTTCTACTATCCGTCGACGATTGCCCCAAATCAATATCCGGGCCAGACTACTGAAATTCCGGCGGTCGAAATCAATGCAATCCTGGTTTCAGGAACTTCTCTCAGCGACGATGACCAGTATCTGCTGACCAGACATCTGTTCGGCAAGCCGAATGAGCTCGGCCAGAGCCACCCGCGTCTCAGCAAGATGACCCGCAACAGTCTGCGACGGCAGATGCCGATTCAGACCGGCAAAGGCGCTCACAAAGCACATTCAGAAACCCCTTAATTACCCGGGGCTATTATGCCGATAATTTTCATGGCATAACATTTGTAAAGGAGTGCAGCATGAAAGCAGAAACCGGCAGCAGGCTAAAAGTGGGGGTAATTTTCGGTGGCAGATCTGGCGAACACGAAGTGTCACTGGTCTCGGCCAACTCGATAATGAGGGCCCTCAACCCTGAAAAATACGAGGTAATTCCGGTCGGAATCACCCGCCAGGGCTCATGGATGGTAGGGGTCAAACCCGACGCCATGCTCGAATACAGCAAGCAGAAAAGCCCCGGCTGTCTCGCTTTCGCAGGCACCAACAGCGGCAAGGCCAGTCTGAACTGCGACCCTGCCAACAAAGGGCTGATGCTCCTCGACAAACACCAGACCGGTGAACAGGTAAAGCTGGACGTGCTGTTTCCTATCATTCACGGGACTTACGGCGAAGACGGCACTCTGCAGGGCATGCTCGAACTCGCTGACCTGCCCTATGTCGGCTGCGGCGTGCTCGCTTCGGCAGTCGGCATGGACAAAACCTTTTCCAAGCGCCTGTTTCATGAGGCCGGTATCGCAGTGGCCCCCTATCGCGAATTTCTGCGCAGCACCTGGCGAGCCACTCCGAACACCGTTATCGAAGAAATCGAAGGCGGGCTCGGTTACCCATGTTTCGTCAAACCGGTAAATTCAGGTTCTTCGGTCGGCATCACCAAGGCCAAGACCCGCGAAACGCTGAGGGAAGCCATGGATCTGGCCGCCCGTTACGACCGCAAGATTCTCGTTGAAGCGCATGTCGACGGCCGCGAAATTGAAGTGTCGGTGCTCGGCAATGACAAACCGATTGCTTCGCTGCCCGGCGAAATCGTCCCCTGTAACGAATTTTACGATTACACCGCCAAATATGTCGACGACCGTTCCGAATTGAAGATTCCCGCCGACCTGCCGCCCGAAATGATCACCCGCATCAGGGAAGCCGCTGTCAAGGCCTACAAGGCTCTCGACTGTGCCGGCATGGCGCGCGTCGACTTTTTCCTTGAACGCAAAACCGGTAATATCGTCATCAACGAAATCAATACAATTCCTGGCTTTACCAGTATCAGCATGTATCCAAAACTCTGGGAAGCAACCGGCATCAGTTACCCCGAACTCGTCGACCGCCTTGTCGAGCTGGCGATCGAACGCTACCGCGACAAACAGGAATCTCTGGCTGCGGTTTCCTGAAACTGTTAAAAAAGCCCCCGTTCAGTTTGTCTGAGCGGGGGCTTTCTTTTGCATTCAATACCAGGCGGGGTCGATGCAAAGGATCGGCATTAACAGTGTAGAAGAACTTGATTATGAAGTTATCGATAAATCAGGGTCAGGGTCGGTCGCCGACGATAAGCCCCTTCAGGCGGCGGCCATCACTCCAGTAGCCGAGAAATCGCAGTTCTGGCGATTTTTTGAAAGCCGTCAAATCAGAATCCAGGGTGAAAACGGCATAGGCGAGCGCATCGAACAGGCGAAAGGTGGCGTTCCAGTCGAAGGCGTCGATATGGCGGGTACGCAGGGTATGAGCGTGAAACTTTTCGCGGAAAAGGTTAACGAAATCGTAACGGTTTTCGACGATAAAGCGCTCATATTCGGGAAGCTCGGGTGAAAGAGGCGCCAGTTCATCGGCAACCAGCGGTGGCTGGCCGTAAAAATCGGAAAGCGCGGTAATGAAGGCCTTGTTTTCGGTTTTAACCCGGTCGGCCGCGTAGAATATCTCACGGGCCACGGCAGCCACCGTTTCATCGACACGATCGCCGCTCAGCAGAATCATGCGGCTGCGACGGCTGATGCCGGTCAGGTCGAGAAGTTTCAGATCACGCTGGCGCGGCATCAACAGCATCAGCGCCTGTGGCACAGGCAGTCCGAAATAATCGCTGCTCGCTGCGACATTGGCGGCAATTACTGCTCCGGCGCCATGGCCGATGATTGCAAAGCGGTCACGGTCGATCTCGACACCGCGACGGGCAAATGCCTGCTGCAGAAAGTCTTTGATCGAACGCACCGCATTCGTATGCATAAAACGCGAAATCTGGCCGCCGGCCTGATAATAGGGAAAAACCACGACCCAGCCGGCGCGGCAGAGGTGGCGAATATGGCCGAGATAATAGCCAGAATGCGGTGTCAGCCAGTCATGCAGAATGACAACGACTCCGGCTTTTTCGGCCGCCGGGTCGGCGGGCTCGAAAACCTCATAGCGTTCGTGGGAAACACCGCTTTCCCAGAGTTTGAAACCACCGTGACTGTAAAGACGCCCACCGGGGCCGAGCATGCTCTGCACCGGCCCGGCAGGAAGGTTTTCGGCAACAAGCAGAGCTGCCGGCAGCAGATAAAGTGCCAGAAGCAGGAGCAATCGGATTGAACGTGGGCAGAAAATCAAGATTCGAGATATTTCTTTTCGACGTGTTCGCGGAGAAGTTCGAAACCCATTTTTTCGAGACCGGCAAGAACGATGAAAAGTGCGACGCCGATAAGACTGCCGGCCTTTATTTCAGCACGTTTAACTTCAGCGAGACCCTTGTCGTAAGGCATTGAAACGTTTTCGACAAATACGGCAGCGGCAGCAAGGCCGGCCAGCCAGGTAAAAAGGCTTTCGCAACTGACGAAAAGGTTCCAGATCAGACCGCCGACGCGGCGTTCACCTTTCAGGAGCGGCCGAGTGGCAAGATAAATGGGCAGAAGAAGAGGCCCGAGCAGCAGAATCGCCAGAACCCAGAACCAGTCGAGCGTGCTGCGCTGCCGGCTGTCCCAGGCAACCCACAAAGTCGCAAGAGCGCGAACCCATCTTGGCCACATAATCGTTCCCTCCAGATAATTGATTGAACCCGGCACAGGAAAACCTTGACCCGGAAAACTTCCCGCGGGCAACGACTGCGCCGGCCCGGCACGATCTGTCGACCGGGCGTGATTTTCAATCAAAGAATAACACAGATTTCCGGCAAACGAAACAATTCAGATTTACCAGCAGGATAAATGTATAAAAACGAGTTACTGTACAGAAAATTTTCGGTTATAATTGTAGCAATGAAATCATCATTCAAGAGGTGTACGCTATGAAACGCTCAGGTTTATTTGTGAGTCTGTTACTGGCAATTATTCTCGCGAACCCGGCCGCGCAGCCGGTCATGGCCTCCACCACCGCCGATCCGTTTTCGGTACAGAGCGGCACCAATGCCGCGGTAAACGAGTCGGTCACCGCCCGAGAAGAAACTCCTCCGGCTGCCGAAGCGCCTGCCGAAAAGAAGGAAGAAGCGAAGCCCAAAACCACTACCGAGATCGCCAAACATACGGTTAAATCAGGCGACAGTCTCTGGCGCATCGCTCAGCAACTTCTCGGCGACGGCAATCGCTATCGCGAAATCATTGAAGCCAACAAAGGTAAATATCCGTCACTTGAAAAGAACCCCGACCTGATACATGCCGGCTGGGTTCTTGAAGTTCCGGTCACCAAAGAAGTTAAGCCCGCCGTCGAAGAAAAGCCGACTGAAACCAAGCCTGCTGTCGAAGAAGGCAAAAAACCCAAGGTCGAAAAAGATTCGTCGACTTCAGCCGACAAAGTAAGCAAGCTGCCACAATGGTCGACCCAGGAAAAGGTCAAACGGCTGCAGAATGCCCTGGATTCGGCAAATCGCGCCCTGCTGGCCCAGAAAAAGCGCATTGCCGACCTCAACGAACAGACGGTGCGCTTTCTGATCGACAACAAATTCATGACTGAAGAAGACTGGATGGCGATGAACCCGCCCGAAGGCTACACTTATCGTCTCGACCGCACCGGCAAGGTTGAACTGGTGGGCAGCGACAACAAACCGCTGACCAACGCCGAAATGGCCCAGCTCGACAAGAAAGCCAAAGACGTAGCCAAAAAAGACGAAAAGAAAGATAACAAAAAAGAAGAAGTCAAGCCCATAGTCAACGACAACGATGACGGCGCTCTGGCAGCCGATGACGCCAAGGCCAAACAGGAAGCCCACGACAAACTGGCGGCCGAAGAAAAGGCACGCAAAGATAAAGCCGCTGCCGAAAAAGCCGCCAAAGAAAAAGCTGACAAAGCAGCAACCGATAAGGCTGCAAAAGACAAGGCTGCTGCCGAAAAAATAGCCGCCGAGAAGGCGGCCGCAGAAAAAGCATCAGCCGAGAAAATCGCTGCTGAAAAGGCAGCCAAAGAGAAGGCCGATGCCGAAAAAGCGGCCAAAGAAGCTGAAAAAGTCGCTGCCACCCGCTACCAGAAGATTCTCAGCGAAATCGGCAGCCCCGATCTTGCCGACCGGCGCAGCGAATATTACAAGGCAGTGAACAACGGCTCCAAATTGCTTTCGAAGGGCTTCTTCGGCGGCACCACCTCATTCTTCAAGTTCGTTAATACCGTCGACTACCCGCAGTATGATATTCCGGGCCTGCAGAGAGATCTGCGCGAAGCTCAGAAAACCTATGAAAAAGCCGTCGACAGCAACAAGACCAGCCGCACCCTCGGCATTTTCGGCGAAACCATCGAAAGCGCCGGCAAGAAGGTAGAACAGTCACGCGCCCGCCTCGAAAAGGCCTGGGGTGAAATGCAGAAGGCTCTCGGCGATGCGAAATCAAAGGCCAGCGAGCTCGAGGGCAATGTTTCCGGCAACAAGAGCAAAGTTGCCGAAAAACAGAAAGAGCTCGACAAGCTCGATAAGTATGATTCCAAGAATGCCGGGCAGATTCAGAGCCTGAGCAAAGCAATCAAAGACCTCAACGAAAATATCGAAGACGACCAGGAAAAACTTGGTTATTACAACGACCTGAAGAGCGTCTTTAAAATCTAAAAACTTGCTGGTCGCCAGCCTGAATATGGTTTATACTTCTGGTCAGGGTTTATGCCCTGACCAGATTTTATCTTCAGCGAAAGGTAAAAATATGAAGAGGAAAATACTGTATATTCTGCTCGCGTTTCAATTCGTCTGCTGCCTGGCTGCTCAGGCCGCCACCCTGCCCACCGGCCGGATTCTCTACATCGACTCACCTGCCCCCGACACCAACTACCTCGCTGCCATCAACCCCGACGGCAACGGCAAAATCAGGCTGACTGCAGCTTTCAACAACATTATGTTTCCGCGTTTCAACGAGGCGAGCGGCTGGATTGGTTTTACCAACAAAACTCCCGAAATGGAATCAGAAATTTATCTGCTCAACAAGAGCGGCGACCGCCTGAAGAGAGTATTGACCGGCGCGGCATTCGAAGATTTTTCGCCCGATGGCAAGTTCTTTCTTTACACCACCTGCGACGGCAAGGCCGAACTCTATGTCTACAGCCTCGAACGCAAACAGGCCAACAAGATATCCCAGGACCTGAAGGTCACCGCCGCCAACTGGTCGGCTGACGGCGCCTGGGTTGCCGTTTCAGCGCTCGGCGAAGACGGCACCTCTGATCTTTATCTGATTTCGACGCTTGCCCAGGGTATCAAAAGGCTGACGGCCACCGAGAAGGTCAATGAATCATTTCCGGTTTTCAGCAAAGACGGCAAGTTCGTGGTCTACTTCACTGACCGGCATGGCGAAAACGAACTCGAATACCTCGCCGTCGACCAGACTGAAGTGCAGCGGCCAATCGTCAGAGGCATCTACCCCAGTCTGTCGCCGGACAACAGCTGGGTTGTCTTCCAGGAAGGCAATACTGTCGGCATGTGCACCATCGAAGGTCTCGAAATGAAAACCCTGGCTGCGGGCCGTACACCGATCTGGATTAAATAAATTGACCTTGCTGCCCGGTGAATTGTAGAATGGGCAAAACATTAATGGGAAGGTTCTGCGATGATAAAAATCAGTAAAATTCTCGTGCCCGTTGATTTTTCGGAAGGTTCTGAACTGGCTCTCAGGTATGCCGCGACTTTTGCCAGTGAATACGGCGCCCAGATTCATCTTCTGAATGTCATTGAAGAAGAAGTTCTGCACGCTGGCAACCTCAGCGATCCGCTGGAAACCTCCAGCAAATGGCATGAACAGAACCGGAAACAGCTGGAAAGTTTCGTTCCGGCCAAATTCAGCGATCTCGATATCGTCAAGAAAATCGAAGGCGGCCTGGTCTATGAAACGATCATCAACTACGCCATCGAAAATGAAGTCAGCCTGATCATCATCGGCGCCCACGGCAAAACCGGCTTTATTGATTCGTGGCTCGGTGGCAACAGTTATGAAATAGCCCGCAAATCACCCTGTGCGGTTCTGACCGTTAAGCCCCAGGGGCGCGGTTTCGTCGAAAAACCGATTTAATCAGCCGCTACGGTAAGATTCAAGCATCCGGTTCAGGTCTCTGGCGACCTGAACCGGATTTTCTTCGGGCGAAACCGCAACATCGATCTGCAAAGCGGCATTCTGGCGGCGAATCATCGAGGCGGGCTTGTCTTCAAGAAACATGGCGGTGACGCCATTCCCGATCTGCAGAGTAAAAAACCTGTCATTATGCGAATTCTGTACAACCATCCCAGGCTTGAGGTCGTTTTTGAAGCGCGAGAATGAAACGAGAGGGTTCCAGGCGTAAGTGCTGCGCAGGCCATTGAGGTTTTCCGGAATCCGGTCTTCCCGCCATTCCCGGGAGAAAACCGCGTCGAGCCCACGACTGCGCACAAAATCGAGAGCAGCGAGATTGCAGATATTGAAACTCCAGTCAAAGGTGAATTTCAGATTCGGCAGGCGTTTTGCCAGGGCGAAGGCCTCCCAGCCGAGGCAGAGAAAGCTGCCTTCCTTCATGGGTGCAAGCTCTGACACCAGCTGTTCGAAATGGCTGCGGGTCAGCACCGGCGGCAACCACCAGCTGACCCCGGCGCGCAGCACCATGTCGGCGCGCTGATTATCGCCTTTCCATGGCAGAACCCAGCCATCGACCGGCAGGTCGCGCAGAAACGGAAAACTGTGGTTCCAGACGCGCAGGTGAATACCGGGCCGGCCATTGGCAGCAAAATGTCGCGAATAATCAGGGCGGCTGTTCTGCTTTGCAGATCTTAGCAGCGCGGCAACTGAGGCTTCTCCGCGGGGCGGCGGCAGCTGTTCGAGTTTGGCAATACTTTCAACGAGCAGGCGCTTCAGTTTTTTGAGAGCGCTGCCGCCGATATGCAGACCCGGATCGAGATGTCTCGTCACCTGGCGACCGGCTTTGAAAAAATCGCCGAGGATGGTGAACTTTTCCTGCAGGGGGCCGGATTCAAGCCCTTTGTTCATTGCCAGTTGCAGAATTTCTTCGCTTTCGAGATGCAATGGGTGTTCGTTGATCATCGCTTCGACTGCAAGATGAGTGCCTTCATGGCCAGACCAGAACAGATCGACCGGCTGACGTTCCCAGTCCCGGTTCCACTGTTTCTCCCAGGTGCCTTCATCGGCGCTCGAAGTGCGCTTGAGTTCAACCCCGGCCCCGAGGTGAACTGGCAGGCCACGCACCCAGACAAACCCGGCATTTTTACGGTCGGTTTTGACCCAGGTAATTCTGGCACCGCTCTGTTCTCCACCGACAAACCAGTAAAGACCATCGCCTGGTTTTATTTCTTCGCGGGTCTGCAATTCAACAAGGCCATCGGAAGTATTACCGGTAGTGATACCGGCGACCACGCCTTCGCGCCCCGGGTTATCGCCGGTCTGCCATTGCGATGGCCCGGTGGGCCCGGCAAAAAAACCTCGCGACGCGGTGCGGGTAAAGACTTCGTCGAGTTTTTCAGAGACTGGACGGCCATGATCGAGGGCCTCGCGATACGATCTGACGACCTGATAAACGTATTCGGGGCTTTTCATGCGCCCTTCGATTTTTAACGATGCCACCCCCGACTCTTTCAGCCAGGCTACATCGTCGATCAGCCGGAGGTCACAAGGACTGAAAATACAGCCGCTGCGCCCGTTGCCGCTGTATTCCCGCCGGCAGGGCTGAGCGCAGGTGCCGCGGTTGCCTGACCGGCTGCCAAGCGCAATGCTCCAGAAACAGCGCCCGGAAATGCTGTAGCACATGGCGCCATGCACGAAAATTTCAAGTTCGAAAGGCACACTGTCGAGCAGGGCCTTCAACTCATCGGCACTGACTTCGCGGGGCAGAATCACCCGGCTGATCCCGAGTTCTTTTAATTCTTCGCAGCCGCCCTGGCCAAACCAGGCTCCCTGGGTGCTCAGATGCAGAGGAATCCTGCTGCCGCGCCGCCGAAGTTCGGCCGCCACCCCGATATCCTGAACGATCAGGGCGTCAGGCTGCAGGGCTTCGTAGAACGTCAGAGCTTCGTCGAGAAGCTTCCATTCATGTTCGAAAACGATGGTATTCAGCGTCACATACATTTTGCGGCCGAGAGCCCTGGTTACCCGGCGGGCCCAGCGCAGGCCCTTTTCGTCGAAATTGGCGGCAAAAGCCCGGGCACCGAATCGCTTGCCTGACAGATAGACGGCATCGGCTCCAGCCAGACAGGCTGCTTTAAGACAGGCCTGACTGCCGACTGGAGCAAGAAGTTCAATTTCAGGACGAGTGGGCAAAGTTTATTCTCTTTCGATGAACCAGGTCAGGGCAAGGCGGTAGACATCGGCACCCAGCCCGCTGATGACGCCTCGGCACACCGGGCTGATCAGTGAATTCTGGCGAAAAGCCTCACGGGCGGTGACATTGGAAACATGCACCTCGACGACTTCGATGCCGGTGCCGGTGATACAGTCGCGCAGGGCAATGCTTGTATGCGCGAGAGCACCCGGGTTGAGAATTACCCGGTCGCCTTCGGCGAGTTTCTGGAGGTAATCGAGAAGCTCACCCTCGTGGTTGCTCTGCATGAATTTGACTTCCTCGTTGTTGCAGAAAGCGAGTTCCTCGAGTTCTTTCTGAATGCTTTTCAGGGTGCGCCTGCCATAGATTTCGGGCTCGCGGCGGCCGAGCAGATTCAGATTTGGGCCATTGACAACATGTATCATCGCTTTACCTGCCTTTTTCATCTGACGAAAAGATGGTTTCGAGAATCGTATAGGTGGTTTTCATGAACATCACCAGTTCAGAAGCGCTTCTGACAGAAAACAGCCGCCTGATGAAACGATTTTTGCCGCTCCAGTAGCGGGCGGTAACTTTGCGCAATTCGGAAAACGGCCAGCACGATTCGTCGCTGAATGCCAGCCTGTCGATCTGCCCCAGCAGCGAAGCCGAACCGTCGATTGCCGCCCAGGCGTGGTCTATCTGCAGTCCGACCTGAAAACCGGCTTCATGAATGTGCTGCAGGTGATGCTGCATCGCTGTGAGAGAAGCTTCACCGGTCTGATATAACCAGACCTGCAGCAATGGCCAGCCGATCTGTCTGATGTTGATCACATCACCGGCGTTGAAAGAAACGGCAAATCTGGCTTTCTGATTCAACATCAGCGAGCGAAGTTCGTGCAGATCGTCGGCGGTCAGACCCGACGGGCAGAAGTGAAAGGCGGCGAAGCCTGATTGTTTCAGCCAGGCGATCAGACCTGCGACCCAGTCGAGGCCGGGCCAGGTTCTACGGGTGGCACTGCGATCCTGAAGGCCAAGCCATGGCTGGGCAATTTCGAGTGTGGAAGCATAAAGCCACTTTTCGGGAAGGATCTCATAACCGCAGTCGACAAATGGTTCTTCAGGCACGGCCAGAGGCGAAGCGGCGTCTTCACAGCTGCAGTCGATGAAACCTGATGGCCGGTCACCACGGAGAATACGCAGCACAATCGCTTTGCCGGTGCCTTTGACGGCGAAATCGAAACCGGCCGGCAGTTCTGGATTCTCAGTATTGATGCCAAGCATCACCCCGGGCAGAGTTGCTCTTATTCTGGCGCTGAACTGTTGCAGCTTTTCGGGTTCGGCCTTTTCAGAGGTCTGGAATATCAAGGCCCTGACGCCTGTCAGACCGGTCAGGGCATCTACCATGGCGGTGGAATTCTGGGCCTCGATGACCGAAATCTTCTGCGGCGCAGCAGTAGCTAGGCAGAAAAGCCCCAACGGGGCCGGCCGCCCGGGAAAGCGATTATAGCACGGCCGGGGGGCATTACAGTCAGCAGGCAGATTCAGCAGAATGATTTCATTATCGGGTGTTTGCATTGTTGTTAGCCGGTTCACTGCGATTTTAACATAAACCCTGCAATCGGTACAATATTTCGTATCGGCACCAGGTGATACGCAGATAAATTTTGTCTTCATGTTAATCGTTGTCGTGGTCGAACCCACTATTCGACAACGACTACGAAAACCGCCATGCTGTGCATGGCTGACAGCGAAAGAAGTCTGAATAAAAGCCGCTCTTAGCCATTCGCATGCTGTGAGAATGGAATTCTTTACAGAAAGGGCGGCAGCTGATAGAATCGGCACAAAGGCTGAGAAACAGGAAAGTCGATGATAGCACCGGTTTTTTCGAGTCTGCGCCCAAAGCAGTGGACGAAGAATCTGATTCTGTTTGCGGCCCTTCTCTTTTCGGAGAAAGGGCTGCTGTTCACTCTGCCTGCCTGGCTGCACGCAATCGCCGGCTTTTTTACCTTCTGCGGCCTGTCAGGCAGTGTCTATCTGCTCAACGATCTGGCCGACCTTGAAAAGGATCGACTGCATCCGCAGAAATGTCTGCGACCGATTGCTTCAGGAGCCTTGTCGGTCACTGAAGCCAAAGGAGCGCTGCTGGTAATTCTTCTGGCAAGTCTGGCGGCAGCCTGGCTGCTTTCGCCGATGTTTTTCGCTCTGGCGCTGACCTACTTCATGCTCAATCTCGCCTACAGCTTCAAGCTCAAGAACATCGTCATTCTCGACGTCATGTGTATCGCAATCGGCTTCGTGTTGAGGGCAACCGCAGGCGTCGGCGCTCTAAAAAGCCTCGAACCGGACATTTACATTTCCCACTGGCTGCTGCTGTCTACTTTGATGCTGGCCATGTTTCTCGGGCTGGCGAAACGCCGCCAGGAAATCGCCACTTACAGCGATGAAGCGGTGCGGCACCGCAAAATCCTCTCTTCATATTCGCTCGAGTATATCGACCAGATGACTTCGATTCTTGCCGCCACCGCGATCACCACCTACACTTTTTACACCGTCAGTGCTGAAACCATTGCCAAATTCGGCAGCGACAAGCTGATCTACACCGTGCCGATGGTCATTTACGGCATCATGCGTTACCTGTATCTGATTCACATCCAGGAACTCGGGGAAAACCCTGCCGAGGTCGTACTGAACGACCGGCCGCTTCAGTTAAGCGTATTGATCTGGGCGCTGGCGGTGGTGCTGGTTATTCACATCGGCCCACGGGCTCTTCTGCCCTGACAAGGGCACCTTTCAACCCATACCAGAAAATTGCCAGAGCAATAAGCGACACGACGGCATGATTGGCACAGAGGCCGACATAGCCGAAATGAATGGCCAGCACAACAGACACCACGCAACGAAGTAAAGTTGTCTGAAACGTCAGGCGCGAAAATTTTTCTTCAAGCCTGAAACTGTAATAAAGCGGAATCATGAAAGCGGCCGGCACTGAAATCCACAGAGAAAACCAGAGTAGCGATGCAGCCACGGTCAGACGCATATCACCAGCCATTCTGGCATACCAGTAAATTCCCGTGACGATCATCACCGCAAGACATATAACCCCGCCGGCTACGAAATGCCGCATCGTATGCCGGCGCAGCTGCACCCGATCACCTGAAACCACCGCATCGCGCACCGCAGGGTAAACGGCCTGAGCACTGACGAAGGATGGCCAGATAGCCATTTTGAAAGCCGAGTCGAGGGTGCCGAAAATACCGAGACTTGCCGGGTCAAGAAAGCGGCCGGCAACGACTGATTCGATACGGTTGTTGATGGCAGTGAACAACCCGACCGAAGCGTATGGCTTAACCATCTGTAGAGCGCCGCGCCAGTCATATGCCTGTTTGCGTAACGGATGGGCAGCGCGACTGTCGATTACCAGCATTTCGGCCCAGACCCCAGCCGCAAGAGCTGCGAGCGCCGCTTCGGCGCCGAATTTTCCGTAATATGCCGCCAGCGCCAGAGTCACTGCTGCTGCCATTACATGGATCAGAGCACCGCGCAACAGCAGTGCATACTGCTGGCGGGCATGACAGTAGCCCTGATTACCGAGCAGAATTACCCTGCCGACACAGAAAACCAGCATCAGCAGACCGCCCGACCACCACTGCCAGGAAACGGCACCCAGATGTTCAAAGAGAAGCAGCAATGAACCGAGAATTGCCCCGCTCAGCCATCTCAGAATACCAGTTTCCGGCAAAAGCGGGTGTGATCTGGCATCGTCATCGGCAAAGAGCACCGGCATGGCGCGTGAAATTCCCAGATCGGCGATCTGCGAGGCAATAAAAGCCAGGGAACTGAGCAGATAAAAACGTCCGGCTTCTTCACGGGAACAGAGTCCGGCAACCATAAACTGCAGCAGAGGCATGCCGGCCAGGCTGAGAGTGCGGGAAATGCCGAAAGGCAGAAATTGCCGCAGGAGAAAATCAAGCATCGGGTTTCACAGCAGAACCTTGCGGATCGCTTTGGCGCTGACCTGATTGCGCATACTGGCTGGTTCGGTAATCGCTTTGAAGCGGCGTGCAAAAAAATCATCGGAACTGGTTCCGGTCGTATGCACTGCTGCAAAGTCCGTCTGCACTGTTTCCGACCCCGGAGAATCGACGATTACCGAAACCTGATAATTCTGGTCATTTGTGAGTCGGTCAGATAAGGGAATACGGAACAAAACTCCGTCTGAGGGAATCTGCAGCAGCTCCACCCGGCGAAAACCTTCGGCAACGGTAAACTGCTGCTGATTTTTAACCGTAACGCGCAAACTGACCTGATTCTGGCGATAAAGAGGGCCGGGAAGTATTTTCAGGCTGGCATCGCCCGGTGACAGTCTGCATTCGACGGCAAACAGAGGTTGCCGCTCGACGACCATGAAACCGCAGAAGGGCACAATCAGCATTACTGCCAGAAGCACCATCATAACCAGCCGTTTCATACACTGCCCCCTTTTTTCGTCCCTTCTATTAATATCGGCACAAACCGCCAAAAAGTTTAGAGCAAAAATTCCCGCTCTTTCCTATATCCCACCCAAAACCCACCTGGATTCGATAGCCCGGCCAATCGCCGGGCCTGAGCATTTTTTCCCGCAGCATCTTTTGCATCCGCTTTAATGACTTAAACAGAAGACGCATTCAAAGCAGAAGTTGCCGGAAAGCAGACTGTTGTTTTGCTCAGGAGGGGCTTATGCCGGGCAGCTCAGGATTGAGATTGCCCGGCACCCGGCAGCAAACTTGTGAGGCAGGCAGGTTTGACGTCGACACCAGCGAAACAGCAGCAACCCGCGGCTGACGAATCGTTTGCAGAGGGCACACAGACTGCTCGGCCGGCATCCGGTATAGTGAAATTAACTGGCAGCGGCAATAAAGGCGGCAAAAAGATTGCGGCTGGCTTCATCGCCGGCGAAAGTTTCTTCGGGGTGCCACTGCACGCCGATGCAAAAACGATCTGCGTAGCACTCGACAGCCTCGATAACGCCATCGGCGGTCTGGCCCGCATCGACAAACCCAGGTGGGAGTTCTCTGACGGCCTGATGGTGAAAGGAGTTTGTGAAGACCTTTGTAGACTTCAGAGCAACAGCAAGTTTTGAGTCGTGCCGGATAGAAACCTGATGCGAAGGTGACCAGCGCGGCGATTTCTGCGAATGCTGCACCCCGGCAACAGCAGCCAGATCCTGATGCACCTTGCCGCCAAGAGCTATGGCCAGCACCTGGCAACCCCGGCAGATTCCGAGAATCGGCATTTTATGTTCCGAATAGGCTTTTCTGGCAAGGGCCAGTTCAAATTCGTCACGAAATGGATTGACCAGGTCGAGAGCCGGCGAGGGATCTTCACCCTGATAGCGCGGGTGAACGTCTTCACCGCCAGGCAGCAGGAGCCCATCGATGATACCAAGGTAGCGATCGACAAAGCGGGCATAAAATTCCGCAGAATTCTCGCCGGGCAATAACAAAGGAGCGGGCAGCAGCAGCGGGTCGCCGCCGGCTTTCTGGACGGCGTGATAATATTTGCGCGACACATAGGTGCGAATACGCATTTCGTTATCGCGCACCGAAGAATCAGCGTAGGCGATTCCGATCAGGGGGCGGGTTGAAGCGTTCATATCACCATTGTCCTTTGCGGGAGGGGTCGAGAATATCTCTGAGTTCATCGCCGGCGACGTTGAAAACGATGACCAGAAAAGCAATACAGGCTCCGGGGTAAACCACCAGATAGGGTCGACGCAGCATGTAATCTTTGGCAGCGGCGACCATTCCGCCCCAGGTCGGCAGCGAGGGGTCGACGCCGAGACCGAGAAAGCTGAGACTGGCCTCAGAAAGAACTGCAGTCGCCATGCCCATGGTAAAGATAACGGTTATCAGCGGCAGACAGTTCGGCAGAATATGGGTGAGAATGATGCGCAGATGACTGGCACCGAGCGTGCGGGCCGCAATGACATATTCGGCCGAACGCAGTTCGAGAGCCGCAGAACGGATAATGCGCGCCATTTCAGCCCAGCCGACGATCGCCAGGGCAAAGATGACGGTGCCGATGCCGCTGCCAAGAACCATCGACACTGCAATAGCCAGCAGCAGACTTGGAAAAGCGAGAAACATATCGACGAGACGCATCAGCAGCCAGTCTAGCCAGCCACCGAAATAGCCGGCGGCAAGTCCGACCGCCAGGCCGATCAGCAGGGCGGTGAAACGCGAAGCGAAGCCGATGATCAATGACAGGCGGGCTCCATAGATGAGTCGCGAATAAACACATTGCCCGAGCTGGTCGCAGCCAAGCGGAAACCCTTCGATTTTGGCAAGGCGGCGCATCGGGTCAGTTTCCATCGGGTCGTTGACGGCCAGCAGGGGTGCGAACAGGGCCACACCGACAACGAGCAGAATTCCGGCAAGACTGAACCAGCCGGCGGGGGTCATGCGTTGAATAATCTGTTTCATCCTGTAGATTTCCCCATCATTTCGTCACGGATTTTCGGGTTGATCCAGGCGTAGAACAGGTCGATGATCAGGTTCACCATGATAAAAATGAAAGCGCCGAGGACGACGACACCCTGAATTATCGGGTAATCACGCTGCAGAATCGCGTCCATTGCGAAGCGCCCGATACCGGGCAGGTCGAAGATCGTTTCGACGATAACCGAACCGTTGAGATAGCTTGAAAGATCGAGACCGATAACGGTGATAACCGGCACCAGAGCATTGACCAGCCCGTGCCTGAAAAGAATGCGGGTGCGGCTCAGGCCTTTGGCGCGTGCGGTTCTGATGAAATCATGATTGAGAACCTCGATCATGCTGCTTCTGACGATGCGGGCCAGAAAGGCCGCCGACCTGATGCCAAGGGTAAATGCCGGCAGAATGAAGGGCAGCAGACTGTCGCCGCCACGGAACCCGGATGACGGGAACCATTTGAGCCGCACCGCAAAGACATAGAGAAACACAAGGCCGGAGAGAAATACCGGAATGCTGATACCGGCGACCGAAAGAACAGTACAAAGCCGGTCGAGCCATTTTCCCTGAGAGATGGCGCTGGCGATACCCATGAGAATACCGATGACGATCGAAAAGCCCATCGCCATCAACGCCAGCTTGAGAGTATATGGAAGCTTTTCGGCCAGGGATTCGAGCACCGGTTTGCCGGTGACCACCGAATCGCCGAGATCCCCCTGCGCCACCCGTTTCAGATAGGATGCGAATCGGGTCAGCAGCGGCTGATCGAGACCCATTTCGGAACGGATGCGTTCGAGGGTTGCTGCATCGGCGCGCGGACCGGCAAGAGTCTGGGCAGGATCACCCGGAATCAGGTAGAGAACGGTAAAAGCGACAATAAGAATGCCCAGAAGAACCGGAATGGTTGCGACAATTCTTCTGAGCGTGAATTCGAGCATTGACAAACCCTTGTATTTTGAATTTCAGGCAACAACTTTACAACAGTCCGGTCATTTTGTCACCATGCACCCCTGCAGCCGGATGATCTGATTGTATCAGTCTTTTACGCTCAGAGTCAGACCCTTGTCGCAGAAGAACATCGGTGAGAAGTCGATATTGCTGACTTTGGCGCCAGTCAGGTAGCTTTCGCTGCAGTGCCAGAGGTAGATCCAGGGAGCCTGCTCGGCGACTTTGCGGTTGATGCGGTCGTAAGCTTCGGCCCGGCGTTCGGCGTCCTGAATTTTAACCGATTCATCGAGCATGCTGTCGACTTCGGCGTTTTTGAAGCGGGCGCGATTGCCGCCTGAGCCCCAGTTTTTCGAATGAAACAGCGGATAAAGAAAGTTTTCGCCGTCGGGGTAATCGCCGAACCAGCTCATGTAAAAAGCCGGGGCTTCACCCTTGCTGATGGCGTCCTTGAGGGCGCTCCATTCCATGGGTTTCAGGTTCACCTGCACGCCGTGTTTTTTCAGTTCACCCTGCAGGAGGCGGGTTATCTCGAAGGCAGACTGCGAAGAGCGCTGGAAGAGATCGAAGACCAAAGGATTGGCTTTCGAGTAACCGGCTTCCTTGAGAAGTCTTCGGCCTTCTTCGGGGTTATAGGCAAGACCGGTCGAGGTATTGGTGAAGCCGGAAATTCCGGGAGGGATACTGCCGTTGGCGGGAACGGCCCGGCCCTGATATACGGCATTGATGATCTTTTCGCGATCGACGAGCAGGTTCAGGGCTTTGCGCACTCTGATATCGCTGAAGGGGGCGGCCTGATTATTGAAGCCGACATAAAAAACATTGAGAGCCGGCACGTCGTGAATGCTGGCGGCAAATTCCGGGTCAGTCTTGAAACGTTCGTAATTGGCCGGGTAGAGCTGCAGCATATCGAGATTGCCGCTTTCAAATTCCATTTCAGCTTTCATATTTTCTGGAATTATGCGCATTTCGATTCTGGCCAGATTGGGTTTGACATCGTGATAAGATTCGTTCGCCACCAGCTTGATATAGCTGTCGCGCACCCGTTCGGTGATTTTGAATGGGCCGGTACCGGCCGGTTTTTCGAAAAAGCTGTGTTCCTTGATGGCGGTGCGGCTTTCACAGGGCAGAATGTAGCAGGCCGGCATGGTCAGAAGACTCATGAACGGTGCAAACGGAGCAACAAGTCTGACCGATACGGTATGGGCATCGATGGCAGCAATTCCAGACACGACCGGAGTTTCGCCTTTCATGCGTTCGGCGGCACCTTCGACCTTTTCAAGAACCCAGGTGCGCGGCGAACCGACTTCGGGGTCGAGCAGGCGGTCGAGCGAGAAAACGACATCGGCGGCGGTCAACTGCTGACCATTGTGAAATACGGCGTTCTGTTTGAGCTTGAAAACGTATTCACGCCCGTCGGGAGAAACGCTCCATGATTCGGCAAGGTTGCCGACCAGGCGCATTTTTTCATCGTAGCGAACCAGACCGTCGAACACTTTGGCCTGAACGGTTGCTTCATTGACATCGACGCCGCGGGCCGGGTCGAGGTTGGCCGGTTCACTTGAAAGATAACTGGAAAAAGTACCTCTGAAGCTGACGGGGTTGGTTTCGGCGGGAGCACTCTGCAGCAGACTCGCTACCAGAGCCATTAAACTGATAAATACCGTCGAAAAGAGAATACGTTTCATGTTGCCACCTGTTGAATGGAATTTAATCTCTTTTCAACTAATCGGCAGCTCAGGGTCTTTGCTTTAACTCGGCGCGAATTTCTTCGCCATTTACATGTAACAAAGCAACAGATGCGGGAAGGCCGCCGCGCGGCAGAGTCGGACTGCCCGGGTTGATAACGAGAAGATTTTCTTCCTGGTTGATCAGTGGGATGTGAGTATGGCCATAGACCATGACCCGGCTGCGGTGATTCAGAGCACGGCGGGCATCGCCGGCCTGATGGGCAACGGTCAACAGGCCACAGCCTATCTCGATGGATCGGGAAGATGGCGTATCGACGATGTTGCGGTCGCAATTTCCCCGGACGGCATAGACGGGCGCGATGGCCGACAGTTCGCCGATAACGCCTGCAAGGCCGACATCGCCGGCATGTATGATCATATCGACGCCGCTGAAGGCATCTCTGATCCAGGACGGCACTTCAAGCCGGTCATCGTCAAGAATATGCGTATCTGATATGAGCCCGATTTTCATGGCTCTTAATGTGCAACATTCTGCCTCGATTCGTCAAGCAGTCTCTGAGTGCAGAACGAAACAATCGTAATCTTGAAGCCGCTATTTGAAGTTAATGATTGAATCATTTGCCTCAGCAACGACTGCCGCGTCGCTTCACTCCTCGCAGTGACAGAGTTACGTAAGCTGAGAACCGTCATTGAGGTTCAAGAATGAATTATTTGCCTCAGCAACGACTGCCGCGTCGCTTCACTCCTCGCAGTGACAGAGTTACGTAACCTGTAAACCGTCATTGAAGTTCAAGAATGAATCATTTGCCTTAGCAACGACTGCCGCGTCGCTTCACTCCTCGCAGTGACAGAGTTACGTAAGCTGAGAACCGTCATTGAGGTTCAAGAATGAATCATTTGCCTCAGCAACGACTGCCGCGTCGCTTTGCTCCTCGCAGTGACAGAGTTACTTCGGGTATCGATCCTGAATTGAAGTTTGCGTCTGGCGTCGATAGAATCTACGTTGACTAAACTGATCGCTTGGTCTATTTTTTAGAGTCTTATCGACTCTACAGGACAAAGGAAGGACAAGATGGCAGAAATTAAGAAACCAGTCGGCAAACCTGAAATGAAAATGCCCTCACAGGAAGAAGTTAAAAAGAAACTCGCTGAAGTCGATTCATTTCTCCAGAAGCTGATTTTCAAAAGATTTATCGGCACTTTCATCGACCTGGTCATGGTGAGTGTTCCTGCCGTCATCATTACCCTGCCGGCTTTCTTTCTTCTGCCGCAGAAACCCGTCAACCTGGCGGCCCTGTTCAATTTTCTCGTATTTCTTGCTGCTGCAATTTCAATTCTGATCAAAGACACACCCTTCCAGTTCGGGCCTCTCGATGGTCAGACACCGGGCAAAAAGGCAATGAACATAAGAGTTACGACCACAACCGGCAAACCGATCACCATGATGATGTCGGTCAGACGCAACATCATTCCGGCACTGCCTCTGCTGGTATCAGCGATATCAGCGGCCATTTACATCATTCCGATTCCGGTTCTCACGGAAATAGCCAGCCTGGTGATCGTGCTGCCGCTGTTTCTTATATCGATGCTGGCCAACGTTTTCGAGCTTTATCAGATCCATACCGGCAGAGAAAACCGTCGCTGGGGCGACACATTTGCGGGCACTATCGTAAAATATGATTGATAGATGAACCGCAATCACGCCGTACTTCTTTTGCTCGCCGCCCTCAGCTTTCTGCTGATCCAGTTTTTCATTCCCGATTCAGAGCCAGGCAGCATATCTTCGCTCGAAGGGGTGATGCTGTCGAATCTCAACGGGCAGAAGTTCAGGCTGGCGGGCCAGTTCACCGAAAAACCCCTGCTGCTTGTTTTCTGGTCGGTCACCTGCGGAACCTGTATCGAAGAGATTCCTTTTATCATCAGGCTGCACGAAACACTGCAGAATCGTGTCAACATCATCGGCATCCATCCGCCCGGGTTCCCGCTCAAGAAGATTCAGCGCTTCATCAAAAAGTTTCCGCAGCAGATACCCTACATGATAGCAGTCGATGACCAGGGCGGCATGATCAAAAGTTACAACGTCAGCGTTCTGCCGCGCACCCTGCTGCTCAATCGCCAGGGCAAAGTGCTCTACGACCACCTCGGCTACGCCCCTGAAAACGAAAAGGAGATCGAAAATGCCATCAATGCCCAACTTTAACCGCCGCAGAGCTTCGGCAGGTTTTGTTCTGGCAGCCGTCCTGTTCCTGGTGACTCTGAAGGCCGGGGCTTCCATGCCCGTGGTCAGCGGCGACAGCAGCATGCCATCAAAACTTCTGACGCCAGGCACCGCGGCGCCGGTATGCAGTCTCAAGGCCATCGACGACACCGCCATGACTTTTCCTTCAGCGGGGCAATGGAACATCGTCGCCTACTGGTCGCTGTTCTGTCATTCATGTCTCGAAGAAATACCGGAAATTCAGCACCGCCTTGCTTCAATGACCGATATAAAAGCCTTTTTCATTTCACTCGACACTGAAAAAATGCAGAAGGCACTGCAGAATTACAGTAATAAACGCGAATTGAAGCTGCCGGTGCTTATGGAACAGGTTGCTTCAGATACCTGGGTCACAGCTGACCAGTACGGCGTCGTTATGACACCGGCGGTTTTTATTGTTGCACCCGATGGCAAAGTCGCGTATTCTCATGAAGGACCAATGGATCTGGACCAGTTTTTTGCCGGTTTTGCCGCCATGGTGGCATCTTCGAGCACGACGCCGGCTGCAGAGAGATAGAATGTTCGAAAGAATCAGAGTCATCGAGAATCACGAAATTCTGCTCGTTTCAAAGCGGGCGGTTTTTGTGTTTATCGGTTTTCTGATGCTGCTTACCGCCCTGCTGATGAGTTTCTTTCTCTGGGCTGATTTTGATTACATTCTTGGCCGGAAGAATCTGGCGATGAAGGTTGGCCAAACCAGCATCAGTCTTGAGGACCTCAGGAAAATTCGTAATATTTCCGGTGCCCGCGCCCGGCAACTCTCTGAAACGGCCTTTGCCGCCGATATGTTCGAAACCCTGCTGCTGGCTGAGGGGGCCCGCAAAGCCGGCCTCGACCGTGACCCCGCCTTCGTTAAAAAAATTGCCGATTTTGACGCGGCACTCAAGCCGGGCAACGACGACGAAACGGTTGCCAGAGCCGCATTTCTCATCGAGGAACTCGCCAACGCCAATCTGACAAGCATTCTCAATCGGCCCGACGAACCCGGCATCGCCAGTATGACGCCAACGCCGCAGCCTGCAAAAGTCAGACTGCATCTTCGCACGATTCTTGCTGCAGATTCGGGCCTGGTACCCGATATTCTCGCCAGTCACGCCAGTGGCATCAGTTTTGCCGATCTGAACGCCAGCTGCAGCGTTTCCCTGTATCGAAACGTTGGCGGCGATATCGGCTGGAAAAGTGCCGGCGATTTCCCTGAAGGCGTGTTCAACAAACTGCTCGAGCAGCCAACCGGTTCACTGACCGTCGGCTTTGCCGACGAAGCCGGCACCCACATATTTGAAGTCATCGCACGGCCCGGTGAAGACCCGGCAGCGGCAGCCCGCGCCAGTCGAGAACTGCAGCTTCGCGAGGCGAAGAAAACGCGCCTGACCCGCGCTCTTATCGAATTGCGCGCCGGCATCGACTACTGGATAAACCCGACCCTGCAGGTCAAATGCCAGGTTACGCCTGGCCCCGAAACTGAAACTTCCGGCCAGAAACGTTAAGGAGTCCTGATCAAATGAGCAAGAAATCGCGAAAACATTATCTGATCCTGCCGTCATACCAGATCAGACTGGTGGCATTCATGTCGCTGGTGATTTTTCTGGGCTCGATTCTGCATGGTTTTTTTCTGTACCGTATCACCAGCAAAAACATTCAGGAAGGCTTTCTTTCGGCTCATAACCGTCTGCGTTCCACCTGGGAAATCCTTAAACCGGCAATCATCGTCACCAACGGCCTGAGTTTCATGCTGATGTCGGTAATGCTGCTCATTCTCACGGTTTTTATCTCGCACCGGCTCATCGGCCCGATGTTCAAAGTTGCCGGGCAGCTGAAGAGAATTTCAGCCGGCAAACTGCAGCAGGCATCCCTGCGGCTGCGCGAGGGTGATGAGGGGCAGGTTCTCTGCGAAGCGGTAAATGAACTCCAGGATAAATACCGCCAGCGTTTTATCAAGCTGCGCAAACTCAGAGTCGGCCTCGACATCGGCAAACCAGACCCCGAGCAGCTGAAAAAAGACGTCGATGACATACTTGCAGAAATCGAACTCGACGAAACTCAGGCATGAGAACTTCACATTATTTCAGACTGGCTGCCGCTGCCGTGCTGGCCGTCTTTTTTTCGGCCTCAGCCACCACAGCCGCCGATCATCAGAAACTGGCACAGGAAGCCGGCTGTTACACCTGTCACTATCTGCCACCGGAAGCAGGCACATCTGAAAAACTCCGTTCGACTCCTGAATCAAAGGTCGATCCGCGCCTGAAAAAAGGTGCCGGGCAATGGTGTATCAGCTGCCATGCGATGGAAACCATGAAACAGCACCCGACCGGTGTAAAAGTCACGGCTACTCGTGATCTGCCGCTTGAAGACGGCGAATTCATGAGCTGCCTGACCTGCCATTCACCGCATGCCGCGCCGGTTGCCTCTGAGCCATGGGCACCGCTGGCGATCAGCCCGGCCCATGACGACAATTTCAGCACTTTTCTTCTGAATCATCCGAACAATGACGGGCAACTCTGCAGCAAATGCCATCCGACCGGCACCGATGTCTTTCATGGCAGCATGCATAGTCCGAAAGCCTTCGACAACCGCAATTA
Organism: uncultured bacterium; assembly: GCA_964474705.1. Lineage (GTDB taxonomy): Bacteria > Muiribacteriota > Ozemobacteria > Ozemobacterales > Ozemobacteraceae > Rifleibacterium. The sequence goes on from CAYYUI010000020.1 coordinate 59,482, forward strand.
TGCCGGATCTGAATCATGCCGCGAGTGCCACCTCGACATCTACGACCAGTGGAAACTGAGCCCGCATGCCCGGATGACCCGCAAGTTCCGCAACATAGAAGAGCAGCAGGAAATTCCGATCGAAGAGCTTGGAGTGCCCCGGGAAAGAATTGCCTGGGTGCTCGGTTCGCATTATGTTCACAGATTTGTCGCCGAAGCCAGCGGCACTCTCGTCGTCCTGCCCAAAATCTGGGATATGAACAAGAAGACATGGCTGCCGGTCACTGATTACGGCTGGCGGTCACGCTACTGGCTCAAACAATGCGCCGGCTGCCATACCACCGGTTTCTCCGCCGAAAACGACAGTTTCGCCGAAGCTGGCGTCGGCTGCGAAGCCTGCCACGGGCCGGGGCTCAATCATATCCGCACCCGCTCCCCCGAATACATCACCTCATTGAAAAGCATGACGCCCGAGCGCCAGGAAATGATCTGCACTGCCTGCCACACTTCCGGTATCGACAACAGCGGGCAGTATAATTTTCCGGTCGGCTACCGGCCTGGCGACAACCTGCAGGACTTCTTTTCCGGACTGACGCCAAAACCAGGCCAGACTCCCGAGAATTTTCACGGTGACGAAAGCTATGAAGACCGCCGCCGCCAGTGGGAATTTCTCAAAACCCGCTACTATCTCGCCTCGGGGCTTACCTGCGATTATTGTCAGAATTTCCGTGATATCAAAACCGAAAACAATTCGCTCTACCTGACCCAGGATCAGTATTGCCTGACCTGCCACACCGACCGCACCGATCACCCTGCCGAATCGCCAGGCAGCAACTGCATCGTCTGCCATCAGCCGACCCGACACCTCAATGGGCGCCTGTCGGTACACGACCACAGATTCAAATTCGAATAATGATAGACGCAGAGCAGGCAAACCTCCCTCGGATGAACACGGATAAACACCGATTGCAGGCCTGATGATCCATCCTGGCAGACCAACCTCCCATTGATAACCATTGATGGACAAAGATTTTCGACAAATAACGCATTGATTACCAACTGGGACGTGGCCTGATCAATTTATTACCATGAGGTTGTACTTTGGGGCGGCAGTGTGTTAGTATCGCGGCATGCAGGTTCTTTTGCCGGCCACAATCACAGGTTTCGCTCTGGCTACCCTTTTCCGTGTCAGGGAAAGGGTAACCGGTCATTCGTTTCGTCATCATTCGACCTTTTCGCTGGCACTTGGCCTGGTCTGCAATATGGCAATGGTTTTCAGAGCCTTTTCAGGCAGCGATGCCGACCTGCACTATCGGGAACTTTTCCTGACCGGGGCAATGTGCATGGGTTTCACCACGGCGGTTATCGAATCCGGCCTCAAGGAAACATTTTTCAGCATTTTTTCACTGCCGGTGAGCATTGTCATGCTGCTCTGTTCGACTTTTGTCGACGGCGTAATGACCGGCGGGCAGTTTTCTCAGGGCTGGTTCGCAGTGCATCTGCTGCTCTCGATACTTGGCGAAAGCTTTTTCCTGATCGCCGCCGTTTCATCGGCAACTTACTTCTATGTCGTGCGCCGACTCAAAAAGAAGAACCGGCTGCGGGCGGTATTCATTTTTCCGCCGCTGGCCAGGCTTGACGACCTGACCTTCAAGCTGATCGGAACTGGCACCGCTGCTTTTGCGGCCGGTCTGGTCGCCGGTCTCTACGGAAACTGGTCATATTTCGTCAGCTTTTCACCGGGCGGCAAACATATTTTTGCCGGTCTGCTGCTGCTGTTTTACACATTCATTCTCCTGGCGCGCAAACCGATGCGACTCAGCGGCACCCGCCTGGCAACGCTCGCCATTATCGGCTTTTTCCTTTCTATCGGGCTGATTACGCTGCCCGACAATGCCCGGCACTGGCAGCCTATGCAGGCTCAGGTTCAGGAGACGGCGAAATGAAATACATGCCTATTTTTGTTGACCTGCAAGGGCGCAACGTTCTGATGATCGGTGGAGGAAAAGTCGCTTTGCGGCGCGGCCGGCAGTATGTTGAAGCCGGGGCGAATCTTACGGTCATCGCTCCTGAGATACTGCCGGAACTAGAGGCACTGCCGGGTGTGGCCTGTCAAAAACGTGGTGCTGAAGCAGCTGACGTCGACCGGAAGTATCTGCTGACCGTCATTGCGGGCAGCGACCAGGCGGCAAATGAAACGGTGGCAGATGAATGCAGGAGGCTGGGCCTTCTTTTCAACTGCAGCGATCGTTTCGAAGATGGCAATTTCATCAATGGCAGCATTGCGGCTGCCGGCGATATAATCACTGCCACCGTGGCCGGCGGCGTTCCGGCAATTTCGCAATATCTGCAGAATCGCATTGCCGGAATGATAACCCCGGAACTGGTTGACCTGGCGGCCCTGCTGGCAGAGCTCAGGCCGGCGATCAAAAATTCGCATCTGCCTGAGGGTTCCAGGCAAAAGTTTGCTGCCGAATGGGTAAACGAAGCGATTCTTGCCAGGTTGCGGGCTGGAGAACGCGAGCAAATACGCCGGGAGATACTTGCATGTCTGTAATCGTCTTCGGGCTCAACCACAAATCAGCTCCGGTAGCGGTGCGCGAAAAACTGGCGCGTATCTGCGAAGTGCGGCTCCCGGAAGTCGACGCCTGCAATCTTGAAGCAGTGCCGGTTTACACCTGCAATCGCGTCGAAGTATATTATTCAGGAAATGCAGTCGAGGCAAAACGAAGTTTTATCGCGCTGTTGGCCGCCAACAACGTCAATTACGAGAATCTGGCCGGCTATTTTTACGAGCATCGCGACGAAGATGCGGTCAGACACCTGTTTTCGGTCGCCGCCGGGCTTGATTCGATGATTCTCGGCGAGAACCAGATTCTGCATCAGATCAAAGAATCCTACAAACACTCAACCAGCGAAACCTACGTTGGCAAACAGCTGCACCGGCTTTTTCAGAAGGCTCTCGAAGTGGGAAAACGCGTGCGCAGTGAAACCGGCATTTCAGAAAACCGGGTATCGATCGCTTCGGCAGCCGTCGATCTGGCCCGCAGCATTTTCGGCCCCCTGCAGTCTTCGAAAGCCCTGATAATCGGAGCGGGTGAAATGGCCGGTCTGGTTGCCGTGCATCTGCGTGAAAGCGGCGTCAAAAAGATGTTCTTCATCAATCGTACTGAAGCAAGCGCCGTCGAACTCGCCGAGAAATTCGACGGTCAGGCCCGGCCGGTGGCACAGATGGACGAACTGCTGGAAAGCTGCGACATCGTCATTTCATCGACCGCCGCCCCCTCGACAATTGTCAGTCGGCAACAGATGGAGCGCATCATGGACCGACGCAGCGAGCGCCCACTTTTCGTCATCGACATCGCCGTACCGCGCGACTTTGAACCTGAATGCCAGACGCTGCCGAATATGTTTCTCTACGATGTCGACGACCTGCAGAATGTGGTCAATGAGAATCTTTCGCAGCGAAAGCATGAGGCCGAAAAGGCCCACGCCATCGTCCAGCACGAATCGGCACAATTCCAGACCGCCAGCCGGGTATTCACGGTTGTACCGCTGATCATCAGGCTGCGCGAGCAGAGTGAGGCATTGCGTCAGGCCGAATTTGAGCGATTCGTCAATCAGCACCCCGAGCTCAGTCAGGAGCTGAAAGCGGCTTTTGATCAACACAGCCGGTCATTGATGGCAAAATGGCTGCACAACCAGATTGTCGCTCTGAAAAATCAGGGTTCGGCAGACCTCGAGCAATTACGTCTGATGGCCGATATTCTCGGCCTGCCGGCAGACTGCGTATCAGAAACGCCATTACACGTTCTGCCGCAACAGAACAGAAAGCGGGAATCGGCATGAAATTGCGCTATGGCACCAGGGGCAGCAAACTGGCCCTGCACCAGACCAGACATGTCATCGGGTTGGCAGCAGCCGGCCACCCGGAAGTTGAATTCGCGGAAGTGATCATCAAAACCCTTGGCGACAAGGTGACCGGCATGCCATTGTTCAAGGTTGGCGGTCAAGGCCTCTTCATCAAGGAAATCGAACAGGCTCTGCTCGACGGCGCCATAGATATTGCAGTTCACAGCCTGAAGGATGTGCCGCATGCGATTGCCGAAGGGTTGTGCCTGGTGGCGATCGGCGGCCGCGAAGATGCCCGGGACTGCTTTTTGGCGACCCGACACAAAAGTTTTGCCGAATTGCCGGCGGGTGCAGTAATCGGAACATCGAGTCTACGTCGACGTGCCCAGCTTTCGCTGCTGCGTCAGGATCTTGAGTTTTCGGATTTCCGCGGCAATCTCGACTCGAGGCTGAAGAAGCTTGAAGACGGCGAAGTCGATGCCATAATTCTGGCGGCGGCAGGCCTGATGCGCTTTGGCTGGCACGACCGAATCGGTCATTTCTTTTCGCTCGATGAACTGACGCCGCCGGCCGGGCAGGGACTGCTCGCAATCGAGTGCCGCAGGGATGACACTGAAAAGCTCCAGCCATTGTTCGCCGCCTTTTCCGACGAGATCGCAACCACAAGAGCGGCAGCCGAGCGCGCTTTTCTCGCCCGATTGCAAGGCGGGTGTCAGACGCCGATGGCGGTACATGCAGAAATCAACGGCGGCATGATCAGACTGCACAGTTTTATCGGCACTCCGAATGGCAGTTCCAGCCTGCGATTCGAGCATACCGGCCCATGCAGTCATGCAACAGAACTTGGTCACAAAGCAGCTGGAGAGATCATAGCCGCCGGTGGGCGCGAATTCATCAACAAATAAACAACAGGAGACCGCACTTGCATAAACCAAACGTTTTTCTGGTAGGCGCCGGGCCTGGCGATCCTGGACTGATAACCGTAAGAGGGCTCGATCTGGTCAGGCGTGCCGATGTCATCGTGCATGACCAGCTCGGCACCGCGGCCTTTCTGTCTCAGGCAAAACCAGACTGCGAACTCTACGATGTCGGCAAGTTTGCCGGCAACCATAAAGTCACTCAGGATGACATCAACGCCCTGCTGGTTAAAAAGGCCGAAGAAAAAAAGCTGGTGGTCAGACTCAAAGGCGGCGACCCGTTCGTATTCGGGCGTGGCGGCGAAGAAATGATTTATCTGCTGGAGCATGGGCACGCTGTAGAGGTCGTGCCAGGCGTAACTTCAGCAATCGCGGCCCCCTGCTATGCAGGAATTCCGATCACCCAGCGTGGTTTTACCGCGTCTCTGGCAGTAGTTACCGGCCATGAATCAGAAAAACAGGGCAGCGATATCGACTGGAAATCGCTGGCCGGCATCGGCACCGTTGTCTTTCTGATGGGAGTGAAAAACCTGCCCGGCATCTGCCGGAACCTGATCGATGCGGGCCGCGATCCTGAAACTCCGGTGGCGATGGTGCAGAACGGTACTCTGCCAACCCAGAGAACCGTGACCGGCACCCTGGCAACCATACCGGAAATTGCCGTTGCCGCAGGAATAGAACCTCCGGCGGTTACGGTCGTCGGAGAAGTCGTAACTTTGAGAAACCAGCTGGCATGGTTCGAAAGGAAACCGATGTTCGGGCGTCGCATTGCCGTGACCCGCTCGCGGGCCCAGGCCAGCGATCTGGTCGCCGAACTGCAGAGTCTTGGGGCACAGGTGCTCGAATGCCCGACCATCAAAATTGTGCAGCACCACAGCAGTGACGCCTTCAAAAGCTTTGTCAGAAAACATGCCGGTTACGACCACCTTGTCTTCACCTCGGTTAACGGCGTCACCGGTTTCATCGAAGCCCTGCAGGAACAGCATCTGGACCTGCGTTTTCTTGGCGGCAAAAAGATCGTCTGTATCGGCCCTGCGACTGCAGCAGCCTTTACCAGTCGAGGAATCGTTCCCGACTTCGTTCCCGAAACCTATATTGCCGAAGCATTGCTGCCCTATTTCGAAAAACTGCCGAAAACCGGTGTTGCCATTCTGCGCGCCGAGAAAGCCCGAGAAGTGCTGCCTGACACATTGCAGCGTCTCGGGCACCATGTCGAGACAATCCCGCTTTATCACACCGAATATGACAAGCCAGACAGCAGCGAAATCATCTCCGCGCTCAGAGAAAAGCGCATCGACCTGGTGACCTTCTCAAGTTCATCGACGGCTGAAGGTCTGGCCAGTCTGCTCGAAGGCAGCGGCATCGATCCGGCAACCGTTCCTGCAGCTGTTATCGGCCCAATCACGGCCGAAACCTGCCGAAAAATCGGCTTCAATATCAGGGTCGAAGCAACCGAACACACTATTCCAGGGCTGGTAGCAGCCATGCTCGAGTTCTTCAGCAGCAAAAATCTCAATATGGCAACCTCAAACCGGTAACTGGCGATTGTTTCAGGGCTTAGGCCCTTCGCAATGACGATCGCGCCCAGGTTACGGTTTTGCAGAACAGACCCCGATGCATTCTTTGCATCGAATGACCAGAAAGGCAGAAAAGGCCATGATCAACATCAGCAAAATATATGCAGACCATTCGACGACCGGTGACCCGCTGCGTTACGGGCATCAGCATCAGGGGCCGGTCGCACATTCGCATCATTTCAAAGGGCATCAGGCGGCAAAATCGGCGGCCGAGCGCCGGCCGGTCGTAGTCTGGAACATTTCGAAGCGCTGCAATCTTAAATGTATCCATTGCTACACCAATTCTGACTGCAATCTGGCGCCTGACGAACTGACTTTTGCTGAAGGGCAGAAGATGATCGACGATCTGGCAGCGTTCAAGATTCCGGCGCTTCTTTTCAGCGGCGGCGAACCGCTGATGCGTCCAGACGTCTTCGACCTGGCCGACTACGCTGTCAAAAGCGGTTTGCGGCCGGTTCTTTCGACCAACGGCACTCTGATCACCCCCGATACAGCGCGTAAAATCAAGGATACCGGTTTCATCTACGCCGGAATTTCGCTTGACGGCATCGGCTGCACCAACGACCATTTCAGAGGCGTGGCCGGGGCCTTCGGCAAGGCGATGGACGGTTTCCGCAACTGCCTGGCGGCCGGGCAACGTGTGGGTTTGCGGCTGACCCTGACAAGACAGAACGTTCGCGATCTCGACCAGATTTTCGACTTCCTTATTGAAGAGAAGATTCCGCGTGCCTGCTTCTATCATCTGGTTTATTCGGGGCGTGGCAAGAGTGAAGATGATCTCAGCCATGCAGAAACCCGGCAGGCGCTCGATATAATCTGTCGGCGCACCCGCCAGGCAATCGAATCAGACATCGATCTCGACATCCTCACCGTCGACAATCATGTAGACGGCCCCTATATCTATCTGAAACTCCTGCAGGAAAGCCCCGAAAAGGCTGCAGAGATGCGCAAGCTTCTCGAATGGAACGGCGGCGGCACCTACTCGACCGGCGTCGGCATCGCCGACATCGACTGGGTCGGTGACGTTCACCCCGATCAGTTCTGGCAGGATAAAACTTTTGGCAACGTTCGTCAGCGCAAATTTTCAGAAATCTGGCTCGACACTTCCGACCCGCTGATGGCCGGCCTGAAAAATCGCGTACCCCTTCTCAAGGGCAAATGTGCCACCTGCCGTTTTCTGAAGATGTGCGGTGGTGCGATGCGTGTCAGAGCCTTCAGAGTCTACGGTGACCCCTGGATGCCCGACCCGGCCTGCTACCTTACCGACACTGAAATAGCCGCTGCGGATTGAAACCGAAAAGTTTTCCGGGTTATACTGAAAAAAAATATTGAGACCAGACAGCTTAAAAGGAGCAGACAATGGTTGCCAATTACCGGAAACATCCGGAAAAACCTGACGAGAAGCGTTACTCATATGCAGATTATCAGAAATGGCCGAATGATGACCGTTTTGAGCTTATTGACGGTGTCATTTATAATATGAATGCTCCGTTGCGCGTTCATCAGAAAATTTGTGTCGAGTTATGCAGACAGTTTGCCAATTTCTTTCAGAACAAAACCTGCGAAGTCTACTTGTCACCGCTTGACGTTCGCCTGCCCAAACAATCAAAAGCCGAAGACGAAATTTTTGATGTGGTTCAGCCCGATCTTTCGGTGATCTGCGACCCTGCCAAGCTAGACGACAAAGGCTGCCTCGGCGCTCCCGATCTGGTAGTCGAAGTTCTGTCGCCATCGACCTCATCAAAAGACCATATCAAGAAGCGCGCCCTTTATGAACGGTCGGGGGTCAGAGAATACTGGCTGGTATCAGCTGAAGAGCGCATGGTATGGGTTTATGAGCTGGTCAACGGCCGGTATCAGAAGCCCGAGATATATAACGATCTTGATAAACTTGCTTCCATTTTGTTTCCCGAACTGATTATCGAGGTCAAAACGATTTTGCCGCCGCCACCGCCGGGTTTTCGCCGCGATGATGAGATACGGCAGGAAATTATTGAACGCAAACCTTCCTGACAAGGCATGACCGACCTGCAATATAACAACCTTACGTCGCCGGCCAAAAGCAAATAAACCGCCTCCTATCTGTGTTAATCCGCGTTAATCCGTGGGAAATCTTTCTTTCTGTGTTAATCTCTGCCTGTCTCTATGCCGATATTCTCTCCATAGACAATTTATCCGTGGAGCAGACAATATGCAGATCGCCGGTGTCATTCTGGTCATGATTCTCTTTACCTGTGGCTTTTTGCTTGCCCAGGCCATCTTTTTTCATCACACCGGCCGTACCTTCTGGCGGGCGATGGTTCCAGCAGCGCTGCGCTATACGATTCTGCCGAAAGACAGTGTACACCTCGACGCTTTTGCGGTTATGGAAGAATACGCCGCCCTGCTTTTCTTCGGCTCTTTCATGCTGCTGCCGCTGATTTCCCTGACAGTCATGGGATTTCTATCGCTGTTTTAGGGGAACAGCGGACTTTCATTCGACCCACAGGGTATTATAAAATAAGACAAAACATCATTAACCATTCTCTACAGGCGGGTTACACAGATTTCTTTCAGCGCGGCAAATCATTGTACAGAGCCAAAAGCAGCGCTATCAGCAGGATTTTTTTTGCAGGATGCAATTTTTTTTGTTGACTAACAAAACCTGCCTATGCTAATTATGTTTTGCACAATTACCTTAGGAGGATTTGGTTTTAATGAAAAAACTTT
>CAYYUI010000021.1:0-65303 GCA_964474705.1 uncultured bacterium
AGGCCAGAAAAACCACGGCGTTGGCTACGTCGCGGGGATTTCCAAAACTGTTGAGAGGGATCTGCGCCAGCATCTGTTCTTTGACCTTGTCAGCAAGAACCGCAGTCATGTCAGAATTGATGAACCCGGGCGCGATTGCATTCGATCGAATGCCTTTGCGGCCGAATTCTTTGGCGAAACTTTTAGTGAAACCGATAATACCGGCTTTGCTGGCGGCGTAATTTGCCTGACCGGCATTTCCCATCAATCCGATGACTGAAGCGATGTTGATGACTGAACCGCTTTTCTGTTTCAGCATGGTTCTGACGACAGACTTCGACATGAGAAACGTTCCCTTGAGATTAATCTTGAGAACAAGATCCCAGGCGTCTTCGTCCATGCGCATCAGCAGTCCGTCACGAGTGATACCGGCATTGTTGACCAGAGTGTCGATTCGTCCGAAGGCGGTAACCGTGGCTTCAGTAAGCTTTTCAGCGTCTTCGGCCTTGGATACGTCTGCCTTGCAGACTGAAACAGTCATTCCGGCTGCTTCGAGTTCAGTTCTGGCACGCGCCAGTCCTTCCTCGTTGATGTCGGAGAGCATTATCCGATAACCGGCTTCGCCCATGGCTCGGGCGATTTCGAGACCGATGCCGCGGGCAGAACCGGTAATGATGGCAACCGGCCTTTCTGCTGCACTATTTTCTGAACTGTTCATGCTGACCTCGCGAAAAAATTTTCTGAAACTTCAGTGGCTGTTATTACAGCTTTTTGTATTGACTTGTCAAGTCAGAAGTTCAGAATGCTCTGCTTTCCTGGAGCAATTGCTCAAGAGATTGGGGATCGCTGGCAAATAAAGTATTGATCGCCGGGGCAATTTTCTTGTTAAGCCCGGCGAGAACTTTTCCGGGGCCAACTTCAATAAACTCGCTTACACCGGCGGATATCATATTAATGACTGAGTCTTCATACCTGACTGAACCGGTTATCTGCTCGAGCAACCTGGTTTTGAGCTCAAAAGCTGAGGTTGTCGGTCTGGCATCGACATTACAGAAAACCGGAACCTTTGCATCGCTGAAATCGATAGTGTCAAGAGTCTGAGCTACCTGATCGCGGGCCGTCTGCATCAGTGGTGAATGAAACGGCCCGGAGACTTCAAGTGGAACCACTTTGCGGGCACCTCTCGCCAGAGCTATTTCGCCCGCCTTTTTGACTGCAGCGGCAAGCCCGGAAATCACCAGCTGCCCCGGGCAGTTATAATTGGCTATCTGGCAGACACCTTCCGATGAAGCTTCCCGGCATGCCTGCTCGAGCTCTTCACGGCCAAGCATCATGACGGCACTCATTGCACCCGTTCCGGTGGGGCATGCAGCCTCCATGGCACGGGCACGCACATCGACGAGCCTGAGCAGATTTTCAAAAGAAGCTACGCCGGCGGCATAAAGAGCATTATATTCACCGAGACTGTGGCCGGCAACAGCACCGAAAGGCAGACCATTTCGCCGAAGCCATTCGGTAAGCACCGCTGAAGTCACAAAAATAGCCGGCTGAGTATTAACGGTTTTTTTCAGCTCTTCTTCAGGCCCGTTGAAACAGATATCGCTCAAACGACGACCGAGAAGTGCGTCTGCCTTCTCGAACATTTCTGCTGCCCAGGAGAACTTTTCGACCATCGCTCTGGCCATTCCAGCCTTTTGCGAACCCTGACCGGGAAAAATCAGTGCTTTCATTCAATGCTCCCGTCAGTTTTTTCTGCCGGGCTTGAACTGCTCGAGGCGCTCAAACACCTTATAATAATCTGATTCGATGCTGGCGATAATTTCGGCAGCGGTTTCTTCGCGATTAAGCATGCCGCTTATCTGGCCGGCCATAACCGAACCCTCTTCGGTGTTTCCATCAACGACCGACATCTTGAGGCGACCGCGACCAAGCTCTTCAAGTTCTTCAGGGGAAGCTCCCTTGAATTCTTTTTCAAGATATTCTTTCGTCAGTTTGTTGCGGATAACCCGCACCGGATGCCCCAGAGTAATGCCGGTAGTTACCGTATCACGATCCTTTGCCTTGAGCACAGATTCTTTATAATTGGGGTGAGCATGGCATTCGCGGGCAAGAATAAAACGTGTACCCATCTGAACAGCTTCTGCACCGAGTGCGAACGCGGCTGCAACCCCGCGTCCGTCGGCAATGCCACCGGCCGCGACAACTGGAATCGAAACAGCGTCGACGACCTGAGGGATGAGAACCATGGTGGTAATCTCTCCGACATGGCCGCCGGATTCAGTGCCTTCGGCGATAAGAGCATCAACGCCGGAACGCTCGAGCCTTTTTGCCAGAGCGACTGAAGAAACAACCGGAATAACTTTGATTCCGGCATCTTTAAAACGTTTAACCAGAGGGCCGGGATTTCCTGCGCCGGTAGTTACCACCGGCACTTTCTCCTGGAGACAGACTTCGACGACGCCCGGGGCAGTCGGCATCATCAGCATGATATTAACGCCGTATGGCTTGTCGGTCAATTCCTTGATCTTGTGAATTTCCTTGCGGACAAGCTCCGGGTCGAGAGAGCCGGAACCGAACACGCCAAGACCGCCGGCATTACTGACTGCCGCAACCAGACTCGCTGAACTGACCCAGGCCATACCACCCTGGAAAATGGGATATTTGATGCCAAGAAGCTTGGTTACTCTGGTTTCTATCATAGCGCAGAAGATCTCCCTTGAAAATATTGGCGGGTCAGACCCGAAATGGTTACCGGGCAGGTTCAGCTGCTTCAGTCATATGGCCTTCTTTTTCGACCTGACTGTGCATCAGCTTGATCACGCCGGTTGAAGCACAACTGGCAGCCAGGGTCAAAGCATTCGCAATCACCGGAGCTTTTGATTTGCCGTGGCAGACAATCGACACACCATTGATGCCCAGTAGCGGGGCACCGCTGTATTCAGGAGCATCCGGGCTGAACTTCTTCAACCCGACCTTGAGAGCCATAAGCTTTTCAGGGGCTATTTCGGCCCCTTTGGCTGCCTTGAACAAGGCGCCCTGAATCAATTCAGAAATACTCTCGCTGGCTTTCAACAGCACATTGCCGACGAAGCCATCACAAACCACGACATGGGCTTTGCCATAAAAAAGGTGGTCTGCTTCTACATTACCAATGAAGTTCAGAGAACTCTGCCTGAGAGATTCAAAAACGCTTTTGGTAAGTTCATTGCCCTTCGACTCTTCTTCACCGATACTCAAAAGCCCAATTTTCGGATTTTTGATGCCACAGACCTTCTCATAATAGGCGGCACCCATCAGCGCATGCTGCAGAAGATGGGGAGCACGACTGTCGACATTGGCGCCGACATCGAGCAGCAAAACACCATAATTTTCTGAAGACGGCAACATCACGCCAATAGCCGGGCGCTCGACTCCGGGAATCCGGCCGATCTCGAGAAGCGAAGCGGCCATCTGAGCACCAGTGCTGCCGGCAGATAAAAGAGCGTCAGCCTTGCCTTCGCGTACAAGACGGGCAGCCACTGCAATAGAGGCATTCTTCTTTTTACGAAGAGCCTGCAGCGGCGCTTCACCCATTTCCACGACCTCGGGGGTGTCATAAATTTCGCACCCGATTGGCAGGTCAGGCATGATCTCGCGAATGGCCGATTCTTTTCCGACGAGTATCAAACTGGCTTTTCCGCCAGAATTCAGATAAGATCGAGCTCCTGATACCAGTTCCTGGGGGGCAAAGTCCCCGCCCATGACATCAACGGCGATTTTCATTCGCTATTTTACCGGTATTATTCTTTTTCGACTTCGAGAACCTTAACTTTTTTGCCATAATAACCGCATGCCGGGCAAACTCTGTGAGGTCTCTTCAGTTCAAAACACTGAGAGCACTTTGCCAGAGCGACTGGAGCTGCCTTGTAATGCGTTCTGCGTTTGCGGCCTCTGAGCTTAGAGACTCTATTCTTTGGACATGCACCCATTTTAACTTCCTCCGGGATTGAAATTAGTCTGGTGAGTATAGCAGATTATGGGGCATGAGTCAATCACAATAAGCATAAGCTTGTTCAAGGGTACACAGCCCGGGTGCACCTCTAAAGAGGCTTGTCTACGGCAAGCCCACATTTGCGCGGATAGCGGTCTGGAACAGCGCAGGTCTTGCGAACAACCAGAAAATTTCTTTCAAATGGCATTTCCGGGGGAGCCAGTCTCAGTATCTCGACATTTTCAACGGCGATCGAAAAAATAGTGAAGGCATTCACCGACTCAGAAAGTTCTTCATCAAGCTTCGGCCCCTTGTAGTACAATGCGCTGCCGCCGGTGCGAGTCAGAGGCATCGTATATTCTACCAGGGTGCGGACCGATGACAATGCTCTGCAAACAATCAGGTCGGATTTTTCCCGAAATTTTACATCCCGGCCAATTTCTTCAATACGGGAATGACAGGTGGTAACATTTTTAAGCCCCACCGCCGCAGCCATTCTGGCAACAAACTCAACGGATTTCTGCCTGGAATCAACAGCCGTGATCTGACTGCCGGGCAACGCCACCGCAAGCGGCAGTGAAGGAAATCCACCGCCGGTTCCAAGATCCATGATTTTGCCCGATTGCCATTCAGGCAATTTGAAGCACAGCGGTGCCAGGCTGTCCAGAAAATGCTTGAGAGCCATTTCTTCCGGGTCAAATATTTTGGAAACACTCTTATAAAGAGGATCTTCCAGCATTGACGAAGCCAGAAGATCGAGCTGAGAATACTGCAAATCTGAAAGGCTGATGCCAACCTTTTCAAGCCAGGGAAACAGAAATGGTTTTATGCTGATTTTATTCAACGGATATTTCCTTTGGCATTTTGCCGTTTGCGAATTGACATGAGAATGACGGCGAGATCGGATGCCCGCACCCCGGGAATTCTTGCCAGAGCCCCAAGAGTTGCCGGCCTGACCGCAAGGATTTTCAGCCGTGCTTCCTTGCTTACAGCCACAGGAATGTCAGCAAAAAATGCAGTATCGAGAAGTTCGGCCTGCATGCTGTCACGCAGATTAAACTCACGCTCCTGCTGTTCAATATATCCTGAATACTTGATACGGGCCTCGATTTCCAGCACCGCAATGCGATCCAACCCGGCAATCTCGGGTATAAGGCCCACAAAATCACTGAGAACCGCATCAGGCCTTCGCAGCAACTGTGCAGGACTGACACTGGAAACAGGCATTGGATCTGCAAAAGATGGCAGCGAAGCTTTGAGTTCGGACGGAGTGAGCCGCATTTCTTCAAGTCTCTGCTGAATTCTTTCAAGCTCACCGGCTCGGCGACGAAGCGTCGCAATTTTAGATTCAGATAGAATTCCGCAGGCAAAGGCCTGTTCTGCCAGCCTATCTTCGGCGTTGGTCATGCGAAGGTTCAGCCGAAACGGAGACCTGGAAGTGAAAACCCGGTATGGCTCAGTAATACCAAGAGTGGTTATTTCTTCAACCATCAGCCCAAGATAGGAACGTGCTGCATCCAGAACGATCGGAGGCCTGTTTAAAACCGATGCCGCTGCGTTTATTCCAGCAAGAACACCCTGGGCTGCGGCTTCTTCATAGCCTGAAGTGCCATTTATCTGACCGGCAAGAAACAGGTTTTTGATTGACTTCGACATCAGAGTCGGGTGCAGATCTATCGGATCGACGATGTCATATTCGATTCCATAACCTGGCCTGGTGATTCTTGCACGTTCAAGGCCGGGCAAAGTATTAACGTATGCCTCCTGGACTTCTTCCGGAAGACTGGTCGACAGCCCCTGCAGATAAATCTCCCGGCTGAATGCTCCTTCAGGCTCAAGAAAAACCTTATGGGCGTCCTTGTCAGGAAATTTATTGAGCTTATCTTCAATTGAAGGGCAATAACGGGCACCGGTGCCGGTAATCAGCCCGGCAATCAATGCAGAACGCCCGAAATTTTCCTTAATGACGCGGTGAGTCTCGGCAGTCGTCCGGGTTATATAGCAGGGTCTGGCTGGCAGGCGTTTTTGCGGGTCTGACCAGAGGGAAAATGGCGGTGTTTCTGGCTCTTCCTCCTGCATTTCCAGGCCGGCAAAATCGATTGTGGCAATGTCGACCCGCGGCGGAGTGCCCGTTTTAAAACGCATTACCGGAAGCCCGACACGCTGCAGAGCCTGGCCAAGCTCAACTGCCGCAGGTTCACCGGCACGGCCCGCTGCAAAGCTCACCTCTCCGATATGAATACGGCCACGCAGAAAGGTTCCGGTTGTAAGAATGACCGCCTGGGCGCGCCATATCTGACCCGCTAGCGTAACAACCCCGGCAAGAACGCCATTTTCAAAGAAAAGATCAGAAACCATAGCCTGCAGGAGCTTCAAACCAGGCTGAATCATGACAGACTTCAGCATCCGGCGACTGTAAGCTTCCTTGTCGGACTGAAAACGATTGGCCTGTACGGCAATTCCCTTGCGGGTGTTGAGACGTCGGCGCTGAATGCTGGTTTCATCAGCGACGATTCCCATTTCACCGCCAAGAGCATCGATCTCCCGCACCAGCTGCCCTTTGCCCTGCCCGCCGATCGAGGGGTTACAGGGCATGGCAGCAAGAGTATCAATATTGATAGTCAGCAGCAGAGTTTCGAGACCTGCTCGGGCGGAGGCTAGAGCAGCTTCACATCCTGCGTGACCAGCTCCGACCACTATAACCTGAAATTCGCTTTTTTTATTCACTTTTGCAGTTGCAGAGCTTTTTCAGCCAGCGATTTAACAGTTTCATTGCTGTCACCGGTGAGCTTTTGCAGCAGCTCGATGGCATCAGGAGTTTTTTTTCTGGACAAAAGCTTGACTGCCGCAATGCGAATGCTTTCGTCTTCAAGAGTGGCGGCTTTGGCGATGAGAAGCATCTGGTCATCACCCATTACGAAAGCGATATCCCTGGCACCGGCCCGCTGTTCGTCGACATTACCCGACACCAGTCTTGCATAAATTTCGGCAGAACGGGGCCGCGAAAAGGCAGGCATACCAGGAACACTGACGACCGGTTTTTTCTCCTGGGGGGGAGCAGAAACAGGCCTGGATAAAGGAGCTGCGGCAGAGGGAAGGCGGCGATCAGGGATATTTATTTTCGGAACGGCCTGAGCTGCAGGCAATGGAGTCATTGGAACTGGCGCCGCTGGTGAGGGCGACAGCGGCTGCACAGGCTTCTGCGCAGGCGCTCTTACAACCGGCTTTGGCTGGGGAGGAGCGGCGACTTCTTCATTGTCGGCTGGAATAACAGGCAATCCGGGTGCATCAGGCAATGAGGGCAGAACAGATTCTGGTCTGGCAGGCGACTCCGGCGTTGTAATCACCGCAGGCCTGGCGACATCCTGAGGAGGAGAAGCAACTGGTACAGCTGCAGAAACCGGAACCACAGGAGCTGTTACTGCCGGCGGCTGGGGTTTTGCTGCCACAGTCGGCATGGCAGGAGAAACCTGACGAGTTTCCTCGCGGGCCGGGGTATCTTTGATTTTTTCAAACAACGACGCGGCAACCTGCGCCACAACCGGGTCAGGATCGCCACAGGCGGCCTTCAGAACCTGTCGTGAGGTATTGTTGTTTATTCGCGCCAACGCTTTGAGCACGCTTAGTCTGATACCCTGATTAGGATCTTTAAGAGCTGCTTTTAGAAGAGTCAGAGATGCCTGGTCGCCAATTTCACCGAGAGCAAAAATGACGCTGTCACGCAACCATACTTCTGGCGACACCAGCATCGAACGCAAAGTAAGAAAGGCCTGCTGAAAGCCATTTTTCACCAGATATTTCGCGGCATTTACCTTGACACGGTTTTCGGGGTCTTCGAGAAGGGTGACTATCTGCTGCTCGCAGCCTCGAATGTTCTGCTCTTCGATGACTTCAACGGTGTTGGCGCGCACCCGGGGATCTTCATCCTGCAGACATCTGATCAATGTTCCAATACCGCTTTCGCGGCTGCTGCGCGCAAAAACTTTTACCAGACCAGACTTGACGATAACATCCTTTTCTTTCATCAGAATGCTTTCGAGACCGGCAGCATCGAGCTCAACATCCGTTTCCATGATGATTTTCAACATCAGAAAGCGGCGTTGCGATGAATACTGTTCTTCGGCAAGCATCGGGGTAATCTGAGGCGGGATCCGGTGGTCCTTGAGGTTAAAGAGTGACTGCAGGGCAGTAAGAGCGACCTCTTCCATTACGCTCTTTGAAAGCTGAAGCAGTTGAGTCAGGTGCCCCGCAGGCTTTTTGACTGACAGCATGCGAATATGCTGGAGCAGAGCGCCGATATCGGTCATTTTCTTCAGGTCGGGAAGCGAGGGATCGACTGGATCATCGAGCTCGGCAACTGGCAGTGGCTTCGCCGATTCAGCTGCGGGTGGAATGGCACCGGCCGGAACAGCTGTCTGAACTCTGGCTGGCGGCGCAGCGGGCATACTGACCGGAGATTGAGGAGAAACGGGTGTCGGGGACGCGGGCTGTACCGGAGCAGAGTAAGCCGGAGCAGCCCCGGCATCGCCTTTGAGCTTCTGAATCATGGTAGCGGCAAGATTACGAACACCTTCATCCGCATCATCGAGCACTTGTTCAAGACAACTGATCTTCTCAGCGGCAGGCATCGACGGGAAATTAACCAGTTGTTCGATCGACATGCTTCTGACTTCGGCAGATATCGAACGTAGGTTTTGAATTATCAAGTCCTGACGCTTCTTGTTAATCATTGTTTTCCTCGCTGGTGTCTCCTAGTACTGACAAAAGAATAGCAATTTCTGTGCGTGAAAGGCAATGTTTTCTTACCACCTGATGCAAATCGTCATATTTGTCTGAAGCCAGAATCCTGATCGCTTCCTCGGAAATGGCGTGCAATCTCGGATCTGCAATCAACATTGGCAGCCTGATCTTCTCAAGAAAAGCAGTCTGAACGATTTTTTCAGCCTCCCGCTCTGCGTATCCCCGATATTTTATCTCGGTTTCAAGTGAATATATTTCATCAGGTGATTGCAGGCCACTTTGTTCAGGCAGATTCATCAGCTCGAGAACTTCGAGGTAACCTATGCCGGGTCGCTGCAGCAGTTCAGCTCCAGAAGCCGGTTTTTTAAGATCGCCGGTATTGAACCTTGCCAGACGCTCACGGGCTTCAGAGCTTGGCAACAGGCTGACTTCAGAAATACGGGCAATTTCTTTTTCGATTCTGGCTGACCAGGCATAAATTGCCTCATATCGGGCCTGCCCGACCAGGCCAATCCGAAAACCATCGGCAGCAAGGCGTCTTTCAGCCGAATCATCGCGGAGTGTCAGACGAAATTCCGCATGCCCGGGAGTGATACGGTAAGGTTCAGGTTTCTCCCAGGTCGAAAGATCATCTACCAGAACGCCAAGGTAGCTTTTGGTACGGGACGGCCAATATGGCGCCTGCTTTTTCAAAGCAAGAACGGCATTGATTCCTGCAATCAAACCCTGCCCGGCTGCTTCTTCGTACCCGGAGGTTCCATTCAACTGTCCGGCGGTATAGAGTCCTTCGAGAACTCTGCTTTCCATGGTTTTTCTAATCTGCCCTGGCGCCAGGGCATCGTATTCGATGGCATAACCATAGCGCATGATGACCGCATTCTCGAGCCCCGAAACGCTGGCAAGAATATCGTGCTGAGCCGATGGAGGCATAGCTGTGGTCAACCCCTGAAGATAGAGTTCCTGAGACTCCCAGCCTTCGGGTTCGACGAAGATCTGGTGCTTAACCATATCCGGGAACTTGATTATCTTGCGGTCGATCGACGGGCAGTGTTTTGGGCCATCATCGGTGATATTCTCGAGAACCAGAGGGCTTTCGCTGAGATTTCGCCGTACGGCATCCACAGAACGTTCGTCGGTAAAAGTCAGAAAGCAGGAAATCTGCTTCTCATATCGTCTCAGGCGGTGTTCCCAGAGGAAACCGCCTGAATCTGCGTCTCCAGGCAGTTCGGTCATTCGGTTGCAGTCGACAGAACTTTTGAGAACACGGGGCGGCGTAGCTGTTTGAAGCCTTCGCAGGCGTATTCCGGCCCGCAGCAGAGAATCTGAAAGGCCAACGGCTGGACTCTGGTTCTGCGGTCCACCAGGCCAGGTTTCCCGGCCGAGAATAATCCGGCTGTTAAGATAAGTTCCCGAGGTGAGAATCAACTTGTCACAGGAAAAAAAACAGCCTGTTTCGAGTTTGACTCCTGCTACTCTGCCGTTCTCAACGACGATTTCAGTTACATGCCCCTGACGCAGGGTAAGACCGCGGGTGCTGAAAAGCGTCTGCAGCATTCTTTGCCGATAGAGGTATTTATCTGCCTGCGCCCTTCGCGACCGCACCGCCGGACCTTTTGAAGTATTGAGCCATTTCATCTGCACGCAGGTTTCATCGATGCAGTATGGCATTTCCCCGCCAAGAGCTCCGATTTCTCTTACCAGATGCCCCTTGCCAGGGCCACCGATGCTCGGATTACAGGGCATAAGAGCAACGGTCGAGATGTTCATGGTCAGCAGCAGAGTGTCGACCCCAAGCCTGGCAGCAGCCAGTGCTGCTTCACAGCCGGCATGCCCACCACCGATAACGATTATAGAAAAATGCCTTTTCATGTTCATTTTCCAATACAAAAACGCTCAAATATGAGATCGAGAGTATTGACATCCAGAGTTTCGCCATTCACTCTGCCCAGCTCTCTGACTGCTTCTTCAAGGTCTATTGCCAGCATATCCTGATACATTCTGCCGATACCGGCATCGGCCCTTTCAAGAGCTGCCAGTGCCTTGTCCAGCGACACCGACTGCTGGGCACCGAGCAGAACCATTTCTTCGAGATGTGCGATTCCGCTCTGCTCTATCACTCGACTGATGGCGGCCGACAGTTCGGCAAGCCCCTGTGAGTGCAATGAAGAGACCCCGATTGCCTTCTGACCGGCAAAAAATGCTGCATCGAGTTTCCTGGGCAGATCCATTTTATTACAGACCATAATTGAGGGTTTTCCTGAAAGACGCATTAGTTCGAGAACCTGCTGATCTTCTGCCGTTGCCATCTGAGACCCATCAAACACTCCGACTGCCGCGAAGGAAGAATCGAGCGCGCGCCGGGTTCTTTCGATTCCGATAGCCTCGATGCGATCGCCTGGTCGACCGATTCCGGCAGTATCAATGATTCTCACCGGGTATTCCCCGATCATGATGCTCTCTTCAAGAGTATCACGGGTTGTTCCGGCGATTTCAGTAACTATGGCACGGTCACGGCCGAGAATATAATTCATCAGACTTGATTTGCCCGAGTTAGGCCGACCAACCAGAACAATTCGCAAGCCTTCAGATACCATTGTGCCACTCCGGGCATTTCTGGAAAAAATTTTCAACTCATCAAGGATCTTTTTAACTTCGCGGGCAAGCAGATGTTCGTCGATAGCCTCGATGGCATCCTCTGGAAAATTAAGACTTGCCTCGAGCTGCACCAGGTGATGGAGCAATTTTTCCCGGATGCGTGCCACGAATTTTGATGGCAACCCGTCGAGCTGATTGAGCGCCAGTCTGGCCTGGGAGGCGGTTCCCGCTGAAAGCAGCTGCGAAACGGCTTCGACCTCGAGAAGATCCATTTTGCCATGCAGAAAGGCCCGTCTGGTAAATTCGCCGGCTTCAGCTGCTCTGGCTCCATGTTTCAGCAGCAACTGCAAAACATTGCTCACCACTACCGGATTTCCGTGCGTGGAAATTTCTGCCAGGTCTTCACCAGTGTATGATCTTGGGCCAACAAAGGTGGTGACCAGGCATTTATCTGCAACCAGCCCGGTATCTGGCTCGATCACTGACCCGAAATACGCGGAATAAGGCAGGGGGAAAGATTTCTTTCCCCCTGTTTTAAACAACTTTTTCAGGATTTTGAAGGTTTCCGGCCCTGATACCCGGATCAGACTGATTGCCGACCTGCCAGCAGGAGTAGAGACTGCGGCAATCGTATCAATCTTCGGCTTAGACATCTTCCTCCATGAACATCGGAACGGCACTTGAGCTTTCGAGCTTTTCTGAAAAATCAGAATCGCTGTCATCGGCTACCGGCTGCCAATCGGCATTGTAACCGCCCTTCTTTTTCTTCATCGGTGAGATAACGACACGTCTCATGGGTTCAGAACCCTTGGAAAAAGTTTCGATATCGTTGCGGTCTTTGAGAGCCATGTGAATGGTGCGACGATCGAGCGTCGACATGGGCTCAAGTTCGACCTGGCGGCGACTCGATACCGCTTTTTTGCACATGCGCTGCGCCAGCAGAATAAGGTTGCGATAGCGCTTTTCTCTGTAACCCTGGGCGTCAAGAACCAGCTTGATGCGGTCATCGTTGCCCTTGTTGAGAATGATATTCATCAGATACTGCAGGGAATCCAGGGTGCGACCACGCTTGCCGATCAGCTGTGATACGTTTTCACCGGAGGCTTCGATAACCCAGGCGCCATCACGCATGAAATCGACAAGATTAACCTGTTCGATACCGACGTTGGCAGCGACATCACGAATGAGAGAAAAGATTTCCTGGTAGGACAGGTGATTTTTAATCTCATCAGTAACAGGCTCTCTCGGTCTTTCGGGGAAAACGACTTCACTATCGGTGTTGTCTTCAGAGACTTCGACACGATCACGACGTGGCGGTCGCCCGCGATTCTGACGGCGCGGAGGGCGATTGCGATTTTGCCGCGGCGGTCTGTCTTCCTGAGAAAAATCGCTGTTTGCTGAACCGGGCTCATCATTCGGCATGACTTCATCTTCGGATGGTTCAGAATAAGTGCGCTTTTCAACGACTTTTTCCGGAGCCTTTTCGGCCTTTTTTACAACCGGCTTTTCACCGATCGTGAATCTGATTTTGAATTCCTGTTTTCCGACAAACCCGAAAATACCTCGCGCCGGGGCAGAAAGGGTTTCAGTGGCAACGATGATTTCGTTGTCGTTCAATTCACCATTGGCGATGCCTTTGGCTTCTTCTTCAGTCTTGGCAGTGATTTCAATAGTTCTGGTAGACAAGGTTACTCCTCCTTAATGGCCGCCGCAATGCGGTTAGCCTGTAACTGCTGCAATAAACCTAAAACGCTGCTGGCAAACCAGTAAACCAGCAGGCCGGCTGGCAAAGACCAGGTGATGACAAACATGAACATCGGCATGAATGCCATCATCTGCTGTTGTTGCGGATCGGTCATTTTTCCCTGCTGATAATACATCAGGGCGGCAATCGCGATCGGCAGAATCAGTAACGGATCACCCTTGGAAAGATCGGCGATCCACAAAAACGGGGTTTTTCGCAATTCAACAGCAATACGAATCGTATTGTAAAGGGCGATGAGAATCGGCAACTGCAGAAGCAGCGGCAGACAACCGCCCAACGGGTTAACGTTGTTCTTCTGATAAAGTTTGAGAACCTCTTCGTTGAATTTCTGGGGATTATCCTTGTAGCGGTCCTTGAGGTCCTGGACACGGGGCTGGATTTTCTGCATCTGCGCCATTGACTTGGTCTGTTTGAGGGTTAACGGATAGAGGATGACTCTTACCAGAATCGTCAGAAGTATGATAGCCAGACCATAGTTGGGGAAAATAGCATGAAAAGCCTGAAGAATTCTCAGGAGAATAGTACTGAGGAAACCATACTCAGAAACCTGGCCGCGGTTGATTTTAGCAAGCTGATCGAGAATGATCGGGCCGGCATACACCCTGAATTTGAAAGATCTCGATTCTCTGGCGCCAAGGTTGAATTTTGGCAGAACACAGGCAATATTGTAGCCAGTATGGGCCTTCTTTTTCTGGTCTTCAGAATTAATTTCAAAAGCAGAGGCCGATACTCTTGCAGACTCTTCAGTATCGATAATGACGCAGAAATACTGATCACGCAGCCCAACCCCGTTATAAGCACCGGCAACCGCGCCTTTGGTCAAAAATTCCTTCACATCGGTATGAATTTCAACTGCGCCGGGTTTGAGCCCCAGAAGGCTCATTGGACCATATGGATCGAGAAACAACCCCGGGCCGAACTGCATGGACAGAGAACCTTCAGCGTCTGTTCCGATGCTGGCCAGCTGTTCCTTCATGTTACTGACAACGTGGTCAACATAAAAATAGTAGCCGTCGTTATGAAAAGTGTAACGCTTGACAAGCGACAGGCTGGGAGATTCTGTTGCTTCGGCCTGAGCAAAAGACACATTGGCAGTTGCTCTGATAACTATCGTATCAGCAGTCTGCTCTTCAAGCTCAATGGTATAACCTGCAGCAGCGGCAGTGGAAGAAAGGATCTCAGACGTAAAAGGTCTAAGACTTTCAGTGGCGATTTTATAACCAAGATCCTGGAGGATAGGTGGATAGAGGTTTTCTTCGAAACTGGCGCCTTTGAGATAGAAAACGCTGGGACTGCCAGTGCGACTGGAAAGAATGACACGCAATAATTTGGTTTCGACGCAGGCATCTTTCAAACCATCGCCATCGACATCTTCGATTTTAACGGGCTGATTCGCCGCCTGAACTGCTGAAGCAGTCTGAGCAAACGTCGGCGCAACCGCAGTAAAAAAGATAGCGCAAAAAACAAAAAACGAGCAGAAAAGCCTGCCCGCATCAGTTTTGCAAAAATGAAAGACCTTATCGATCAGGCTTGTATTACTCATTATGATGTTAAATTCTCCGAAACAGGGATTTTCTGTTAGCTTGTCAGCCTATCTTACGGGGTCGTCCCCTCCGCGACAGAACGGGTTGCACCGGCATATCCGCCATGCTCCCATAATTCCGCCCTTCAAAAGTCCGTATTTTTCGATTGCCTGGTAAGTGTATCGCGAGCAGGAAGGGTTGAATCTGCATACATCGCCGATCATCGGCGAAACAAAGCGCTGATACAGTCTGATCAACCACAGGCCGGCCCGGGCAGGCGAAGAGCAGCAGTCATCTTTCATTGCTGGTTCTGGCGTGGCCGATTTTAGCGAAAGCCCACTCACATGCCGATTTGAGACTATCAAAGCTCAATTCGGCACAAGGCCGGCTGACACACATAACGACCTGAGAATCAGCCGGAAGCGGAACGCTTCTGCGAATGATTTCTTTCAGCCGACGACGGGTTTTGTTGCGCTCGACCGCTTTGCCGAAACGTTTCGGGATCGAAATACCATAACGTGATTCGCTACCGGAAACTTTGCGAAAACAGAAACCGAGCCCATTCCGAAAAAAACGTGTTCTTGCAGCAAAAACCCGCTCAAATTCGGAATGGGCACTGAGAGTCAGCCGATGACCGGCAATTTTGCCATTCACCTACAGAAATCAGAGGCAAAGACTCTTGCGACCATGGCGGCGGCGGCGTTTTAGAACATTGCGACCGCTGACAGTGGCCATTCTTTTTCTGAAGCCGTGAGTTTTGGCACGTTTTCGTTTGTTAGGATTATAGGTAAAGCTCATGGTTTATCTCCTGAGATTAAAATCCGATTAGAGGTTTCCACTATATATCAATCCGCAAATATTGTCAACCCGGAATGTGCAAACTTCCTGACTACAGGCGCGACAAGCACTTGACCAGTCACGCCGGGTGTACACACTCCGTCGAATCTAAGCGGCATCGACGCGTGATTCAACCGCAAACACTTCCACCGCCTGTTTTTTCCCTTTAATCGACTGGGGTGGCAGTTTTTTGAAATCGATGGGGCTGGCCGGCACAATTCCACAATCCTGAACAGCTTCGCAGGATTTTCCGCAGATCAGCACACCGTGGTCTCCCGACTGTGAACAGAGTCGGGCCGCAAGATTGACTGCATCGCCTATTACTGTCTGTTCAAGCCTGACCGACTCAGCGCCGATAATTCCGGCTCTGACCCTGCCGTAAGCGATTCCGGCTCTGACTCGGAAAGAAGCGCCGAGCAGCCTGTGCCGTCGCAGCCTGTCGACAACTGCGAGAGCTGCTTCGAGTGCGGCAAGAACTCTGGAACCGGGCAGTTCATTGTCAGCAATAAAGAAGGTTATCATAGCCTTTTCAGCAATAAACTTGCTCACCTCGCCTCCGGCCATACGAACACTGGTGCAGACATTCGAGAAAAACCTGTTGAGATCGGCCAGAGCCTTTACAGGATTGTTTCTGGTTGCAGAACTCCAGAAGTCTTCCAGTCTTATGAACATGACGACCGCATTACGAGTCTGAATCGTGCTCATGATATCAAGCTTTTCAGACTCGATAATTGTCTGCAGAGCTCCATCGGAAACAAACTTTCTCAGGATGCGACCATTCTCGATATCATCAGCGATCAGATTGAACTGTCGGGCAATAAGCCTGAACTCTTCATCAGCCCAGTTTTCATTCATTCTCGCAGTGAAATCGCCATCCATGAGACACTCAGATGTCTCGGCAAAGCGCAGCACCGGCCTGACGAATCCGGTAGCCAGCTTCCAGCCGACAAAGCCACAGAGAAGAAAAATGGCAAGCATGACAAAGCGAAGTTCCTGCTTGAACCTGGTAAAGTGCTTGTAATGATCTGATAATGGAATAAGCACCGACAACTGATAATCGATAAGATCGCGACCAGGAACAGTAGCAAACAACCAGTTACGGCCATGCCAGAAAAAATCGGTAACCATCGCCTCACGCGTCATACCGCTGATCTTCACCAGATAAGACACCTCTTCCGGCAGCAGATCATAAACAAACCTGAGGAAACCAAATTTGCCTCCTGCAGATACTCTTCCAAAAGGGGCTTTAAGAAACCAGTCGGGGGTAGCCTTCTGGTTGATCAGCCACAACGGCTTAATTTCATCTTCAGAGAAACTGTTAACCCAGCGACTGAACGCCAGACACTCTATGGATGGCGGATACATGGCCATCATCAATGCTCCATCAACTCTTTCCCCGGTTCCAAAAAAGCGATGGTAGAGAAAGCCCTGATCGCCAAAACCCGTAAGTCGGGTCAGACGCGCGAAAGTATGCGACATCGCCGGAAAAATTTCGGGGGGGAAAATGCTGCCCATTATTTCAAGCACTTCTTCCGCCTGCGCCTGGGCGAGAACTTTGCGATCATCGCTGCGGGCGCTGTCAGGATTCATCGTGTTGATAGTCGGCAGAAAAATACTGGCGCCCATCTGCTGAAAAAATTTCTCCTCTGATTTATTACTGCCGGAAAATCTCGAGGCGATATTACCGTTGGCGCTTACCACCAGCACGTTCTTCATTACTACCCCAACCTTCTGAAAGCTCTTGAGAAATTTGCCAAGCCATTCATGCTGTTCTTCACCGGAGGCGTCAGAAAGAACCCGACCGGAATGCCCGGCAAACTCTATCTGATCATCAGCAAATGCACACACTCTTGTTCGATAGAGCTTCACAGATTTATCAAAAGCATCGAGAGCTTCTTCACTCGCAAGCCTGACACCTTGCACTGCGGCGTTTCCAGAAGAGTCGAAAAATCTTTCCATGCTGACCAGAGCCTGCAGAAAAGCGGGCAAAAGAACCAGCACTACAATGACCGCCAATTGAGCGCGTAGCCCAAACGCGACTTTTCTCTGCATCATCAGATAATGACCGGAAAAATAGACGACCGCCGAAAACCAGGCCAGCAGAGCAAGAAACACCAGATTACGCATCAGCCGAACCGATCTGGGTTCTGGCGGGATCATTCTGGAGAGCGAATAGATGCGGTTCTGCATGTCTGGAACCAGCACCATGGTTTTCAGCCAGCCTCTTTCCCTGTAGATTCCTCTGCGAATTACCATATTTGGAGTTTGTAAATCTGCAAATCCGCCGGTCTTAACGGGTTCAAGCCTGCATCCTGCCTGCCGGAAATTCTCAGCCATGGCATGCTGGAAACGTTTTTCAGCAGCCACGGCATAATCTTCCTGACGGTAGAGAACCGCGGTTATGCCTGCAAAGGAGCTGAAACCATTTTTGCCCTGAGAATTCTCAACGGTTTTTTGCAGCCAGAAAGGTGTCTCGCGACTCGCATCGGGAAAAACCGGAAACCACATCAAACGATATTGCTTTCCGGAGATGAAACAGGGCTGAAAATTCCGCACTGCGCTGCAGATAAAAGTCGTCTGAGCACTGTAGCTTTTTTCATCGAGCATCTGACGCAAGGTTTTGTCGCATCCGGCACGAAAATCATCAGAAATATCGGCATCGAACAGCACCGAAAGGCCCTTTATGCCAAGCAATCTAACTGCCTCCAATTCATCCGGGCCAATTCCTGGGGAATGTGAGGCAAGATGAAGTTCAGAACCGTTAAAGAAAGATACTCCATTGGCCGGCGCTCGGAATGGAAAAAAAGCCCAGATATAGGAATCACCGAAGAACTTTTGCTGGCGCAGTGCAGACTGGTGAATAACCTGCGAAATATCCTCGGCAACCTGAGTCTTTCCTGGTTTTCTGCCGGCTTCCATCAGTAATTGCTCAGCAATGAAAGTTCCCAGATGCAGATCTGGTGAAGTCGATCGCTGCAGATACCTGATGTCGGCAAGAAGTTTGCGTCTTACCGCGGTCTCTGAATACTCGCGACTTGAATCAGAATAGCGAATAAAACTCTGCCAGACGGCAGAAGCAACGAACGCAGCCGCCAGAACTATGATCAGGGTAATACCAAACCTGGCCGCATCATTCCTTGTCTGCATAACCAATTACCTCGAAGAGATCTTTGCAGTCCTGAATTTCGGCAAATACGACACTACTGAGTTCGTCTCTGATTTCTTGAGTCACAATAATTCCTGAATGCAGGGAAAGTTTCGACGAAGATTCGGCCTCTTCGGCATCCTGAAGAGTTTTGCCAACTACCGTATAGTCAAGACGCACACCTGAGTTGCCCATAATTCCGGCAAGAATTTCTCCACGCGCCAGGCCGGTACCGGTGCGAACAGTGAATTTGCCCGCCAGCGACCGATCTACCTGGTTTGCTTCATGAACTCTCTTCATTTCAATGGCAGCGGCTACAGCTTCAGCAGCCATAGATTTTCCGTCTTCGTAGAAAATGGCCCACACCGCATCGCCGACAAAACGATCGATCACCCCACCCCACTTCTGAATTACTTCGGCCATCGAGCCAAGATGGCTGTTGACCATATCGAATACTTCTTCGGCAGGGTGTTCTTCAGAAATCGTCGTGAACGACCTGATGTCGGAAACCAGAATGATTACTTTGCGGATTGTACCGGCACCAGCCTTGATGAAGTTGCTTGCCATAACTTCAGATATCGCCTGTGGAGCAACGAACTTCTTGATTTTTTCACGTTCCGCGACCCAGTCTGACATTCGCCTGATTGAAAGGGCCGTAGATGCCAGCTCATCTTCACGATTTTTGAGACGCAGCTGCACCGACCTGCCGTTTCTTATCGCTTCCAGATCAGGAATGAAATCTCGCAGCGGCTTTCCTATCCAGTAAGATGCAAAAAATGAGCCCAGAAGTACTACCATCAGCAACAAAGCCAGCGACCCAATCATTGCAGCCTGCTCATGAATTACCTGCATTTCAACATGCCAGGCAGAAAGACGCGCCACAAAGACATACCCAGGCAAACGATTTGAAGGCACCATGATGCTGGCATAATCATTGTCGTAAAGATATGCGGTTCGATCGACCGGCAGCCGGGTTATCCTATCGAAGCCTTCGGTTCTGCCGGTTGCCACAACCAGCTGCCCCTCTGTTTTTGCGGTGTTATAAACTGCGATATCAGGTGACAGACCACTGATTCGCCGATATTCGACCGCCTGCTCCGGCAATTTGATGCGCAGAAGCTCTTTCGACAACTGTTCGGGATTGAAGAGAACAACGACAACGGCAAAAGGCCGGGCGCCGAGATTAACCTGATGAAAATAGCTGAACATATGTTCATTACCTGATTCAAAGTTCGCAACGCTTTCAAATTTATCCCGAACCAGGCCGAAATTCTGCTGCACCCTAAAATCAGCAGCCGACGAGATTGATGAAACACGGTGTTCAGGATTATTGCTGCCGCCGGTCGGCAGATTATTCTCATAGATTTCACCGCCGACCTGCTTCAGGTAGCGGTCAAGAATTGACCCGAACAATGCCCGACAGGATTTGCCAAATCTCTGCTGGCGGGATTCTTCGAACAGCGAAAAACACCAGCCACCTTGTGTTACAATCAAAATGCCGGCAGGCTCTATTCGATGCATTCTGAAACCAGCCTGAATATCGATCAGCAGTTGTTTGTTATCTGAAGGATTCTTTGGCAGAGAATAAACGGATGACGTGACATGAGAATCGCCAAATATTTTCTGCGTTACCCGCGTCAACCGGTCGGAGACTGCAGCCATTTCAGTTTCCAGATGCAAAATCTGCTGATGCATATCTCTGTGAAGACTTGCAACCTTCACTTCACGAAATTCCTGTAATGATGCGGCTTGAGAGCCGATAGTCAGACCCGCCGGAAATGCTGCGAATGCAAGAAACCAGAGCCAGACACGCAGGTTTATTCCGACGGCAGGCAGACGGCGAAACACCATTGCTCTGACAGCAAATAGAACCCAGATGCACATAATGATCCGAAAATACCATTCGGCCACCACCAATCTGTGGCTGACAGGCACCATCGGCATATCGGCGACCAGCATGCTGACAAATCCGCAAACCGGATCTGAATAACAGAGTCGACCAATTTTATCGCCAATTCTGAAGGCCTTGCCAACCATTTCAGCAGGCAGATTCAATCTTAGCGAACTGCCGGATGCAACAACCACAGGAAATCTGGTGGAAAAAAAATTTTGAATCGCTTCACGATCGCTGTGGTTGCCAAGATTCGGATGAACCGACAACGGTCTGGCTTCGCCACCCAGCAGACTGAAAATTGCCGGCCATGATTTTTGCGGGCCGCACAGCGCATCGTTAACAATGTGCCAGTTATCGATGATTCTCTTTCCCTGGTGGCTGCCGCGAACAAACGCAGATGGCTGAAGTAAAAAAAAACCGGCTGAAATATCATGAGAGCCTTCGGGTATAATCAAGTCCCAGGCAAGGAAGTAGCTTTGCCCCTGAAAGATTACCGGGACGGGCCTCAGTCTTGCTGACGGCATGAAAAACTCACTGGACACCATTTTGCCGAACAGACTCTTCAACCTTTGCTCCCAGCTGTTTCCAGATAATTCGGAGTTGCCGGTTGAATGATGCGCACTAATCTGGCGGAAAAGTTGTTTAAGAAGATAATTTGAGCCGACTTTACAGGTGCTGCCAACCTTCCAGTCTGAGGCCGTGCGGTTGAACCAGATGAATTCAGCCTTCATGGAATCCGTATGCGTGTAGACTTCAACAGCCTTCAACATTGCCGTTTCCGGTGCCGGGTATTTAATCAGTAGTGACTGAACAAGTCTCTTGAACCTCTGGGCTGCCTCACGACACCAGAATTCATGGCCAGATGCCTGAAAAAACCTGTCTGCGAGGGCATCCTGGCTTTTGTACCAGCGGTCGAAAATCTGTTTCTGCAGCCATGCGCCCTCACCGGATGCGTTCCAATCCCAGGAGAGAATTATTCCTGGCGCGATGCTGAGAAGCAAAATCATCAACCAGCTGAGAAAAGTTCCTGAACCTTCAGAAGACGAAGTCAGGCTGCTGCTTGCTGGAATGCTCATTTTAACCTCACGCCCGCAAGCAATTCCTGAGCTTTACTGAAGCAGCCCGGAGTATCACTTTCTGCTTTGAAAACGGCTTCATTAATCAGGTGTGAAACCTGATTGAGGGTCATATAACCATTCTGGTCAATCAGACCTGAATCAAAAAGCCGCTGGTGAAACTCTGCCGGAGTTTCAGACGGCTTGCGACTTACCGGGAGACGGGCCTCCCATTCCAGATAAAAAATTGGTATCCAGTTCGAAGATTTCGACAGTTTTCTGAAAACCAGCCTGATCTTGCGGCCGAAAAGCATTATCAGAATAACTATCAGCAATAGATATTCCTTGTGTACCTGCAAATCCAGGAAAAAATTGCTCCAGACAGTTAAACCACTGAAAATTTTCTTGAAACCAAGAATCTGAGAACGGTTGTCAAAGCTGAAAATATAACTGAACCAGTAACCCTCAAACGTTTCCCAGATGGTCACAAAGAACTTTTCAATTTCTGATTCTATCTGGCGCTCGGCCAGCGCTGGAGTAGGATCATAAGGAACCCAGCCGGAGAGGGGGAAAAATACTTCGACCCAGGTGTGTGCATGACCCTGTCTGACGGTGTAAAACTTGCCTACATCGTTCCATTCACCCATGGTGTAGCCGCTGACAGGCCTTGCCGGAATCTGCATTGACCGCAATATTAAAGCCAGCGCCGTCGCGAAATGTTCACATGAACCAGCCTTGTTTTCAAACAGAAAGAATTCGACTGGGTCGATATCTCCGGTGAATGGCTGGTTGAGGCTATAGGAACATTGCCGCTGCAGAAAGGAAATTGCTCTGTCGACCCTCTCAGCAATGGTTGTGGTTCCAGAAGCCAGCATTCCCGCAAGATTGACAACCCTGGCCGGAATTCCCGAACGTTCCGTGAACTGATTGATTTCCCGCCCGGGAACGAATGAAGCGACAGGAGAATCGACAACTTCAAGGGGGTTGAGCACGATACTGGCGCCATACCTTCTGCTGCCTGAAACTCGGTTGACAAAAAACAGGGTCCGATCATCCTCGACACCGACAAACGGCAGACCGAGGACCAGCTGGGCAGTCTGGTCAGGCACGAAAACAAGCGGCGGCTCGGTGTTTTCAAGAATTATTTCAAGGGGATGAACGTCACGCTGCGAGAACCCGCTGTGAATCAGCTGCACTTCACCGGAATTACGTCTGAGATCAGAAAACCACCGTCTCCGCCGCCCCTTTTCCCATTTTCCGGATCGGTATCGGGCAAAGCTTGTGCCACGGAGCTGTCTAGTTTTTAGCCTTCTGATAATCGAAGTCGACAGCGTTTTTTCTTCAATCGGCCTGATACGCATTATTACAGCCGGATTATCTTCAAGCAATCCCGTTTCACCGAGACTTATAGTGTCACTGAATCCGGCCAGGCGCCGTTTTGACGCTTCCGAGGCCAGCCCCATGCTCTCGGTTCTCGGTATCAGATAAAAAAGCACAAGACAAAGAATCAAAAACGCGGACGCGGAAAAAGAGAAACCGGCAAACTGCCCTTTTATACGGGTTACAGTAGGTTCGATTTTAACCTTGTCGGCTGCCACAGCCTGGTGGCGAAAAAGCGATATCCAGCGCAATACCAGGAAAAAATTCAAAACATAGGGAGCCAGAATGACCGGGAAGAGAAAATTCACATTCATGGCAGCAACGGCGAGAATAATCATCAGAGACAGAATGAGAGCTCCGTTCAAAGACCTCAATGTTTTGACAAAGGCTATCTGAAGAATAAGAACTATACTGGTAAACTGAAGCAGCAGAACGATGCCCGGTAAAGGACCTGATCGCTGCAGAACCACATAAGCAAGTGACATAAAACTGAAAAGCTGGGCGGCAGCATGGGCATGTCGGTTTTCAAAACCTCGTCCAAGCAGAAATAAAACGACCACAGGAACTGCAATAGCCGTCAGAAGGGGTCTCAGAAAGCCAGTTGTATAGATTCCCAGATAGGCCCAGAAAGACAGGCTGACAAGCAGTCGGTAAACGAACCGGTTCAAAGGCTTTTCGTTAGCGGCCCCAAGAAATTCTGACCGGCTGCCACCTGCTATGTCGCGCTTTACGGTATCAACTGTTGCAGTCATGCATTTTTACCCAGCCATTGGCTCATTCTGACGGTCTCGTTTTCACCATCGGCCGGTGGAACAGTTTCGCCGTAAGTCAGGCAGGCCAGCCACCTGACAATCCTCGGCATATCATCGCGGATCGACAACCATGCGTATCCGCCGCGCCGAAAAGAATTAGCCCAGACGAGAACTTCGCTATTGCTCCGCCGCCATTTCAGCAGCAAACCGGAAATCAGCTTCAGTCCATTATCGAACCCTTCTGAAGAAAGACCGGTAAAATCGAACTGAAGCCGGCTGGCATGACCCAGACTGATCGATCTGACGAGAACCCACTCATTGAAAGAACGGGCCGAAATAGTCCAGTTTATCAGCGAGGCGTCTTCGCCTTCCTGATAATGACTCTGCATCCAGTAATCACCCTCTTTGCCGCTGACCTGCTTCTGAATCACGCCACCAGCATCAACAGAAAGCATTTCCGGTACAGACCTGGCAGGAGTTGGCCCGACAGCAACCGCATCTGGCGGCAGCTCAAGAGAAGTAAAAAAAATGTCTACCGGATAACATGAAAACAATTTGAATTGCTTAACCAGAAACTGGCCGCGCAGGGGCACTGCGAAGGATGTTCGCAAAATCACCATTGAATCAGGCGCAAGAGAATCGATATAATCATCTTCAAAGGCCAGACAACGATGAAATCGACCGATCCGATCCTCGATCCGGCAGCGCATGATAATTTCCTCGCCGGCAAAACAAAAATCCGGCAGCAGCAGATCAACCTTCAATCCTGTCATATTGCGTAATGAAACGAGACATGACATTACCAGGCATGCAAAAAAGCAGCTGCTCATCAGATAGAGAAGGTTATTGCCGGTATTTTGAGCGGCAAAAAGCAGAAACACAGCAAGAAAAGACAGGGTTTTTCCCGCACCGGAAAGCCTGATTCTCAGCCTGGCCTTATTCAACATCAACCCTCTGAAGAATCTCGCCGGTCAACCAGTCATTGCGTGCCCCTTCGCCGCCATAAAGCGACACACCACGCAGGCCGATTCTATGAGCGAGAACTTCAGGGGCAATTTCCTTGACCGTATCGATACTCACCCATTCCTGACCACGGAAAAATGCCAGTGCCTGGGCGGCGCGCATCAGCGCGATACTGCCGCGCGGACTCACAGGCAGTTCAACCTCATCATGACTGCGAATCGAAGTCATCAGCCGGCTGATATATTTGAGAACCGGATCAGCGACCTGAATCGATCTGACATGTGTCTGGGCAGCTACAACGTCATTCAGGCCCAGAAAGCCATGAATGCTTTCTTCGCCGGTCGGGTTCACGTGTTTGCGGAGAATTTCAATTTCAGACGCCTCATCAGGATAACCAAGGGAGATTCTCATCATGAAGCGGTCCCGCTGTGATTCAGGCAGAGGATATGTTCCGTGAAATCCTTTGGGGTTCTGAGTGGCGATAACCATGAATGGTTTGACAAGTTCGATGTGCTGCTTTTCGACACTAACGGAAAACTCGCTCATCGCCTGCAGCAATGCGCTTTGCGTCTTTGGCGGCGCCCGGTTCAGTTCATCGGCAAGAACCACATTTGCAAAAATAGCACCTTTGATGAATTCAAAATCTTCAGTCTGGCGCCTGTATATGCGCGTTCCAAGCACATCAGAAGGCAACAGATCGGCAGTAAACTGAATGCGGCTGAAAACCCCGCCGATAGCATGGGCAAGAGCCGAAGCAAGAGTGGTTTTACCAACTCCGGGCATATCTTCAAGCAGCAGATGGCCTTCTGCGAGCAGACAAACGATAGTTTTCTCTATCTGGTTGCCTTTTCCGACAATCACCTGCTTCAAACTGAGCGCTAATTTTATAAATGATTCGCGAATTTTTTCGATATTCATAAGGTTTTGCGGTAATTACTTTACCAGTATTTTGCATTTTATGATAGTATAATCGCACTTAGAACTGTAGACCAAGTCGAAAGGAAGGAAGAAATGGCGAAAAAAGCATCCTCAGCCCCCGACAAAGGCGTCAAAACCTTCAAGGTTGACAGCGCCTGGGACAAAATCAAAGGCAACGAACTCAAACTTTATGAAAAAAGAACTCAGGATTATCTGAAATTCATATCGACATGCAAGACCGAGCGCGGAACTATTGAATTCATCGAAACCCGCGCCCAGAAAGCCGGTTTCAAACCAATGCCGCCTCTCGGTCAGGGCAAAAAGCTCAAACCCGGCAGCAAGGTGATGTTCATCAACAAGAACCGCGCCCTTGGCATGGCTGTAATCGGCAAAAGACCGGCAAGCGAAGGTTTTCGCCTGATCGCCGCGCATCACGATGTACCGCGCATCGACATCAAAGCCCAGCCTCTTTATGAAAAACACGGTCTCGCACTGTTCAAGACCCACTATTACGGCGGCGTCAAAAAGTTTCAGTGGGCGGCAATACCGCTGTCATTGCATATCTTTGCCATCAACCGCAATGGAAAATCGATGAGCTTCACCATTGGTGAGAAGCCTGGTGACCCGGTTTTCACCATCACTGATGTCGCACCGCATCTTGGCAAGAAAATTCAGTATGAACGCAAAACCGCCGATGTAATCAGCGGTGAAGAACTCAATATCGTCGTCGGGCACCAGCCCGACCATGCTGCCGACGAAAAAGAAGCCGAAACGCCAAACCGCATCAAAAATGCGGTACTGCGGCGAATCGAAAAGGCCTATGGGCTCAGCGAAGAAGATCTGGCATGGGCAGAAATTCGTGCTGTGCCGGCCATGCAGGCGAGCGAAGTTGGCTTTGACCGCGCGATGATCGGTGCTTACGGGCATGACGATCGTGCCTGCGTCGGAGCAGCATTTGCCGCAATCAGCGAGCTGGACACTCCTGAACATACTGCCGCAATCCTTCTTCTCGACAAGGAAGAAATAGGTTCTGCCGGTCCAAACGGCGCCCAGTCACAGATGGTTACCGACTTTCTCGGCATGCTGACTGAAGCCACCTCCGGCGACAGCTCTTTTGCAGCTATCAGAACAGCCCTTGGGGCAACCCAGGTTCTGTCTGCCGACACCAATGCCCCGATTGACCCAACCTTTGAAGGCGCATATGATCCATTGAATTCCGGCGTAGTCGGCAAAGGCGTCTGGATATGCAAACATTCTGGCTCAGGTGGCAAATCAGGCAGCAGTGAAGCTGATATAGAATATCTCGCCTGCATCCGAAAGATGCTCAACAACGAAAATATCCCCTATCAGTTTGGCGAAATGGGTAAAGTCGACGAAGGCGGCGGTGGCACTGTAGCTTACATGCTCGCCAACCTGAACATGCATGTCGTCGACATTTCTCTCGGCACTTTGAGCCTGCACTCACCCTTCGAACTGATTTCCAAAATCGACTATCACTATTCAGTAAGCGCTTATCTGGCGTTCATGAAAAATCACTACTGATCGGCCGGCGCGGCAACCCTTAAAAACGGGTTGCTGCGCCTCGCTACCAAAAATGGACGCAACTACCCTTGAAAAGCTTCTAAAAAGCGGCAAACTGATTACGCCGCTGCTGGTTTTCTCAGGCCCGGAAGCCTTCCTCAAGGAAAAAGCGTTTGGCCTGATGGCCAGGCATCTGGTTCCCGCCGAATTTCAGGCCGAAAACATCACCAGACTGGTCAGCAACGCCCGAGAACTGCCCGAAACCCTGAATCTGCTGTTCAGCTTTTCGTTCAATCCAAGTCCGAGACTGTTTTATATCCAGGAAATAGATACCGTTCCCGCGAAACAGCGCAAAGATTTTCTCGATCGGCTGCAGCAGGGCGGAATTCCGGCCGACACCTTCATTGTCTTTTCGGTCACCGACAGCCGCATCGGTACTGAAATCGCAGCAAAATTCAAACAGCAGTCAGATCGTATCGATTTTTGGGCCCCTTTTGCCAATCAGATGGGAGCATGGGTCAAACGCGAAACAGCTGAGCTGGGGGCCGAGATAACCGCAGAAGCCGCAGATCTTCTGATCGAACTGGCCGGCTCAGACCTGGCTCTGCTGCATCAGGAGATCACCAAGCTGGCGCTGGGCTGCGCCGGAGGCAAAATTGGCATTACTGAAATCAGGAACAGCGTTGCCTACCTCAGACAGGATACAGTATTCGATTTTCTGGAATTTTTTGGGCGCCGCAACCCGGTAAAATGCCTGCGCTGCATGGAAAGTCTTGTCAACAGAGGAGAAGCGCCTCAGAAACTCTGGTTCATGCTCTGCAGGCAACTGCGTGAATTCAGGCTGTTCCATGAAGTGCTCCGCGATCGCCCCGACCTGTTTACACCGATTGCCGATCTGCTGAAAAATTACCGGCAGTTTGCAGACAAATCTGATTTCAAGGCCAATCAGGAAAAGAAGAATATCATCGCCGAAATACAGGGGCTCGCCGAAGAAATGCCTGAAGCTATCGTCAATGCCACCGGGTTAAAAAGTCTGCCGAAGCTGCGCAATCTGTATCTGGCACTCAATTTTTCATATAACGAGCTGATCAAGGCATGGCCGGCAATGCTCGATACCGATCTGTATCTGAAGTCAGGAGCGCCGGACACCCGCACCACCCTGCAGGTTTTTGTTGCAGGTGTTTTAACGGACAAACCCGCCTAAAGCCATAAACCGGAAACATGCATATACATGTTTCCGGATAAATGGCTAACAGTCGAATCAGTTAAAAACTGTTTATTATTTCTGCAGTCTGTTGACAGCCTTCATCAGGCGGCTGATTTTTCTGGAAGCGGTCTTCTGATGAATAACATTGTTGGAAGCTGCTTTGGCAAATTTTTTGATAGCTTCCTTGGTTGCTTCGGCTACTTCGGCAACCGGTTTTTTGGTTTCGGCGGCAGTAAGAGCCTTTTTGCGGAGGGTCTTGAGTTCGGACTTGACATTAACCCGCAGAGTGTGACGGCGGGCAGCCTTGCGAGCATTTTTAGCAGCTGATTTAGTATTAGCCATGACGATCACCTTTCATAATTCAATATTGGAAATTTAATCATATCACCAATCACTATAAATTTCAACCCCTTTTAATCAGAAAACGTACACAACCCAGATTAGAGTAGCAAATGCAGGGTACATTCAGATACAAATTAAAAAGGGCCGCCTGTTTTGCAGGCGGCCCTTTTTAATATCGCTCAGGGAATCGTATAAGTGCAGAGCACGTAATGCTTTTCTTCTGGATAAAAACTCATAATCCGGCCATCCGGGCAGACAACACGCTTGCGCGGAAGATCAGGAGCCAGATGCGGCACAGTGAGAATATCGAGTTCGCCAGTTTTTTTGCCATCGGCTGAACAGCGGTAAATTCTTTCACGGAAAATCTGCCCCATTTCATGGCAGGCTACCAGACTGAAATAGACGTTTCCGGAGGCATCCTGACCAATTATTTCGCCGCCGGCATAGGTTACACCGGGATGGCCTTCTTCATAGGGGTAAGTAGACAAAACCAGAGTAGCAGCCGGTGAAGCAACGGTGCGGCTATAGAGGTCGGCACCGAGATCACGAATTTCAAGGCCATACAGCTTGCCTTCGCCATTGGCAAAAAGACTTAATCCCTGGTCGCCAACCACCTGTTCCTTCAGTTCACCATTTGCATCGAAACGAAGAACAGCCTGCATTACAGGATGGCTTACGAGCAGTTCGCCGGTTTTTGCAAATTCAATTGCTCTGGCACCGCCAAAACCTTCTATCTCAGAGACTTTTTCGCCCCTGGCGTCTACCAGATAAATGAACCCTTCGACGTTGTTGAGAAAAGCCATTCTGCCATCAGGAGCAACAGCGAAATCAATTACCATCTGCCCGAAGGATGCTATTGAAACGGTGCGTTCGACGCTGCCATCCTGTCTGAACAGCTTCAAATTTTTGTTAAGAGTGTCAAGAATCCAGACTTTGCCGCCATCGGTCATGCGAAAAGCCCAGGGAACGCCGTATGATGCGGCATTTGTTTCCGAATCCTGGTCCTGGCCACCGACATTGTTTTCTTCGCGACCAAAGGGTATTTTCAGGTAATCCACTGAGGGCGCGGCCTCGAACATACTCTTATGATAGATAAGCCCATGGATGGTTTTGAACTCTGAGCCTGAAGCCACATCGGCGGTTTCCTGAGCATGGCCGGAAATTGAAAGTAACAAGCAGAATGCCAGAACGATGAACTTTTTCAACATTTTTTATTCCTGTTATCAAGGCAGCGGAATGCCGCCGGATCTCGGGTTGATGTGCTGACCGTTTTTCTTGAGCTCAAAATGCAGGTGAGCACCGGTAGTGTAAATGCCGGTATTGTCGGAGCGGGCGATTTCAGAACCCTTGTTGACACGCTGCCCCTGTTTGACCGAATAGCTTCTGAGGTGGCAGTAGAATGATTCATAGCCGTTGTCATAGCGAACTTTAACATAGCGGCCACCACCAGATTCATAACCAACCGCCACAACCGTACCGTCGCCAAGAGCATTCAGACGTGTGCCATTCGGCACGGGCAGGTCAATGCCGTAATGCATGCTGCGTGTGCCTTTAGTCGGGTGTATGCGGCTGCCGTATTCCGAACTGGCACGAGATGGCATCGGAGAGCAGGGTGCGGAGCCCCAGGCACCTTTTGAGCCATTATCAGACGGAGTGCTGCCCGAAGTGGAACTGGATGATTCCTGCCAGGGGTAAATAACCGGCGTTTTTCCTGCCGGGTTGCCGGGAGTTTCAACGTAGTTGGCATGTACATAAGCAGTTTTGCCATTGTAGTTGATTTTGTACCAGGCCCCTTCCCGGCCGATCACTTCAAGCTGATTGCCCTCCCGGAGACTGCCGATAATACTGCCCCATGGGCCAGATCTTACATTTAGAGAAGTATCGACACGCACTGTGCCTTTTACAACCTTGGCCGATTCTGAAGTTACACTTTTACCTGCCTGCGAGTTGAGAAAGACCTTCTTTTCTTCAAACGGGTCTTCGGCTGCAACCATTGCAGCCACCCCACCAGAGAGAACAAGCGCCAATATTACATTGCGTGCATTCATAACTTAACCTCACTTAATAAGAATCATATATTATACCGGCAATTTTTTCATTAGTTTTTTTCTGATTGCACATCGGTTGAATTGCGTTCTGGAAAAGATTATAATCGCATAAATCAATCTCTCCCGACGGAGCTTTTCTTGAATATTGCCTTTTTGAACGCCCTCAATGAAATCGAAAATCTCGCTGAATTTTCCGATCTCCCGGACCAGCAGCTCGCCTTTCTGCGAGATTTCTCAGACTATAGAGGCCTGGCAATAAGATTTTACACGGGTGAAGACAATTCATGGCGGTACCTCAAGGCAGACCTGGCCCATGACCTTGGCACAAGCGCCATCTGCGATCTTGCCGACCATGGCGGCAAATTTCCACGCGTGGTGGCCGACTGCACCATAAACGGCACCACCTGCAGGGCCATCGTCAGCCCTTATTTTTCCGGCAATTCTCATCTGGCCGATATGATCATGCTGATCAACGACCGTCTGCAATACCCTGCCCCCGACTGGCAGTTTTTTTCCGATTGTCTGGCAGAGCGAATCTGCTGCAGATTTCAATATCCATTTCATCTTCTGCCGCAGCTGAAGGAAAACCCAGACTATCTTCTGAATTTTCTTCACGAGGTTCAGGCTCTGCTGAACAATAGCAAGAGAGTCGACGCTCTTCCTCCCGGCACCCCAGGCAGTGACAAAAGACAGGCTGAACTCTGGTTTGAAGATGACCGACCGGCAATTGAAGCCTTTTTAAAAAAGCTGCTGCATGAATTCAATCTCTATGCGGCGTTTGTAATACAACACGCCGGACCGGGCTATTATCATCAGATTTCTGTCGTCGCCATCGACGAAAACGAAGAGCTTATCGAGCCACTTTCTGAAATGATCGATACGGCACTATATCATGACCCCAGCCAGGAAAAGGCCATCGTATCCAGGGCTATAATCAAGGCCGGCCATGGGGAATTTCCGATCAATTCTCCGGTCCCGCTCGTCTTTTCCTGCCAGGCCGGTGGCGTGACCTACGGTCATCTGGGGGTCGCGGCTTCGGGTCGTCAGGTTCACCGTCATGTGAGTCACAACTCCAAGCTGATACCGATGCTTGCCAATCAACTCGGGCTTTATTTCAGCCACTTTTTCCAGCTGCGCAAAGAAGCTGTTCATGGTCGAATGCTGCAACAGATCAACCAGACATGTAATACCATCAACTCTTCGGTAGATACAGATGCGATTCTTTACAAACTGGTTGAGAGCCTCAATTACCTGTTCGGCCAGTATTCCGGAGCCATTCTCACCTTTTCCCGCGAAACCTCAGAGCTGACCATCTCGAATTACCTTGGAGCCCCGCTGCCTGCAGACCTTAACCTGGGGGAACTGATCGTTTCACCCGGCCCGATCACCGAAGCGATAAATGAAGGGGCTGCTTTCGATAATCGCAGTGGCGCATATAAACTGCCGATCAGGTATGTTCTACCTCTGGCGACGACTCCGCAGGCAATTACTTCGACTTCTGATTTCATGCCGATGCGATCTCTCGGTGGTGTCGTACTTTTTGATTCACCAGATAACAAGCCACTTTCCGAAGAAGATCTCACCAAACTGATGCCGATTCTTTTAAACGGAATCAGTGCTTCACTGCAGGTCGCCGGCAATTATGCCGAAAAGCTCGAAACGATCAAGGCACTCGAAGCTCTTATTTCCAGACTTTCCAACACCGACAACCTCCTCGATGAAATGCTGATGATCATCAAACGCCTGCTGAAAGTCAATCGAATTTCATATCTTCAGGTCGATGAATCAGGCAAATTTCTCCAGATCAAAAAAGGGCTCGGGCTGCCCGCCGGCATTATTGACAAAACGAAAATCCCGATCGGAGCTGAAATTTCCGGCTATGTCGCCCAGCTGGGCAAGTCTTATCGTATCGACAATATCGAAGCTGAAGGGGTTTTTAAAAAGCGGTCTCTCGAACACTACCTCAATCGTTCACTGCTCTCGGTTCCGCTGATAACCAATCGTGGGTCTGAAGGCCGACGCGTTATCGGGGTCATCAACGTCAACAACAAAACCAACGGCCTGACTTTCACTGCCCAGGATGAACAACTGCTTGAAGCCATCGCCCACCTGGTCGTAACCGCTCTGGAAAATGTCAAATACCAGGCAGAGCAGAGCGAAAAGCGCATTCTCGAACATCAGCTGAACGATGCCAAAGCAATCCAGACATCATTGATGCCGCGAAATTTTTCCGAAATCCACGAGAATCTGGAAGTCTACGGCCAGAGCATTCCAGCCCGCATGATCGGTGGTGATTTTTTCGATTTCTTCAGTCTTAACGACGGAAGAATTCTTACGGTTCTTGGCGATGTAGCGGGGAAAGGCATGCCGGCGGCAATACTCATGGCAGTAACCCGAATGATCATCTGGTCTGTAGTTCAGGATTGCAGTGACCCGGTGCAGATAATTGAAAAGACCAACGAAAAGCTCTGCACGCAGCTGGATGACTACCACTTCGTAACCATGCAGCTGGTCGCCATAGACCCGCAGACAGGTGCCTGCGAAATGTCTTCAGCCGGGCACGGGCCTCTGCTGGTAAGACTGCAGGCGCAATGCCGGTTGATCGAGTCTAAAAGCGGTCCTCCGATGGGCATACCCGTCATGAAAAAAGGTCTTTATCACAAGGCTCCTTTCACGATGCAAGCAGGTGATGCCTTTGTAATGTATACCGATGGCCTTTCAGAAGAACGCTCTCCTGCGAAGGAAATGTACGGTTCGGAACGCGTCAGCTTCCTTCTCGGGTCAAGTCCGGATTTCACCGCCAGACAAACTGTCGAAGCCCTTATATCTTCAGTTGAATGCTGGCGTGGCGAAGCTGAAGCTCATGACGACCTCACCGTTTTCTCACTCAGATTCAAAGGATCAGCAAAATGACCGAAATCGAGCATGCCAGAACCCTGGAGTTTCATTCCAGACTGGCGATTAAAACTGCCGAAACCACAGACATCCATCTGCTCATCGAATCCATTATCGCTGAAACTGTGCAGTTTATGCATTCGAGCTCTGGTTCAATCATGGTTTTTGATAAAGAGGAAAGCTGCCTAAAGCTTTATGTCTCTGCTCACCATCCTGGTCTCCAACGAAATTCCCGCAAGGGGCCGGTTGCAAGAGTTGCGGTGAATCATGGCATTTCCGGGCAGGTTTTTTCAACCGGGCAGGCAATACTCTCAGACCAGACCGGCGATCGCAAAACCAGCCATCTGCCGCTCAGCCGCAAGGAAGACTCAGGCTCGTTCCTTTCTGTACCGCTGACGATTCACCGCAAAGTCATTGGCGTCATGAATCTGAATCGAGCCCCGGGGCAAAGCGCTTTCACAAACGCCGACCTCGAAAAACTCAGCTCAGTAGACACCCTCATTGCTATTCTCATTGAAAAAGAGAATCTTTTATCGACCATAGAAGACAACAGACGGGAAATTTCCGGTCTCTACAACATCTCAAACATTCTGGCCGAAACCAATGACTTCACCGGAAGGCTGGAAAGCTTTCTGAAAAGGCTCTCTGAAGAGTTATCACTCGAAAGGTCGGCGGTGATCAAACTCAACGCTGACTTTACCGATTCCCTGTTTTCTGCAGATTCGATGCTGAAAATGGAAATTCTTGCTGCCAACCGCCTCAAAGCTTCCCAGCTCAGGGAAATGCTCGAATCAGTATCTGCCCGGCTGCAAATGCAGTTGCTGAAACCAGCGCCGGCATGTTCCAGCGACGAGGAGCTCGAAGCACCGCTGACTCTCTCTTTCGAAGAAACCGGCGGACTCCGCGAACTTTTCTGCCTGCCACTTATCGTCGAGGGAAAGCCGTCACATCTGCTGCT
The DNA here is from genome assembly GCA_964474705.1 of uncultured bacterium. Classification (GTDB taxonomy): domain Bacteria; phylum Muiribacteriota; class Ozemobacteria; order Ozemobacterales; family Ozemobacteraceae; genus Rifleibacterium. The sequence continues at coordinate 34,488 of CAYYUI010000021.1, forward strand.
GGTAAGTCGTAAATATGTTTCGGAGGATGTGCAGCAGGCGAGAAAGCACTACCGTTTTCTCTATCTTATCTCACAAAACCTTTCGATGGCTATTGCCCGTGAACAGATGGTTACCCGCATTCGCGAAGATCAGGAAATTCTTCTCGAAAGCGCATCACGCAACGATATCTTTCTGAAAATAAGTAAAGACCTGACCTCGACTCTCGACCCGTATATCATTCTGCAAAAAGCATTTGGGCAATTCTACAAGGTGATCGCTTTTACATCTATCTCGATACTTCTGTTCGATGATCTCGACAACACCTATCGGCTTATTGTCCAGCCCGGCGAAACGGTTTCGAACAAATTCCAGAAAAAGCTTTCTGACAGCATTTTTGCCCTGTTCAGCGACTACCCGGCTGACCCGCCAATCAAGGTGGAAAACTATCAGAAACCGGTTTTTTTCAACCCGCATGTACACGGGGGAAAACCGATAGGTGATTTCAAACAGATTCTACATCTGCCGATAATAATCGGCGACCGGGTGCGCGGCCTGATACACCTCGCACGTAAGGATGACGTGCCTTTCACTCATAAAGAACTCGATATAACTTCGCAATTCACCGGCATTTTCATTACCAGCATCAAAAATGCCCTGATTCATAAGAGAACCGAAAAATTGGCTTTTACCGACCCGCTCACCGAGCTTTTCAATCACCGCTATTTTCAGGAAACGCTTGCCCATGAATTCATAAGAGCCAGACGTTATTCAAAGCCCTTGTCTTTGATGGTTATCGACATCGATTTCTTCAAAAAATTCAATGACACGCACGGGCATCTTGTAGGCGACAAGGTGTTGCGCCATGTTGCCTGTATATTCAGAAATTCGGTTCGCGAACAGATCGATACGGTAGCCCGTTATGGCGGCGAAGAATTCTCTGTGATTCTTCCGGAAACAATGATCGAAGGTGCCAGATTGTTCGCAGAACGTATAAGAAGCAAGGTAGAGCAGACGCCTCTCAATCATGAGGGCCAGGAGCTTCAGGTAACCCTGTCCATCGGGGTTTCCTGCACGATGGTCACCCATTGCGAAAAAACCTCCGACCTCATCGAAGCAGCCGACATAGCCCTTTACAAGGCCAAGGACAGCGGACGCAACCAGGTTTTAACTTTTGACGAAGGCCAGCTAAAACATGAAAAAAAATAAAGCAGTTAACGCCACCGAGCAGACTTTCAAAAGGCTGTCAAGACTTTCTGATATCTCGATGGCTCTCTCATCAGGAACTGAGCTCAACGAACTACTGAAAAGTATGGCCAGAACAGCCAGGGAAGCCCTGAATGCCGACGAGGTATATTTTGAACTCCTGGATCGTGCATCTTTCGAACTGATTCTTTCGGCAGCCAGCGGCAGCAGGCGCAAGCGCCCTGAAAGCATCCGCTGTCTCGACCGGCGCACCATAATGAATTCAGAAGAAGAATTCGGTTTTGCCCCCTGTTTCACCGACAAACCCGAAACTGAAGATGAGGTAACCGGTGAAGCTCTGATGCTGCGGAATGCATTTTCCAGCCGCCAGAGGCTTTTGTATTCAGGTGAAATGCATGACCCGCTTTTCAAAGACACTTCTTTTACCTCGGCAATGGTGATTCCGCTGATGACCAATACTCAATGCGTCGGTCTGATGGTAACCGGCAACATTGCCAGACATGTAACATTCAGCGTCAACGACCTCGAAGAAGCCACGGTTTTTGCCAATCTGGCAGCGATGAAAATCGAACACAACGGCCTGTTACTTGAACGGGAAAACCGCATTCGCGAAATGGAAAAGCTTAACGTGCTGGCGAAACGCTTTTCATCAGTACAAACCCTGGAAGGCCTGATCGGGCTGTCTTTTGAGTATCTTTCACAGCTGATCCAGCATGACCTCGGCATCGTCAGCCTTTTCAAAGAAGACGAAGAAACGAGATATTTCGTTTCGCGTCTGCCGCTCTCACCTTCAAGCCTCGACGGGCTGACCGGCCACATCGATGACATAAGCTTCAAAATCAGGGGCAGACCATCCCGCATCACCCGCTGTCAGCAGCTTTTTCTGCCAGGGCAGAAAACCATCAGCATGGACAAAGTTTTTCGGCGCAAAATTCAGTCATTCATGACCGTGCCCTTGACCGTTCAAGGCAAGAACATCGGCCTGATCAACCTTTCGGCAACGAGCCTGAAAGCATTCAACCGCGAACATCTGCGCACTTTCACCACCCTGTCAAACCTGCTTGCCACAGCGATTGAAAACGTAAAAATCCGACTCTATCTTGAAAGACGCATCGATGAGATCTCAGTTCTCTTTGAAATTTCCCAGTCTATTTCATCGACTCTTGTCTTAGACGAGGTTCTCGACTCAATCGTCAACTTTTCCATGGAAATGATGAATGCCCTGCGCTGCGAACTGCGACTGCTCGATTCAACCGGCGAACTGCTCGAAGTGAGAGCATCACGGGGTCTGTCCAAATCTTTCCTGTCATCAACCGCAATCAGGGTAGGCGAAGGAATCATCGGCAGCTGTTTCTCACAGCGCCTGCCAATCTCGGTCGTCGATGCCCGCAAAGATCCGCGCACCAAATACACGGCTCTGGCCAAACGTGAGAAGCTGGCCGGACTGCTGGCTGTGCCCATAATGCAACGCGGTCGTCCCATCGGTGTCATTACGATCTATACGAGCAAACCTCGAGATTTCTCACAGGATGAAATTGACCTGTTATCGACTTTTGCATCTCAGGCGAGTATTGCTATTGAAAACGCCAAGCTTTATGCAGAGATGAAACGCCAGTATCTGTCTATGGTCATGGCCCTTGCCGCCGCAATCGAAGCCAAAGACTCATACACGCACGGTCACAGCACCAAAGTCATGGAATACGCCGTAAAAATTGGAGAAGAGCTTGGTCTGAGCGAAGAAGAAATTGAGACGGTGCGCTACGCGGGCCTTCTGCACGACATCGGCAAAATCGGCATCAAAGACGTCATTCTGACCAAAGAAGGGCGCCTGACCGACGAAGAAGTCGATGAACTGCACCGGCATCCTGAATATGGGGCCAATATCATGGAACGGGTCGAAATTCTCAAAGAGATAGCCCCTCTCACTCTTTATCACCACGAACGGTTCGACGGGTCCGGATATCCGCTGGGCCTGAAGGGCGACCAGATCCCTCTCGGCGCAAGAATTCTCGCAGTTGCCGACACCTATGACGCGATGATCGCCGATCGTCCATATCGCAAGGCGTTTCCATTCGAATATGTTAAACACGAGATGAAGAAAGCTGCCGGAACGCAGCTCGACCCGGAAATCGTCAAAATATTCTTCGAAATTCTCAAACGCGAGGGCATCGACAAGGCTTAATGAAATACAGTCCCCGGGAATTGATTGCGCTGCCTCACAACGCAGACCTAGACCATCTTGGGGCTGCCAGATGCCTGATGCTGAAATATCCTCAGGCACAGCTTCTGCATCCGGTAAGATTCAGACAGAACGCCTGGGAATGCGGTCGACGCCTTGACTGGTTCAGAACTCTCAAGTTCAAGGAAATTGATTTTTCAGCAGTCAGAAATGTTTACCTTGCCGGAATAAGCCAGACCAGGCAGAATCCGGAGCTTATAGAAGAAATAGCCAGATACAATCCGGCGGTCACCGTTTTTGCCGAAATGCAGGCCCAGCTGCCGTTTTCCTGCGAGACTGTCAGTTGCCCTTCATTGAGTCTGACAGCAATTCTGATGAACCGGCTGCGCGATGCCGATCAACGATTCAGCAGTGAAGACCTGCAGCTGTTCAAATTATCGGTCATCGAAAAAACCTGGGCCGGTCTATCTGCAAAAATCCGCCCGGAAGATACCCGCGCGCTGACGTTTCTGCAGCGGCAATTTACCCAGCCGGGCCGAATTGCCAATTCTGTGGTGCTGGGTCTTCGTGAAGGACAAACAGGCCTTTATCATCACATGCTGAAAAACATCGAAGACATTCAGCCCGGTTTCTGGCCAATCACTCTGATAGCGGTTAAAACAACCGGGCAGGTTCAGGATATTGAACCGGTTGTCGATGCGGTCTGGTCTGACCTGGCGCCGCCAATTATGCTGGTATTGCTCTCTTCTGGCAATTTTACCAGGGTTTGGGCACGCAGCACCATTTCACAGATAGATTTCAATGAAGTTTTCAAGGATTTTCGGCCGGCTCGAATCCGGCGCTGGGTTTATTTTCATTTTACCGGAACCACCCCGGAGCAGAATCGTATTCAGATGATAACCCATCTGAAAAATCATCTTAAACCCGACCTGACGGCCGGAGACATCATGTCTGCCTCGCCTCAGTGCATTGACTGGCACTCTCCGGTCGAGGACGCACTGAACATGATGCTTAAATTCAATATCATGTCATTGATCGTGCTCAAGGATCGTTCATTCGCCGGCATCGTTACGCGGCGCGATCTTGACCGGGCTCTGCAGATGAACCTTACCAGGGCTGAAATCGGTCCTTATGTTCCAACCAGCACGCCCACGGTCAGCCCTGCCACACCGGTTCGAGTCATGAAGAATCTGATGGTCAGCTACAATCTCACCAGACTGCCGGTTCTCAATGGCTCAGAAGTGGTGGGAATCATTACCACCCACGAACTGCTGCGCGCGCTGCCTGATTATCTGCCCATGCCGCAAGATTTTCTGCCATTGGCCAGACAGGCTGATATCCCGGCTGCAGCTGAAGTAGAAAGCATTCTGAAGCGTGTTTTTTCGTTGCGCATTTATCACCTGCTCAGCAAAATCGGGCGCTTTGCAGCTCAGAAGGGCGTAGCGGTTTTTGCCGTCGGCGGTTTCGTACGCGACCTGCTGCTGGAAAGAGCCAACTTCGATATCGATATCGTTGTAATTGGTGATGCCATGCCTTTTGCTGCCGCTCTGAGCGAAGAACTTGCCTGCGAGCACAAAGTTTTCGACCGTTTTCACACCGCCCGCCTGTATCTTGAAGATCTTAAAGTCGATTTCAGTTCGGCGAGAATCGAACATTACTCAGATCCCGGCGCTCTGCCGCAGATAGAATTCAGCGGGTTGTCAAACGATCTTTATCGCCGCGACTTCACCATCAACGCACTGGCGCTGTCGCTCAATCCAGACCACTTTCTCGAACTCAAGGACTATTTCGGCGGCTATAACGACCTGCTGAACCGCCGCATACGCATTCTGCATTCATTCAGCTTTCTTGAAGACCCAACCAGGCTCTTCAGAGCCATACGTTTCGCCGGCCGTTTCAATTTTGCTCTCGAACAGGATACCCGCCGGGCATTCGAACTGGCGGTAAGTCGCGAAGCCACTTCCCGGCTTTCATTGAAGCGGATCGGCGCGGAAATATCAAAATGCCTGAATGAAGAAAGACCGCAGCAGATCGTTGCCGACCTCTTTGCCGAGGGGCTGATGCAGAGCCTGAGCAGTGAGTTTACCGATCCGTCGATTCTGCCGCGCCGTTTTAAACTGATTCGTGGTCTGGTAACCCGTTTTTCACAACTCAAAGAAGAAATCGACCCTGAGGCTATCTACTGGGCAGGTCTGCTGTCGCTGCTTTCAGCAACCGATATTGCTGAAGTTCTTGATTCAATCGGCACTCCTCACGGTCGGCGCCGAAAGATTCTCGAAGCGCTGAATGCCATGAATACTGTGCCGATGCAGTTAAATCGCGTCGAAGAAGGCGATACAACTGGCCTTTTCAACCTACTCGACGGTCTGCAGCTCGAAACACTGCTGGCCCTGATGGCTTATTCTCTTGACAAGCGCAACAATCGCCGGGTTCTCTTCTTCATCGCCAAACTGCGCAATACCAGACCCCTGATCAGCGGCAAAGATCTCGTTGCAGCCGGATTCAAACCAGGCCCGCAGATGCGCAGAATTTTCGCTCACATCACAGAGTTGAAGCTGAATGGCGCTCAACTCACTCACGAGGAGGAAATGGAAATTGCCCGAAGGCTTTACCAGGATATATAATTTTCGTCCACCGGGCGGCATGCCGCCAGATTCGTTTGCACGGCTGGTCAGAATCGGCTGCCTGATCTTCTTTCTGCTCGGCATAAGCTTTCTGCTGCAGGGAATCGGCTCGCTTTTCGACTCAGCGTTTCATTTTCTCGTATTGATTCCGATAATTCTCGTCTCTCTGACCTTTCACGAGTATGCGCACGCACGCATGGCTGATTTTCTCGGTGACCCCACCCCTGAACGCATGGGCAGACTGAGCCTGAACCCGATGCGGCATCTCGACTTTTTCGGCACCATCCTGCTGTTCTTCACCAACTTCGGCTGGGCCAAACCGGTTATTGTCGACCCCTCGAATTTCAGAGTTCCGCAGCGGGCCATGCTTTCGGTAGCGCTTGCCGGGCCATTTGCCAATTTTCTGCTGGCAATCGCCGGCGCGGTTGGTATGAAAATTCTTGCCGCAACGCTTAAAGTGACTCTGATGCCGCCGGTCGCGGTTCTGATGATTGTAACCATGCTTAAATCGCTGATACTGATCAATCTGAGTCTGGCTTTGTTCAACCTGCTGCCGATTCCACCACTCGATGGCTCGCGCGTCGTCTCATATTTTCTCCCCGGGCGTTACCGTCTGCAGTACCGCCAGTTCGAGGAAATCGCCCCGATGCTTCTTCTGCTGCTCTTCGCCCTTGGCGGGCTGGGCTTTCTGCTCAACCCTGCTATCAACGTCGTCTATACTCAACTGGCAAATCTTTTCGGTGACCCGCTGCATGAAATTGCCATCTACCTGCACACCTTCGCTTCTCCCGGCATACAATACTGAAAACCGGCAAAAAAAATGCCCCGCGATCGCAGGGCATTTTTTTTTGCTGTTAATTTCAGGCAGCCGGAGTCGGATTATAGGGGTTCAAAGCCGCTGGTCTGGCAGCCAGTTCACGATCGATCATAAACATGCCGCCCGGTGCGTTACCGGTCAGATTGATCATATCTATAACCGCTTTTGCTGCAGCTTCTTCTTCGACCTGTTCACCGATAAAGAAGTTCAGAAAATTCACGGTTGCGTGATCTTTCAGCGAGTAGGCAAGATCGGCCAGATTGTTGATGCAGGAAGTGATGTGGCCTTCATGCTTCAGAGCTTCTTCAAATACCTGTTTTGTCGATTTCCAGGCTTTTGGCGGTGCTTTTAGAGCCTTGAGTTCGGTTTTGCCGCCCTTTTCAGAAATATAGTTCATGAATCGTACGGCATGACTGAATTCTTCGAGAGCCTGATTGCGCATCCAGTGCTGCAAACCGGGCATGCCTTCGGCTACAGCGTATTCAGCCATAGCGAGATAGAGATAGAACGAATACATTTCTTCATAAACCTGGTTAACAAGAGCTGCTTCCATTTTTTTTTCGAGCATAAGTTTCCTCCATTTTTAATACTTAAAAAGTATCATTTTAAATTTGAAACTGCAAACAGAATTTTCTGCAGCAGTGACAGAGCCTTATAATTTCAGGACAATGCAAACAGGTGTTTGTTCAATTACGGTCATCGAATTGCTGAAACATTCGCAGAATCGGGTCAGAACTGATTTCATCATGATGCCGCAGCACTCTCCTTATCAATTGCCGGTTCTGATTAAACCGTCGCAGCAATCTCGCTCCTTCTATACAATGCCCGGTGTTGGCAATTGGAAAAAGCACTTTAGCAACCTTGAACAGCAAAGATGGCCTGGTGACGGTTTTGCCAATATCGTGCAGCAGCGCCAGTTCGAGCAGGCATTTCCGCACATCGTCCGGCAGACCCCTGGTTCGGCAGATATCTGAATAAACCCTGATCACGTGGGCTTTTTCAGACTTTTTCAACCGGTCGAGCTGATGACGCAGAGGCTCATCGAGAATTGCTACCGCTTCATGCCATTGCCGCTGGGTCAGCTCTGGCAGCAATACCTGTTTGAACTGCCAGATTCGATAGACGATACGCGACAGCAATTGTCTGAGCATTCTTGTTACCTGAATCGCTTTGGCCAGAGTTTCTGCAAACGTTCGAGCGTCTGCTTTTCGCGGCCATGATCAGTCGGGCGATAAAAATTCTCAGGCTGCATGCCATCGGGAAAATAGTTCTCGTCTATGAAGCCCCCCCTGAAATCGTGGGGATATCGATACTCACGACCATAACCAATCTCTTTCATCAAACCGGTCGGAGCATTTCTCAGATGATAGGGAACCGATGGTTCCTGGCCGCTTCTGATGTTCTGCTTAACAAGTTTTTCAGCTTTATACAGAGAATTGCTCTTCGGGGCGGCGGCCAGATAGACCGCAATCTGTGCCAGAAATAGATGTGCTTCGGGTGGACCCACAAATTCATAGGCCTGTATTGCCGAAACAGCCAGGGTCAAAGCGAAGGGGTCGGCCATGCCGACATCCTCGGCAGCGAACCTGACCATGCGGCGAAGAATAAATTTGCAGTCTTCACCGCCCTCGATCATCCGATAAAGCCAGTATAAGCTGGCGTCAGGGTCCGAGCCGCGCATCGATTTATGCAACGCTGAAATCAGGTTATAATGCTCTTCCCCACCTTTATCATAGCGAAGCATCTTGCTCTGAAACGTTTCGGCAACCAGCTCCGAATCGACGACCGGCTGCTGCTGATTTCGCTGCCGTGCTACTTCGCAGCAGGTTTCCAGAACGTTAAGAGCGATACGCGCATCTCCGGCGGCCATCATGGCGATTCTTTCGAGACTTTTCTCTTCAATATCGACTGCCGGCGGCCGCTTCAGCCTTGAATCCTGGTCAAGAGCCCGAAGCAGTATGGTCAGCAAAGCCGGTGGAGCTACAGGCTTGAGAATCAGCACCTGGCAGCGCGACAGCAATGCCGAAATGACTTCAAAACTTGGGTTCTCGGTCGTAGCTCCGACAAAAATAACCAGACCCGATTCGATGTGCGGCAGCAGAGCATCCTGCTGCGCTTTGTTGAAACGGTGAATCTCGTCGACAAAAAGCATCGTTTTGCGCCCGCTTTGCCGGCGGGCATCCGAAGCTTTTTCAAAGGCGGCCTTCAGGTCTTTTACACCCGAGGTAACCGCCGACAACTGTATGAAATCAGCATCGGCATGGCGGGCCATAACCCTCGCCAGAGTTGTTTTTCCACAGCCTGGCGGCCCCCAGAAAATGATCGAACCGCTTAAGCCAGCCTGCAGTAACATTCTCAAAGGTCGACCCTGACCCAGAATGTGCTCCTGGCCAAGAATGTCTTCAAGTGATTCAGGACGCATCCGATCGGCCAGAGGCTGATATGGCTCAACTGGCGCCAGATTACCGCTGGCATATGAAAATAGATCAGTCATCTGCTTTCTTCACATCTGTTTCGCCCGCAGAAACTGCCGCACCGCCGGAATCAGACGCTGCAGGCAACTGCTGTAAACCGGCTGCTGATTTTTCATCTTTTTCAGAAACATCAGTGTCAAATGAGCTGATATTACCGGTATCGATCTCAGAATGTTTGCCAAGAACTTCAATTACCCTCCATGTCAGGCGACGGTAGGCATGTTCCGTTTCCCGGGCCAGCTGATGCAACCCCCGGGCCGTCATTTCCATTTTCGGGTAGATGATCAGCTTCTGGGTGCTTATAAAACCTGGGTTTTTGATGGGAAGATGACTCTGAACCCATTCGAGAAAAGCGCCATTGGCAAGGAGTCCTGGCGCAGAAGCAACATCGAGTCCTCCCGCTTCTTTGCTGATGAAATCAGGAATGTTGTTATTCTTCTGAAAGCAGTCTTCGCATGGCTGTAAACCGCTCAATTCATGATAATCACCGATCCAGATGCGCTCACTGCCACTGGCTGCCGGGCATTCCAGAAATGGGTCATGATAAAGCAGGCCTTCTTTGGTGATCCAGGCGATTGTATCTTTGTCTTTAACGGTTGCGCGACGCAAAGCCGGGCTGGCATCGAGGTCGATGCGGTCGGGAAGCGACATTTCCTTTTCACTGCTGACCTCGGCACTGCCGGAAGCGGAAAAAATACCTGTAAGAATGCGCTCTGCGTGCCCTGCGGGTTGTCGCTTCGCCCCGGAAACCGGAAAAACATAACCCTCAGCGGTTTTATCGATCCTGGTCACCGTTGCCGACAGACTGGCAACCTCGGGCCTGTTGGTAAGCACCTGCCTGTCTTTACTGCCGACGATCATTACCTGAGCAGAAACACCGTTCAAAAGCATGCAGAAAAGCATGCCGAATATTAACCCTGAGCGCATTTTCGTTCCTTTCAGACCTGATTGCTTGTGAAGCAAAGTAACCGCAAGGTTTTAGAGTAAAAGTATAGCACAAACTTGCCGGCTATGAAGTTAACTCGACTTTTACATCTTCTTAAGGTAAACTGCAGCACCTATGAACGAAGTCATACCGCAGCCAATCGAACCGGTCAGTCCACCTGTCTGGGCCGGCCGCCTTTATTCCGCTGGCCTTTTTATCTTTGCCTTCTGCTGTAATTTTTCGATTTCAGCATCGCAGATCGGCCTCGGGTTAGCTCTGATCGGGTGTATCGGCCTTTACAGGCTCGGCGGCATTAAACTCAGAACCACTCCTCTCGATCTGCCGTTCGCTTTTCTTGCTTTGACCGGCATTATTTCTGTCTTCAGAGCCGAAGACCTTTCAAGGGCCGTTCCAGAAATAAGATCCTATCTGGTAATCGCCTGCTTTTACCTGAGTTACTGGTATGATATGAGCGAAGAGCAACTGAAAAGACTTCTGATCGTCTATGTTACATCAGCAGCTCTGGTTGGCATCGTCAACGGAATTCGCACCCCATATCAGACCCTTACCGGCAATCGCGCCCGAGGTTTTTTTTCTACCTCGATGACTTTTGCCGAATGTCAGGCAATGGCACTGCTGGTCATTTGTGTCATCTTTGCAACCATTAAACGAGACCTGATCAGGCAGTCTCTGCTGCTGCTCGCCGCTGCCGCCACCTCATATTCGCTGATTTTGTCAAAGGTTCGCAGTGCCTGGCTGGGTCTTTTTTTTGGTATCACGGTTCTCTTCCTTCATTTTCCAAAGAAAACTGCACTGGCTATGCTGTTTGTTCTGGCAGCCGTATCTCCGGTCGCAATTGCCGACCCTGACGTGCAGGATCGCCTGCTAAGCTTCCTGCCATCAAAGACAGCCGAAATTGCTCAGGCAAAAATTGACGATCACTTTACCTCATCATCTTTGCAGGGAACCTATCACCGATTGACCATCTGGCTGCGCGGCATTCAGATGCTCGAAAACCACTTTGTCTTCGGAGTCGGTCTGAACAATACGAAGCCGTGGTTCAGACACTTTGCCTCAAAATATGAAATTGACAACAACATGGTCTGGGGGCATCAGCACAACAATTTCGTGCAGATCCTTGCCAGCACCGGTCTTTTTGGCCTGATAGCCTTCATCAACTTCATCATTGCCACACTGATTTTTATCTGGCAAGCTTGCAGCAACCCACAAAACAGCTGGAGCAAAATGGTCAGTGCGGGTGCGATGGCAGTATTTCTCTGTTTTCTCGCATCAGGTATAGGAGAATACAGCTGGGGCGACGAGGAAGTTGCCATGATGGCCCTTTTTCTGCTCGGCCTGTTGATGAACCGTCATGACGCGTCAGATGCAGAAAGCGGCAGCAGAAACCTGCAGCCATAAAACGCGGCTATCGACACCGGAATACCGGCAACCGCCAAAATCAGGTTGCTCAGGGTGTAATGATAAAGCTCCAGCGGAAACAGAGGATAAAGGCGCTGCATAAGAGCAACAAAAACCAATACGAATAATGTTGCGGAAACTGAAGAAATCAGAAGGGTATTTTTGCATCCACCAGGAAACGCACCTCTGAAATAAACCGCCGGCAAAGATATAATGCTGACAAGCGCCAGCCATGGAGCCCAGATTCCCGACCAGTGATGAGCAGAACCGGAATTGGCCATTGCCCAGAAATAGGGCAGACATACGAGCATTTCGTCGGGAATACAGAACAGAGCTTCACTGCGACGGCGGCGCCAGATAAAAAGCCCCAGCACGAACACAAGCTGCAGCATCGCGCCAGTTACCGCCGCAGGGCTCATGAACAGCAAATTCAGCGACCAGACAATAAAGGCTGCCAGATAAGCCCATGCAGCAACCCGAATTCCATTCAGCAAAAATTTAAACATCAAAACCTCGAAATCGCAGTGTTTTTCGATATATCGCATCGAGACGCCCGGCCAGGCCGCCGATAGAATACTTTTCTGCCCAGCTGTTTCTGAATGCATCCGAATAGCTGACGCCCTGCGATCTGCAGGTCCTGACCGCGGCTTCAAGGCCCCTGGCAAAACCTTCCGGGTCGACGGGAAGAATGAAACCGTTCCTGCCGTTTTCGAGAATTTCAGCAACTCCGCCGACGTCTGTGGCGGCAACCGGGCAGCCTGAAGCGATAGCCTCGATCAGAACAACCGGGGTTCCTTCATTTCGCGAACTCAACACCAGAAGATCGAGATCTGCATATACTTCTTCGATGTTGAAAGTGACGCCACAGAAATGAACTCGATCAGCAATTTCAAGATTCAAGGCCATCTGGCGCAGCTCATTTTCGAGTTCGCCGCCACCGACAACCGCCAGCTGCAGATTTGCCTGCAACTTTACCAGCCGGGCAAAAGTCTGCAGCAGCAAAGCATGATTTTTGACCGGCACGACTCTGCCTACTATTCCGATGATAAAATCATCTGCACGCAAACCGATCGAACGGCGCCAGCCCGTCGATTTGCGCGGCAATGCAAGATTTTTTGCCAGATCGAGACCGAGAGGCACGGCTTCAACTTTTCGGTTGTTGCTCAATTTGAGGCGCGAAGCAAGCTCAACACCAAGACCCGGCGTGAGAGTGATCAGCCGGTCGGTAAAACAGGCCAGAAAGCGTTCAATGGCAACGACGATTTGTGAAACCGGCCTGGAAAAATAGCCGCTGAAAATGAAGCCATGATAAGTATGAAAAATGGCAGGAACTCCGCACACTACTGCTGCCAGGCGACCCAGACAACCGGCTTTGGTGGTATGGGTATGCATCACGTGCGGGCGAAATGCTCTGATTTCCCTGACAATCTGATGAAAAGCGGCAAAATCAGCAAGAGGCACTACCGGGCGATCGAGATGATTCACTATTGCGGGAATAACCCCCTGCGCTTCTGCCCAGGCCAGCATACTTCCTTCAGAAGTTTCGGGGGCTCCTGTCAGAAACCTGGTTTCGTAACCCAGATCCGGCATTGCTCTGACAAGATTTACCACATGGCGTGCCGGGCCGCAGACATTCATTCTGCCGAGCAGCCGCATCACCCGTATTTTCTGATTTTTGTCGATTTTTTCCATTTTCAGGCGCTCTATAGTGACATACCGGCAACAGGTTTTCAAGATTTCAATTTCTCGCCTTATTCTCGACATACCTTAAGGCAGGGTTTTTGTGGAATACCAGCCGGGGAATCTGTATAATATGAAAAAATCAAAACTCACCGAGGAGGCTTGTGCATGCTTCATCAGGCAGTTTATCAGCACCAGGGATTTGCAGGGCTGGCGGAATATTATTATCGTGAACTGGTCAGCCGTAACCCGGTAACTGCGACCTGGCTCGGCGAACATAGCTTCGACGGGCTTTTGCCCGAAACCGGAGCCGAGGCAATTGACCGCCATCTGTCTTTTCTCAGGGAACTGCGCAGCGCCTTCAGCTCCATGCCCGAAAACGAGCTCAGCGTCGATGAACGCATCGACCGGGAGTCGATAGTTCATTTCGCCGATCAGCAGATTTTCAGAGATGAAGATCTGCAGATGTGGAAAATGGGGCGTGACCTGGCATTGACAATCGGTGACGCCCTGTTTCTTCTGTTCATTCGTGACTTTGCCCCTCTTTCAGAACGGGTTAAATCTATGATAATGCGTCTTAAGGCAGTGCCGATGTTTCTGATGAGCGGCAGAACCCTGTTTCAAAACGTTACCATGGAGCGCGGCGAGCTCTATATCGAATCAGCCGGCAATCTTGCGATTTTTATCGATACGATCGGCGAAAGCATCAGAGGTTACATTCTGCCGACGCTGCAGAATGAATACAGTCATGCCGCCGGCGTGGCGAAGAAAGCTCTGGCAGAATTCATCACCTGGTTCAAACACGCAATCATGCCCCGGGCCAATGCTGACTGGGCAATAGGGCACAGCGCGTTTCAGGCAATGCTGATCAATAGAAAATCGGGAATGAATCTAACCGAAATCACTGAACTCGCTGGCCGGACAATCAACGAAGCCGCCGGGCAGCTCGAAAGCCTCAGTTGCGTCATCCTTGGCACTGCAACCGGCAAAGCGGCCGGCGCCAGAAATGAAACGATGAAGCGTATCCGGCATCATGCTCCGGCCGGGTTTGACCAGGCATTGGCAGTTTATCGCGATGCAGCGGTCCGCACCAGGGCATTCCTCGAGCTCAGCAATTTCGCTTCTCTGCCAGACAACGAAGAACTTGAAATAATCGAAACACCAGGCTATATGCGGCACATAATTCCAGAAGCGGCATATTTCGGACCAGAAAAAAAATCAGCTTCGCAACGGGGCTTCTATCTGCTCACCCGCGAACCTGAACCGGCCACCGGCAGGCATAACTACGCCGATATCGCCAACCGGGTCATGCATCATGGCTATCCTGGCCATCATCTGCATCTTTCGGCACTGAACTCCCACCCCGGCCTCCTGCGTCCTTTCGCAGACAATAAAGAAATAAGTGAGGGCTGGGCCAGTTATTGTCAGGATGCCCTTCGTAAAAAGGGGTTTGAAACTTCGGGCGAAAGCCTGTTTGCCCAGGCCGCCGAAAAGCTTTTCAACGCCGCTCTGCTGCTGACTGAAATAAACCTGCAGACCCGCACCTGGAGCAAAGATCAGGCCATTCAGTTCCTCGTCGACCAGACCCGCATCGACAAAGAAGCCGCCGGCCTGGAAGTCCGCCGCCAGATGATCGCTCCCGCCTGTCACATCAACCGCCTGACCGGCCATCAGCACCTTCTGAACCTCAAGGCCGAACTGAGTCAAAAATTCGGCAATGATTTTACTGACAGAACTTTCCATGACCTGATACTATATCAGGGCGGCGTGCCGGTGAACGTCGCACGCACTTATTTCCCACAAATTGTGCAGCACAACCTGAAAGCAGGAAACAGAGCCCGATCATGACCTTTCGACAGCAACTATACGTTCCCAACAAACGCAGCTACATTGCCGGCCTCAACCGCCCAGCCGTAGACTGCATTCTCTGCAGCATCATCAAAGAAGAACCGGCAGTCACGAACCTGACGATCTGGAAAAATGATATCGTTGTCGCCTGCGTCAACCTTTATCCGTACAATGCCGGTCATCTGCTGCTCTTTCCTATGCGGCATATAATCGACCCCCGACATCTCACCGATGAAGAGCACCGACAGATGGGGGCCCTGCTCAAGGCCTCGCTGGATCGCCTTGAATCAGTCTACCAGCCGCTTGGTTTCAATATCGGGTATAACATTGGTGAAGCTTCGGGCGCCAGTATCGAGCATCTGCATCAGCACGTCGTGCCTCGCTACCCTCGCGAACTGGGATTTGTCGACATTACCGCCGGAGCGAAAATCATTATAGAGGACCCCCAGGTGACCTTGACCAAATTGAAAGAAGCCTTCGCCGGCCTTAAAATTTAACTGTAGCTGTGTTTGCCATGTGTTATAATTTATTCAATTTCTGACAGGAGCATATATCTCAATGCGTAAAAGAGGAATCAAGCTTTTTCTGGCCGCTGCAACCCTTTCGGCAACCTGTGCCTGGGCTTCGCCCGAAGGCGATCTTAAATATATGGGTTATTCTCAGGAAATGGTCGATGAAGTGATGACCGCTACCGGATGTGATCCGGTCAGACAGACCGAAAATCAGGCCGACCCTGACGAAGCGACCTCAAACCTCGAACAGCTCACCGAACTCGGCGCGACCAGATCGATCACGCCTTCAATGGAAGACCGTTCAGGCTCGATTCGTGACGAAATCCTCAACTACTGGGACGGCATGACCCCAGCCGGCAAAAATATCCAGCCGGTCAGCGATGAAATCAAAGCTCAGATCGAATCAGGCATCAAAGCCGCTCTCGAAAGCGCCGGTTATGCGATTGTCCAGCTGAGTCTCCTCGATCTGCCGGAAGGCAGTCTCAAAAACACGCTGCGCGCGGTTGTCAGGGTTACCAGACCATTAAAAACCCGAAACGCATATAAGGAAATACAGGGCAGTCTTGCCGAAATAAAAAAACTTTGCAACGAAGCCGCCACCATCGAGGGTGTCAATTACCTTTCTGAAATGACTACCTTTGTCGCCGAAAACCCCAGAAACAACTATTATTACGAAAAGACCATTCTCAACCCCTGAATTGAAAAGATGCGGCCACCTCCCAAGCGGGGGTGACCGCCGGATTAACAGCTTATGAGCCTCCTGGCCTCACCCAGACAGACTACCCGGCTGATGGTATATGCGATGATCTGCACACTGGTCATCGCATTTGGTGCTATCGGGGCAGTTCTGGCCGGCAATCTCGGCGACCAGTATTCCCTGATGGGCCTGTTTCTCGGCTCGGCCCTCGGCGCCTTCATTTCAGTCTACGAATCCACCATCATCGGCTCAATAGCCGGCATGCTCGCCGGATTACTGATCGGGCCGCTCATTTTCTATTTCATAGATTTCGAAACCGCCTACCTGGCCACTTTTATCCTGGCGCTTCTCGGTGCAATCATGGGTGAACCCATGGCAGCCTTCTGGCGCGAAGCCGATCATCCCGAAGCAGATGCAGAAACTGACGAAGAAGCTATTTCGGAGACGAGAAAATGAGCGTTATCCGGCTGATCATGATCGACAACGAACAGACGTTTTCAGGCCATATTCCGTCATCGGCAATCTCTTCAGTAATGTGGGCCATCTCCAGAGGAGCCGCCGATACCAGTTCATTCTGGAAAACCGTCGCAAAAATCGACGCCGGGCTATACGAACACTTTTTTTCCAATATCGATGATTCACCATTGCTGGAAGGCTATGACGACGGCCTGCTCGTCATCAGCTGGGCGCACCAGTGCATCGAATCTTTTCAGGTCTACCAGCCGCTGCGGCACACCGGCAGCGTGTACCGCCACAATGGCAGTTTTCTTGAAGACGAAGGAGAACCTGATGAATTCACGATCAGTAATGACTGGAGCATCATCGACCATCATTTTGAGGAAAGCAGACACTGATAATGGTTAACTGTCAGAGTTGTGGCGCAGTAAACAATGAAAATTCCCTGAGCTGTATTGCCTGTAACCGGACCCTGCTGGTTGTCTGTCCGCAATGCACAGCACGCAACCCGGTTTCGGCTGCAGTATGCAGCCAGTGCGGCCGCATTCTCGAAGAGAAAAACGACCCGCGTATTATCGAAAAAAAGCTCGGCGACCCGGTTGCCGACATGTACGAACCGGCGGTTAAGAATCCCTTCACCACCTTCTATCCTAAAGAAGCATTTTTGAAGGTCATTATCGGCGGTTTCTTCTTCGCACTGATCTATGTAAGTCAGATTTTCAGCGGCCATCCTTTTCTGTTGCTCGCTTCAGGGCTGATCAGCGGCATTCTTGCTTTGTGGGGGCTGGTGGAAATTACCTTCTGGGTCATCGAAGACAACGAGATCAACGAATCCTCCGAGTCATCCACATCGGCCGACACTGCTTTTCCCAAAAATTATGCCAAGGGTCTTGGCGCCGTGCTCGAACCATTTGAAGAGCTTGAACGCGAGCTGGAAAACCCGGCGCAAAGCGCGACGGCCCCGTCCGAAAATGTTTCCGCTGCAGAGGCTGCGATGCTGACTGGTGAGGCCCATGAAGTCAGGCCACAGACCAAAGAAAAGCCAGCGGCCAGAAAGTTCGAGACACTGGCAGAATTTCTTTCCGACGGCATGGAAAAGGAAATCGAAGGCGTCAAGGAAAAAATCAGCCGGTCTCCAGACAACTATGCTCTGCTGCTGCGTCTGGCACAACTTCACGAAGAGCGCGGCGAAACCTCGCTTGCCCTTGAAAACCTTCAGAAGTGTCTGAAATACGAACCTGAAGTCGCTGAAGTGTATCTATATCACGGCATTCTGCTGCGCCGGTCTGGTGATAATGACGCAGCCAGAAGCGCCTTCGAAAAAGCGCTCGAACTTAACCGCTTCATGTCGAAGGCATATTACCAGCTGGGAATTCTTGAGCGTTCACTGAACAACCTGCCCGAATCCAGAAACCAGCTGCAGAAATGTATTCAGCTTTCACCCGATGATCCGTATGCACATTATCAGCTCGGCATGATCTACCGCGACCTCGGCGAAACTTCTCTGGCTCTCATGGAAATCAAACGGGCCACCATTCTGCACCCCACCGATTCATACGGGCACAGCAAACTTGGCCAGCTTTATCAGCAGACCCAGCAGTATGATCAGGCCGTTGCTTCGTATTCGCAGGCATTGAGCATAAAACCAGGCGATCCTTTCGTTCTCGAGCGCCTTGCCGAAGTTCTGGCCGCCCGTGACCTGCATGAACGCGCGGCTGAACTATTCCAGGAAGCCCTGGCGCGCCAGTTCCATCCGTCGATCGACACAATGCTGTCTCTGTGCCGAACACTGCGCAAACTTGAGAATTTTGACGAAATCGAGAAAATTACCGGCGAAATCCTGCGCCTTGAGCCAGGAAACAGCGAAGCCGGGTTTCTCAAAGCAATCGTCATGCTCAAAAAGGGTCGCAGTATCGAAGCACTCGGATTTCTTGAAAAGCTGGTCGAAAATCCATCGGTCAGCTATGAGGCCTGGCTGGAACTCGGCAAGCTTTATCAGGCCGACAATCGCCCCGAAAAGGCAGTTTCAGCCTTTATAAGAGCTTCGACCGGCGCCCCTGATCAGGCGGGCATCTGGAACAATATCGGCATTCTCTTTTCCAACCAGAAAGCTTATGAAGAAGCCCTGAAAGCCTTCAGAAAAGCGGCCAGCTTCGACTATTCAGACCAGCAGATCGCCAGCAACCTCAAAGCCGTGCAGAAAAAACTGGAAACCAGCTGCGCCCGCATCATAGAAACCAGAAACGAACAGCTTGAACGCAGCCCTGACGATCTTGAAGCCTATCTCGAAATAGGTCATGCCTATGAGGTTCTTCAACGCAGCGACGAAGCTATGATGACCTATCAACGCCTGCTGGCCATCAAGCCGGACTACGTTCCCGGATTGATGAACTACGCCGAACTGCTGCGCAAACGCGGCAAGCTGAAAATGGCAATTCGCTGCTACCGTGAAATCATCAAGATCGACCCGGAAAACGCAGACACCCACCTGTTTCTGGTGCAAGCCAACCTCAATCTCGGTTTTCTCAGCGAAGCCCTCCGCCACGCTGTCATTGCCCAGAAAATTTCGCCCGATGACCCGCGGGTCCATTTTCTTCTCGGAAAAATCTACTTCGCCAAAGGCCTTGCCCCAAGGGCACTCAAAGAATTTTCAGCCGTCGCCGCGTCTTCTTCAGACCCAGATATGATCAGCTGGGCTGAATTGATGCGCCGACGCCTGGCAAGGACAAATTGACCGTGAAAAAAACCGCAGCAATAATACTTCTGGCAGCCCTGAGTCTTGCCCCTGGTGTTTCCCGCAGTCAGGATTTTCAGACACCCGGCTCTGAAATAACGGTCCGCGATCTCCTTGAAGGGCATAAACGAGCTCCCAAGTCAGACACCTATTATCTGATGGCGCTTTCAGAAGCAAGAAAAGGCAACATCGAAGCCGCTGAAAAGGCAATCAGAACCGGATTGCAGATCAATCCGCGCAACACCCGCCTGATGAATTTGAAAGGCGCACTGCTGGCCCGCCAGGGTAAACTTACCGAGGCAAGGCGCATGTTTCTCACCGTATTACAGCTCGATCCAGAAGATGACTACGCCGGCACTTCTCTGCGTTCAATCGAACGCACCCTGCAGCCGGCAAAAAGGGTCGAACCGCTGGTAAAAAGCAAGCCCACAGCCGCCCCTGATGCCCCGTCAGCCCCGGTGACCGTCAAACCCGTAAAAACAGAAGAAAAGATTCTCGAAGCCGGTTACTTCGTAGAAATGAAAGCAAAACAACAGTGTTTTCACGGCATGTCACAGATTAAACGGGCACAGGAGTCCTTTGCAGCTGCCAACCCGAAGCGCAAAGACGAATTCTCGATGACCGGGCTCGTCAAAGATGGCTTTATGACCTCCACACCGGTATGCCCCGCAGCGGGTGTTTACAGCTGGAAAGAAAACGATGTGCAGTGCGAAAAGCATGGCAGTCTTTCAGCTCTGGGCGCAGAAGTAAACAATGTTTTCGGTGAGTTCAACAACGGCATGCGCGCCAAGCTCAGCCGCAACTACCTCGATGCGTTGAAAGCCTTCGAGCAGGTGGTGGTTCTCTACCCAAAATGGTCTGAAGCTCATTTTCAGATGGCCGACACTCTTTTCCGACTGGGCGAAACCGACCCCGCAATCGCTTCTCTGCGCACCTGCCTGAAGCACGAATCAGGAAATCTTGACGCTCAGCTGCTTCTAGCCAATCTATATTTCAAAAAGGGCCAGAAAGACGCGGCTCTGAACATTCTCGACAAAGTCAGCGAAAGTCATAAAGGTACGGTTTACGGGCTTGCAGCACGCAGCATCGCCGGGTCAATCAGATCAGGGCGCAACTATTACCAGATTTTCCCGCCAAACTGAAAAATGAAAAAACCGGTAAAAAGACTGGCATTTATCTGCCATCCTGCCAGAGAATCGGTACCACCATTGCTTAAATCTCTCGTCGAATGGTGCGAGAGCAATGGCATTCTCGCCAGAATGACCGACCGGATGGCTCGAATCATCGATCGCCCGGAGCTTGGCATGGCTCGCCACGAGATGACAAGCCAGATAGATATGGTAATCGTTCTCGGCGGCGATGGCAGTATTCTCGAAGCCGCCAGATCATTCGCCGCCGATGGACTGCCCATCGCAGGGATCAACCTTGGCCATCTCGGCTTTCTGACTCTCGAAGAGCCGGGCAATGCCGTCGAACTGCTGACCAGAATCCGCGACGGCAAATTCCGCATCGAAAACCGCATGATGCTCCAGGCCAATGTGAAACGCAATGGCAGAAAAGTATTTACCGGCATCGCCATGAATGATGTGGTTGTCCAGAAAGAGCCGATGCTGCGGGTCATCAATATTAACGTATCTATTTCAGGCTGTTTCATCAACACCTATCATGGTGACGGGTTGATTTTTTCCACCCCGACCGGTTCGACTGCATATTCGCTGTCTGCCGGCGGTCCAATCGTGCCGCCATGGGTGAATGTCATCATTCTCTGCCCCCTCAACTGCCACACTCTGAGTGCCCGACCGGTCATTACCTCAGACCAGGAAGTCTTGACGGCTACCGTTGGCTGCATACATTCAAAAGTTGATCTCGTTCTCGATGGTCAGGAGAGCTTCAGGCTTCAGGATGGCGATGTCATAGAAATTTCCCGGGCCCGCGAACTTGGCCGCATCGTTGTCTTTCAGTCACGAAACTTTTTTGAAGTTCTGAGAAAAAAAATGAAATGGGGTTGATACAAGTGAAACCACATCGTCGTTTCTTATACATTCTGCTGTTGCTGGCATTTCTGCCGGCTTCCCTCCTCGCTTTCGACCCGAATTTCGACTTTTCAGCCGCCCAGGTTACCGACAAACCCGGTGCTGTTGCCATTAACGTCAGCGTTTCGCCCGGGCATCTTCTTTACCGCCATCAGATGTCTTTTTCAGCTGCTGCCGGAGAAATCGAAGTGATCTGGCCCCCAGTCACCGTTAAGAAAGATCCGTTCGGCGATGGCACCGTCGAGGTTTACCCGGAAGGCCGGCACAGTTTTCTGATTCTCTTTAAAGGCAACGCCCCAACATACCCGTTAAAAACAATTCTTACCGCCAGATATCAGGGCTGTTCGGCACTTACCTGCTATATGCCGACCAGCTGGCAATCTGAAGTGACCTTTTCTCAGCCGGCGCCGGACAGCCAGAACACCGGCAGCACCCCAACTTCAGCGATTCCGGCAGCTGTTTTTTCTGCCATCGGAGCTTCTGCAAGAGGAATAGACGCTACCAGCACTTCAAACATCGATCAGCCGGCCCCGGTGCAGGTAGAAATGGCACAGCAGGGCATCGTCGACTTCTCTGCTGCACTCGAAAAGCAGGGGCTCCACTGGGTATTGCTCCTGGCATTTCTCGGAGGTCTGCTCGTCAGCCTCACACCCTGCGTCTACCCGATGATTCCGATCACTCTATCAATTATCGGCGGCCGCAGTGAAAACGTCAGTTTCGCCCGTGGCCTCGGGCTTTCAGCCACTTACATTTCCGGGCTATCGTTGACTTACGCCCTGCTCGGCCTGGCAGCGGCAACTTTCGGTGCCCAGATTCGCGGTTTCATCCAGGGAAGCATTTTTCAGGGTCTGGTTGCAGTTATCTTCTTTCTGCTCGCCCTCTCGATGTTCGATCTGATCATGCTGCAGGTGCCTGCAGGCCTGCGCAACCGTCTGAGCGGCATTAAAACCGCCGGGCTGCCCGGAATCTTCATTATGGGTATGATATCAGGTCTTATGGCATCCCCCTGTGTCGCGGCACCTCTGGCCGGAATTCTGGCCTTCATCGCCGCAACCGGTAGTCAGATACTCGGATTTTTCATGCTGCTGCTGTTTGCCTGGGGTATGAGCATGCCACTGCTGCTGATCGGAGCCTTTTCAGGTTCTCTCAATGCCCTGCCCCGGGCCGGAGACTGGATGAACAGAATCAAGGAATTCTACGGGTTTCTGCTGCTTGCCGCCGCCCTGTATTTTGCCAAACCTCTGATCGGCATTGCCTGGGCAGAACTCGGCATCGCGGCTCTGCTTGCATCCTTTGCGGCTTTCCTCGGCATTTTTAACACTGTTCCCGAAGACACCGGCATGCGCCCCAAGGTGCTGAAATCATTCGGAGTGGTTGCCATGGCAGTAGCCTGTGCTTTCGCAATCAGTGCCGCTTCGCAATGGGGTTGCCTCTGCCTGCCGAAATCTACCGCCGAAAAACAGGCTGATCAGGCCGAAACATTCTGGCAGCACGATCTTCAGATGGCTCTTGCCGAGGCGGCAAAATCAGGCAAACCATTGTTTATCGACTTCAGAGCCGACTGGTGTAGCGTCTGCCGCGATCTCGAACAGAACGTCTTTCCGCAACCGGCAATCAGAACCCTGCTCGACCGCATGATTCCGGTAAAAATCGATGCCACCAGCCCCGACGATGAAAAAGTCAACGCCCTGCTCAAACGCTTCGGCATCGTCGGTCTGCCTACCCTGCTGATTCTCAGGCCAGATGGCACAGAACTGACCGCTCTGCGCACCGTCGGCTTCATTTCGCCCGAACACCTCGAGAAAAAGCTGCGCTCCGCCCTCTATTGATGACGGGTGTAGGGAACGGTTTGAAACCGTTCCCTACGCGTGTTTTTTGAACTGTAACGCCATCGGGTTGTTAATGATGTATTCACGAATGCGGGACAATTCGGCGTCGTTTCTGATAATGCGGTCGTAATAGGATTTTTGCCACATAAACATCAGATCCGGAAATTTTTCATTGATCCGTCGCGATGAAAATGTTTTGAAACCCCTGATTATTTCGGGCAATCCATATTGTTTCAAACCTGGTTCAGGTGTCCTGATATGCAGTATTCCATGAAAATGATCCGGCATAATAATGTATTTATCTGTCAGAACATTGTGGTAATGATTGACCAGATCATGCCAGCAAAAATCGACAAGCATGCCTGCACCATTCAAACAGACACAATCGTTTGCCATTTCCGCAAGAGGAGGCCTGGAGCCCTTTACGCAGATGGTAATATAATATGCGCCGGGAGACGCATAATCATATCCAGGCAATCGAGTGAGTTTGCGACCTGAAGAAGACAAATTTTACAGGCCGGTGGGAAGATCGATGAATTCGTAATCGAGCTTGAATTTTGCCGCAAGATGCCGGCCAACCGCATCAGCACCGAAAGTTTCGGTCGCATAATGGCCGGCTGAAAACATGTGGACCTGACGATCACGGCAGGCAGCCACTGCCTGGTGAATTATTTCGCCGGTCAGAATGGCGTCTACCTGCCCGTCATAGACCATCGGATCAGTTACCGAACTCCAGCCGC
Source organism: uncultured bacterium (assembly GCA_964474705.1). GTDB lineage: Bacteria > Muiribacteriota > Ozemobacteria > Ozemobacterales > Ozemobacteraceae > Rifleibacterium. The sequence continues at coordinate 58,638 of CAYYUI010000021.1, forward strand.
CGCCCGAAAGAATGCCGACGCTCTGAATCTTCTTCGCACCATAGTCGAGATGTGTTATCACCGGGCTAACCGCCTTCTCGATTCTCTTTTTGAATTCAGCCACCGACAATGCCTTGTCAAATCTGGCCAGAACACCGACCGCGTTGCTGCGGCTGCCTCCGAACGGCGCGATGACGGCTGCCTTGAGCCGGCCCGCGATAATGGCGTTGTTGCCGAACTGCGGGTGGGCATCGAGAGGCAGGTGCATGGCAAAAAGGTTCAGATTACCGGCCAGCAGAGCCTTAAAAATTCTCTGGTTGATGCGGTCAAGGCGGGTCCATTCGCCGCCTTTCCAGAACAGGCCATGGTGGACGAAAGCAAAGTCGGCGCCGCGCTTAGTCGCTTCATTGAAAAACTCAACCGTGGCGTCAACGCCGGCGACGATTCTGGTTACTTTTTCAGCCCCTTCGAACTGCAGCCCGTTATAAGAATAATCTGGAAAACTGACCTCAGCGAAGAGCTCGTTGATGTATTTAACAATGTCGTTGCGGCTGGCCATGGGAATGTCCTTTCAATTACCATTTATCGATCAGGTATGAATTACTGAGACTCACTTTGAGATCAGGCCTCGTGGAAGTAAAGTCGATACTGACGCGCGAACGTTTTTCCGCGCCGACATAATCGAACAGAATCTGGTCACTGAGCAGATTTCCGAAATATGCCCAATGCATCGTCGACTGAAGAGTGGGGTCGATGGGAACCCAGCCTTTGCCCTTGAAAAACACTTCACACCAGGCATGACCGACAGAAGTTTCTTTGCCAATGAGCTCGCTCTTGATGAGAAACCCGGTCACCACCCGCGCCGGAATACTTTTTTTGAGACAAAGAGCCGCCAGCAGACGTGCGAATTCGGTACAATCGCAGGCGTCGAGATTTTTAAGAGCCCATTCAATGGAATGATCCTCATAGTTCTCGCGATATTTCAGACCACGTGCAACCGCCACAGTGGCGTTCTGCACATAGTTGCCCGGCATGCCGGCAAGCTTTTCGGCCAGAACGGTCAGATCTGAATTATCAAGGTTATAAAGCGGATCATTAGCCAGAACCCTGACATCCGGTTCAGAAATGGCCACGTTACCTGCAATCTGACTGCCGAGAAATGGTTCAGTACTGATTCGATAAGTCAGTTGCAGCTGCAGTTCCGGTGCCAGAATCTCGTTTTCGACCCCGATTCGCAGCTTATTTCCTTCTTTCGCATCTATATTGGCCTTGAAAGAACGGCCGCGCGAAATGAATTCGGCTCCCGCCAGAGATACTGACTGATGATTGGCAATATCAGGCACCGGTTTGATCAAAAAATCGAGTTTATCGAGAGCCGAGGGAGTGCTGATCTTCAGCCCGATCGTTTCAATCAGCCTGAATTCTCCGGGTTGCAGCGATACAAGAATTTTTTCGAGGCTCTCACGGTTCATGACGCCCGGAAAACGCCGGAGAATGGCCTTGCACTCGGGAGCAAGCCCTTCGAGCTGCCCGGCGAAATATCTGGCACGGACCCAGGCTTCATGGGCATAGCCTTTGTCATCGAAGCGGCGGGCACTGGCAAAAGCCCGGATCGCCGGATTGTAATCCTGACGTTCAAGATACTGCAGGCCGAGAAGATAAGATGGATAAGCGTCATTCTCGCTGCGGGCCGCATACTTTTTCAGCAGCTCAAAAGCATCTTCATCATATCCTGCCTGATCGAGCGCGGTAGCCAGCGCAATGGCGATGGAGCTGTCATCTGGAGCCAGCTTCAGAGCACAGGCAAGATAATCTATCGCCCGATCTGTCTGTTTAAGCTCATTCAGATAAATAAGACCCGCAATATGCGGGGCCTGAAAATCGGTGGCATCGAGAGCCATGACTGTACGCGCCACCTCGATGGCATCTTTTTCCCGGCCCTTGACCCGCCTGAGCGCCACGAGATAATTGCTCCAGAAGCCTTTACCGGATGGAACCTTCTGACAGGCTTCGGCAAGCAGACGACAGGCTTCCTGAAAGTTATTGTTACTCATTTCTTCGAGCGCACGATTGTTGAGAGCGACTCCGGCATTGTATTCATCAACCGGGCTCTCTGACGTGTCTACCTCAGGCAGATCTGCCGGCGGACGAACCTGATAGCGTGCTGCTGCCGGCCGATCTTCGGGAAAAAAACGTTTGACCAGAGCCGTATCAGCCGAAAGAACCCCTCCGGACAGAAGCAAAAGACCGCTCAGAATAATTACCTTTGTTCGCATAGCCCTATATTACCATCATCAGCAGAAGTAGACAACAAATGACAGGCAACGACTTAATCTTCACTGCACGAAATAATGGATCTTCATAGAGCAGGCATCTACGCGGGCTGAATCTCGAGACGTTCGTAAAGAATCGACATTTCGCGTTCGTCAGGCCGGCCAAACACTACCTTCTTACGCACATACTTGAAGAATGGATAAAGACCGAAAGCCTCTGAGCCATCGCGTGACAGCAGCACCACCTCGCCGACAGGCAGATCCAGCCCTGGCCGCTTATCCGGCGGCAGAATTTTCGCTTCAGGCCCGCTGAGATCGGCAAAGGGCTCTTTCGCTCCCGGCGGCGCCTTCATTACCAGAAGATTATTGAGTATCGATTTGACGCCACGCAGTATTTCGGTCAGGCCTTCGATTGCCTGCGGCAGGCTTTCATCGAACGGCGGCTCAGGCGCACGAAGGAATTCTTTCAATTCGCGCAGCAGCATCAGGGGGTTGGTATCTGAAGAATCACTCAGAATTCCCGACAGGGAAAAGGTGAAAAAAACCGGACTGCCCCTGGCCGCCTTCATTGCAAAAGCGAAGTTGTGCAGGCAGCGCAGCGCGGTTGGCCCGACCAGATAGCCTTTGAGACATTCTCTGATACTGCGGGCCAGCGCTTCTGACTCTGCGGCGTAATACATGCATGACTGCAGAAAACAAAGATTGAGGAATGCCGTAAGGTTGTCGGCAACCTGATTGATGATTTTGAGCTGCACCTCTGGCTTTGCCGGCTGGAAAAGCATGGCAAAAGGGTCTGCCAGAAAGGACGGGTATCGGGTAATGATTTCGCGCGCCGGCCCGGGCACCGCTGCACCTGGCGAAGTCACCTGCTGAGCCGCAGGCTGTGGCTTAATGGTTTCTTTTACAGACGCTGCTGCCGGCGGCACTGCGACTGGTGCTCTTTGACCGGCAGCGACAGATGCGCCAACGGGAGGCTGCGATGCAGCTGCATGAGCAATCTTTGCCGGATCAACCACCTGTGGGGCAACCGGAGGCGCAATATTCTGTTCAGTTCGTTTTGCTGAAACTGCGGCTGCAGGCACCGATGCGGCTTCATTTTCAATTTTATCTGAGGCCGCAAGATCGATTTCCCCATCGCTGATATTTACAATAACCGGTTTTGGCTCCTCGATGGCCGCCGTCAGGTCTATTTTTGAAGCATCAGGACGCGGGGGAGGTTCAAGGATTGGCGCATTCTCGTCGATTGCATCGAGAACCGCGGTTTCGGTCTCAAAGTTACGGTTATCAACAAAGACGACTTCGCCTCCCGGCAACCCGTCATCATCAGATGCCGGGGCGCTGCTGCCGGTTCCGGTCGCGTCAAAAACCGCCATCTGCCCAGCAAATTCAGCCATCTCTTCTGGTTTAACTGTTGCCAGATCACGGGCGAGCGCCTCATCTTCCTCTTTGCGGCGCTTTTCCTCTTCGATTTTCTGCAATCGCTTCTGTTCCATCTGTTCTTTGAATGACAGGCTCTTCTCGCCGGGTTGGGCTGCCTCAGCCCCATCCGGTTTCGCATCGGCAATCTTCTGCTGTCCGGCTGCTTTTTCGGCGTCAGCTTCCTCTTTGGCCTTTTTGCTGACATATGGAATTGCGTCGAGAGCTTTGAGAGCTTCGCGGGCTTTTCTCGCCACCAGCGGGTGCTTGTGATACTGCACCTTGGAAATGACCTGACGCAGGCCGTTATTGATCAGATTTGGCAGAAATGGGGCGACGTTTTCCAGCACCCATTCGTCAGGAGAACCGAGTGCATAATCGAGTACAATCGCCATCTCATTGACCGGCATGCTGTGAATGACGCTGAATGCGGTTTCTGCCACCATGGGATCAGGATCGGTAATCAGATTGAGAACGTAAGCGAAATGCGTCGGGCGACCACTCTTTATCGCCTTTTCACATGCCATCGACCTCACTTCAGGGTCGGGGTGATTGATACAGGCATCGATGAATTCAAGCGCATCGGGCGGAATTGCCTCGCCCATCGCGCCGAGAGCCGCGATCAGCATGGCACTGGTTCCGTAGCCGCACAGGTATTTCCACATGCTCGGCTGAAGTTCGGAGGCACCGCCCTCCTTCTGCAGCGACTCGAGGATGCGACGCTCCATCGAGGCATCACGCGGATATGCCTCGATGGTCAGAACGACCTGCATCATGAACACCGCCACCTGCTCGTTCTTCTCGAAACTGATAGCCTTTTTCAGCTCAGGCAGAAGATCGCAGCGGCGGTCGAACAGAACCCGATAAACCGCTGCCCGCTTAACCTCCTCATCGGAGCTGTATAGGTGTGATATCAGTTCCTTGGTCACAATAAGACTTCCATTTGCAGCAGAAACTCCAGCGGCAGAATACCTTGCCCTCAGCTGCCAAGTATATGGTTATATTGTTCGATAATCAGTCTGGTAGCCAATTCTACGGCAAAAGTTTCTTCGACCATTTTTCTGGCGCGCCGACCCATTTTCTCACGCAACTCTGGATCCATTATCAGCTTCTCAATGGCATCTGCAAGAGCCTGAGGATTCTTCGCCGGCACCAGAAGCCCAGTCTCACCGTCTATGACCGCACTCCTGCATCCGGGAACATCGCTGGCAATACTCGGGACTTCCGAGGCTGCCGCTTCGATGATGGTCATGCCCAGACCTTCGCGATATGAAGGCAAAGCAAGCAGATGAATCTGACGGTACATTTCTTCGATCTCGTAAATATGACCGACAAAATTGCAGTAACCATCTTTTTGCCAGTCCTGCAGCTGCTTAAGAGTAATCGAAGCCGGGTTGCTCGGATCTGGCGCTCCGGCGAGAATCAGCTGCAGATCGACATTTTTTTGTCGCAGCAGTTTGACCGCCTCGATCAATTCGACGATTCCTTTATCTTTAAGCATTCGGCCGACATAAGCAACCTTGAACGGTAACTCCGGTTTGCTGACCGGCGGGAAAAAGCGGTTCAAATCCACTCCGGTGCCTGGAATGGTAATTACCTTGGCGGTGTCGGCACGAAAATTCTGGCTGATCCATTCGGCATCTTCGTGATTCAGCACTACGAATCTCGAAAGCGGATTTTTGGCGACCGAGCGCATACCTGCGGTGATCAAAGGCTTTAACAGCCTGGCTTTTAGTGAACTGGAAGTAAATACATGCCCAAGCCCGGTGATCATGGCAATCAGCGGAATCCTGGTCATCATCGAAATAACCTGACAAATCAGAATTGGCTTTTGCGCCACCGCATGAATTATGTCAGGCTTGATGCGCCTTACCAATGAGAATATCTTGAACAAGGCCTGTAGATCGAGCAATGGAGTAATCCCGGTGCGAGAAAACTCAACTGGCTCGACATTTATACCGGAAGCCACGATTCGCTTCCTGATCTCAGGGCCTTTCTGCCCGGTATTGCAGACAAGATATACATTCCAGCCATCCTTCAAGGCCGCTTCGCCGAATTGCTGAAAATGCATCTCGTAATACCAGTCTTCCGAGACAAAAAACAGCAGATTGCCCTTTTGCATCAACATGTTCATTCCTAACTTGGACTGATTCAATTTGCCTTATAAAGACTTAATCTTATGGGATAAACCTAAACAATTTTTGATGACAAGAACTTTTGAAACAGGCCGCATAAAGTGATTTTAGAATAAGAACTATGCCTTGAAGCATACCTGATAATATGCAAGAAGCTGCAAACTACTCAATACTAGAAATTACGGCAATTTATAAATAAAATAAACTTACCCCTCATCAAAGGCCAAGTTTATAATGTATTTTTTTCAGAATTTCCATAATTTTATAGCTAATAATATTTTTCTTGGCCAGGAAATTAATTATTCGTCTGGCAATAAGCATACTGTAGTTTTTTATCTTGGCCTTGAACGTATACATTAGATATGTATTGAACTTCATTCTGAATAGACATTCTTTGCAAAAGATATTGATCTGGGGCCAAGTATGTGTCCTTAGCTTATATTTATGGCAAACACCACACTCAGGGCATCTCACTTGAGCCTCATAATAGCCCTCTTTTTGCTCACTCGAAACTAATAAACCGTATTTATAGTATGGCTTGCCATCAAAAGTATTGTCGTTGTTAAAACTATTGACCATAAACACCATCTGCTCAAACTCTTTATTATTCATCTGAGTAATGTTTACATAAGGGAAACCTTCCTTTATATGCCTGATCTTATCTTTGATAATTCCATTTTTAACAGCATATTGATAAATTTGAGAATCAGGGATAGCCATTATTACACCCAGATTCAGACTAAATTCCGGGTGAGCTTTGAACCAATCCATACTGTTTTTAGCGGTTCCAGTTGTTTCGGCAATATCGCCTAGCAGTCTGTCGGCCAATTTGATTTAAAAACAGTCATTAATCGCTGCCCTAA
>CAYYUI010000022.1:0-65200 GCA_964474705.1 uncultured bacterium
CTGGTCTGTTTTCGATGTTTCCAAATTTTTTTAAGACAATTCTGCTATCAACTTGTCATAATCTGCGTGGCTACCAATCCAGAACCAGAGCAAGCCATCTGCTACCTCTACGGCAAGAGCTCGGTAACGAATACCCGCCCTGACCGACCACAACCGCCCGATCTGTTTGAAGTTCAATGATGCGTGTTTCGGGTCTTTCTTTAGAAGTTCATAATTTTTGTCGGCGGTTTTTCTTATTCTGGCAGGCAATGCGTCATATGCAGACCAGAAAGAAGAACTTGCGAAATGATTCATAGTTGTCTGGTTTTGCCGTCTTTATGCTCTGCAATCGCCTTGTTTATAAGAGAGTCCAGCTTTCCTGATGCACAGTCTCTCTCTATTTTTTCGTCCCATTTCTTAGCGTCAAAGCGATCAAACCATTCTCTAAAGTTCTGCAACTGGTCTTCAGACAACTGCTTAACAGCGTTTTCCAGGTCTTTAACCGGATTACTCATAATTTCGCCCCTGTTTACATTCTTAACTTATGCCCGGAGGTGAAGCATTTTTCATTCTTGATATTCCATATTGGCATATCAAAATTTGTGAATTTATCGTCACACTCTACTTTTTTGGCCTGGTTCGGTAAGAATATGCCGCCGATCTGCCGGTAAGTCAAACGCTTTTAACTCAGTGAAACATCTCCATAAAATGGTCTTTGCAGGCCCGGGCGCCGGACCGGCCAGAGAGGCCGATGAGCTGTTCTAGCCGACTGGGTAATACTCTCTCATTACCTGGTATCGGTGGCGCGCCAGTTTCACTGCCGGGTCGTCCAAATCGGGGTTGTTGAGGAAAAACTTCCGATACAGCGCCTTTTCCTTCTGCGACATCTTCAGCCAGAGTTCTCTTAATTGAGAAGCGTATTGGCGTCTGTCCGCTTCGTATGAGGGACACATTTCGCTCAAGGATTTGGTGGTATTCTGCTGCGGTTTCTGGGTCGAAGTCTTTTTAGATTCCATCAAGAATTCCTCCTTATAAGCCCCTCATATAAATTATGATCGAGATTTGTGCCGGGGTCAAGTTAGTTACTGAGCTTAAAGACACTGTCGAAACTTGCCTGTGCAAAACCGCCTGGCAAGCAAAATTCTGGCAAAGCGTTTTGTTTCACAGAAATTTTGAAAAAGGTTATTGATAAGAAAATCGTGAAGGTATTACGACTGAAAACACAACGATTTATCATAGCAGAAACCCCTTAGCCTGCGAATCTCCTTGACTTTTATGACTCTGACGCCTATTCTGCCGATAGAGATGTCAAGGCCCGGCTTGTTGATGTTCACCGCTGTAACGGCCATATCCTTGACCGCAACGAAGATGGTGATCTCGATATAACCAGTCACACGCGACTCGTAGCTTCTCTTTATCAACGCAAGCAGACGGTTTATTGTGAGAACCGGGTCTTTCCCTTCGCCTCTATCGACGATTTAAGACATGACCTTATCGATAAATGTCGACAAATCGCTTCAGTCAGACGTCAAGGGCACCCCTGGGTCAGACTCGACAATCTCGATCTTCTCAAAAGTGCTCAACTCTATCAAACCGACCCGGTCAGCGGTAAAAGCGGCATTACTGTGGCTGGCATTCTGCTTCTGGGAAAAGATAGTCTGTTGCTTTCTGCTGTTCCGTATCATCGCACTGACCTGATTTTGCGCAAAGTCAACCTAGACCGCTACGATGACCGGGATCTCGTAGAAACAAATCTCATAGAAAGCTATGAACGTATCATGGCTTTCGTCGCTAAGCACCTGCCTGACCCCTTCTTTCTTGAAGGTGACACCCGCATAAGCCTGCGCGATGCCATTTTCAGGGAAATTGCCTCGAATATCCTTATTCATCGCGAATACACCAATGCTTTTCCTGCCAAAGTTATAATCGAACGCGGCCAGGTGCGCACCGAAAACAGCAATAAACCGCATGGATTCTGCACGTTGAATCTGCTCACATTTACCCCGTTTCCGAAGAACCCTGTTATTGCAAGATTCTTTCGTGAAATAGGCCGGGCAGATGAACTCGGTTCAGGTGTGCGTAATCTGATGAAATACGGTCGGATATATGGCGGCACCGACCCGGAGTTAATTGAAGGCGATGTTTTTAAAACCACTCTCAAAGTCCCGGAATTTGGGTTTTCTGAAGAAACCGCTTCCGACAACCCCAGCCTGAACAAACCCGGACAAGTCAACTCCGCTGACGAAAAGTGGGTTTTAATGGCACTGAAGGCCTGCATTGAGCCAAAGAAAAGTTCTGAAATTCAAAAGGTTGTCGGCATTAAACATCGCGAAACCTTTCAGCGTAGATACCTCGATTCTTTGCTCGCTGATGGATTACTTGAACATACAGTTCCAGATAAACCGCAAAGCCGTCTGCAGAAATACCGATTAACTACCATAAGGTAGAGAATATCTGAAAAATAAGTAAGGCAGATGGCAGAGAAGGACTGCTTTGTGACAACCTCCTTCCATTTTTCATTCTTGATATTCCATATTGGCATATCAAGATTTGTGACTCTGTCTTCACACTCTACTCTTTTGGCCTGATTCGGTAATAACATGCCGCCGATCTGCCGGTAAGTCAAATGAAACTTGTGGCAGCCAGTGACGGCATGTTGACATTGTGACGGGTGAACCGTTTTGGCCGGGCTTTATTCTTTCCGGCCTATTCCCTCTGCTATTAAAGAGGCGGCCAGAAAGTTCATGCTGACGTTTTCTTTTTTGGCGAGTTTGATGAGCTTTGCATGCAGGCTCTTAGTGAGCCTGAGAACGAACTTGCCGCTGGCGTCGATCTCTTTGTATTTGTCGGCGCTGTAAGGCTTCGGAACGGGCTTGCCAAGTTCCTTGAAAGTCAGAATCAAACCTTTGAGGGCGTCACGCCCGTTTTCGATGGCCTCTTCAATCGTCTCACCATCAGAAACGCACTCATTGAAATCGGGATAACTGATGAGAAAGCCGCCGCCCTCTTCTTTTGTAAGCGTGCGAATCTCAAAAGGATACTTGTCTAATGCTTTTTCTGCTTTGATCATACTTATACGATACCGTATCTAATACTATTGTCAAGCCTCTTTGCGCAATGATGACAATGGCAAAAATTGCATGATAGGCTTGATTGTGATTTAATGAACCTTGCCGGACAAAAGACCGAGTCATAACAAAAATCAACCTGAACAGAGAGTAACAATCATGCCTTTGAGCTGGAACGAGATAAAGAGCCGCGCCATTGCCTTTTCAAAAGAGTGGGAAACCGAAACATCAGAAGATGCCGAAGCCAAATCATTCTGGGATGGCTTCTTTAACATCTTTGGCATTAGCCGCAAGCGGGTTGCCTCATTTGAAGAACCGGTAAAGAAACTTGGCGAAAAGCAGGGTTTCATCGACCTTTTCTGGAAGGGTATTCTGCTGGTTGAGCATAAATCACGTGGCAAGAACCTTGATCGGGCTTACAAGCAGGCCCTCGATTATTTCCCCGGCATACTTGAGCGCGACCTGCCCAAATATATTCTGGTATCTGACTTTGCCAGGTTTCGCCTCTACGATCTGGAAGAAAACGAACAGCATGAGTTCGATCTCAAAGACCTGCACAAAAACATCAGGCTTTTCGGCTTTGTGGCCGGCTACCAGAAACACAAGATTCGCGAAGAAGACCCAGTTAACATCAAAGCAGCCGAAAACATGGGGCGGTTGCACGATCAGCTCAGAGAAATCGGCTATGAAGGTCATCAGCTAGAACTCTACCTGGTTCGCCTCCTTTTCTGTCTATTTGCTGAAGACACTGGCATTTTTGAACGCCAGACCTTTCAGAACTATGTTGAAGAACGCACGAATGAAGATGGCTCAGACCTCGCTTATCATATCGCCGCTCTGTTTCAGGTTTTGAACACCCCAGAAAACAAACGCCTCAAGAACCTTGATGAACAACTGGCTGCCTTTCCATACGTCAATGGGAAGTTGTTTGAGGAAATCCTTCCAAACGCCAGTTTTGACAGCAAAATGCGCCAGACACTTCTTGATTGTTGCGCTCTCGACTGGAGTCGCATTTCACCAGCTATTTTCGGCTCGCTGTTTCAGTCAATTATGGACAAAACTTCCAGGCGCAATCTTGGCGCCCACTACACCAGCGAAAAGAACATCTTGAAGCTTATCAAGCCGCTGTTTCTCGATGCGCTCTGGGAAGAATTCAATAAAGTTAAAAGCAACAAGAGCAAGTTGGACGAGTTTCACCAGAGGTTGCGTTCACTTAAATTTCTCGACCCCGCCTGCGGCTGCGGTAACTTTCTGGTCATTGCTTACCGCGAACTGCGACTGCTCGAACTCGAAGTTCTTCGCGCTCTGCATGACAAGCGGCAGCAGATTCTTGACGTGCAGGCACTTATTAAACTTGATGTTGACCAGTTCTACGGTATCGAGGTTGAAGAATTCCCGGCTCAGATTGCTCAGGTTGCATTGTGGCTGCTTGACCACCAGATGAACATGCAGGTTTCTGAAGAGTTCGGCCTGTATTTTGCTCGCATTCCATTGCGCGGCGGCGGCACCATCGTGTGCGCCAACGCCCTGCAGATCGACTGGCAAGATCTTCTTATTCCGGTCAGCACCGTAGATGTCACTGCTGATCATGCGAATATCTATCTGGTAAATGATCCAAAGCAAACTTACGATACTATCAACCTTCAAACAAAATCATTCAAAGTGCACAAAGGCCCAGCCCCAGCCGAATCAGAACGGGTAAGTTTTGACTACATCATGGGAAATCCGCCCTTCATCGGCGCCTCATACATGAGCCAAAGTCAAAAATCGCTTTTATTTGCAACTTTCCACAACTTAAAAAATTGTGGCGTTCTTGATTTTGTAACCTGTTGGTATAGAAAATCTGCTGAATATTTAAAGAAGTCTCCCAATACTGAAATAGCCTTTGTTTCAACAAACTCAATCTGTCAGGGCGAGCAAGTTCCAGCGCTATGGCGCAATTTAATGACAGAATATGACTTAAAGATTAATTTTGCTCATCAAACCTTCAAATGGTCTAATGAAGCAAAAGGAAAAGCAGCTGTTTACTGCGTTATAGTTGGTTTTGCGATGAAAGACTGGAAAAACAAAAGGCTTTTTGTTTATGATTCTGCTGATAGTGAGCCACAAGAATTGGCAGTGACTAAGATTAACCCATACCTGGTAGATGCACCAACCGTTTTTATAGAATCGCGAACAAAACCGTTATGCAAAGTGCCCAAAATGACCAAGGGATGCCAACCAACAGATGGTGGCCATCTAATTATCGAAGAAGAGGATTACGCTGATTTCGTCAAGAAAGAGCCAGAAGCCAAGCAATTCATTAAGCGTATTATCGGCGCTGAAGAGTTTATCAAGAACAAAACCAGATATTGTTTATGGCTTGTCAAATGCCCGCCAAACAAGCTTTCTCAAATGCCTCTCGTTCTTGACCGTGTAAAAAGGTGCAAAGAAATGCGCGAGAAAAGCACATTTGAAGGCACGCGCAAACTGGCTTTGACCCCAACAGTATTTAGAGAAACATATAATCCTGCAAGCTATATTGTTGTTCCAAGCGTTTCGTCAGAACGACGAAAATATGTACCTGTTGGGTTTCTTGACAGCAATACCATTGCAACAAATCTTGTTTTGATCATTCCTGAAGCATCGCTTTATGATTTTGGAGTCATTACCTCAACCATGCACATGGAATGGATGCGTTACGTATGCGGTCGATTAAAGAGCGATTATAGATACTCTAAAGATATTGTTTATAACAACTTCCCTTGGCCATGCCCAACAGAAAAGCAAAAGCAAATTATTGTAGTTGCTGCTCAAGGTGTATTGAGCGTTCGAAACAAATTCCCAGAAGCCAGCATGGCAGATTTATATGATCCATTAAAAATGCCTCCTGAACTGGTAAAAGCCCATCAAAATCTCGACAAGGCAGTAGATGCCGCTTACGGCAAAACCACTTTTAAATCAGAAGCCGACCGGGTCGCCTTTCTGTTTGAGCTTTACCAGCAACTGACTACCAAAAGGGCTCAAAACTAATTGAGAATACAAAATTCCATGTTCAGTAAAGAGGCGGGTTACATATCTACAACCAACAAGATTTTCTTTGTTGATCGCGCTTTGCGGTTTTGAAGTCACAATTTGTGACTGCAAAATTTATCTTCGCCAGACGAAAACCGGAAAGCTGAATATGACAACAGCATGGCGTAACTCGATGCGATACTATGTTTTTTTACCAAACCAGGAAAAACAAAAACCCGCTGATAAAGCGGGTTTTCTCGATGCCGGAAGTCGGGGTCGAACTATAGCTGAAACACTGCACTATTGCGGGGTTTTATACTTATTGCTTTAAGAGTTATACCATAAAGTTATACCATTTTAAATGCCGCGCCCAATTTTTCCCTGGTCGATTTCTTGCCAGGCAGGTGAATCACTTTTCGGGCTTAAATCCGATTTGCGGTTTTTTCTTCGCTTTGGGTTTCAGCATACTGTTGATAGTGGCAAAGATCAGCTTAATGTCACCTGTGTTGCCTCTGACTGTTTTTTCGAGCTCTTTTACTTTTGCGGCAAGTTCTGCATTTGCAGACGCCAGTTGTCTGAGCTTAATAAAAGTTCGGGTGATCTGTATATTCACTTCAATAGCTCGCTCGCTATGCAGAACGCTGGCAAGCATTAAGACGCCATGTTCTGTAAAGGCAAATGGCAAAGAAGGGCTGTATTTAACAGTGTTTTGGAGCTTATCACAATTTGTGACAACCTCTTTCCATTCTTCTTTTGAAAGCTGAAACATAAAATCTTCCGGGAAGCGGTTGAGGTTTCTTCTGACCGATTGCTTCAGAACTCTTGTTTCAACTTCATAAAGTCTTGCCAAGTCGAAATCAAGCATGACCCTCTGGCCACGAATAGAATAAATCTTGCTCTCTATCGCGTCAGGCTTTGCTGTTAAGGCAGGTTTACTCATTCTCTCGCTTCCTTTGTGCGCGGCAACAATTTCGGTAAGAATATGTCGCCGATCTGCCGGGAAGTCAACCACTTTCAGCCTGTCGAGTTTGTCTAACCATTCAACAGGTAACAATAAGGGCCAAGACGGAAGCCGAAAAAGTTTTCCTGGCAGAAAAGGAAGCATAATGGTGGTAAAAAGTGGGCTCGCCAGGTAATATTTGTATATGCGTTAATTTTATCTCAGTGAGAGGAAACAAATGAAAAGAGGTCTTTGGCTGATTTTGCTTTGTGCAATTGCATTCTCTTCACTTTTGGTCTTCCAATTGGCTAAAGATAAGAGTTTTGCTGACGGCTTTGAGAACAAGAAGATGGGTGCGGAGGTTAAAACGCTGGTCACCATAGCGTTGCCCCTTGTTTTTATGGGAATAGCTTTCTACATTTCTGAATCTTCCGGCATCGGTATTGTCTTTACCCTTTTACTGATTTTCGCACTGCCGATAGCTGGCTGGATCGGCTTAGCCTATCATGCCTGCGGGAAACAAAAGAGCAGAACTCAAGACCAGCAGCGCGAATTCATTAAAAATGTAGCTGCTGACAGCTTAATAGAACCCGTTTATGAAGGCGGCAACTGCTCTGCAATAATCATCACTCTTTCCATTAGCGCAGAAGAATTTACAGAAAAACTTTCCGACAAACAAGTCATTTCCGGTCTTCTCGAAGAAATAGAATCAAGAATTGAAAGCGGCGCCGTAAAAGACATTCGGCATGATTTGTTGCCCGAAATGTTTCCCGGCGAGTTTCACGCGCCCATTAATCTCTTTGTTAAAAGGATATTGTTTAGCCAGGATAAGCGTGCATTACTTGACTGGGCCACGCCGGAAAAAGATTCTGATAAGTCTGGCAATAAAAAACAACCTCTTTCCGCTGTATGAACCTATTCTTTGTCGTTTGTCGAATTAGCACTGACAAAAACTAACATTTCGCCTGTCGGGAACGATACGCCCTGCTGCCGATTCAAAGTTAAGTGAAAATACTCGCTAAACAGAAAAGCCTCCGGGTATCTTGGCACCGAAAGACCAGTTACGGTCAAGCGATAACCCCGCGAAGGCTTCAAGAAGAAGGTGCCGAACACCTAAGCCAACGTCCGAAAACGACACAGCCCCGAAAGCTGGCGCTTAATCACGAACAGCACCTTCTACTCAAAATATAATCATCTGCCAGGGAAAAGGCAATCGGCGCATTGTCTAGTTAAAAGTGGAGTCAGTGTGCCGAGCACCAACTGCTGAACAGTCCGCACTCCCAATCTGCACAGTTGCCCATGCAGACCACTGACCCCACAATTAAGATACCCATTTTTCAGAACATTACAACCAGCTTTTTAGCTGCGTTTGATGTTGGCTTCCATCTGCCAGGATAAATCAGTGTCCTGCTAGAATGACGCTCTCGCTATTTGCTGAAAGCCTCCACTCCCTTATCTGTGAGAAAGGGCCCGCGCAACGCCTCGGCAATGGCACTACGAAAGTTTGGAATAAATTGAAAGCTGTTCTCTGCGGCAAAGTCGCCAATATTCGAGTCTACCAAGTCCTTGACGGGTCTTTTGCTATTTGCCCCCGGCTTGGTAAAAGTTCCCTCGTTAAAGTCGAATACTAGATTATCGAAACTGCCGTCATAAATACCAGAGGCAATAAAGCCGCGCTCATCATTCGAGAGCTGCCTTTTTAACTGAGTTGATATTGTGTTCACCAGGTCGTTAAACTTCTGAGCCTTTAACGCCTCCTGCGTTGAAGGCTGCCTGGACATTGCAGGCGATTGTAATAGTGAGGTGCCTTGCAGAGAAGGTTTTGAAACGGCTGCCGGTGGTCTTGATATATCCCTGCCATTCTCAAGCCTCCGCTGAATAACCCCAGGTTCCATCAATTTTGCCCATTTTGCGAAAAAATCGCCGATCTGGTTATATGCTGATCTCTTCTGTTTTGCCGGCACAGGTTTGCCGGTTTGTTGCTGCGTTTTTGGCAGATAGCTTTCTGCCTGAGCCTTTTCTTCTTCGGTTATAACTCCAAATTCGTTACCAGTAAGCGCGTTTCGAGTTGCTTCAAGCTCTCTGAGCTGTTTGATTAGAGCAGAATACTCTTTCTGGTATCGCCCTTTTTCTTCAGCCTTCGCAGAATTGTAGTCGCTGATAACGTCTGCAATATCACTTTTTGCGTCTTCGATGCTCTTGTCGATTGCCGCCAGACGCTTGTTATTGGTCTTTTTATCTGTAATCGGGCTGAGTCTGCCGCCACTTTGTGCCTGAGTGCCAGAGCCGCCGCCGCGTAGACCGGGTGCCTTTTCAATGCCAAGTTTTATGCGCTGCTGTTTCGCTTCGGTGATTGCCCGCTGCCTGGCTGATTCTTTTTCGTATGGCGAATTGTTAATCATGTCGCGAGCCATCTTCTGGTAAGCCACAACAAAGTCTTCATCGCCCTTGGTAACAACAAACTGTGACGCCTTACCAAGGTCGCCAGCCGCGAGAGCTTCGCGAAGACCGGGAGTTGTTTTGATCTTGATGCTGCTTGCCGCTTCGGTAATCCTGCGTTGCACGTCGGCAATGAAGTTCATTTCTGCTTCTTTGCGTCGAAGCTCATCAGGCTGCGCTTGATCTTTAAATCTCTGATCTTGCTCGAATGCCGCCTGCCGTTCTCTTGCTATAACCGGCTGCATTGCCTGTCTATTTGCTATTTCTTCAGAAAGAAGCTGTTGCCGGTTTTGGCGCTCAAGTTCGCGATTGGTAAAGGCATTAACGCCCTGGGTCAGACTGCCAACTAAGCCGGTTACGAATGACATTGTTTAAGCCTCCATGCTTTATATTTAGCTTCCATGCTTGATTTACATTATTTCAACACCATCTAATTATACCATAAAACAGGCATCAAAAGCCCGTCAGAATTGATGTATGGCAGATTTTTTCAGCGTGCGTTTTAATAACCACGTTAGTCGAAGCTGCGTTTCCTGTCGGCTTCCATCTGCTTAATAAACTCCCTGGCTTCGCGTAGAACCCTGTTGATTTGTTTCCTGTTCTCGATAGCGGCGCGCGATCTGCCGCCATGCTTCCAGGCGTTTTTGTTCCCCTTCGGCGCGCCTATACCATCAGCCCCGCCATGAAAGCGGCAACGCTTCTTGCCCTTAGCTGGAAGGTTTTTACAAGGCTCGCCGCTTCTGGACTTTGCACCACAACGCGGCTTGTTCTGAAAATTCACAATTCCATGAGATTGATTGTCATTTGTTGTCATCAGCCCCACCTTGCCCCCCGGCAGGTAAAGTATTCATCTTGCCGCTGACAATGGCTTTTGCATCGCCAGTGACCTGAATGTGCTGGACTATCACTTCCTGTTTACCGCCTTGCCGACACTTTGAGATTGTAAGCATACCGGACTGATAGACGCTCATTAACCTGCTTGCCTGGCTCAGAATCATATTGAAATAGTTCATGTCGATCTGCCGCATACTGTTCAGGTTCACATTATTTGCGGTTGCCATAAGTTTCATAGAAAGCTGATAAGCTGCCGCCATCTGGTGAATCAGCATCTTTTCAATCGCTGTCGGGTTTTCGATACCCTGAACGGTATCAAGGGCAAGCTCCAGACAGCGCGCCTTTTCTGCCAGTTCAAGCCTGGTCTGACTTGCCGCCGCGTCGATCATCGTCGGGTTTTTCGCCCTGTGAGCATACTTCTCTGCAAGTGCCTTGTCTTGGTCGCTGCCCTCAAAAGAAATGATCTCGCCACCCGTAAGCTGGTGCGCTGGTTCCGACAAAGCAAGCTCTTTGCCGCCCCGCTCGAACAGTGCTGCCGACTCTGTTTGCAGGATAACATCATAAGGCGCGGCTCTCTCTTTCGATTCTGCCGCCGACCGCTTCGCCCGGTTCAGATTTTCTGCCGCGCTCTTCGCTCTTTCCTTCTGGCTCTTTGGTTTTCTCATGTCCGCGCCCCACCATCTCCTTGCAGTCGAGTTTTGATATTGTCGGGGTTGTCTCCAGAAAGCTGATGATCTGCCGCCAGCCTCTTGAGGTGCTCAAGCCACGCATGTTTCAATAATCGCTCGGTCATCTTCTGGCCGGTCTGTCGGTTGTCGGCAAAGACAAAGCTCACCTTGTGGCGGTTCGACCATGCGGCAAGAGTGCCAAGAACTGATTCAGGATTCACCTTTGAACGGTATAACCCCTTCTCGATGCTGGTTAAGGCAGATTCAATAACCACCCAAAACCTTTCGAGAGAGTCGGCCCGGCTCAGTTCGTTTTCAAACCGTTCCCGGCTGGCAGTTATACAGCCGATAAAATCATCAAGGCTTTTTCGCTCTATGGAAACAACCGATTCAAGCCCGGCAAGGCTATAATCACCCGTCTTTAATGTCGCCCTGGTCGATTCAATACTGAAGCTGTATGGCAGTTGTTCCCTGGTATCTATTACAATTACTGCGCTCTGTGTTTCTGCTTTGCTCATGTTACCTCCGTGTATTCTTGAGCTGCGGGCTATGCCAGGTCGTTCCAGTCATCCAGAATGAAAAGGCTGGCACATATCAAAAAGAGCAAAAATATAATCATCATGCCGCTGCTCGCTTTTGTTCCCGAGACAAGTGACAGGCTGCATCTTCTGTCGCCGATCTCAATACCGACAAGGCAAAGGCAAAATCATCTGGCCGTTGTTGCTGGTCGATCTGGTCTATTGTCGCCAGTGCCCGGCTGAGTTCTTCTACTACCTCCGGCTTGCCGATCTGCCGCGCCATGTGTTCAAGTTCGAGTGCCCGGTATATTTCGAGCGATTCAGCAGTATGCGGTATCGTTACCCATTCGCCGCGCTCCCATGCTGCCAGTCGTTCGGCGTCATTCTCTGGCCGTTGCGCTGGCGTGGCCTGTAGCGCGTTTTGTTCTGTGCTGGCATGTTCAGGCATGGCTGGGGTATTTTGAGTCGCGCCAGAGGGCTGAAAATCTGACATTTCTTCAGGCGTGTCGGCATGTAAAAATTTTACGGTTACTTCATTTTCTATGGTTACTTGGGTTACCTGGGTTACTTCCGCATTAGTAGCGGGCCCTGCTGGTAACCCTTTTGTTTTTTCTAGGGTTACCTGGGTTACTTCCGCATTAGTAGCGGGCTCTGCTGGTAACCCGGCAAACTTGGTAACCCTATTTTGTTTCTCAAGAAATGAAAGTTGCAGTTTCATATTTCTGCCGCCAACATTTTGCTATTGAATACATAGAGCCACGGCTTGCCTGTTCCGGGTATATGGAATTGTTGCGCGGGCTTATTCTGCCCCCTCTCAAACCAGCCGTGTTTTTCCAGAACTTTAAGCGCGGCCTTATGGTCGAGCCCCTTACAAATCTCGCTTTTGAAAGCCTCTGGAAACACAAGGTATTCTTTGCTTTCAGCTTTTTGTCTCCAGAAGCCCACACGGTTTATGATTCTCGGGTTGTCGCTGGTTCCGACCTGCTCAAACGCTATCTTTTCAAATCTGCTGTTCCCATGTGCTTCAAAGAAGGCTTTTACCTGTTGCAGCACCTTAATATCTTCTCTGCTTTCGTGAGCGCCATAACCGGCAAGCCAAGAGCTGAAACACTCTTTTGCTGCTCTCTCTGCCTCCCCTTCCTGCCAGCCGGTCAGGCCGCAAGCTGTAGCAATTTCTCCAGCCACAGCAACCAGCCCGAAACGTCTTGCAACTCTACCGGCCTGTGCTGCTTTCTCTGGCAGGTTGATCTCTTCAACAAACTGTTTTATACCATCGGTAAGAGTCTCGGCTGTTTCGTTCTTATGTTTCGCAACCTGCCGCAAAAACTCAACGCCCGCCGCCCCGTGCCATTTTTCAGCAGCAATCTTCAACGCCAGAGCAAGGGCGCCCGGCTTCCCGAACCCGTTAAGATTCTGAAACATCCCCATACCCGCGCCAGCGTCAGCGTCAATATCGGCAAGTCTCAGCTCTTGCCCTGCGTTCGCTTTTCTGTCGGCTTTTGCCATAAGTGCCGACAAAGATTCTTCGCCAGCCGACAGGGTAATAACCCGAAACCTTACGTTTTTCTTGGCGACTCCTGATCTGGTCGATCTGGTTTTACCCTCGCCATTCGCCAGCATATACGCTGCCGCCCCTGCTTCTTTCGGGTCTATCTCTGAAAGCTCATCAAGCACAAGCAAACCGTCATTATGCAACGCTGCCAGCCCTTCAAGCCCGTTGCTCGTTGTTCTCCACGCCCTTCTGAAAGATGAACCACCCCACACTGAGCAGGCGACTATCAAGGCGGTGCTCTTGCCTGTTGAGCTGCCGCCCCTGAAATGGAAGCCGCCGCCCTCGGCGTTGATAAGTTCTGCCAGCGGCGCGGCCAAAGCCGCTGAAATGGCAAAAACAACTCTACTATTACCAGCGGCCATCGCTGCAACATTGTTGCGCCAGTCCTCGATGCTGCCAGAAACTTCAAAAGCTGGCTCGATCGGGCTGGTGTTTTGAAAGACTACCCTTTCCTCGTCGTCGCCGATAATCTGATCTGGCAACACATAAACGTCATTGTGCCAGCCCAGTTTTTGAGTGCATCTTGCTCTTGCCTGCACCGGCCACAACTGCAAGTAACTGTTGAATAGGTTTCTGGCTCTCCCATTCGTCGAAACATCAACACCGCCAGCGGCAAGGTAACCTCTTACCTCGTTGCCGTCGCCCTGTAAAAGTTCCATCGGCATAGCCCATTCATGCAGCACACCGTCTTTATCAGGCCATTCAAGAAGTCTGCCCCACTCCCGGCCTTTGGCGTTTCGAGTCAGGGCTTTTACGCAAACTGGTGACGAAAGCCATACCGGGGCGGTTTCGTTGCCCTCTTTGTCAAAGCCGATATGAAAGACGCCGACCCGTGTCAGCTTGAATATTCCCCCGCCGTAAACATACGCGGGATCTGGAATGTTGCCGGGTTCTACCAGCCCCGCTGTGAAGCCGCTTTCAAAGGTTGCGCTGGATTCGCTGTCTGTCTTGGCTGAACCAGGTCTACCTATATATGCCTTGCAGAAAAGGCTTTTAACGTGCGCCTTGTCGAAGTGACCTGCATGGTAATAATGCGCCAGTTTCAGAGCGGCATTGTTCAGCGACACGTTTCCAGTGCCACGCTCTGCGCTGGCGATATTCAAGATTTCTCTTTCAACAAGGCTTTCAATAAACTGCTTGTGATAGGCTGGCAAAAAGTTCTCAACAAAGGCTTTCTCCTGCTTGGTCAGATTTTCGCTTTTCGCTGGCCTAGTCGGTTGTTCTTTTTGTGGTTTCTCTTGTTCTGCCTGCTCTTGCTCTGGTTCTCTGGCCGCCGCTTCATACCTGAATTGAACCGCGCCGGGGTTAAAATATGTCGTCGGGTCATAGCTGACAAAACAAAGGCGGCAAACGTCCTTCCCGCTTTCGTCGAGCGTCAGGCTGTGCTTTTCTTTCAGGTAGTTAGCAATGGCTCGATACGCCTGCTTGAATGTAGCGTCATCTGTGAAGTCGGCAGGAAAAACCGCTTTCAAGCCCTTACCAGAAGGTGAAACAAAACAAATTGCTGTATGCGGGTCTGTTTTCAGCTGGGCTTCTTTTTCCGCCAGCTCAGCCGGGTCAATGTGGTCTATGTCGAGAACCACCAACCCGGAAGGTTTTACCAGAGCATCTTTTCTGCGCCTGGTGAATGTGCCGCCAAAGGCAACTGCTGGCAGGTTGCGTTTGTTCTGGCTGTATTCTTCGGCGGTCATGCCGCGGAGTCGTTCAACTAATGGCCGCCACTTGCCGCCTTGAATATCTGCCGCCAGTTGTTCAAGAGTAGTTTCACCTGCTGGCGTAGTAGCCAAACAGTTTTTAAACATAGAAAAACGAGCTTTCAGCCCTGTTTCTGTGGTATAATCCCTTTGTAATTTAATGTCATCGTCTTGCGTCATTGCCGGGTTCGCCGCCCGGCTTTTGTTTTCTAAGCCCATTTATTACTTTTTGACCTCCGTGTCAGTAATTATTGATGCGATTCTCCAGCCATTTGCTCGATGAGGGCGCGAACATCTTCGGCGCGATAAAACACGCACCGCCCGTTTTTAATCGGCGTGATGTTGAAGCGGCCACTTTTTACGCCCATAAGAAAAGTTACCCGGCAGACTGGAATAAGCTGTAATACCTGCTTCAACCTCAGTAGGCCGGTTTCTGGTAGTTCTGCTCTCATGATTTGCCGCCTTTCTTGGCAGGAAACAGCTTTATCCAGCAACCCTCAGGACTGCCACCAACCGGTAAGGCATCGAGTTTCAGACTCAGCCCTTTGTCACTCTCGAAAACTGCGCCGATCTTCAACCAGTTAATCTTTTCCTGCCCGTCTTTCTGGTAAGTGCCGGTCCTTATGCAAGCATCATAGGCAATCTTAGTCATTCTTCGATACCCCCGATCTTATCTGGACTAGGCATGGGTGGATGTTGTCCAGAAATATATTGAGAAGTCCGGCGATCTGAGGGGGAGTGATGTCGTTGCCGTCATTTGTAAGCAGCAGGTCTGATACTGTTCTGAGAGAATTGAGCTGTCTTTCGAGTTCATCAACTACTTGTGTTCTGGTCATTCTGACACCTCCGTTTTCGGGGCATTGTTCAGGAAGTTTTCAATATCTTCACGCTTCCAGACAATCAATCGGGGTGACAGTCTTATACCTGCCGGGGCTTTGCCCTGCTTAACCCACTTATGCCAAGTCGTTTTCTTTATACTGAGCAGGGTTAAAATCTCTCTGGTTCTCATGTGGGGAGACTGTTCTGCTTGCTGCATGTGAAATACCTCGATTCAAAAAGTTAGCCGGGCAACTGAAAGGCCGGGCTTGTTGGCTTTCTGCTTGAGGTGTGATAACCTTAACTTCTCAGGGTTTTGGGTGTAACCACACCTCAAAACAAAAAGCCCTTGTGATTTGGTTTATTCACAGGGGCTTTTCTATTTGTAGTCCATTACAAAAAAAAATCACTTCCTTGTGAACAAAACAACCACAAGGGAAATTATATGGTTACGGTTTTATTATGTCAATAGCAAAAAAAGCGTAACTCTATTTTTTGCTCCTGAGCCGTCTCATTCGCGCAGCAGCACTGCATTTGTCAGAACAAAAGTCCTGATCTTTTCGCTTTTTCTCAAAGAAAGCATTACACACCGGGCACATGCCGATTTTGTCAAAACCTTCGCCTTTCATTGGTTCTATTTCATGGCAGGCTGGCGCAAGAGATATTGAGTATAGGCAATCGGTAATGGTCTGAATAAACCATTCTTCCAGTCTTGATATAACGCCATCTCCCTTTCTGCCTTCTCTCAAAACAGATGCCCGCCCTTTGCCCTTCCATTCATAGCAACATTTGACGCGGGTAAACACGGTTTTAATTGTTTCCTCAATACCCTCGACCTGTCGTTTTATATCTTTTGGGAGTTCTTCGTAATATTTGCCAGACAGCGCAATATAGAGCATCGTCTTAATGAGCTTTTGCAGGTCAGCAAGTTTCTTATCCGTAACCCGTTTGTAAGTATCGTATCCCTCATAATCAAAATCTTTGACAACATCATCTGTGCCATCGCACCGGCATGGTTGCTTTTTACCTATGTTCTGAGCGTAAACATTAAAAGCAGTCTTTCTCAGATGTTCAGGCGTGGCGTTCACGAATGGCAGGGCAAATTTCGCCAGCCATCTGGCCGCGTGCTGCTCGTCTGAAAAAGTGGGTATCATTTGTCTGCCGCCTGCGCTTCGATATTTTTAATACGGGGTTACCAAGTTTACCCGACACATTATTTTAACACAGGGTTACCAAGTTTACCCGGTTACTTGCGTAACCCTCAAAAAACAGTGACCCGAACAAAATTTTAAGGGTTACCAAGTTTACTTGGTTACTTATGTAACCCTCATCAAAAGCGGAAGTAACCCAAGTAACCCTTTTATTTTTGTTTGGGTTACCAATGCAGGCCGCACCAGAAGCGAAAGTAACCCAAGTAACCCAAGTAACCCTCAAAAAACAGTAACCCGAACAATTTTTACGGTTACCTGCTCAGTTGATTTTTATTGGCAATGAGCAAAATTTTCTTCTAGCGTCTCGATCTTGCGGTTTGCTCTATCTGCTTCCGCTTTCCAGCGCTTCACGTCTTCGACGCTGACCTTTTCGCCGGCTTCGGCCTTTTCGGTGGCTTTTTCGACAACTTCGTCTGGGGTTGATGGAGCGGCGAGTTGGTAGAGAACCGTGGCAGAAAGCTCTACCCCCAAATTATTTGCGAGTAGATTTGTTGCGCCGAACTTTTCCCATACTCTGAGCCAACTCCGGGCCGTATCTTGTTTAAGCCACGGCAACCGGCTTTCCCGCCACTGACCGATTTTTCTTCTGCCGGGTGTCATGCGGCAATTCTCCCGGCAGGTGTCGAGGTGGCAGCCGCCACTTTCAGGCGGTCAAGGTAATCGCTCCATGCCTGCATCATCTGGTGACGTTCTTTTATAAAGGTTGTTCGGTTATAAGCTCGACCATGAACGTCTTTAACCCCATGCGCCAACTGCATCTCGATTATCGGCAGAGGGTATTTAAGTTCTTCGTCGAGTAGCGTTCTGGCAATGGCTCTCCAGCCATGCCCGCAAAGTTCTTCCTTTGCTATTCCCATGCGTCTATATGCGGCAAGCACCGCGTTATTGCTCATCTCTCTGCTTGCACTGGTCGGGCTTGGGAAAACAAACTGACCACGACCGGTTGCCTGGTGCAGCTCTTTCAATATTGCTATTGCCTGGCGGGAAAGCGGCACAATATGAGGGGTGCCGGTCTTGCTTGCAGTAAATCGCCACTCTGCCCGGTCGAAGTCGATATCTGACCAGCGGGCCGCCCTCAATTCGCCTGGCCGAACAAATACCAAAGGGGCAAGCAAAAGGGCCGATCTGACGACAAAGCTCCCGGTATAACCGCTGATTACGCTCAAAAGTTTTCCCACTTCAGCGGGGTCGGTTGTGGCCGCCATGTGTTTAGCTTCTTTCGGCAATGGCTTCAACTGCTTTTTTGCCGCTGCTGTCGGGTCGATTTCTGCCCGGCCGCCTGCGATTGCATAAAGAAAAACATTGCTGCAATAGCCGATAATTCTGTGAACAGTTTCGGTTAATCCGCTGGCTTCCATGCGCCGGGCAACCTCAACAATTTGCGGTGATCTGATTTCAGATATTGGCATACCGCCGATAAACGGGAATACATACTTTTCAAGACCGTATCTGATGCGGTATTTAGATTTCTCTGTTACGTCATGCTTTTGAACGGCCTGCCATTCGCGCGCCACAACCTCAAAGCTGTTTGCGCTGGCTTCGGTCATTGCTGCCTTTTGCGCTTTCCGGTTCTCAGCCGGATTAACGCCGCTTTTTATAAGGCTTACCAGTTCAAGAGTTCTGGCCCTCGCTTCTGCCAGACTGACCGCCGGATAGGTGCCAAGCGATAGCAATATGCCCTTGCCCTGGTATTTGCTTTTGAAACGCCAGTATTTCGCGCCTTTGTCGGTAATGAACAGGTATAACCCTGACCCGTCATGCCTGCGGGTTTCCTTCTTGCCGGGTTCCGGCCTCAAGCTCTTTACCTGTGCGGGGTTCAGCGTCATGGTATAACACCTCTCTGACATAAGTCGGTTATACCATAAAGTTATACTATTTTGAGGTATAAATCAATAAAATACAACTGAGTTCAATATAATTCGGGCAAACAAAAAACCCGCTTCATCAGCGGGCTTTCTGGAGGTTATTACACCTCTTTAAACTTCAGTTCAGTGCCGGAAGTCGGGGTCGAACCGACACGCCTTTAAGGGGCGCGGGATTTTGAGTCCCGTGCGTCTGCCAATTCCGCCATTCCGGCCGGCTGAATCAATATAGCACACGGCCGGAAACACACGCAACAAAAATCAGTCTTTGGCGAGAAGGCGAATGCGGCGCTTGCATTCGGGGCAAATGACCCAGTGTTCTCCGTATTCGTCGGTCACAATATCTACCGGTTCGAAAACTGCGCCACAGGCACATTCGATCTGAGCTGCATAGATGCTGTCGAACATGGTTGCCACCTCCCGGATAATTTTATCTCTCTTCACTAAAGGTACCCGGTCGACCTGAAAAGTAAAGGCAATTCGAGGCCGGAAATCAAGAGGCTTTTACATTCAGAGTCATCGACTGATTGAAGGTTGAATTGAACCCGCAAAATCATAACCGGTCAAATCAGTGGTTTTTCATTATAATTGAAGATTGATACTGACTTTTTGCAGCTTTTATGGTCTGGTGGGTCTGTTTTTCAGACGGCCGCCGGACAATTGCCAGAATGGGGGTTTTTATGCTCCGGAATCAGACTTATGGATGGCTTTTTTTTACTCCTGATGCCCCTGCTCATTTTCTCCTTCTTTGTCAGTCGACCTGTTGCCGGCGAAGAGGCAACTCTGGGGCTTACTCCAGAGCAGATTGAAGAAATTGAAAGCAAACTTGCGCCGGTATTCAAAGGAAAGCCGGTCAGTGAAATTGCCGAAGCGGACAGACCGCTTCTCTTTCTGGCTGAAGGCCTGTTTCCGGAATCATACGATCTGTTCTTCCGCCACGGCGAATATCTGGCAACCGAAAAACGCAGTTTTACCGAAGCGATTCCGCGCCTTAAAAAGGCTCTCGATCTGAAGCCCAAAGACTTACCCTCTCTTGAACTCCTTGCTCAATGCCACACAGAATTGAAGCAGGCTTCTGAAGAGGTTGCCTGCTGGGAAACGCTGCGTGAATTGATAGAAGAAGACGACACTGAGGAAACCCGGGATCTACGCGAACGTATAACTGTCAATCTCGGCCGCATGGCAGAAGAAAACGAGATGACCATGCGCCAGGGAAGGCGTTTCATCATCTACACGCCGATCAACAGTGAATACATCCATATCCAGAACGAGCTCTCCGACGAACGCCTGGAAGAAATCTACCTGCAGATTACCGGCGACCTCGATTGCATTCCGGCTTTCCGAACTTCGATAATCGTGCTCGACCCGATCAAATTTGACGCAGTAAAACCGGCTTCCTGGGCGGGTGGTTTCGCCCAGGGCGGCAAATCGATGACTCTGAAAACCGAAAGCTTCCCATCTTCTGATTCAGCCGTCAGATTACCAGCCCGAGGCATCCTGCTGCACGAATTCACTCACAATATTGTATTCATATCAGGGGCCGGCAGGTGCCCGACCTGGCTCAATGAGGGTCTGGCCGTTTTTGCCGAACACAAAGACGACACATTTACCGAATTCAAACCACAGTTGCCGGCCCCGGAACAGCTGATGACCCTGGACCAGCTTGAATTGGAATTTGCCGCCATCCGCAATCTGGATGGCGGACCGCGGGTAGATCAGGCATACCAGCTGGCCGGCCTGTATGCAAGATTCATAATTCAGAATTTCACCATGACGGCTCCCCGGCTGATTTTAAACTCTCTAAAGAATAACCGGACCTTCGCAAGTGCGCTTTTAGACGTCTGTAGCCTGCCGATTCCACAATTCGAAAAACGTTTCCGCAACTGGGCAACAGAAATGACAAACCATTGATCTCAGTCAGCAGGTTGAGCAGCAGATACCGCACCCCTCATCTTCTGCCGGTTCAGTCTATGAAAGCAGGCTCCTGCCTGTTCGCGAATTTGGCGGTTGAGGTTGTCAGGCAAAAGGTTTAGAATCACAGCAGACTCTGACTTAAGCTCTGGAGCATAAACAATGCAAAACAGATTCAAAACCTGCATCATTCTGCTTGGCTTTCTTCTTTTAACCTCATTGGCAGAAGCTCAGCACGATAAATATTTCTTCACCACTCTGGCCGGGCGAGCCGTCATATCACGCACCTCAGGTTCGACCTGGCTGGCTCTGCAGAAAGCTCAACCCGTAGAACTCAAGCCGGGCGACATGGTCAATGTCGAAGGCGACGGGCGCGGTGAACTCAGGTTTCCTGACGGAACTATCGTCAAAATGAAAAACAATGCCATGATAACGATTATGCGTTACGGCATAGACCAGCGTCTTGGTTATGTCTGGCTCAACGTCAGGCGCAGCAGCGACATTTTCAAGGTGGTCACGCCACTCGGTTCCTGCAGTGTTCTTGGAACTTCATTCGATGTCGACGTTGACCGCTTCGGCAAGACAAAAGTGCGGGTATTTTCAGGCCTCGTAGCCGTCAGAGCAGCTGACGACAGCCGCAACCGCCAGCTGGTTCTTCAACCCGGTATGCGCACCACTTTGTCTGACAAAGCAAAAGTCGCCGACAAACCGGAAAAGTTTCAGCATTCCACGATGGCAGCGCAGTTAACCAGCGAATGGGAACCAAGAAATTTTGCTGCCGAACCGACTCCTCCGGCCCTGCAGCCGGCCATGGAACCAGATTTGCCGCCAGCCCTGCAACCTGCGGTTCAGGCTCCGGCCAAAACTGCAAAAACCACAAAAAAGACCATCGTTGCACAGCCCCAGTCGTCACGGGCAGTAGTTCCGCCACCGCCGGGGCCGATCACCGGCGGCAACGTTCCGGTCGACAGCGCTTTGCCCCCAATACGCCCGGAACTGCAGTCCGATGTTGCCCTGCCTTCAGCCGGCGATGTCATCCAGGGCGTAGAACCATCGACAGAGAGCTCAAGCGGGGATATCATCATCATCGCCCGCCAGCGCTCAGAATTTCTCGAAATGCTTCGCCGGCAGCAGATCGCGCGCGATTCGACCATTGGCAGCACATTTGCTGACAAGGACAAAATGGCAAAAGATGGTCATAGTCAGGAACTCGGCCAGGAAAGCCGGCTTCCCAATAATTTTGCCGGCGACGAAGACCGCGAACACCTGCTGCTGCGCAATCGCCTGCTCCGCGTCCAGAGCGAAATCCGCCAGAAAGAACTTGAAATTGGCACTCTTATAAGAGAGAGTATTGCAACGCCTGCCCACCAGCGGAAAATTTCTACCGCTCAGGCACAACTGGTCGAGCTGCACTCAGTACAGAGAGTACTTGCCAACCGACTTCGCGATGTACAGACAAAAAAAAGATAATTTTTTTTGGTAACCCATTGACAAAGCTGAAAACTGTTGGTACGATTTACTTGTGTTGAGTCCTAATTCAGTTTCCAGGAGGATCCCTCTCAGTGAAAAAGATCGAACTCGTGCGCGAAATCGCAAAAACCACCAACATGACTCAGACCCAGGCTACCCAGGCTCTTGATGCCACGCTTTCTATCATCAAGAAAGCTCTCAAGAAAAAAGACGACGTACGTCTTGTAGGTTTTGGCTCTTTCAAGGTTAACACCCGCAAAGCCAGAACTGGCATCAACCCCCAGACCAAGAAGCCGATCAAAATTCCGGCATGCAACGTAGCCAAGTTCGTACCGGGCAAAGACCTGCGCGAACTGATCAACAACAAAAAGAAATAACACCGCAGCGCACAAAAAGAGCCGCTCCTTCCGGGGCGGCTCTTTTCTTTCCGGGGCGGCTCTTTTCTTTCCGGGGCAGTTCTTTTCTTTTCACAAGATACTTGCCTATGATTCAGCTATCAGGTAAATTATTGCCATGGCAATACCGAAAAAACGTCTTGGCGACATTCTTATCGATTGTAATCTGATCTCTGACGAGCAACTCAAACAGGCTCTCACTTTCCAGCGCGACCGCGGAATGAAGCTTGGAGAAGCTCTCATCGAGATGGCTCTTGTAACAGAGGACGACATCATCTGGGCCCTCGGTAACCAGTTGAACATTTCGTTCATCCACCTGAACCCGGATATCGTCGATGCTGAAGTATCAAAGCTCATCACGCCTGAATTCGCGCGCGATCACAAACTGATGCCGCTATATAAAGCAGGCAACCAGTTCAGCGTCTGCATGGTCGACCCACTCGATTCCAAGCCGATCGAATTTCTTGAAGGCAAGTTCGGCGTCGAAATATCGGTTTCAATCTGCACCGCTTTTGATTTTGATCAGACTTATTCGGCAATCTACGGGCCGATCGACGTCCAGGAAAAGGTCTCAACCGGCGAAATCGACACCGCTGAAAAACAGATTCTCGAACGCGGAATTCCGAAAGGAATGGAAGGCCCCGAGAAGGTTATAAATTACATTCTTGGCCAGGCGATCATCAACCGCGTCAACCGCATTCATTTTGAACCATCCGACAAGGGCGTATTGATAAGATTCCGCACCAATAATGTTCTCAGCCGCAAAATCGAGATACCTGTCAAGGTTCATCACGAAGTAATATCACGCCTGAAAAAGCTTTCCCAGATCCCCGAAAAAGACCTGGGCAAAGAGGGCGTCGTCGTCGGCCATTTCAGGGTTACGGTATCAAACCGCCAGGTAAACATCCAGTCTATTTTTTACCCAACCGTCAACGGTGAGATGGTGATTCTCAAGTTCAGTGATTTCGGCAGCATTGCTGAACAGCTCGGCCGTGGCGGCAAATCTGCCATCGACGAACTGATCAACGCGGTAAAAACTGCCCATGGGGTTCTTTATGTCACCGGGCCGCGCGAGTCGGGTCGAACTACCACGCAGTATTGCATCATCAGCAGTTATGAAGCTGATACACGCAAACTGGTCACGATTGAATCGCCGGTAGTCGCGGCATTGCCGAAAACCACCCAGATACAGGTCGGTTCAGGCGGTATCGACGACTCGCTTTCGGCCCTGAAACTTGCCTTATTGCTGGACGCCGATGTCATTTATCTCGACAATCTTTCTGAAACCAGACTTATCGAGGAAGTCGCTTTCGCTGCTCTTGGCGGCAAAACCGTATTAACCTCTTTTCTCGCTTATGACGCGTCAAACAGCATAATCAAACTGCTTGAAACCGGCGTCGATCCTGTTTTAATCGCCTCATCCATGTGTGGCGTCGCCAGCCAGAGGCTGGTCAGGTATCTTTGCCCGAAATGCAAGCAGCCGGCAGATATTCCTGCTGAAGTGGCTGAACTTCTGCCTGAAAGCGAAAGAAGCAAACAGATTTACAGCCCGCAAGGCTGCGATGGCTGCAACAGTACCGGTTATGCCGGGCGCACCCTGGTTACGGAATTCATTCCCGCCAATGCAACCCTCCGGCAGATGATTATCAACCGTCAGACCTACCATGACTTCAAAAGTTTCGCCCGTAAACAGGGCATCAGAAGCATTGAAGAAAAAACTCTTGAAATGATGCTGGGTGGAGAAACGAGCGCTGATGAATTCATGAGGCTCTTCTGATCTTATGAGCGATAACTTCTTCGGCAAATTATTCGGTGGCGAGAACCCGCCCGGGGACGACAACAAACCCAAACCCCCGGCAGCCGCTCCGGCACAACCGGTGGTCAGAACTCCGACTCAACCGGCCAATGCGCCTGCTCAACCCAGACCGCCACAGCCGGCTCAGCCACAGGCCCCTGCCGGCGCGCCTCCTCGTCCGGCTTCCCCGCCAGGCGCACATCCGCAAACTCCAGGCGCTCCGCCGGTCGCAAGGCCTGCTGCACCCCAACCGCAGGCTCCCAGACCAACCGGCATTCCGTCGTCTATCGGTGGTCATCCTGCTCCGGCAGGTCCGCCCAGAACTATGCCCTCTGCAGGTTCGCGTGCCGACGAAGAAGAAGGCGACGTAATCATCGACGATCTCCTTCGCCTTATTGTCGAGAAAAGCGGTTCCGACCTGCATCTTACGGTAGGTTCCCCGCCGATGCTTCGCCTGCAGGGCAAACTCTGGCCGACCGACATTCCCGCTCTCACCGCCAAAGAAATCCGGCGGCTGATTTTTCAGTTTCTCAATAATGACCAGCGCGAACGCCTCGAACGCGATCTCGAACTCGATATTTCCTACGAACTCGAAGGCGTCGCCCGCTTCCGCTGCAACATCTTTTTTACCCGTCTCGGCATGGGCGGGGTATTCAGGGTTATTCCTACCCGCATCAAAACTCTGGCTGAACTCAAGCTGCCCGCCATTCTCGGAGACCTCGCCCGACGCAACAAAGGAATGATACTGGTGACAGGCCCAACCGGCTCAGGGAAATCAACCACTCTGGCAGCGATGGTCGACCAGGTTAATCATGAACGCCAGGACCACATATTGACCATCGAAGACCCGATCGAATTCGTACATTCACACAAAACCTGCCTGGTCAATCAGCGCGAAATCGGCCCCAACACCAAGTCATTTTCTGCAGCTCTCAGATCGGCTCTGCGCGAAGACCCCGACATCATTCTCGTCGGCGAAATGCGCGATTACGAAACTATTTCTCTGGCAGTAACCGCTGCGGAAACCGGCCATCTGGTTTTTGCCACCCTGCACACTCCGAGCGCCGCCCAGTCGGTCGATCGTATCGTCGACGTTTTTCCGGCCCACCAGCAGGATCAGATCAGAACCCAGCTCGCTGATGCCCTGCAGGGAATTATCGCCCAGCAGCTGATTCCAACTATCGATGGTCTGAGTCGCGAAGTCTGCCTCGAAATTCTCATCAACACACCGGCCGTCGCCAATCTGATCCGCGACAACAAAACCTTCCAGCTGCCATCGATCATGCAGACCAGCAAGCAGTCAGGCATGCAGACCATGGACCAGTCACTCATGGATCTGGTTAAGCTGCGCAAGATCAGCCCCCAGGAAGCCTATCGCCGCGCCTTCGACAAAAAGGCCTTCGAACAGTACAAACCCCGGGAATACTGATTACCTAAGCGCAGGTCGCCGGCAACCGCCAGAGTTCTGCTCCTTTTTTTTATCTGTGTTAATACGTGTTAATCGGTGTTAATCCGTGTTAATTCGTGGGAAATCACTCTCTTATATCCGTGGTTAAAACAGGGCAAACGGGAACCTTTTCTAGTTTTGAAGCTTATTAAGCAGGTCAGTCGTTGCAACGCTCTGCGTTCTTCGCGCTCTCATAATCCTGTCTGCTCACTCTGCTCGCACGACCGGCGCTCGGGCTCTAAGCCGCATCCTGCGGCAATCGCCCGCGTTTTGCCCTCCAGGCAAAACGTCCGGTCTTAGCGGCATCGTTTGCAGGGGATTATGGAGCGCTCGACAAGCGACGCTTATGCAAGCGCCTGACCTGCCCAAAACTCGCATAGCAAGATAAAAAAGTAAGCGTTTGCCCTGGTGGTTAAAATTTTGTGTTGCATCCGCCTCCGGGATTAGGTACACTATTGGCCTGATTTTCCGCCTCACCCTATTTTTGCCGGAGTACCCCAAAGTGAAAGCTCACAGACACATCACACAGCCCGAGATGATTCGCAATGTCGCGATTATCGCACATGTTGACCACGGAAAAACCACCCTGGTCGACGCCCTGATCAAACAGTCCGGTCTATTTCGCGATAACCAGCGAGTCGAAGAATGTTTCATGGACAGCAATGCCATTGAACGCGAACGCGGCATCACCATTCTTTCCAAGAATCTTTCACTTGAATTCAACGGCTATCGCATCAACCTCGTCGACACCCCAGGCCACGTCGATTTCGGTGGCGAAGTTGAACGGGTTCTCAAAATGGCCAACGGCTGTCTGCTGCTTGTCGACTCTTTCGAAGGCCCGATGCCCCAGACACGCTTTGTACTTAAAAAAGCTCTGGCAGCCGGCTTAAGACCGGTTGTCGTCATCAACAAGATTGACAGACCTGACGCCCGCGTTGAAGCGGTCGAAGACGAAATTCTCGACCTGTTCATCGATGTCGGGGTTGAAGAAAGCCTGCTCAACTACCCGGTTCTTTATGCATCCGGCCGCGCCGGTTATGCGGTTCGCAGCATGGATGACTCCAGAGTCGACATCAGACCGCTGCTCGAAGAAATGATCAAACAGGTGCCGCCGCCGTCAGGTGAGCTGGAAGTGCCCGGCAAGCTGATGATCACCAGTCTTGACTACAGCGATTACGTCGGAAGAATTGGTATCGGCCGAATTATCGGCGGTGTTCTTACCGGCAAATCCGATGTATACAGACTTCATCCCGACCAGGTAGCCGAAAAGCATAAAATTCTTCGCCTCTATTCATACAGAGGCGTTCAGCGTGTTGAAGTCGAAGAAGCCGGCGCCGGCGACATAGTTGCCATCTGCGGCATCGATACCATATCGATCGGCGACACTATCTGCACAGAACTCTGCGACCCCGAACCAGTAGTATCAGTCGACCAGCCGGTAATCTCGATGTCTTTCGCCGCCAACACCAGCCCATTTTCCGGGCGGTCAGGCAAGTTTCTGACCTCGAGACAGATTCGCGCCCGCCTCGATCGTGAACTTGAAACCAACGTTGCCATGCGGGTCGAGAATATCAGCGAAGAACGAGACACTTTCCTGGTTTCCGGGCGTGGTGAACTGCATCTTGGCATTCTCATCGAAACCATGCGCCGCGAAGGTTATGAGCTTCAGGTCAGCAAACCCGCCGCCATCATGAAACGCGACGAAAACGGCCAGCTGCTCGAGCCAATTGAAGAACTGGCACTCGATATTCCTGATGCCTATATGGGCATCGTCATGGAAGTCCTCGGCCCGCGTCGTGCCATGCTTGAATCATCAAAAAGACTTCTCGACAACTATCTGCGTCTGATTTTTTCAGTACCGGCCCGCGGCCTGCTTGGTTTCAGATCGATGTTTCTTACCATGACCAACGGCACCGGCATCATGAACCAGTGTTTCAGGGCCTATGAGTCATATCGTGGCGATATACCCGAAAGCCGTAACGGCGTCATGGTAGCGACCGACCCCGGCACCGCTACCGCCTACGCGATCAAGAACCTCGCCGAGCGCGGCACTCTTTTCTACGCCCCCGGAGAAGAAATCTACGAGGGAATGGTAGTCGGCGAACGCCCGCTCAGCGGCGATCTCAAGGTCAACATCGTCAAGAAGCGCCATGTAACCAACCACCGTTCAGCCACTTCAGAAGAGCTTGAAAAATTGCCGTCTCCAAGACGCATGACTCTTGATCAGGCGCTTGAATACGTTGCCGACGATGAATGGGTCGAAGTCACTCCTGATGCCATACGTTTGCGCAAAAAGGGTGAAGCCCGGGTCGGCAGAAAATCCTGAAGCTGCCTAAGACATGCATACCGCCGGCACTGCTGCTGGCGGTATTTCTCTTTTTCCCTGCAACTTCCGTTCTGGCGCAGACTCAGCTCGCCAGACTCGCCGCCAGAAACCCCGGCGATCCGAATGTCCTGAATTCATACGGAATCGAACTTGCCAACAACGGCGACCTGATGGGTGCAATCAGCATCTGGCGGCGCGCGCTCGATTTCGACCGCCGTAACGTTCATCTCTACAACAATATCGGCAGTGCTCTGAAGCGCCTCGGTCAGGACGAGCATGCCTTTGCGTGGTATGCCGCCGCCCTGCAACTGCAACCGGTCTACTGGACATATTACAACCTGGCGATTCTTTATCGCGATCACAAACAGCCCGCCGAAGCCTGCTGGGCATTGGGCGAATCGCTGCGCCTGAACCCGGATTTCCGACAGGCTGCCGAGATGCGAAACCGCATAAGATCCGGGGCGGCAGAAACCGCACCCGAACCGGTCAGGACGGTAAAAATTCCGGTCACCGCTCCGAAAAAGTCTTTACCAGGCCCGGCAGAAGTAACAAGACCTGTGAAAAGAAAGATACTGCCGCCCGAACCGGTAAAAAGGGAACCCCAGATGGAAAAGCCATTGACGATGCCGTCAGAGACCGGCGGTCAGGTTTTTCTGACTTTTGACGGCGGTGCCGATGACGATGGTTTTGATTCAATCATCAGTTCCCTGAAAAAAGCCGGCGTCAGAAGCACCTTCTTTCTTACCGGAGAGTTCGCGCTGCAATACCCTGACCGTTGCCGGGTGCTGCTGGCAGAAGGGCACGAGATCGCCAACCACAGTATGAAACATCCCGACATGAAAAACTTTGGCGCTGAAAAGATTGCCGGCGAAATTGAAGCAGCAGAACAAGCTTTTCAAAAGGTTTTCGGTCGGCGTGGCGCGCCATTTTTCAGATTTCCCTTCGGGCATCAGAACCGGCGCGTCGAAGCCATTGTCGAAAACCTTGGTTACCGGCCTGTTTACTGGCACATAGACACGATAGACTGGCGTGAAGACCCGGTCGGAAGAATCATTGAACGAGTGCAGAGCAAATTGCGACGCAACTCGGTGATTCTTATGCATCTTGGCAGCCGTAACGGCGCCAAAGCACTCGACCAGATACTGCAATACATCATTGCCCGGGGATATCAACCCGCCAGACTTTCTGACCTCGACGCCGGAATGCTGGTTGCATTACCCTGAATCAGTGGCAGACCTGAAGTGAATGGTGGGCAGAAATCATTTTCATCAGCTCGTCAGGATGGTCGGCAACTCTGAACAGGCCAAGGTGTTCAGCTTTGATGGTTTTCTGTGCGATACCATGCTGCAACAACGCCAGCAACGGGGCGAAATAGTTATCGAGATTGAGCAGATACATCGGCCGGTTGTGGCGCCCGAGCTGCTTCATCGTAAGCAGATCGAAAAACTCGTCGTAGGTGCCGATACCGCCGGGCAAAGCCACGATGTAATCTGATTTTTCAAGCATCGCCTGCTTGCGTGGCCTCAAATCGGCAACCCGATGCAATTCATCGAGATCAGGGTGCTGAATTCCCTTTTCGATCATGTATTCGGGAATAATGCCGATCAGCTGGCCGCCGGCCGCCTTGTGGGCATCAGCGACAACCTTCATCAAGCCACAGGTCGTGCCACCATAGAGAACCGAAAAATGGTTTTCGGCGAGCAGTTTCGCGAATTCAGCGGCACCGACCCTGATTTTTTCAGAAACGTCAGCGCTAGAAGAGCAGAAAATACAGACAACTGGTTTGCGGGAATTTTTCTGATTCATGATTGTCAGATTATACCACCATATTCCCGGCAAGGCTGCAGCAAAAATCGCGGTGCTATGGGCGACAATATTGATTTTTGCATGACAAGCACTTATAATTGCCTCGCAAACAGTTTCGCCAATCCAAATTTTTTGTCGTCGACGGGAGAAACAGATGGTAGATCTCGAAAAAATCATTTCATTATGCAAGCGCCGTGGGTTCATTTTTCAGGGCAGCGACCAGTATGGCGGTCTGCAGGGCACCTGGGACTACGGCCCTCTCGGCGTCGAACTGAAAAACAACGTTAAACGCGCCTGGTGGCGTCGTGTCGTTTACGAACGTGATGATATGGAAGGCCTCGACTGTGCAATTCTCATGAACCGCCTGGTATTCAAATATTCAGGGCACGAAGACACCTTTTCCGACCCGATGGTAGACTGCCGCAAATGCAAAAAAAGATTCAGAGCCGATCAGGTCGACCTGAATGAAAAATGTTCAGAAGGCGACAAACACGACCTCACCGAACCCCGCCCCTTCAACCTGATGTTTAAAACTACCTGCGGCCCGGTCGCCGATGAAAATAATG
Source organism: uncultured bacterium (assembly GCA_964474705.1). Classification (GTDB taxonomy): domain Bacteria; phylum Muiribacteriota; class Ozemobacteria; order Ozemobacterales; family Ozemobacteraceae; genus Rifleibacterium. The sequence continues at coordinate 30,292 of CAYYUI010000022.1, forward strand.
CCGCCTACCTGCGCCCCGAAACCGCCCAGGGCATTTTCGTGAACTTCAAAAACGTTCTCGATTCGACCAACCGCAAGCTGCCTTTCGGCATTGCCCAGATCGGCAAGTCATATCGCAATGAAATCACGCCGCGCAACTTCATTTTCAGAGTGCGTGAATTCGAACAGATGGAAATCGAATTTTTTGTCAAACCCGGGACTGACGAAGAATGGCATCGCAGATGGGTCGAGAGCCGCTATAACTGGTATACCGAACTTGGAATCAAGCCGGAAAACCTGCGCAAATACGAACAGAAGAAAGAAGAGCTGGCGCACTACGCCAAAGCCACCGTCGACCTGCTCTATCGCTTTTTCCCTGAACGCGAAGATGAGAACAAGCAGTTCGACGAAGTAGAAGGAATCGCCAACCGCACCGATTTCGACCTGACCTGCCACACCAAGGGTGGCAAGCTCGTGCTGGCCGATGGCCGGGAGATTCCGAACGCTCACGCCGTCAACAAGCTCACCTATTTTGACCACGAAACCAATCAGCACATTCTGCCTTATGTCGTCGAGCCTTCTGCCGGTGTCGACCGCGCCACTCTGGCGTTCCTCATGGATTCATATTTTGAAGAAACCGTCAATGACGGACAGCGCATCGTTCTCAGACTGCACCCGGAACTGGCACCGATCAAGGTAGCCGTTCTGCCGCTGAAAAAGAACCATGAAGGCATACGCAACACTGCGATGGCCATCAAGAACAATCTCATGAAGAAAAGCGGCTGGCGCACGGTTTATGATGATACAGCCGGCATCGGCAAGCTCTACCGCCGCCAGGATGAAATCGGCACGCCCTTCTGCGTGACCGTGGACTTCGACACTCTCGAAGATCAGTCGGTAACGGTGCGTGACCGCGACACAATGGCCCAGGAGCGCGTTAAAATCGATGCCCTGCAGGAATTTCTGGCCCGCAAACTTGGAAACTGCTGATAAAAACAGGCAGCTTATCAGAGGCGACATGCTGCATGTCGCCTCTTTACTTACCCGGGGCACTTTCAGACTCATATATCTCGACCCGCCGTTTTTGACGGGCCGCGAGCAGGTCGGAACCCGCGAGGGCCTGAGCTACGACGACCGCTGGGAAGGAGAGCTCGAAAGCTACCTTCCATGGCTGCAGCAACGACTTGAAGCACTCTTTCCGCTTTTATGCAGTGATGGCAGCCTGGTTCTGCATCTTGACTACCGCACTTCGCATTACGCGAGGGTCATGCTCGATCAGATTTTCGGCCGCCGCGGCTTCATCAATGAAATCATCTGGCACTACACTGGCGGCGGCCGTTCAAAACGACGATTCTCATGCAAACACGACACTCTTCTCTGGTATAGTCGCAGTCAAAAGCCGATTTTCAATATCGATGCGGTGCGGGTTCCTTACAAACCGACGTCTGGTTACGCAAAAGGCGGCATCGTTGCTGCCAGTGGCCGGAAATATCTGCCTGACCCACGCGGAACCCCGGTCGACGATGTCTGGGACATTCCCATCATCAATCCGATGTCGCATGAAAGAACCGGTTACCCGACCCAGAAGCCCCTGGCGCTTCTGCAACGGCTGATTCTGGCTCTCAGCAATCCCGGCGAACTTGTCGGTGATTTTTGCTGCGGCAGCGGCACCACTTTAATTGCGGCAGAACAGCTGCAGCGCCGCTGGCTCGGTTGCGATATCTCCGGGCAGGCAACAGACTGTATCATCAAAAGATTCGCTGCTGAATTCGACCTGGGCATCACTGCCAGTCAGATATGAACCGGCTTTGTCGCTGGTTGCAGTTTTTTGCGGCTGCGTTTATTATGTACCTGTAAATATGAAGTCCCGGTATGGAGGAAAACATGACTGAAGCGCGAAAAATGATACTGAACATGCTGGCTGAAGGTAAGATCACCGTCGAGGAATCAGAAAGACTTCTGGCCGCGATCAACGAAAAGAATCCTCCCCGCGAAGAAACCAGAGATGAGGGCCGGCAGCAGAATCGCGATAACAGTCAGGACCGCTCAGACGACGAGGGCAGGCGAAATCGCGATGACGACCCGTTCAATCCCTTCCTCAATGCGACCAAGCTCGGGTTCGATCTGCGAAATCTTGCCCAGACCGTGCAGCAGACTGTGCAACAGGCCGTCAAAAAAGCCGAACCCAGAAGGCGTGAATTCAAGGACAAGATGAAAGAATTCGGCAACTGGATGCAGGAAGTGGTCGGCAGTATGGCCAATGAACTCGGCAATGTCAAAGGCGAACCCGCTGATGGCATACCGGTCGATTTTGTCGTAGCACCTCCCGATGGCATCGAACGCTGCGACAAATTTCTCATCGAGAATGTTTTCGGCGAAATTCGCATTCATGAAGGCAGTGAATTCAAGATGCACGTGAACGGCCAGGTCAGCAAAGCCACGCTTGGTGAGTACCAACCGGCGCAATGGTTTTCCAGATATGGCATCAGAGTTGATTATCAGACGCTTTCAATCGGATTCGACCGCAATCTGCCGGTCAAAGCGATTATCGACATGGAAATCACCCTGCCGGCCGACATGCAGGTCAGCTGCAAAACCGTATCAGGGGGCATCAGAATCAGAGGTAACTACCGCATCGGCGAACTCAAGACGGTCAGCGGCAACGTGCGCATTCAGGGAGCCAATCTCAAGCAGTCACAGATTGAAACAGTCAGTGGCGCCGTGCAGATCGAAGGCGGTGAAATCGCCATGGAAATCAAATCTACCTCAGGCGATTTTCTGGTGCGCGATTCACGCATTGAAGAGCTTAAAATCAACTCGGTATCAGGCGACATCATGCTTACCGAAGGAAGCATATCTGACAGTACCAATGTCAGGCTGATCACCACCTCGGGTGACATTATCGTCGAAAAGATGAGCGGCCCATGGAAAGTGGTCGAAGCTACCACCCGCAGCGGCGATATCGTTCTCGACTGGAAAGGCGATGTGACTCCGATCAACAATCAGGGCACCACTCTCAGATCCGGCAGTAACGGTGCAGAATTCAAAGCCGAATCGGTGAGTGGCGACATTCAGTTCACTTGACAGCATTTATTCAAAGCCCGGAGCGACAATCATGGATCCACTGCAGGTAATCGGTCTCGTTCTCATCATGACGGCCCTGTTCGCCATTGGCGCCAAGGTAGTCATCTATTTCAAGAATCGCGAAATCACTCTGATCAAAGAAAAGTATGAACAACTGATCAGTTCGTCGAAACACGAACACGAGGCCGTCAGAGTCGCGCTGGCCGAAGACGGTTTCAAACAGACAAAGCGACTTGAAGAGCACTATCTGCGCAAACTCGACGACAAGGACAAGGAGATTCAGGAACTGGTCAATCAGCTTGACGAGCTGCAGGCCTGGAAAAAGGAACTTGAAATCAAGTTTGCCAAATATGAAGGCGCTGCTCAGGGCAGCGCCCAGCATCTGGTGATCAAACTTCTCGATCATAACCAGAAGCTGAACCAGGCTCTCAACGCCAAATGGAAAAATATCGAAGAAAGCCTTTCCAACGAGCTTACAGCTGCGACCGGCAAGATCCGGGCAATGTTCGCTGAAGCCGAAAAGCTGCACCAGGACGGTATAGAAATCATCTCTGAATACGAATCACGCCTTCCCGACGATATCAAACGCAAAGTTCAGGAAGACCTTCTGAAACTGCCGCAGTCGACCTCGCTCAAGTAATCTAGCGGCCCGTCTAACTCTGCCGGAGCTCGAACCTGATGATGCCGTCGAAAAGATCGATCTGAGTAACCTTTACCTTGACGCTCTGACCGGGGGCAACGTCGAACGCAGGCCGCCGGCAATGCCTGAACGAGCAAAGAAAATCGGCATAAAAGGTGACTTCGGTCATGCCCGTCTCGACGACGATACCGTCAAAGACCACTTCGCTGGTTTTCTGCAACTGCTTGAGATACTTGAGCAGAAAGTAGCGTTCACGGTCACGCATTATCTCATCGGCTCTGCTGACTGCCGTATCTGAAATCATTACCACCTGATTGAGTTCATTCTGATCGTATACGGGTGGTCTTCCGCCGATCGCAGCCTTGATCTGCCGATGTAACAGCAGATCTGAATAACGTCGCAGCGGCGAGGTCACCTGAGTATAGGATGACAGACCCAGAGAATTGTGCCGGCCCGGGTTGCTGCTGACCATGGTTTTTCGCATTGTTTTCAGAATGGCAAAAAATGCCTGAGGATCAAAGTCGCTGCTGACTGGGCCTGCTGAAGGTTCACCTTCCTGAACCCTGAAAAGGCAAGGAACTCCATGACTTCGGCACCATTCAGCCGCCGCATGGTTTGTCCAGATCATGAACTCGGCAATCATTCCCTGGGTGAGATCATCACGACTGCGACGCTCGACAACAATCTCACCATCGACGACCTTGATGCTCATTTCCGGCTGGCGTGGAAACATCATTGCCCCGCCCGCTTCGCGCCTTTTCTTCAGCCGCTCGGCAAAAGCAAGAGCCTGGGCAAGCCACGGGCATGAAGAGATGAGGGTGTCGGCAAAATCATAATCGAGAGCCCGTTCGATTCTAATCAGAGATTCATTGATTTTGAGGCCGGTGATTTCGCATTCGGGCGAAAATTCGAGCATAAAAGTCAGAGCCAGTCGTTCTGAGCCTTCGGCAAGACTGAGAGAGTGCTCTGAAATGCTGGGTGGCAGCATGTGGATGCGCTGGTCAGGCATATAAACAGAACTGCCGCGCCGGGCGGCCTCCCGGTCAAGAGCAGAACCCGGAAGAATGAGTTCAGCAGGGTCAGCGACATGAACCCACAAAACACAGCTACCGTCAGAGTTCTGCACGAATGAAAACGCGTCATCCCGGTCCTGTGAACCAGGCGTGTCTATGGCCCAGGTCTGCAATCCGGTCAGATCGAGACGTTTGAGAGCGTGAATATCGACCGATGCAAGCTGAAGAGCTTCAGATTCATGTTCATCGGCAAATACTACCGGCAATCTGTATTTGATGATCGCAAGGTTTTCATCCGCATCGAGGATTTCTGAAGCAACGAGAACCTGAAACAACTTGCGCGGGTTGTTCAATCCGGCTTTGTCGAGTGCTGCGGTCAGACGCCGCGAGATCTTTGCTTCTTCGCCACAGGCAACCAGGTTTTTTAGATCGGCAGCATGCTCTTTCAAAACATCCGGCATGCCTTTTACCGACCCAAGCCGAGCCAGAGCTTCAACAAGAATTGCCTCTTCACGTTCCGCCTGTTCTCTTTTTTCATGCTGTTCAAGCGCCTGTTGGAGTTCCTGGGGTGTAACCGGCTGCCAGGCCTCATTGCGGTTTCTGAAGTAAAAGCGGTCTTCATGCAGGCGTCTGAGCAGAGCTGCAGCAGAATCGTCATCTTCAGGGGCAAAAAGAAACCCAGCCAGTTCCGAAAAATTGAATTGGCGCTGCTCTTCGACGAGAAGTGCATGCAGTTCGGCGAGGTCAATGCTTCTGGCAATTTCGCCACGCCGGCGGTCAGTTTTGATGAGATTCTGACGGCAGGTTTCGCGATCTGCCACACTGGTAACCGCTCGTGAAGTAGAATGCAGAATTTTTTTCTCGGGAACGGTGGTTTCTTTGCCGTTGAGCAGATAAAGTCTGACGCTGCCACCGGCAGAATTCAAAATTACTCCGGTTTCCGGCTGGGTTCCTTTGGCTGAAAATTCTACGATACAACCGGTTGAAAGATTCATTGTTTTCTCCTGGTCGGCAAATCAGGTCAACCGCCGACCCTTTTCCGGCCATTTACGGCCTTTTCATCACATATGCCAGCAAACCACCGGCTGAGTTCTTCAGCCAGTTTAACAAATTCAGGGTCGGCAGGCGCATCTTTCGCTATCTGAAACCCCTCATGATTCTTCCATTCAGAGGTTGAGTCACCGGCCAGATATGGCTCGGGAACCCCACCCAGCAGCTGCAGGAGAAGATCATCGGGTTCACCCCATGGAGCAGCATCTTCGGCTGCAATTGAATGATGTTCGCCGGCCCTGCCTTTTCGCAGATCATAAAAAACCCGCATGGCGGCATCGAGATCAGAAACGGACTGGGGCTGACGACGATCGATGCGTTCGCGCCAGTCAGCGAGGTGGTTAAGGTCATTTTCGACACCGGCGCTGATTTCACCTGGTGAAATACTTATTATACGCCAGGCAAGATGGCTGCGTTCACCGCTGCTCCAACCTGCCACCTCGCGCCATTCGCCATATTTCAGGCTTCTGAACCTGGCACGCAGATTCTGATTGAAGAGCGCCATGCGCTTTCGGTCAGCTTCCATACGACGATTGCTTTCAAGACCTTCGCTCTGAGCAAGCAGTCGACTGGCCCAGGGTACTTCCGGAAAAACATGTATGAACAGAAAGGCCAGCTGACATGCCTGTTCATCATAATAATCGAGCAGAAAGCCTCTGACCGCCGAAAAAATCTCCGCGGCGAATTCAAGCCGGCCCGGGGTAAACTCGGTTCGGCCCGTTTCCGGCAGGGAATCAGTCAGACCCAGTGGCGTTTCACGATATCGTGAGGGTCTGGTCAACTTTTTGAGCCGCTGATGAACGAATGCCAGTACCGACCTGGGGTGAACAACCCGTTCCGGCCTGAAATCCTCCAGCAGTATCAGCAGCATTTCGCTGGCAAGTTCACGTATCTTATCAGGCCAGGCGAGGCAAGGCTCACGCCAGCCGGCTGCGATGTTGCGCAGATAACCCTGGCAGTTCATGATCAGCCGGTAAGCCGCCTCAGGCCCCGGAAAAGCTAAAAAATCGGCAAGACCCTCTTCCATTTGATTGATCGTCATACGGCTTCAAGAATACCAGATAAAACCTCCCACTTCTACCCTTTTATAGCAGGGGTTTCAGACTGACCTGAAAATTTCTGCAACTATTTTTTCCCATTTTTCTTTTTCAACTGATTTACAGATAGAGCCTTGAAAAAAAGGAGAAAACTTATGATGTGCTGTAATGAGTGCCCATTCAACCCGACAATCGGCAGCAATGCCGAAAAATGCCCGCACACCGTATGCTCACCACTTGCAGATCGATGTAAAACAGGTTTTTGTGCTGCCAGCATCGGCAGTCGCTGCTTCATGGACTTTTATGTCGTCAGTCGCCTGTATCACGGTGACGAACTGGCGGAAAAACTGGCGTTACCCTCGTTGAAATCAGCCCTGCTCGGCCGCGACCGGGCCCTGGTTCTTTCGATATTTCAGGCAGCAGGCGAACAGTTACGACAGAAACTCTGGCACTGGCTCGAAGTTTTCGAACCACGCAGCCTCTGGCTTCTCAACCCGATATTCGCCGCAGCCGGTCTCAGACCCCTCGACAGTTTCACCGGTATCGGCAGTCGCCAGGAAAAATACCTGCATGCGATCATCTGCAATCCCTACAGCGGCGGCCTGCATCGCAACGCCTGTAACATTTCGAACTGAGGAGGTAGAAATGAACTGTTCAACCTGTGCTCTGAACATCGATTCAAACAGCTTTCGTGGCAGTCTGTTCAAAAAAATTCCTCTCGACATGCGCCAGGTTTTCATATGCAGCAACAGTGTCTGCCTCGACAGCAGCAGGCGAACCCTTACTCAAAGCAGAAGTCTTTGCCCACGAGATCTGTGGGTGCTGACGTTTACAGGCATGCAGGATCGGTTTGCCCTGGCACATGCACTCGACACCCTCGACAATCTGGTAGCCGGCGGGCATTCAGAACTCCTGTGCAGTCTGTTCGAAAGTTCGGGTTACGAAACCAGACGGGCATTATGGGTGCGCATGACCCGATTCTACCCGGAACGGCTCTATATGTTCGATGCCCTGTTCGAACGCGAAAGCCTGGCGCCGCTCACCAATGGCGAGCTGCCGGCTGATCTGCATGTATACCAGCATCTGATGTTATTCGGCACCAATGCTTCTCAGTCGTTTGTCGATGATTTATAATCGCTCATGCGCAGATATGAATTACCCCTGATGATTTCTGGCGGCCAGACAGGCGTCGACCGCGCCGCCCTCGACTTTGCCATGGCCGCCGGAATTCCCTGCACCGGCTGGTGCCCTGCCGGCCGCAGAGCCGAAGATGGCCGCATTCCTGATCGTTATCAGCTTAAAGAAGCGTCATCAGCAAATTATCAGCAACGAACCAGGCTGAATGTGAAAGATGCCGATGCCACCCTGATTTTTACCGGCCCTGGCCAATCGCGTGGTACCGCATTAACGGCAGAATGCTGCCATGCTCTGCGCCGACCATTCATGGTTGTCGATGTGGCTGCAATAATTTTCGCCAGGGGTGAGCAGAAGCGGCAAACAGATGCCGTAAACCTGTCTGAACATGCGAGCAAGACACTGAATCCCGAAAAATTCCTGACCTGGTTGCACCGCGTCAAACCCGAAGTTCTCAATATCGCAGGCCCAAGAGCCAGCGAGTGCCCTGAAGCGGCAGAAATAGTCTTTGCATTTCTCAGCTCGATTCTGATGCCCTCAGGCATAGCCCCGCCTGCATGGCCACGCTCGCGGCCATTCACTCCTGACCTGCCGTTGTAGAAATGCCGCAAACTGCCCATGAACTGCAAAAACGACATCATGCCCTCAAAGTGCAGATTAATTCAGGCTAAAAGAAGAACCGGCGACCCCGAATTGCGGAGATCGCCGGTTCCTGATAACCGATACAGTCAGTAATGGTATTGCAGCATACCCTGCAGGCGATAATCGTAGCCGAAGAACATGTCGTTGCTGAGTGCGATCGGCGCAGCCAGCGTCAGCGACATACCCTGTTTGACATGATAGCGCATGCCGAGAGTCAGATCGGTGCTTCTGCCGTTGTTTACCCGGTTATAAAAGTTGACTTCACCCATGAAGGTGAACGACTCATTGGCACTGTAATCAAACCCGGCATTAACAAAGACGCCTTCGTGGTCGGTATTACCATCACCAGCCTGATAACCGCCGTTCAGATGAATATTGCCACCCTCTTTGCGCTTGCTCGAAAGGCCGGCAAAGATTTCCCAGGCATTATTGGCTTCGGTGTTACCGATATCGATATCACTGGTCGGGAAAATTGCCCCGAGGCCAAGACATGACGCCATTTCGTCGTTCTGCGAACTGAACTTGAGGCGCAGCGAGGCATCGCCCATACCAGAATCCGAGCCATCCCTGAAGTTATAGGTGATCGGCGCAAAAACATCGTATGATTCGAAAGGCAGTTTGAACGCCACTTCGAAGTTTTCGCCGGCATAGGTCATAAGCATCGGAAATTCCCAGAAATCTGCGTCTTCTCCACTTTTCAACCGTTCGCCATCACGGCGGGTGATTTTGTTCCAGACCATGCCGAAGGCGGTCGAAAACATGTTTTCACCAAGAGGATAAGCGGCAAAGGTATTGACCAGCCCCGTCAAACCAGTGAAAGAAACATGGTTATCGCTGCTCGACCTGCGAACCTTCCGTTCACCGGGCAGAATGATCTGTGGCAATCCTGACTCAGAATACAACACGGCATCGTTGCCCTGAGTCACGGGAGGAAGCGGCAGATCAGTTCCCTGACCTGGATTTGGAGCGGTGGAAGGTTCGACAGATGCCGGTGAAGCTATATAGCGGGTGCGCTGGCGATACGTAACTCCCTGGCCTTTTTCATAGTTGGTGGATGGAATTTCAAGCGTCTGTCCAACTTTTATTTTGGCAGCATTACTGATACCGTTGGTTTTGGCAATTTCCTTCCATTTGGTAGTAGTACCGAAAAACTTCTTCGAAATCGAACCAAGAGTATCGCCCTTTTTAACGGTATAAGTCTGATAACCGGTCGAGGCTGAATCTTCTTCAACCCAGCTGCTGTCAGCATTAACCGATGGTTGCGCTTCATAATAGAAATCATTTTCCGGCGGCGCCATTGAATAGCCTTCGGGAGTCTGGTAATCAGAATATTGGCCAAAGGCGGTCGAGGCCATGGCAAGAAGCAGAAAACCAGTCAGAAGGTATGTATGCCGTTTATTCATGGAACTTCTGTTCCTTTCAGTTTTAAGAAACCATAATTGTTTCATAGAATCGGGTTGTTACACTTTCCCATTGTCACCTATCGGACGATTCTGCAGAATCATTAATCAGCAGCCGCGTTTTTTTCAGCCGGCAGCGAAAATGACAAAACGATGGCACCTCAGGATTAAAATACCTGTTTATGCAGGTTTGCTACCCTCCCGAAATTGTTGCCCTCGACCCGTTAAGTTTGACACATTCTTTCTGCCTGTGATAAGTTTAAACGGTAGTACAGATCAATTATCCAAAACAGGAAGCCGCTTAATGAAAAAAACCTTCGTAGTGGATACCAACGTCATTCTCCATAGCCATCAGGCTCTCTTCTCATTCAAGGAACATGATGTAGTAATTCCACTCGGTGTTATCGAAGAACTTGACCGATTCAAGGGAATCAACGATGAACGCGGTCGCGAAGCCCGCCAGGCCTCACGCGAGCTCGACAATCTTCGCGCCAAGGGCAATCTTTCCGTCGGTGTACCTCTGCAAACAGGCGGCACATTGCAGATCATGATCGACTCAGAAACCGAAATTCCATTTGGCTTCGGCCTCGACAGCCATAAAGTCGACAACCGCATTCTCGCCTGCGCCATGACCCTTAAAAAGGCCGGGCGCAATCCGATTCTGATCAGCAAAGATATCAACTGCCGCATCAAAGCCGATGCGCTTGGCATAACCGCTGAAGATTTTGAAACCAACAAAGTCGATATAGATGAACTTTATCTGGGCTGGCGTGAACTGGTGATGCCGGTCAACCGTATCGAAGCCTTCCTGCGCGACGAAGGTCTGGTTTATGAAGAAAACGATCTGTTCAAGAACGAATTCATTCTTCTCAAAGCCGCCGAAAACGAAAATAAAACCGCCCTGGCAAAGTATGACGGCATCCAGAGAAAGCTGCTGCCGCTATATCATCTGAATTCTCGTCCCTGGGGCGTTGAACCGATGAATCTGCAGCAGAAATTCGCCATCGAACTGCTGCTGTGCAACGAAATTCAGCTGGTAACCCTGGTTGGGCGCGCCGGTACCGGCAAAACCCTTCTGGCTCTGGCCTGTGGCCTGCAGAAAACTATCGACGAACATCTTTTCCGCAAACTGCTGGTAAGCCGCCCGATCATGCCACTTGGCAAAGATATCGGTTACCTGCCTGGTTCAAAAGACGAAAAACTCAGTCACTGGATGCAGCCGATCTTCGACAACCTTGAATTCGTCATGGATCGCCTCTACAAGAATTCCGACGATGTCGACAAGAAAATCCGTTTCCTGATCGAATCGCAGAAAGTTCAGATCGAAGCGATTACCTACATCAGAGGCCGCAGCATTCCCAAACAGTATCTGATTGTCGATGAAGCCCAGAACCTGACCCCGCACGAAGTCAAGACCATCATCAGCCGTGCCGGCGAAGGCACCAAGGTTGTTCTTACCGGCGACCCATACCAGATCGACAATCCATATCTCGACAGCTCATCGAACGGCCTGAACTTCGTCATCGAAAAATTCAAAGACCACAATCTGTTCGGCCACATCATTCTCAATAAATCTGAGCGCTCTTCATTGTCCGCGCTTGCTTCCGAACTGCTGCAAAGCTGATTTGCCGAGGTATAAGGCTGATGTTTCTGCCCGACAGACGAGCCGTAACCTTTATTGAAATAGTCGTTGCCGTTGCCGTATTGGCGATAGCGATGATTCCGCTGTTCGGTCTGATGAGCCGGCAGACTGTCGAAACCGACAAGACGGCATCACAAGCCTTCGCGATCAACAAAGCTTCCGAAGTTCTCAACACCATTCTCGACAACGTGCCATTCGCAGCTCTTCGCCAGGGTAACCCCGGCTTTATCAAAATCGATGATCTGAGCAGCAACGAAAGATTTGCCAGATTTAACGACACCTGGGCGAAAAAGCTGGTGCCAATGCTTTTCCAGGGTTCCCAGAAAGAGGCGGCAGGTTACCCGTGTCGCGGTATTGTCACTGATTCTCGAGGTATTCACTATCTTGTGCATCTGCGTGTTGAAGACGTAGCCTCAGAGCGCAAACCCCAGAAACCAGAAAGAATTCAGATCGGCGATTCATTCCCCGCCGGCAGTCCCAAAGACTTCCCGGAATCGCCAGAGATGTCTTTCACTTTTCTGCGTAATCCGGCCATGATTTCTGACGGCTCCTGGATCCAGGACTATTCAGAAGACCCGGCAGATACTACCAGGCCTTTCTCAGAGCTCGACATCGGCCAGGGCAAGGGGGTATCGGAAGCCCCCGGCAACGTCTATCTCGATCAGGGCATGGAAGGCTTTGATTCAAATGCGCCCCGTTTTGTGAACCCGACTGCCGAGCGCTACACCTCTAAAATGGTAAGCGAAAAGGTTGTCTATCAGACCCCTGAAAAGTTTGCCTGGTGCTCGATGAAGAAACTTGTTATTCAGGTTCAATGGAACCTTGACCAGCAATATTTTACAAAACCCGAAGAAACAGCCGGACGGGTGCAGCGAATTCATCTGATGACCATCAAGGGAGATATCGACGGATGAGGAAAAAGCAGCTAAACCGCCGGGGTATTGCCATAGTTATCGCCCTGTTTTTTTCATTCTGCATGCTGATCATGTTCGTTTCCATGATGTTCAGGCAATCCAGCACTGCCGGGCACAATCAGCTCACCATTCAGGAAAGACAGGCTTTCTTTGCCGCCCGGGCGGCAATGCAGCACTTTCTCCTCAAGGCCAAGCTGTTTCCCACCGAGTTATATGATGCGGTTGAGTTCGCCCAGGGAAAAAACCCCCTCTGCAACTTCACCGAGTTTGATGGGCTGACCGATGGTGGCCAGAATGCCTTCGAATCGACGAGTAATCGTGCCGAACTCTTCGTCAGGGTTTTACCGAGCCGCGAAATCGACAGCGACAAAAAAACCAAATACTATTATTACCCGCTTCCCGGCAAAAATGCCTTCATCAGGTTGGGCAGCTACCATAACCCCGATTACCGCTTTCTCGCTCCCGGCCTGGCTACCGACGAGACAGAGGACCGCTATATAAAACCCAATCTGCCGGATGCCAAATTCAAACCTGACAAATATCTCAAATATTACATTCGCGACTGCTGCAACCTGAGCTATGACGGCAACCGTATTCAGGCACCTCTTGAAATGGCCGCCGACAAAACTATCAAGAATATCAACGATTTCGATATCGTGACCAGCGATGGTTACCCATACACGATGAACTATCGCGTCAATGAAGTCAGGATTCAGTCGATCAAAGGCCTGCGCAAATATGGCGAAGAAGCGATCGAAGTCAGCGTTGAAGGGCAGGTTAAAAACTTTCAGGGCAAAGTCACCCCTCAGACCCAGAAACGCGTTCAGAAAATTACCCGAAGGGGCTCGGTCGACTGATGTTTAAAACCCGAAAACAGGCAGCTTTTACTCTTGTCGAAGTGTTGATTGCCTGCGCCGTTATGGCACTGTTCATGGTCGGTGTCTATCAATTGTTCATCGGCGGCAGCAGGACGGCCGGGCGCGCGCAATGGATCAGCGGCACCGTCGACCAGATGCGCAACACCCTAAGTCTTCTCAGTCGTGAAATCCGCAGTTCCACTTACCCGACCACGCTGTTTTCCGACACCTTTTATGATCCGTGCGACAACGATGACCCCAAGGTAGCAGCTGAATTCTATCTGCGCATTCTCAAAGACGGCCAGCCAATTCCAACCCCATCCTCGGGCGAACTCAAAATTATGACCTGGGTCGTCTGTGAGCCGGAAAAACCCAAAAATCAGCCCGGCAAAATCATCAAAAACGAACTGTATCTCGATTTCGTTCACAATACCAGAGTTGCGCCCGTCGGCAACCTTCGCCTCAAATCGTCGGCATTTGCATATACCACTGATGCCAAAAACAATTATGCGAGATCGGGCAAGCTCAATCTCACAGCAATCGAGAAAGAAACCCGTGCAAAAATACTGGTAAACGACGTTCAATCGATCGAATTTTCGGTTGCCGGCACCCTGCCCCCCGAAAAACCTGTGGACTTTTTTCCAATTTCCGTTAAAATACGTACCTTGTATCCCAAAGACGAAAATGTTTTTAAGGAAAATTCGATCATGGCAACCCCTCAGGTTGGCATTGACACTTTCTGATACAATTTAAAAATGGCTAAACAGTGGCACCAACTAGAAAAGCTTGACCACAAGGCGCTTAAAAAGCTGCAGGTCGAGCGCGAAAAAGCGCAGAAACTATCGCAGGATGCCGAAGAAAAGAAGCGTCGAATGATAATCGGCGTGGTGGTTCTGGCTGCACTTGTCGTTCTGAGCGTTTTCATCGTGGTGATGCGCAAGCGTGCCGCAACCCTGGCCTTTCAGGAAGAGCGCAACAAACTGCTGTTTTCGCGTGTCACCGATATCACCGGCAAGGTCGAACATCGTCACATTGGCGCCTGGGAAGTCCTGAAAGAAAAAATAGAATTCGACAAGGAATACTCGTTCAAAACCGCCCCGGAAGGATCGGTTACCATTCAGATGCAGCTCGAAAACCAGGTAAAGCTGGCGGGCAAATCTGAAATGACCGTTATGCCTCCGGCCCTGGCCGACAAGGAAAACAAAGTTGAACGTGAACCGGTCACACTTAAACGCGGTGAACTGACGGCCGCCATTTCTCTTGACGGGCGTGGTATTCTGGTCGTAGATTCCTCGGATGTTCAGGTAACCGGTGCTTCTGGTCTGTTCAAGGTTATCTATGACGATGAAAAGGACAAAGGCGAAGTTGTGGTTAAAAATGGCCTCGTCGAAGTCAGCAAAAAACGTGGTGGCGGCAAACCCGTCAAGGTATCCGGCTTTTACAAGGTTACCTTTGGCGGCGGCGAAGTCAGCCCACCCACTCAGGCAAGCGTAATTCAATACGACTGGCGCTGATCCAACAAATTATTCATTATGATCCGTATCGTTAAAGCTAAGGTTCATAACCTTAAAGATCTCAGCATTTCGATTCCTACCAATACTCTTACAGTCATTACCGGGGTTTCAGGCTCCGGAAAATCATCACTTGCCTTCGACACCATTCACGCCGAAGGGCAGCGACGCTACATTGAATCCCTTTCTTCATACGCCCGCATGTTTCTGCAGCAGATGGAAAAGCCTGATGTGGAAAGCATCGAAGGTCTTTCACCCACGATTGCCATTCAGCAGAAATCGACTTCGCGCAATCCGCGTTCAACGGTCGGCACAATAACCGAGCTTTACGATTACTTCAGGCTGCTGTTTGCCGCAATCGGCAAGCCACATTGCCCGCAGTGCGGTCTGCCGGTCGAGAGTGCCACTCCATCGCAGATCGTCGAATCGCTCCTCGAACTGCCCGACAGCACACGCATAACTCTTCTGGCTCCGGTCATACGCAGTCGCAAAGGCGAATATGCCAAGGTTTTCGATGAATTGAGACGCGAAGGTCTCTCGCGAGTTCGCGTTGACGGCAACATGTGGTCGCTCGACGACGAAATCCCTGAACTGGACCGCAATAAAAAGCACAATATCGAAGTGGCCGTCGACCGCGTCAAACTTGCCAATGCTGATCGCGATCAGAACACGGCCCGCATGACCGAGGCAGTAGAGCTCTGCTTCAAACTTGCTGACGGGCAACTGCTGTTGATAATTGACAGCGACGATGGCAAAAAACCGGTCGAAAAACTTTTCAGTGAAAATCTGCGCTGCGCCGCCTGCGACATTTCGCTGCCTGAAATCAAGCCGCGGCTTTTCTCTTTCAATGCACCTTACGGTTCCTGCCCCGATTGTTCCGGGCTGGGCTTTCAGCTCGAAGTCGACCCTGATCTGATCGTTCCCGACCCCGATCTCTCGATTTCCGAAGGAGCGATCGCCTCAGAAAACTTTACCGAAGCCACTTTTTCCCGGCAATGGATGGAAGGACTGGCGCAACATTTCAAGTTTTCACTCGACGTTCCCTTCAAAAACCTTCCCGAAGAAGCCAGACAGGTTATCTTTTACGGTTCGGGCAACAAAGTGATGAACGTCAAATATCAGGGGCGCACCATGCAGGGGTCGTTTACCAAGCCTTTTGAGGGTGTCATTCCAACGGTGAACCGTCGCTACCGCGAAACCAGATCAGAGGGAGCCCGTCGTTTCTACGAGCGGTTCATGCGCACATCTCCCTGCACAGCATGTCAGGGCAGGCGTCTTAACAATATCGCCCTGGCAGTGCGCATCGAAGGCGAGAATATCCACGAACTTTCCCAGCACCCGGTCGGCCGGCTTGTGGATTTTTTTGACCGGCTGCAGCTAAACGATCGCGAAAAGTTCATCTGCAAAAAGATTCTTGAACAGATATGCAATCGCCTCCGCTTCCTCAAGGATGTCGGTCTCGATTATCTCGATCTTTCGCGCGCCGCACACACTCTTTCGGGTGGCGAGGCTCAGCGCATCAGGCTTGCCTCACAGATCGGCTCGGCACTGGTAGGTATCACCTATGTGCTCGACGAACCGAGCATCGGTCTGCACCCCCGCGATAACCGGCGACTGATCGACACCCTGAAACACCTGCGCAATATCGGCAATACTGTTCTGGTGGTCGAACACGACCGCGAAATCATGCTCGAAGCCGACCACATCATCGATATCGGCCCGGGGGCCGGCAATGCCGGTGGCAGAATCGTTGTCGATGGCACACCTGAAACGATTATAGCCTTTCCAGACAGCATGACCGGCAAGTTTCTCAGCGGTCGTGAATTCATTCCGGTTCCAACTACGCGCCGGGGCGGCAATGGGCGTTTTCTCACCCTCAAAGGCGCCAGACACAATAATCTAAAAATTATTGACGTCGAGGTTCCGCTTGGCAAATTTGTCGTCGTCACCGGCGTTTCCGGTTCCGGCAAATCGAGCCTGATAACCGATACCATGTTTCCGCTCCTCAACAATATCATCAACCATTCGCATCTTGAAGTTGGCTCGCACGGCAAACTTGAAGGCATCGAATTTATCGACAAAGTGGTCAACATCGATCAGAACCCGATCGGCCGAACTCCCAGATCCAACCCGGCAACTTACACCGGCATCTTCACTCCGATACGCGAGCTCTTTGCCCAGACGGTAGAAGCCAAAACCCGTGGCTATACAGCCGGGCGCTTCAGCTTCAATGTCAAGGGCGGCCGCTGTGAAGTATGCGAAGGTTCCGGCCAGATCCAGATCGAAATGCATTTTCTGCCTGATGTCTTCGTGACCTGTGAACAGTGCAAAGGCACCCGATTCAACGATGAAACTCTGAAAATAAAGTTCAAAGGGCGCAATATCGCTGAAGTTCTCGATCTCAGCGTCAATGAAGCCGTCGAGTTTTTCGATTCGTTCGTGACCATCAAAAGAAAGCTGCAGACGCTCCAGGATGTCGGGCTTGGCTACATAACCCTGGGCCAGGCCAGCACCACTCTTTCCGGCGGCGAAGCTCAGCGCATCAAGCTCGCGACCGAACTGTCGAAAGTCGCTACCGGCTCGACCTTCTATCTGCTGGATGAGCCTACTACCGGCCTGCACTTCCAGGATGTCAGATGTCTGCTCGAGGTTCTCAACCGCCTGGTGGAAAAAGGCAACACCGTTCTGGTCGTCGAGCACAATCTCGACGTCATCAAAGCCGCCGATCATATCATTGACCTGGGCCCTGAAGGCGGCGAGGGCGGGGGCCAGATTATCGCCACCGGCACTCCCGAAAAAATCATTGCAGTTGAAGCTTCTCTTACCGGCAGGTTTCTCGCCGAAGATCTGCAGCGAACTGAGCCGGCGGCGAATAAAAACGCCGGACGCCGGAGAAAATAACAATGGCAAAAGCACGCACGCGGTATGTCTGCCAGACCTGCGGGCAGAGTTTCCCGAAATGGCAGGGTCAATGCAGCGGCTGCGAGGAATGGAACACCCTCGTGCAGGAGCTCGAGCAACCGGCAGCACGCCGTGTTCCGAACGCTCTTTCCGGAAGCATCTCGATCATTCAGACTCTTGAAGAAGTATCTGTAGAGCGCACCGCACGCTGGCAGACCGGAGTCGACATCTTCGACGAACTGATTGGCGGCGGGCTCGTTCCCGGGGGTATAACCCTGATCGGCGGCGAACCGGGGGTCGGAAAATCTACCTTCATGCTGCAGCTTGTCTCAAGGCTCGGGGTCAACATCAAACCCCTGGCCTATATCTCGGGCGAAGAATCGGCAACTCAGATCAAACTGCGGGCTGAACGTCTCCGAGTCGGTAACGGCAGCGATATCATTCTGGTTGCCGAGCAGAATCTCGATTCGGCGCTCAACGGTCTCGCCTCGTATCTGCCGCGCCTGCTGGTCGTCGACTCGATTCAGACCGTTTATACTCCGCAGATGGATGCCACGCCGGGGTCGGTCACTCAGATCCGCGAATGCGCCGCAATTCTTACCAAATATGGAAAAGACCGCGGTCTGCCGGTATTCATCATCGGACATGTCACCAAAGAAGGGGCGATTGCCGGCCCGAAAATTCTCGAACATATCGTCGATACCGTGCTGTATTTTGAAGGCGATGTAAACTCGAATTTCCGACTGTTACGCGTCTTCAAAAACCGCTACGGAGCCACCGGCGAAGTCGCAGTCTTTCAGATGACCGACAAAGGGCTAAGTCCGGTAATCAATCCATCAGATCTTTTCATCAGCCGCAAACGCAGTGATGCCCCGGGGGTAGTTGTGGTGCCGCTGCTGCAGGGAACCCGCTGCATTCTGACTGAAGTGCAGGCGCTGGTCACTCAGTCGTTTCTGCCAATGCCACGCCGGGTCGTGGCCGGGCTCGATGCCAACCGTATGAGCCTGGTGATCGCAGTGCTGGAAAAGCATGCCGGCATGAAATTTTACAATCGTGACGTCTTCGCCAACGTCGCCGGGGGGCTTAAACTCACCGAACCCGGCGGCGACCTGGGTCTTGCGATTGCCATGACGGGCAGCCTTAACGATCAACCCATTCCCGCTGATATTCTGCCGATCGGTGAAATAACCCTGGCCGGTGAAATCAGACCGGTAAGCCAGATAAGCCGACGTATAAGCGAAGGAAAAAGATTCGGATTCAAAAGATTTCTTGTCTCGGGCAGTTGCGATTTGCCCGAAGATAAGGGCATAATTAGAGTCAACTCATTGCGTGAAGCCATTAAAGTGGTTTTTGCGTAAATGGCAAAATATATAGATAAAACAGATACAACATTGTGCGACACTCCGGAGGTAGAGATTGAAAAAAGCCGATACCGTAACGTTTAAAGTTGACCCGAACCTGCTCGAGATTCTGCAGACCATGCCCAACCGCTCTGAATTCATCAGATCTGCGATTCTCAATGCGCTCGACCACGTTTGCCCGCTTTGTAGTGGCGCCGGAGTGTTGTCTCCCGCCCAGAAAAAGTGCTGGGATAAATTTGCCGAGCATCATGAAATCAAAAAGTGCGCTGAAACTGATCAGATTCAGCTGCTCTGCAACGTCGACGCCGAATAAATTCGCTTTGCAGCCATTCAAATCTGCATTCTGAGAAAAAACTTCCATCTGCAGATTTACTCAGCAATCTGCTGTCCAGGCAGCAGAGATGGTTTGCTTTTTCGCAATATTTATGCTAAATCCGCTGCCGGCTGACAAAATTTTCACAAAGGCTGCAATATGAACAGAATTAAACTGATACTGATGTTGATAATGCTGCAGGTATCGGCCGCAGCAGAAATCGAAGCGAAATTGAGCGTTTTTACCAGTATCCTGCCGCAGAAATTTTTCGTCAGTCAGCTGGCAGGTGACCTGGCTGAAGTTGAAGTTCTGGTCGGCCCTGACATGTCGCCCCATACTTACGAACCGCTTCCTCAGCAGATGAGCCGGCTTTCCAGAGCCCGCCTTTTCTTTACGATTGGCGTGCCATTTGAAAAGGCCCTCGAAAGACGTCTCGCCGATGTCTGCCCCAACCTGAAAATCGTCACCACAACCGCCGGAATCGCTTATCGTCCGATGGAAAGCTACAATCATCAGCACAATGCCGCCTGCACTCATGGCGAAGGGCAGCCTGACCCGCATGTATGGCTCGACCCTGACCAGGTGATCAT
This sequence comes from uncultured bacterium, assembly GCA_964474705.1. GTDB lineage: Bacteria > Muiribacteriota > Ozemobacteria > Ozemobacterales > Ozemobacteraceae > Rifleibacterium. The sequence continues at coordinate 50,359 of CAYYUI010000022.1, forward strand.
CCAGGCCGGCAATATGGCAGTCGCCCTGAAAGAAGCCATCCCAGAAGATGCAGCTACCATAGATTCCAGACTCGCAAGCTTCACTTCACGTCTGAAACAGCTTACAGACGAATTAACCATGATACTCGCTCCGGTTAAGGGTCAGACCATGCTGGTTTTTCACCCCGCCTTCGGCTATTTTGCCAGCCGGTTCGGCCTGAAACAGCAGGCGATCGAAATCGAAGGAAAAGAGCCTGGGCCGCGCCAGCTGGTCGAACTTATTCGCAGATGCCGGGCCGAAGGTATTCATATAATCTTTGTCCAGAAACAGTTTCCGGTTGTCGCTGCCAATACCATCGCCAAAGCTATCGATGGGGCCGTCGTGCAGATCGACCCCCTGGCCGAAGACTATTTCGCCAACCTGAAAGCGATCGCCGAAACAGTGGCCGGAGCCATGAATAAAAAATGACCAGCGATCTTCTCCTCAGATTCAACAACGTCAGTTTTGCCTACGAAGATGGCATAAATGTTCTTGAAAACATCAATCTGGAAGTCGAAAAAGGCGAATTTGCCTGTATCGTCGGCCCGAACGGCGGCGGCAAAACCACGCTTCTCAAACTGATGCTCGGTCTTCTCAAGCCGACTTCCGGCAGTGTTGAGGTTCTCGGCGGTCGCCCTGTCGATCGCAGAGCACATATCGGTTACGTACCGCAATTTTCAAGGTTTGATGCCAGTTTCCCGGTCAGCGTTCTCGACGTCGTTCTGATGGGTTGTCTGCAGCGCAGTTTCTTCTGGGGCAGATATGCAAAAAGCCAGATCGAACATGCCCACAAAGCACTCGCAGATGTCGGGCTCAAAGACCAGGCCTTCAAAGGGTTTGCCGAGCTTTCCGGCGGCCAGAAACAGCGTGCCCTGATCGCCAGAGCGCTGATGTCAGACCCTGAACTTCTGCTGCTCGATGAACCGACTGCCAGTGTTGACGTTCACGGCACCGAGCAGTTTTATCGCATGTTTTCCGAAATGAACGAGCGTTTTTCGATCCTGATGGTTTCACATGACATCGGTTTTGTTTCAAGCCGCGTCAAAAGCGTCATCTGTGTGCGAAAAAACCTGCAGATACATCCGGTTTCCGAGCTGACTGGTGAAGCCCTGCAGAAAATGTACGGTATCGATGTCCATATGATCAGACACGACCATCGCTGCACCGAAAAGGGGCATGTATGTCCGCATTCCTGAAAGACCTTCTTGAATTGCCGTTCCTGCAGAATGCGGTTCTGGCCGGCATTCTCTGCAGCATTGCCAGCGGCATCGTCGGCACCTACGTAGTATTGCGCCGTATAACCTATATTGCCGCCGCAATTTCTCACTGCATCCTCGGCGGGCTGGGCGCGACACGCTATTTCGCCGTCGTCTTCGAACTTCCCTGGCTGCGCCCCATCTACGGGGCGATTGTCACTGCACTGGCAGCGGCACTGGCAATCGGCATCATCAGTTTGAGAGCCAAAGAACGCGAGGATACGGTCATCAGTGCCTTATGGGCGGTCGGCATGGCGGTCGGCGTATTGTTTATCTTCAAAACCCCCGGTTATAACGAAGATCTGATGAGTTATCTTTTTGGAAACATTCTGATGGTCTCACATGAAGACCTTTATCTGATCGGCATTCTCGACATCATGGTCATCTTTCTTGTTCTGGTATTCTACAACCAGACGATGGCGGTATGTTTCGACGAAGAGTTCGCCCGCACCCGCGGCCTGGCCGTCGAATTCTATTATCTGCTTTTGCTCTGTCTGACGGCGCTGACCGTTGTCCTCACGGTTTCAGTGGTTGGCATCATTATGGTCATCGCACTGCTGAGTCTGCCGGTTGCCATCGCCTCGCGCTTTTTCGACCGGGTCTGGAAAATCATGGCCGCATCGGTACTGCTTGGCATCTTTTTCACCCTGGCCGGCCTGGTGATCAGCTACAACCCGAACCTGCCGTCAGGCGCAGTAACGATCGTCCTGGCAGGGTTGACCTACCTCGCGACTCTCCTGATGTCCACTCTGCAAAAACCCGCCAGTCCGGGCAACAAATAGCCACCCCATCTTCTGGACTTCTTAGAAAGTTTGCATCTGCAGTGTCGTGGTGCCCAAGACATATTGATTTAGCAGCGACTTCGTGGTATTCTGCTCTGCCTTCAGGAGAACGGTATGATTTTTCAACTGCTGCGATCACTGCTTGTATTAACCGGCACCATAGTTGGTGTCGCAATCGGCTATGCCACGGCAACCGAATACACGAACCTGATCGAAATTGAAAATCCTGAGCTGACTCTGGCAGCACTTCTGGGCTTCATCGGCTATCTGTTCTGTTCAATGGCCGGTCGCGAACTGCACATGTGGCTTGAAGAGCAGCTCGAACACACCAACAGTTACGAACTTGCCTGGGGTGCACTCGGCCTGCTTCTCGGTCTTATCTGCGCCAATCTCCTGTTTTTTCCCGTCTATTTCATTATGTACAAAGGACTCGGAGAAATCCACTTCGAAAACAAATATCTCGCCGGTCTGGTACCACTTTTCAATCTGGCAGTACCACTCAGCTTCAATCTTCTTTTTGCTTATCTCGGCGTCAAGATAATACTCAGATACCGGCGCTATCAGGCAAAAATCAACGCCGAGGGGGTTACCGCCCGTTCCAAAATCATCGATACCAGTGCCATCATCGATGGCCGTTTTTCTGATCTCTTCAAACTGGGCTTTCTTGAAGGCAACATTCTCGTGCCCCGCTTCGTCGTCAACGAGTTGCAGTTTCTTGCCGATTCAAGCGATGACATCAAGCGCAACAAAGGTCGCAAGGGCCTGCAGACCCTCAACCAGCTGAAGGCCGATTTCCCCGATCACATCGTGATCGCCGAGCAGGACTACGCTGACATCAGTGAAGTCGACTCAAAGCTGGTTAAACTGGCAGCTGAGCTCAATGCCGTGATGATCACCCAGGATTACAACCTGAAAAAGGTTGCTGAACTGGATAAAATACAGGTTCTGAATTTGAATGACCTCGCCAATGCTCTCAAACCGATCTTTATCAGCGGCGAAGACATTGAAGTTAAAATTGTTAAGAAGGGTAAGGAGCCTTGTCAGGGCGTCGGTTTCCTGTCAGACGGAACAATGGTCGTCATCGAAGATGGCGGCGATCATGTCGGCGAGACAGTAATAACCACCGTAAGCAACATTTTGCAGACCGGCGCCGGGCGGATGATTTTCTGCCGAATCGGTGACAAAAAGTAACGGCTCTTTTAGTGGAGGAGTAAGCATGGGTATTCGGGTTAAAGAGATCATGGACAAAAACCCGGTCATAGTGGATCACAAACAGACGATTTTCGGTCTGCGCGAAATCGTCATACTCAGACAACCGGAATGCATTCTGGTAATCGACGATGAAAAGAAGCTGGTCGGACTGCTGACCCCATCGCATCTGGCCATGATTGCCGATGTCGACATCGAAGAACGGGTGTCTTCGGTCATGGAACGAAAATTCAGACGTATAAACGCCAGCATGTCGGTAAGGGAAGCGGCTGCGATGCTCTCTGCCAGCGAAATGGAAGCCCTGCCGGTTGTAGACAACAACGACGACCTCGTCGGAGTCGTAACTTACAAAGATATCGTCAAAGATCTGGTCGAAGACCGCGAAGACCAGATGCTGACTCCCGAAAGCGCCGTAATCTATCTTGCGATGACCAAAGATCCCGAGCAGGAAGAATACTGGCTGCAGAAGGTTAACAATAAAGGTTATCGGGCCGCGATCACCCAGGTCGGCGCAACTGCCGAAAAATTGCCGATCAAGCTGCGTGAAGCGACGATCGTGGCTGCAATTGCCCGTTCGGTAATCAAAGAAGATTCGCGTGAGAAATTTTCGGTCAGCAACGCCGTCAGAGATATTTTCAGCCAGTGCTACACCATAAACCCCGGCCTGGGGGGCGGCTTCAAGGTCGCAATAGTCCGGGGCGAGGGCAGAATAGCGGTTGCAGCGTTCGGTCGTTGTGGCCATGCTCTTTCTAACGGCAATGAGCAAATTTTCATGGGGAGTAACATCATTTAATCATGTCACAGCAGGTTCGTGTCCGCTTTGCACCTTCTCCAACAGGTTATCTGCACGTCGGCGGAGCTAGAACAGCTCTTTTCAACTGGCTCTACGCCAGAAAAACCGGCGGCAAATTCATTCTGCGCATCGAAGACACTGACGTCGAGCGTTCAACCCAGGAATCTGTCGACGGGCTGCTGCGCGACATGAAATGGCTCGGCCTCACCTGGGACGAAGGCCCCGAAGTCGGCGGCCCGCACGGCCCATATTATCAGTCACAGCGCCTGCATATCTATCAGGAATTTGCCCGCCGTCTGGTTGCCAATGGCTCAGCCTACCCATGTTTCTGCCCGGAAGAAGAGCTTGAAGCCAAACGACAGAAAGCTGAAGAAGAGCATCGCTCGGTTCATTACGATGGCACCTGCCGTCGACTCGCAAAAGAAGAAGTCGACCGGCGTATCGCTGCCGGAGAACCGCACGTTATCAGAGTCAAAGTCCCCGAAAAAGACTATGTGCTCGAAGACCTGGTTCGCGGCAGGGTTGAATGGAAAGCCGGAACCCTGGGCGACTTCATCGTCCTGCGTTCGAGCGGCATGCCTGTTTACAACTTCTGCGTTGTCGTTGACGATGCAGATATGCAGATCAGCCACGTCGTGAGAGCTGAAGAACACCTGACCAATACTCATCGCCAGCTGATTCTTTACGAAGCACTCGGCATCAAACCGCCGATCTTCGGACATGCTTCTCTGATTCTCGGTGAAGATAAATCGAAACTTTCAAAACGGCACGGCGCGACTTCCGTCGGCCAGTATGCCGAAGACGGCTTTCTGCGCGATGCCCTGATCAACTTTCTGGCCCTGCTCGGCTGGAATGAAGGCAACGACCGCGAGATATACAGTGTCGCAGAGCTGATCGAATGCTTTACCCTTGAACGCATCAGCAAATCTCCCGGAGTATTCGATCACAATAAGTTGATCTGGATGAACGGTCAGCACCTGCGTGCCATACCGGTCGATCAGCTGCTGCCACTTGTCGAACCCGTGCTCAAAAAAGCTCTGCCAGGCGACAAACGCCTCGACAATCCAGAAATAATGCGCAAACTCGTTGAACTGATTCAAATAAAAATGAACCTTCTCAACGACGCCGGTCCGGTTGCCGAAGCGGTTCTGCGTGCCAGTCCTCCTGAAAACGAAGAAGCCGCCGCAATGATCGCCACCGAAAAATCAAGAAACCTCTTCGCTGCACTTGCTGACGAATTCACCAGATGCGAGTGGGTTCGCGATGGTTACAATGCCGCGATCAAAGCAGCAGGCAAAACTGCCGATGCGAAAGGCAAAGACCTGTTCATGCCGATCCGCGTCAAAATCACCGGCTCATGCCACGGCCCTGAACTTGTCGGCATTCTCGATGTTCTTGGCCGCGACGAGGTAATTGCCCGATTGCGCGCCTGACGATCACCAGCAAAACCCGCCCCGCTTCAAAAGGGCGGGTTTTGTTTTTCACCGGCAATCATGATAATATTCTCTCGTAGTTGAGCCAGATGACAAACATGAATTCGAGTCTGCCGGCTCTTATAGGAGAGAAAAATGAGAAATCACATTTCCGTCAGAATCTTTCTGCTTCTGTTCTCAACCCTGCTGTTTGCTGCAACCGGAACACCGGCGGCAGAAAATCCCGGCTCCAGAGATATGCTGCTTCTGGCTCTTGATATGTTCCGCTACGACCAGTATCTGCCGGCTATCGATCTGCTCGAACAGAATGCCGACACCAACCAGACAAACTTCAATTACTGGCTGTATCGCGGACTTGGCTATCAGCGCACCGAACAGACGAAAAAGTCACTGCAGGCCTATGAAAGGGCATCGGCGCTGAATCCGTCTGCTGCCAATCTTCAGAATCGCATCAGAGCTCTGCATCTGGAAATTGAACAGAAAGGTTTCAAAGAAGTAAGCCTCGACACTCCGGTTCAGAAAGCAGAATGGCTGATGCATCAGGCCGAAAAAATGCGCACTGCACGCAAAGAAGACCTGTCCCTGAAATATTTTCTGCAGGCAGTCGATTATAATTCTGAATTGATCGATAAAAACAAAGATTTTATCAGCCGCGGAGAAATCTATTATCGGCTCAAATCAGCTGATAAAGCCCAGTATGCCGAACTTTTCCACGGCATATTCAAATACCTGCAGAATGACCTGCCGGCTGCTGAAATTGATCTGCAGACTTTCAAGAAAACGACCTCGAGGCCGCCGGCTCTCGAAAAACTTGCCGAAAAATACCTGGCTCTCATTGAAGAAAACCGCCCGCAGGATACAGTTTCCACAGCAGAAAACACTCCTGTAGCAACCAGTCCTGCAGATTCAGCAAGCCCAAAGCCCGCAAAAACCAGAATCGAAATTGAACCAGAAACAACCGATGTCGTCGCGATTCCTGACCAGGTCGAATTTATCGAAAGCAGTATCTCTGACAGCCGCAATGTCGCTGATGATGAAAGTTTTGTCGTGCGTTATGCCGACGAAACGGCAAAAAGCATGCTCGAGAGTCTTGCAAACACTGAAGATGTGCAACCCCGTTGCCGACTGATCTGGGAACTCGGCGAAACCGGCCTGCAAAACCCTGAAATAATGCAGGCACTGGCCGGAGAACTGGCAAACGAAGACCCAAAAGTCGTCAGAACCGCCTGTGAAGCCATTGCAAAAATAGGCATGCCGGCTGCTCGAGCAGCCGTAGCGCCACTTCTCGAGATTATCAAATCCGACGACAAAGCGATGCAGTTCAATGCCATTGAACTGCTCGGAAAACTGAAAGCGATGCCGGAAAGAGTCATTCCGGCGCTCGTTTCATGCTACGCCCGCGAAGATGACATCTACCTGAAGCGCAACATCTACTTTTGGGTCAGCAAGTATGGTAACCCCGGCGCTCAGGTGCTTTATAAACTGCTCGAAAACACGGCCCGCGGTGACCGCAGGCCGGTTGCCGAACTGATAAGTCGCATCACCGGCGAAAAGATACAGGAACTGATCGACCGCTGAACTTGCGGGTCAGTTCATGCGCTCGCGGCGCTCTTCCAGAGTTCTGATCTCGAGAGTTCTGCCAAGCACCGCTATGTTCAGATTGAACTGGCGACTGTTATTATGCTTGTCGGTTGCGGTCACCGTCAGCACATAAGGCGAAACGTTGTCGGCATCATCGACATTTTCGTAACGGAAAACATGTTCGAGAGGTTCGAGCATCGTGTCTTCTGTCTTGGTTTCATGCTTGTCGACCAGTTCAACATTGAAAGTCGAGATACCGCGGTCGGCATTCATATAACCCTGGTTGTCAAAAGCCCGGGCATAGAAAACCAGACGACTGTTCTTCTGACAGACAAATCCTTTCAAACCAGGCGTCTTGATCTGCGAAACCGCATCCGGGCCCTGCAGATACTTGTCAAACAGGGCTGACAATCCGGAAAAATCGGTGAATTTGTATGAATCGCTGATTTCTTTTTCACGGGCCAGATAAGGCGGCGAGGCCAGAGTCGCATAATCGGTCAGATACTGGTCAGTGAGCTTGTTGAGGTCGCCGGCCACATCTTTAGCCGTTCCGAAGACATGATATCGGTTGGTGCGGGTATCGCAGACAATCACTTCGATTTCCGGCCCGATATCGTCGCTCGATGAAATGAACTGCAGCTTCTGCCAGTTGTCGGCATCGAATCCGCATTTGTCAGCAAGCACATCGGCGTTTGCCGGCTCATCGCTGGCCGGCAGAGAGACTTTGCTGTCGGAAGGATCGAAAGCCCATACCGGCTTGTCAGCAGCCTTTTCGGGCAGTTTGGCGGCCGCCAGGGGCGTATTTTTGTTGGTTTCAACAAAGTTTACGACGCTGTCGTAAAGTTTGCAGGGGTTGCCACGACTGTCTTTGCACATCGCGAACAGAGAGAATCTCTTCGTATCATCAGGAGAATATTCATGCCAGGGTTTCGGGTTCGGAATGGTGAAACTGCCCTTGATTTCATAAACAGCGCCGACAATTTTTTCGCCGCACTTGGCAGTGACTTTCTTGATGGTATCGAGCTGGGTGATCGATGTGACAGCCACCGTTGCCTTTTTCCAGAACCACCTGGTTTCATGGGTGTAGGTTTTGAATCTTGGACTGGTGCCGGCGGCATCAGCAAGATCGGCAAGGCCTTTGCCATCGAGTTCAGCAAAAGAATTTGCCGTTACCCCTTTATAGTTATAGGTCGGGTAGTTATAAAATACTTCCAGACCCAGCTTTGCAAGGTTCTGGGTCAGATCGATCTTAACTTCGGTGCCTGAAGCAACTTCATTGACATCGACATGAGCGAAGGGGTTTGAATCTACCATTTTCAGCGTAAAATCAATCTTGGTCGGGCCAGATGCATTGAATTCCGGGGTTCCAACATTGAATTCGGAGGCTATCGGGGGCTCGGTGTCAAAAACGCGGAAAGCAGAAAAACCCTGGCTGGCGGCCGGTTTATAAACAAGCAGATGCAGCCCGGTGCTGCACTTTCTGTCACTTTCAACCAGTTCATAAAAAGCTTTGGTAACCTCTACTGTCACCGGATTACCGTCGCCATCGAGCTTTGGAGTACCATCAGGGTTTTTCACCGGTTCGCTTACGGTTTTTTCGGTATATTTGTAAAAATCTTCCTGCCATACCCAGAAAATATTGGAAAAATCAAAGCCGGCCGGCGGTGATTCGACTTTGATCTTGATCAATGAATCTTCTTTGGTGCTGTTAATCGTCGGCGTGGTGAAAGTCATGGTAAACTCGGGGCCGACGGCATTGGTAGAATCAGGATCGTAGGTAATCCCTTCGGTCAAAACTTCAGTAGCTTTATTGCTGCCATAAATGAAAGCTTTGTATTTTTCAGGTTCAATTTCAGAAACTGTGATAACAAGGTCTTTCATATATATTCCACAATCATGAATTTCAACCTTGTCATTGCTGGGCAGAGTAAAAAACTTCTTTTCGACGGTCGTTCCATTTTCCAGAGTTATGGTTTCCTTGTCGCTAAGCCACTTTCGGCTTGGCAATGCAGCATCTGCCTCGCTGGCATCCTTTTCGCTGACCGACTTTGGCTCACAATACGGCGCATTACCATAATCTTGCGCTGAACCGCCGACGATACTGAATTCCTGCTTCTGGTCGGCCTTGGCAAAGGTTCCGAGAGCGCTCGAAGGCCCGAGCGACAGGTCTGAAACGTAATCCTGGTCGAGGTCTGCCCCTGACTCACGTTCGAATGCCTCTTTAACGTCATTACGTTCACCTTTGACCTTGAAGAAAGTGCTCATTTCGCTGAGGTCAAAAAAGCCGGCCCCGTTAATAAGGTCTACTTCATCGTCTCCTTCAATCTTTTCCTTGACGATACCATCGTATTCATCTTTGTTCAGACCGCTGGGGCGGTTGTGCATCGCCGGATCCCAGACGATTTTCATCTGAGCGCTGGTGCCTTCTTTCACCAGGTAATAAAAACTGTTTCCCTCTTCTACGAGAAACATGCCGTCGGTATTCTTTTTGGGAATGGCAGCAGCCGACGGATGCGCCGGCAATTCGCAGGCGGAAACAGGATAAGCCACCAGAACGACCATAAACAGTAAGCAGATTTTAACGATTTTCATTTTGCCCTCCTGATGCGCCTTTTAATTCTGGCCGGTCAACTGAACCGTCTTGACCAGCTTTTCCTTGCGAACTCCCATGTTTCCCCGAGCCATTTTTCCTTCACCGATTGCAGTCAACTGCGCGGTCAGAACCGTCTGTCGATTAACTGCATCAGTATAAGCACTTATAATCTCGAAATCAGAAATGCTATATTTCCAGTCGGTGGCCGCAAGACCCGGAACAAGCCACGCCGGACTCGTAGAAGTACAGTCTGAGGCGAAGGTTTTCAGACCGCCGTTGTCCTTGTTCCCTGGTGCCGGCATGGCGGCATTTGAAGCCGGAATGCCGCGAAACGGACAGTAACCTAGCGACAGAACCCCTGAATCGTAGGCATCCTGGGGAAAGGCGCTCAGTTTAAGCAGCAGATGCTGGGCCGCAGATTGAGCCAGAAAATTCACCTGAAGAAAATGAAAGGTGTTAACGTTCTGCTGCTTCGATTCCTTGCGGAAATAGAAAAGACTTGAAGCCATGACCATTACGCAAAGACAGAACAGCAGCACGATAGGTATCGCAATGCCACGACGCTGGCTGATAAAGCAACCTGGTTTAGTTTTCAACCGGAAAAGCCCTCCTTCCGAGAAGAACAAGCTCATTACGCGATTCGAAGGTGCCAGATGGCAGGCGCCAGCGAATCTTCAGGCAGATATCGACAAGAAGAGGCCAGGTTATACCCGGGTAAAGGGTAGCAAGATTGAGAGATCGCGGCGTATCAGGCACTCCGGTATGAGTTTCCCCGCCGGCGGCACAGGTTTGCGGCTCATGAAAAGTCATCTGCGGGATCTGAAAATTCAGCGAACTGTTGTCGTGCTCATAAACAGTATATTCACCTTCGAAAATGTTACCCTTTATCTCGACAGTGCGCCCGGCCTGGGCATAAGACCAGGGTTGTGCAGTGCCGGCACCGTTAAGAAGATTGGCACGGGTAATTACATACATCAGCCGGTTCATCTCTTCTTTGGCCAGGTTGGCGGCAATGCCCTCGGCATCCTGCTCGCGGGTGCCACGGGTCGCATAGGTCAGCAGACCGGCAATCGGCAGCACCGACAGGGCCAGTATCGAGACCGCCAGCATGATCTCGACGAGGGAAACCGCCCGCCTGCTTCTGAATCTCATCGAATTACCTCGACTTCGACCTTGGCACCAGTCTGTGCAATAACTTTTGCATCAGGGTGCCGAACTTTATCCTCGTGTACTACCGCCACTTCAAAAGTGATCAACTTGCCTGCCAGAGGCTTGTCGGGGTCAAACTCCTCGAGATTTAGCTTAATCTTTTCAACATTGCTGGAAACAACATAATTGGTAAACTCTTTTTCGGTATTGTCGGTTCCTTCACTGCGAACTTTGTTATATATCAGCCGGCCACCTTCGAGTTTGAACTCGCAGTTGTAAACGCCTCCGTCACCACCATTCCTATAAGGAACACCGATCGACCAGCTGGCGATAACGGCATCCGCGGTCACTTCATCAGCACTGTTGAGCGAAAATCTGAAGCCATCAATCGTCACGGTAGTTCCGTTCACACGCACATCAGACCGGTATGAAGCCTTCTGCATTTCCTCTCTGATGAAGGCAAGACCGTTGCGTAACCGGTTCTGAGTTGCAAGCGCCCAGCTGCCCTTCTGAAAACTCGCCGACATTCCGAAAAAAATCTTGTAGCCAAAACCCAGCAGCAAAGATAATACCCCTGCCGCTACTAGAACTTCTACAAGAGTTATACCGGCATCAGGCCGAGTTTTCTTTATTGTCAACATAGAGTCTATGTACTAATTATAACTGAATTTGCCGGCCAACATGCAAATATTTTGTGAAGATACCGCCACAGTTCAAAGCCAGCCAATGTACAAAACAACAAAACACGTCAGACCAGATATTTAAAGTTCAGGTTTGCCCTGATTTTGAGCGGCGCTTCCAGCAATTCTCGGTGAGCTATGAAACCTGCACCAATAAAGGACCGAATTTTGTTCAAGCTTGTCATTGCGAGCGGTAGCGAAGCAATCGTATTCTTGAAGTTTGCGGTTAGCTCAGAACTGGCTTTTTAGCCATGGATGGCTTTATGTCTTTGCGCCACAGGAATGGCACGCAAAGGCTATGCCTTCGGCATACTGCTTCAGGGCTTTGCCCTTCGCAATGACATTCTTGGCCGAGAATTGCCGGGGAGCTTCTCTTGACTTTGTCTGAGGCTGAATCTATCATAACGCAGACATTCACAAGATATGGAGCAACATCATGGCAGAAAAATATGATTCGCAGAAGGTTCAGGCAAAATGGCAACCAAAATGGCGCGAAATGGGGCTTTATAAAACCTCAGAAGACCGCAGTCGCCCCAAATTCTACTGCCTCGACTTTTTTCCCTACCCCTCCGGCAACGGCCTCTCGGTAGGGCATCTGCGCAATTACGTGCCGACTGATGTTATTTCCCGCATGAAACGCATGCAGGGCTTCAACGTGCTGCACCCCATGGGCTGGGATGCCTTTGGCCTGCCGGCAGAAAACTTTGCAATCAAAATGGGTGTTCACCCGGCGATAACTACCGAAAAAAATGCCGGCAACTATCGTCGCCAGCTGACTCTGGTAGAATGCGGTTACGACTGGGACCGCGAAATCAACTCGACCGATCCCGATTACTACCGCTGGACACAGTGGTTCTTTCTGCTTCTCTATAAACGCGGCCTCGCCTACAAGGCCACCGGCGCCCAGTGGTGGTGCCCCGAATGCCGCACCATTCTTGCCAACGAGCAGGTCGAACAGGGCCAGTGCTGGCGCTGTGAATCACAGGTTGAAAAGAAAGACCTCAATCAGTGGTTTTTCAAGATCACCGAATACGCTGATCGCCTCATCGACGACCTCAAAACCGTCGACTGGCCCGACCGCATCAAAAAGATGCAGGAAAACTGGATCGGCAAAAGCATGGGTGCCGAAGTCAATTTCAAGGGTATCAACCCGGTCAGCGGCGAAGAATACGATATTCCGATTTTCACTACCCGCGTCGACACCATTTTTGGTGTGACATTCATGACGCTCGCCCCCGAACACCCGCTTGTAGAAAAGTTGACCCATCCGAACAACAAAGCGGCTGTCGAAGCTTACATCGGTGATTCACGCAAAAAATCAGAAATAGACCGCCTGTCGACCGAAAAGGAAAAGACGGGCGTCAATCTCGGCGCCTTTGCGATCAATCCGTTCAACGGCGAGAAAGTTCCGGTTTTTATCGGCGACTACGTTCTCTATGGCTACGGAACCGGTGCTGTAATGGCCGTTCCTGCCCACGATGAGCGCGACTTCGCTTTTGCGAAAAAATACCATCTGCCGGTCAAAGAAGTCATCACCCCGGCCGGCAAAGCTCAGGGCGAACTCAAAGCAGCCTTTACCGAATACGGCACCCTGATCAATTCAGGCCAGTTCAACAGTCTGACCAGCGAACAGGCCATCGAAAAGATGATCGCCTGGCTTGGCGAAAAGAAACTCGGCACTGGCCGTATTAACTATAAACTGCGCGACTGGCTGATTTCACGCCAGCGATACTGGGGCGCACCGGTTCCGATAGTTCACTGTGACTGCTGTGGTGTTGTGCCGGTTCCAGAAGAGCAGTTGCCGGTAAAACTGCCTGACATCAAAGAATTCAAACCCGGTGCCGATGGCAAATCGCCCCTGGCCTTCATTGAAGACTGGGTGAAGACCACCTGCCCCAGATGCGGCAAACCGGCCCGCCGCGAAACCGATACCATGGACGGCTTCGCCTGCTCATCATGGTATTTTCTGCGTTTCATCAACCCGAAGCTCAAAACGGCACCCTTCGATGCCGATGCCGTTAAATTCTGGGCTCCGGTCGATCTCTATGTCGGCGGCGCCGAGCACGCGGTAATGCATCTGCTCTACGCCCGCTTCTGGACCAAAGTCATGCATGACGCCGGCCTGGTTCCGTTCATCGAACCGTTCATGAAACTGCGCAACCAGGGCATGATGCTGGCTGCTGACGGCACCAAGATGAGCAAATCGAAAAACAACGTCATCACCCCCGACGAGATCGTCGAAAAATATGGCGCTGACACGCTGCGCGCTTTCATTCTTTTCCTGGGCACCTTCGAACTTGAAGTTTCATGGTCAGACGAAGGCGTGCGCGGCATGAACCGCTTCATCAACCGCGTCTTCGACCTGATCAGCGAAAATCCGGGCGGCGATGAAAAAGCCGCCGGCAAAGAAGCCGACGACCTCAACCGCATCATGCACCGCACCATCAAAGCGGTCAGCAATGATATCGACAACTTCAGCTTCAACACCGCCATTGCCCGCTTGATGGAACTTACCAACGCCATGGCCGATGCGGTCAAGAAGACCAGCCTGGCCAAAACTACCCTGTGGCGTGAAGTGGTGCAGAACATGCTGAAACTGATGGCTACGATCACTCCGTTCATGGCCGAAGAACTCTGGGAAACCATCGGCGGCCAAGGCTCGGTTCACCAGCAGAAATGGCCGACCTGGGACGAAAAAGCCCTGGTTGAATCTACTGTAACCCTGCCGGTGCAGGTAAACGGCAAGCTGCGCGATCAGATCGAACTGCCCGCCGATATCGACGAAGCCGGGGCCCGAAAAGCTGCCGAAGCCAGCGAAAAGGTGCAGAAATATCTCGAAGGCACCCAGATCATCAAGTTCATCTACGTTCCGAAGCGCATGATCAGCTTTGTTGTAAAATGAGCTGACCCGCATCGAGAAAAAGGCCGTGACCGACAACGTCGATCACGGCTTTTTTACTGCCTGAAAAGTTACTTCTAAAACAGTGGTTTAAGCCAGCCCATCTTCGCAAGGAATTTGATCAGCCACATTTTTTGCGGATTCTCGACGTTACCGGGGCCAAATTCGGCCTTATCAGCAGTTGCCAGATGGTATTCAACTGATTTGCGAATGTCAAAAACCACTTCATTACGCAGTTCAGTTGCGAATTCTTTCGATTTTACGGCCGCCACTACCTCAGAATTAACCTTTTCGCTGAGAAAATCAAAGTTATAAGTGCCAACCACACCAATTCTGCGGTCAAATACAAAATTTTTGCCATGCAGCTGCCCCTCGTTGACGCGGGCAAAAATTCGCATCGTCGGCATATCACGCAGAATGCTTTTCCAGTCGCGGTAAAGCATCGCTT
>CAYYUI010000023.1:0-63703 GCA_964474705.1 uncultured bacterium
ATTGCAGAGCGTTGCAATGACTGACCTGCTTGACACGCTTCACAACTAGGAAAAGATCCGTTTGCCCTGTATTGTGTGCCAGCTTTAAAATCATTTTGCATGCAGGTTTGATTCTTTCTGGAGCTAGTGGCAAATATATGCTTGAGATTACATAGTTGTGTGTTGTATGATACTAATCAATACTTTGTGTGAGAGGGGGGGGAATGCGATGTCGTTAATTCTCGATGCAGTTAAGGCCACAATTCCCCAGGAAAATTTTGCCATACCCCTGAAGCGGGTAGCGACCTGTGCTTTCATGACCATGGTCAAGTCTGCCAGATTGGGCATTTGTATGACTTTGAGCGATGACAGAATTTTTGAGCACCGGGTCCATATGCCGGTTTCCAATGTCGGGGAGATCGAAACTCTGGGTCTGAAAAAACTGCTTGGCTGGACAGACTCGCTTCAAGGGATCGAACGTTCGTTTGCGGTAGCCGCAATCAACAGTGCCCTGCCCCTCGACGGCAGTAAATATTTCGCCGGCAACGCTCTTGAACTTGCTGCCAGGCTTGGCGAGGGCAAAAGAGTTGCGGTTGTCGGTCATTTTCCTCACATGGAAACCATTCAACACCGGGCCCTGGAATTTTCTGTCATCGAAAAGCGGCCGCAGGAAGGCGATTTTCCGGCCGAAGATGCGGTTAAAATCATTCCGAAGGCTGACGTGGTTGCAATGACCGGCGTTACCTGTCTCAACGATACAATAGAAGGCCTTCTGGCGCTGAAGAAGCCGGGTTCGATCTTCATTATCGTCGGCCCGTCGGTTCCATTGAGCGATGCATTGTTCGATTTTGGGGTTGATATTATCGGCGGCGCCTGGGTTGAAGATGAAGACGACTGTTTCCGGCGTATTCTTCAGGGAGCCGCCCCACGCAATCTTCCGGGCATGCGTAATGTGTTGTACCCGAAAAATCCCGATCTGCTTGCCGGATATGAGGAGTTTGTTCCGCCGTGTAGATGAAAAAAACGGGCAGACTACTGTGTCTCCCCGGTTTTTGCGGCAAAAGTGCAAAAAATCGATTGTTTTCAGGGCCTGACCGGTCGCAGGTCTTCTTTGCCGGTGAGACTGGCGATGGTTTCGACCAGCAGATCGATTATCTGGTCCATGTCTTTCAATGAGCCCATTTCGACCGGAGAGTGCATGTAGCGCAACGGCAAAGAAACCAGTGATACAGGGACACCGTCACCGCTGAACATTATTTTGTCGGCATCAGTGCTTGTTCTTGATGGAGTAAGCTCGAGCTGAAGCGGCATTTTCATCTTTTTTGCCGCTTTTTCGATCAATTCGTTGATTTTGACATTGATTGGGCTGCCGATCGACAGTGCCGGACCTTTTTCGAGCGACACTTCAGCGCGTTTGTTGTCTTCACCGGGAGTATCGGTGTTGAAGGTGACGTCAACCGCAATTGCCATGTCGGGTTTGACGGTCGCACCGGCGCAGTGAGCACCGCGCATGTTGGTTTCTTCTCCGGTGGTGCTGACTGCGTAGACGCCGACTTTAAGCTTTTTTTTGCTTAGCTTTTTCAACACTTCGGCGACCATGAAAGACCCTGTTTTATTGTCGAGGCCTTTGCAGACTACCCGGTCACCATTGAGAATCTCGGGTTCGCTGCGGTAGAGGATATAATCGCCGACCCTTACATGCTTTTTCAGTTCTTCACTTTTGTTGAAGCCACAATCTATGAAGTAATCTTCGCATTTTGGCTTGCCCGCAGTGTCGCCGTTTGCTTTGCGGGTGAAGCCAATCACTCCTTTTACGGTGCTTCCTTTAAAACCGAGTATTTCAACCTTCAGTCCTGGCAGGAGATATGGATTGATGCCGCCCGCCTGGTTGAAGTAGACAAACCCTTTTTCGTCGATGCGGTTGACTATCATTCCGATTTCATCGCTGTGCCCGGCAAGCATCACCTTGAAAGGTGCTTCAGGGCTCAATATTCCAAAAGCATTGCCGGCATGATCAGTTTCAACGGCGGCAAATTTTTTGACATAATCGAGCCAGACACGCTGCAACCGTGATTCAGCACCAGATGGCGACGGGGTGTTCAGCAGCTGCAGCAGAAAATCAACTGAGGTTTTTTCCATGGCATTTCACTTCCAGAATGATTTGGTTTTCGATCAGATTGACTATCGACCGCAGGTAACTAAACAAATACCCTTGCCCGCTAAAAAATTAAACAGCTGACAATGCAGGTGAAATGTTCTCTACCCTTGATTTTCAATAACGACTGGCGTGATATCTGCACCAGATTTCATATTGTCTGCCCGGGTTCGGCAAGTGTCTGCCACAAGAGCAATGTCGAATTGACCTCGGTACTCAAGAATCAATTGCAGATGCATTGGCGCAGGTGCGATAACGACTTGTTCGCTGGCGCGACACCGATTATCGTCGATGGCGTGCATCTGGTCAATCTCGCTTCCGGGCATTTCGAAAAAGTGAAGCATGTGTTTGCTGCAAAAAAAAAGGCCGGGGTTTATCCCGGGCCTGAAAAATAAGGAGGCAAACAAATCCATGAACCTTTTCGAACAAAGATGAGGTTTTCTTTACGATTATTTTGCCGACGAAAACAGACAATGGCAGACAACCAGGTACGCCATCTTTGGTCTTCAACCGTCTGAAAGCGAAGAAAAACACCAAATTTGCAAAAGATATTTATTTCACAAAGTTTTGTTGTTGCGGACAATTGTTTATGTTGTTGTGTCGTATTGATGAATTCTGCTGAGCTTCGGTAAAGCAGAACGACAAAGCAATCTCTGTTTCAGTATGGCAGGTACGTTGCTGTAAACTTTTTTTCAGAGATGAAGTATAATTGTTGTGAGTTAAGAGATGGGCATTTGCCGCGTTTTCAAATGTAGGCGGGTTCATGGGTTAACTTGCATATTATTGAAGCCCGAGCAAGGAGAGAGACAATGAAAAAAGCAAAATTTCTGGCTTGTGTTGTTCTGGTATTGTTTGGTGGATCGGTCATGGCAATGAATTTTAACGATACTCTCAAGGGTCATGAAACCGGCGACAAGGGTTCAGGTTCTTCAAGTTCCAATTCAGCCAAAGCTAATGAGAGTGCATCTGTTTCCGGAAGCGCGACACTGCCTGAAGGCACCGCCTATGTTAAAGTAAATACAGCTCTCAACATTCGCACCGGCCCCTGGGGGCAGATTGTCGGCTGGTTTCACAACAACGACCAGGTGAAGATCATTGGCCGCGATGGCGACTGGTATAAAGTTTCCCATAACGGTCAGACCCGTTATATTCATTCTCGCTATGTTTCCGGTTCCAGAAACAGCGGCGGTTCTTCTTCTTCTTCTTCTGGTTCCAGCTCATCGGCGATCGTTGACGTACCCGGCACTGGCAGTATTGCCGCTAAAGTCGTCGCTGCCGCCAGAAATCTGGTCAGCAAATATTCGACTCCGAGATCTTTCCCTTATCATCCGGCCACCAACGGTGGTTCTCTTGGCTGTGCTCAGGTTGTTACCACGGCTCTCATGTCTGCTGGTGTAAATACTGGTATTCAGCTGGCCGTTCTCAATACCATTCCCAAGCTCAAGGCTCTTGGCTGGAAAGAAGTCAATGTTCCGCCCTATCGCGCCGGGGATGTCATCACCTGGAAAACCTACGATCGCACCGGTGACGGCGTAAAAGACAACGACACTCATATCGGTATCATAATGACCAGTGGCAATACTGCCCAGGCAATGAGCAACTCATCTTCGATCAAGCGACCAAGCCTGCATTCGGCCACTTATTCACCGGTCTGCAGAGTTCTGCGCAAAGTTTGATAAAGAAAGGTTTCTGAAAAATGAGAGTCGGTTCTTCTCTTCTGACATTGGTGTTTTCATTCCTTGCGATGACCGCTTCAGCACAGATCGTTCTGCCTTACGGTGATGGTGCCGGCAAAGTCGGTTTTATCAACAATAACAATTATCCCGGCATCGAAGAGCCGGTTCCACTTGGGCCAAAAGCCTTCCGCATCGTTGAAGACCATTTGTGGGTAGTTGACAGCACTGGTGGCAAAGCCATGCGGCTCAGCAAAGACAAAGGCCTGGTCGGAGAATTTTCTCTGCTGGCATCGCCCCCGGCCAAGATTCCAGCCGATCTGGCTACCGGTTCACCGAATCTCGAAGTGATGATCGAAGATTTCGCTCCAGTCTACGATGAAAATGGGCATCTGGTGTCGCTTTGGTTCATTGATCTGATGAACAACCGCATGATGAACTTTGCTCCCGATGGCAAAAAACTCGGTGAATTCAAACACGAAAAATTCGTGCAGCCTTACCGTGTCGAAGTCGGTCGTAGCGGCCACCTGTTTGTCGCTGATAAAGGTGCTCAATGCATTTTCGTTTTTGACGACAAACAGAAGCTGGTTGGTGAAGCCAACTGGGAATGGTCCGGTTTCGCGATCGGCGCCGAAGACAAACTGTACCGGCTGTTTTTTGAGTCCGAAAACGGCCGTTCCTATCTGGTGCTGCAGAATCTGCAGAATACCGTCGAAAAGGAAATCGAACTGGACCTGCCTGATCATCTGAACCCGGAACTATGGTGGGTTGATGAAGCAAAAGAGGAATTCGTTCTCACCTATACCCCGGCAACTGGGTTTGCTGGCAAGTTTATCGTGGCCAGGGTTGGTTTTGACGGCAAGGTCAAAACTTCCGGAGATCTGACGCCTCCCGTTGCCATGAACCGTTTTATCGATCATCAGGGCTTCGAAGAAGTCTGGCTCGGAGTTGCCGATTATGAAAAGGCTCCGGCCGGTAATTTCAGTGTGGTTCAAACACAACTGCCCTGAAAAAAGGGAAAAATCTATGACCAAGCGTATTCTGACCATCATTATGGCCTTCGCTCTCGTAGCGGGGGCCTCTTTTGCCTATCGTATGCCCTCGAAGGGTGAAGTAACCTGCAGTGCTCTGAATGTTCGCACCGGGCCCGGCACCAGCTATTCTGTTCTGACCACCATCAGTCAGGGGACCCAGGTGCAGATTCTGTCTATCAGCGGCAACTGGTATAAGGTGAACGTTGGCTCCAATAATGGGGTGTATGTTCATTCTTCCTATATCAAGGTCACTGAATCCAGAGACGTAGAAGATCCAAAGGCCGAAAAGGAAGCCACCAAGCGCTTTCTGCCGACCCTGCAGAATGTGGACCCTGCTACCAGATAACCACTCGGGGGCGACATGTTAAATCTTCAGACAGAGCTTCGCTGCCGGCGTGGCAGCGTTGCGGTCGTCATAGCCGGCATCTTTCTGGCACTGCTTGTTGCTTTCAGCGCTTTCATGCGCTATTCGACGAGCAGACAATACACTACCAAAAAACTGAACAAAGTGCTGCTGGCCCGCGAGTTCTCTGCCGGGCTGGCTACACTTGCCTGTCATCAGCTGAAACAGAAAGACATAAAGAATCTGGCGAGCAAACTGGTTCAGAATCTTTCCATGCCCCTGTCTGAAATGAAAAAGCAGGCTTCTGAAAAGATAATCTTTGTCGAACCGGCCAAAGGGCTGGTCGATAAAATTCGAGTCGCCAACAGTGAATTGCGCGATCTGTCGTTCGAAATAAACTGGGAGCTGCACAAGGCAGACTTTCAGCCTTGCATTGCAGCTTACCCGCGAGAAAAAACCGGTATACTCCGCCTGCCTGTATGTGTTTCCTATAAGGCTCCCGGTTCAAACGATCTGGTCAAGGAAGACTATCTTTACACCACCAGAGTCAAGGTTGTTGCCAACCTTGTGCCAGTGCTTTCCCGTTTTAGCCTCTATGTTGAAGATGCCGTTGCCGGCGAGGGGCCTGATCGTTTCAACAAGGTCGAAACCAACTCGCAGGGCAATCTTCTGCCGGCCTGTCAGTTCAAGCCATGGGTTCTCGATAACGGCCTCGGCGGCGACAAATTTCCCGAACGTTTTGCCAATGTCATAAATTCCGGCAGAGGCCTGGTTTATCTTGGTGGCGGCCGTATCAATCTCAGCATTGCCCGGGGTTGGAACGAGCCTGGCAAATACGGTGAGGGTTTTCATCTTTTCGCCGAAGGCCGTGGTGATGGTTTGTATACTACTGAATTTATCGGGCCGATGGCACTTTTGAACTGGGAAACCGGTTTGTGTAACGATATCAGTGATGATGCCAGTATCTTCTGGTGGGAGCTGATCAAGGATGGCTACGATGAAATGTCGAAGACCAATTCGATTTTTCGTCTGAACGGTACCGACCAGGATAAATCTCCGACTCTGGTCTTCGGCGAGGTAATGGCCCGCACTCTCTGTGCCAAAGCCTACCGCGAAAGCGGCGAAAATTTCGGGCCTCTGCCTTATGCCGGTAACGACGACAAATTTACTGACTTTACCAGCGGCGAGAGCGAAGTCTTCAATATCAGCTATTTCATGAGTGAATTTCAGAAGTCTTCTGGCAGTCTCAGCCGGACTGCCTACAACGCAAAATACGCAAGCTGCCTGGTTGAAGAACCCTATAACCGGGCACTTGCCTACATCATTACCAACTTCAAGGCTGCCCATCCTCTTGACTCAGGTGCGATTCCTTCCGGTGATCCGCTGGCGGCGTTTGCCGGCGGCAAGGCAGTTTCGAATGGCATGGCTCACAAGATTCCGGCACCTTTTGATGGTATTTATTCAGACGTCAAAGATCTCAATAAAATGAGCGACCTGCTGAGCAAAGAAAAGACCATGATTCCCGGCACCCGCGCCGTTCGCAATATAGAACTCGGCAAAGGGCAGAAGTTGCTCGCTGCTCTCGAGCAGCGGGGCCTTCTTCTCAAAGACAAGATCGACCTCAATGGCTGGATTTATGTTAAGGCCAAAGACGGCGGCATCGTCTTTGACAACGCCCTGCGTCTGATCAGCCATGGCGGCATAGTTCTCGAACGTGGCAATATCGAGATAAAGGCACCAATCAGGGCTGATGGTGGAAATTTTATTCTTAACCTCGTGACTCTCAACGGCAACATCACCGTTGACAGCGGCCTGGGTGGCGAACTTGAAACTGGCCTGACTGCCGGTGGCATCGGCAACGATGGGCAGGTCAAGTTTCCGGGCAACAGCAGTACCAACAATATCAAGATCAATGGCAATGTTGCGATGCACACGATTGCCAGAGGCACTGTCAACACTGCTGCTGCCCGTGGCGTCGAAATTGTGTACGATCGAAAACTGGCGGCCAGGCCAGGTCAGACAGATGACGAAGGCTCAGAGAAGAGTCTGCTGATGTTCGATCTCAAGAATATGCCCCAGCTGGTTGAATGATATGAAGATACGCTGCATACATGGTTTTTCGTTCGTCGAGATACTGTTTGCCGTAGTTTTGCTTGGGTTTCTCATTGCCCCGATTTTTACCCTGTTAAACCAGAGCAGCAGCGGCACCGTGCAGAATCGCAATGATATTCTGGCGCAACAGCATGCTACCAATCTGCTGGCTTACGCCTACGCACTTCCCTACGACGATGCGTTTCTCAACCCCGGGCCGGCCAGAACTGTGAAGGAACTCAATGTTGCGGCGAATGGGGCGTCTCTGAACCTTGGCATGGAGGAGGAAATGTTCACGCGCACTCTCGAGGTCGACGAACAGAAGCCTGCTGACTGGCCTCATGCCTATAAGATTCTCACCGTGCGCGTCAAATGGAAGCAGGCCAATGAATCGGCCCGCGAAATCAAAGTTGCCGGAATGGTGTCGCAATGAAAAATCTCAGGCCGGGTATCACTCTTGTTGAAGTAGCCATCGGGGCTTTCATCATCAGTATCCTGATGGCAGGGGTCATGAACCTTTTTGGGGCTGGAATGCGTGGTTCCACCAAGGGAATGGCGCATCTTACCAATATGGAAGCCGCCTCAGTACTTATGTCGCAGATTGAATACGACCTGATGCGTGCTGTAAAACTGCTTGACCCGGCGCCCGGCGCTTCCGACAAGGTTGCCCGCTGGGAAATTCTTACCGACTCTGGCAATGGCACGATTATCTACAACCTTCTCGATAATGGTATAGAGCGCGAGTTTGATGGTAGCAGTGATGATAACAAACATGTTTACTGTAAGGGTCTTGATGTTAAGCTGGCTTTCAGGCACGTAACCTTCGCTGCCACCCCAGGTTCTGGCGAAAAGGCCGGAATGTGGGTCGAGATTTCGGTCGCCACCCCGAAAAAGGGCAGTAATTCAGAAGAATTCAGAATGAAGCGCCTGATTCTCTGTCGCAATATCGCTGCTCTTTAAGAGCCTCAGGCTGATTCCCGGTAATGAAGATGAAAATAGATTATTTCGAGAGCTTTTCTGATAGCGTCGTTGATCGGCATGAACTGAGTGCCGAGAGCAGGGTCGATGGCTGCGAGCCGGCGATAATAATTGGCAATGACCGGCACCTTGCCGCCGCTGGCGATAAACTGACTGGCATTGTTGACTATTGCGGGCTGCTTCTGTTTTAGAATGCGGCAGGCCGCGAAAACCGGGTGACCGTTTTTGTCAGTGGCCGCAGAAAATCCGAACAGCCGGCAGATAAAACCGCGGGCCGGGTAAATACTGCAACCCCAGTTCCCGTCGATGAGGCTTGCGAAAATGCATTGGCTGCTCTCGCAGTTCTCGAGGCGGTCGAACCATTGGTCGAGCAGGCCAAGCCGGTAAGAGTGCCAGGCAAACGGCAGAAACTCGAGCGGCGTGGCGTTGATGTCGTGGTAGCGGCAGCATTCGGCACAATGTTTTTCGCAGTCGATGCCTGCGTTGTGTTTGAAGGCCATAGTTTCTTTGTCTATGGTTTTCTGCAGGCTTTCAATCTTCTGAACCTTTTGATAAACGGTGAACATCTGGCCTCATCGCTTGAATTGTATGCGCTGCGAATTTAGAGCAATTCAATGGAGTTGTCGAAGGTGATTCTCAGCGGTTTTAGCAGAGTTTTGGCAAAAAACGAAAAAAAGATTATAATTTTTCTGTCACTGCGGAGGCGTTATGGAAATTAGTCGTTTTGTTGAACTGTTGCGTCAGAATGAATTGCTTTTTGCCGACATGTATCGAGAATGTGCTCGACTATTTCCGGCATTCAAAAGCGAATTCGAGGTTTTTGTCAGGGAGGAGGAAGCGCATGCGTCCGTTTTTGCCCGCATTGCTGACGACATAGCTGCAAATCCGCAAAACTGGCGCCAGGGAAAAGTCAGCGTCAAAACCATCGAGGTCATACAGCAGCAGGTTAAAGAAGCTCTTGCTGAAATAAGAAGCGGCCAGGTCGCCCCACGTTATGCGATCACCAGGTTGCGCAATTTCGAGCAGGGCATGGGCGAGCGTGCGGCTGAGCAGCTTATTGAAACTGATTCCGAAACCCTGAAAAGCCAGGTCGCCGGTATCCGCAAAAGTTTTACCGGTCATCTCACACGCTTACAGGAACTCGAAAGAAAAATTTTTCCTGCCGGCAGCAAGGAAAAATTGTTTGAAATCTGAACAGGCAGGTCAGGAATGGTAAAGCGCGAACCTTACGAAGCATGGGAAGAAAAGTTTATCGCCCTCTGTGAAGAAAAGCTCGAAGAAGAGCCTTTTTATCCTTACGAGCATCTCTGGCGCAAGAATCTGAGCGTTCAACAGGCTTTCGAGGCCTATCTTCAGGAAAACCCCGATTATGCTGAAAAATTTGCTGAGCTGATCGAGGATGTCGCGACTCCTGCTGAAAGCGCCGCCTTTCTTGAAATGGCTCGCAAGCTTGAAGCACAGCGTCAGCAGAAGGAAGTCGAAGAAAAAATCGCGAGCAGAATGAGCAAGTTTTGCCCGGAATGCGCCCGGGTTCTGGGTACTAAAAAGCAGTGCAAGTGCGGCTATCGCCGCAAATAATCTTCCAGATAAAAAGTCGGGGCCATTACATCTGCTGATGCAATGGCCCCGGTTTTTAGCAGCCGGTCAGCCGGCTTTCTTTTTGATCTTTACGGCTTTCTTCAATTCCTGATTCTGGAGCTTGAAGAAGCTGATGACGGTGCGCATCTGCTCAGCCTGTGAGGCCAGTTCTTCGGCAGTTGAAGCAAGCTCTTCCGAGGAACCGGCGTTATGTTGAATGACCGAGTCCAGCTGCTGCAGTGCTTTGTTGATCTGGTCGGCACCGGTATTCTGCTCGCGGCTGGCCGCACTGATTTCTTTGACCAGTTCTGCGGTTTTCTGAATATCTGGAACGATCTGCTGCAGCATATCGCCTGCCTGAGTCGCTACCTTGACGCTGGATGCCGACAGGGTTCTGATCTCGGCTGCTGCTATCTGGCTTCTTTCAGCGAGTTTGCGAACTTCACTGGCGACTACGGCAAAGCCTTTGCCGTGTTCACCGGCTCTGGCCGCTTCGATTGCGGCATTGAGCGCCAGCAGGTTGGTCTGGCGGGCAATTTCCTCGATGATGGCGATCTTGGAAGCGATACTGTTCATGGCATTGACCGTCTCGGTAACTGCTGCGCCGCCGGCTCTGGCATCGTTGGCTGCCTTCTGGGCTATTTTTTCGGTCTGCATCGAATTTTCGGCGTTATGCTGAATATTCGAGCTCATTTCTTCCATCGAAGCCGAGAGCTCTTCGGCAGCTGAAGCCTGGTCATTGGCACCTCCCGACAACTGTTCGGCGCTTGAAGACAGTTCGTTGCTGCCCGATGCGACGTTGTCAGCCGCTGTGCTGATTTCGGAGGCGACACGGGTTAGATTTCTGACGCAGTTGTTGAGGTTGTTCTTGATATCGTTGAAATCGCCGTTGTAATCGCTGGTTATTTCAGGGGGCAATTCCCCTTTGGAAATCTGGTCGACATAATGCGCCGCCACTTTGAGCGGGTTGATGACTGCGTCTAGAGTGTTGTTCACGCCTTCGATGATTTTGCGATAATCACCCTGATGCTTGGCAGCGTCGGCTCGCGTTGACAACCGCCCGGCGACTGCAGCTTCGACCAGATAGTTGGTTTCGTCGACGAGAAGTTTGATGTTTTTGATACAGTTGTTCAGGTTGTTTTTGATGAGGTTGAAGTCGCCGTGGTAGCTGGCAGTGATCACCTGAGGGAGATCGCCACGGGAAATCCGGTCGACGTAATTGGCGGCAACGTTCAGCGGTTCAATGACCGCATCGAGAGTTTCGTTGACGCCGATCAGTATCGGTCTGAACTCGTGATTGATCAGTTCGGTTCGACCGCGGGTCGCAAGCTTGCCGTCTTTGGCCGCCTGAACCAGCAGCGACATTTCCGACTTGAACTGGTCGATGATGCCATTTATGCCTGCACCGATGCTCCAGGCCAGCAGCGAAACAATCAGCAGGATGATCAGTGAAACTGCTAACGCATAGTTCCAGCCCTTTGAAAAGGACGCGTTGACGTTTGCGAGCGAATCGAGGAAGTCGTCATAATACGTTGAAGCGCCGATGACCCAGTCCCAGGGTTCGTAGTAGATCAGGGCCGCGAATTTGTCTCTCGGTATTTTCTCACCTTTGTCTAACCAGGGATAAAAATAAATAGCCGGTTTACCATCGCGGATGTTTAGAGCTTTTTCGACCATTTCTTTGATAACGGGTCGGCCATTGGTATCCTTGGTCTCGCTGAGATCAGCATTAGCGCCGAGTACGCGGTGGATTATCGTTTTGTGTTTCTGGTCGCCGGAGCCGCCGAGAACGAATACGTAACCGTTTTTCCCGACATTGACCGCTTCGATGGCTTTGCGGAGATCGCTGACCATTTCAATGGGTATGCCGACATAGAGCATGCCGATTATGCTGCCGCTCGAATCTTTGATTGCTTCATATGCGGCTATATACCACTGATCGACGACTAAAGCCCGACCTGTATAGGTTTCGCCGCGCATTACTTTTGCAATAACCGGATTGGACTGGCCATCGGGGTTGGTAGCCGGAATGTAGGTTCCGATGGCACGTCTGCCGTCATGGTTGATAACATTGGTGGCGACCCGCAGCATGTCGCCCGCCGTATTCATGCGCTGAAAAACAGTGCATGTGCCGCCCACCATGGCTTTAACCTTGTCGACTACCCTGGTTTCGTCTTTTGCCGAGTAGTTCTTGCCGAGCCAGTTTTTGCCGGCCATGAACGTCGGCAGATTTACCTGGGTGGTTTCTTTGGAAAACTGATTTGTGGCATCCCAGCTGACCATTTCCATTGCCAGGTTCGCGCCGCCTTCATTCTGCAGATGGTTCCTGGCTACGGCCAGGTCACCGTTGAGTTTGATACGCAAAAGCTGGTCCTGGGTTTTAACCATATTGAGAATGCCTTCGGCAATCAGGGAGCTTTGCGTTTCGGCTTCGTGCAGCAATGACTTTTCTACTTCGCCACCGATTGATTTGTTAGTAAAATTCAGCAATCCGAGAGAGCTGACGGTCATGACGATGACACCGATCAGACCAAGGAAGATGAGTTTCCACTTCAGCCTCACATCGTTCCAGTATTTGTGAATGCTCATTTTTCTGATTGCCTCCCTCTGAATTATAGACCTTAGAAAGGATCTTAACCAAACATAACAAGGCTATTGTACACC
The DNA here is from genome assembly GCA_964474705.1 of uncultured bacterium. Lineage (GTDB taxonomy): Bacteria > Muiribacteriota > Ozemobacteria > Ozemobacterales > Ozemobacteraceae > Rifleibacterium. Next base: position 12,496 of record CAYYUI010000023.1, read on the forward strand.
ACGCGGCTACTAAAAACGACAAATCTTCTCTGGCTTCTTCAGTTGATGTCACTGTCGGAATTTTCGTGCGATGAATTCTGCGACAACGAGGCATTGAGCTTTGCTATATTGGCCCGGCGCTGCGCTTCCTGTTCTTCATTGAATTTTCTGGTTTTTTCAGCTTTGATGGCTCTCTGAACATCTGTCTTGCCGTAGCCGAGATGCTGGGCAAGAATCTCGAGTTCGCGTTCTTCTGCCGGGGTCAGTATGTCGTCGGCAAGGGCCATGCGGGTAGCTGACAACAGCAGATTCCATGCTTCTTTGGTGCAGTCTGGTGCTGGAATATAAACTTCACCCTGTTTGAGATTCCAGATTATCGAATTCACGTCTTCCTGTTTCATTCCGTAGGTGGCTGCGATTTTTTCGAGCAGGGAAATTTCAGCCACCTCGGTTTTGCCGTCGGCAAGCAGCAGTTGGGCCATGATAGTGACGACATCACGGGCCGACCTCACTGAATCGTCTTCTTCGACGATTGCTTCGGTCTTTCTTACTTCGAGCATTTTCAGGTATTCGGGGTCGCCCTCAGTGGTCACTCTTTCGAGAACCCAGCTGTTACTGCCTTCATTGAGAACGGTATTGCAGTAGCTGCAGTTGATGGCGAAGGCAGAAGCAAGCGGGCCGCCGCAATTCGGGCAGTGAGCGCTGCTGAGAGTGTTCTGCTGATTGGTTCTGACCCCGTTGCGGCGCCCAAGCACCAGTACTTCGCGCATGACGCGGCTGACCCGCCGGCCTTCGACGACTTTGCCGGTTACGTTGCGGGTAACCGGTACTCCACTCCAGATAGCCTGCACAAAAAGCTTGTTCCAGTGCGGATTGAATTTGAAGCCTTTCAGACAAATCGACCCGAGCGAGACGCGTTCCATAAAAGTGCTGCCTATGCCGGCTGTTTCGGTCTGCTGTGTCTGGTAAAAATCGCAGAATGCCTCGGTTGCAAATCTTCTGACCGGGTCTACCGAGCGCTGTCTTTCGGCCAGGCGCTGCATCCAGAAAATGACGCCGCTGCGGTCGACGACCTGCTGAATGTTGAAGTCGGGGTCATTCTGTTTCATGACCTTCCAGTCGCAGATCAGCGAGGGTTCTGAATATTCCCATTCGCTGGCCTGAGTGATCTGCGCCAGAACCCAGTCATAGAACCCCGATCTGATATAGGAACTGCAGGTGCCGCATCTGGTTGCCTGACCGATCTGGATCGGGGTGCCGCAGTTCGGACACGAGCCTTCGAGAAGCCCGGGTTTCTGCAGGGTTTTGGCTGAAGGTCTGCGGATAAATGTCCAGTATTCGCTGAAACGCCTGTTTTCTTCGTTTTGTGCCAGGGTTTCGCCGGTAGTGAGGTCGAGCAGCGAATCTGCCGAAGAAGCGCGGATAAATATGTGAATGACGTCGAAGCTGTTATCGCAGTTGACCTGAGCGATTCTTGCCTCGTAAATGGTCATGTTGCGGTGCTTGAAACGGATGCCGGAGTCGCGCTGTTCGTCGATCTGGCATTTGAACTGCTCGTAGAGTGCATCTGAAATCAGGTGCTGAATCTGATCGATTTTCTGATCATACCAGGCGTTCTGAACGGTCCAGAATACTTTCTCGATGCGCTTGATGAAGGAATCGGGAGCAAAATGGGCATCACGCTTTTTGATGCTGGTGAGGGCCTGTGACATTTTTGTGGCATTCTGCAGCTGCAGAAGTTTCATGTCGGCAAGACCGGTGCCGGTCATCTGCATTCTCGGCGAAGAGCCTGTGTAATCCTGCCAGATCTCCTGCATGCGAAGCGGCAGGGCTTCTATTTCAGGGCGAATGGTTTCCCACCAGTCGAGCTTCTGGCCGTATCTTCCTTTCATAGCTTCTTTCTGTTTGTGACTGAGGTTCAACCCCATATTGGCTTCATCGTGTGAGAATCGCGTGTTGACGCTGCCTGTCAGACGTATGGCCAGAATCTGACATGTAGGTGCCAGAAGAATGAGGATTGCCGGCCTCCCGAGCGCCTTCCAGCTCATCGCTATCAGCGCGGCTCCGATTAAAACGAGTTGCCAGAATTCAATTTTTCTTTTCTGCCACAGCAGTGCCGGCCAGAAAAACAGAAACATGACCACCGGTGCTTCGAGCGGCGCCACAAACAGGTAGAAAAAACAGAAGAGCAGCGAACTGGCATATATGACTGCCAGGGCCGCAGTGAAAGCTTCAACGCGGAGGAGCATGCCAATTATGCAGACTGTACCGATCAGATAGAAGGAATCGGCTCCGCCGATCTCCTGTTCGGGAATACCGCGCACCTGCCAGGCCAGAAGGCCGGCAAGCAGCACCATAGCCCCAACCATCATCAGAAATCGCTCTTTGGTGATTTGCATATTTCCTGCCTATAAGTTTACTTGATAAACCGTACATTTCTCAACCCGCCTGATAAGCAAATTAGATTCATCGGTAAAAGATTTGTCTGGTAATTTTGTTGCTTTTGTGATATCTTTGAAAATACCCTTTGCGTATGCCCGTGGGGTTGGGTAAAAATGCACAGGGTTTTCTGCCGGTCAGGTGACCGGTTTCCGCGCCGTTATGCGGCCTGTGCGTGAAAAAATCTGACATCGTTCAGCCGGGCATCTGCACCGATTTCCATCGAACCGGAGCAGTGGTTTGTAATTCGCTGATTAGTTTTTTTCGGCTCTTATCAATGCAAAGGAACACACTTACATGAGTTACGATTTCGAACAGATCTCCAATTTCGTCAATCTTGGTCTTACCGAGCCGGTTTTGAAGGCTCTCGTCGATTCAGGATACGAAAACCCGACACCGATTCAGGCAGCCATGATACCGGTTCTGAAGACCGGCCGTGATGTAGTCGGCCAGGCCCAGACCGGCACCGGCAAAACCGCCGCTTTTGCGCTGCCGGTTCTCGAAAAGATCGAAGTCGACCGCCACGAACCCCAGGCTCTGGTTCTGGCACCAACCCGTGAACTTGCCCTGCAGGTCTGCGAATCCTTCAAAAAATATTCAACCCATCTCAAGGGCCTGAAAACTCTTGCAGTCTATGGCGGCCAGGAATACGGCGGCCAGTTGCGCTCGCTCAGTCGCGGTGTCCATATTGTCGTCGGCACGCCTGGTCGTGTCATGGATCACATCGAACGTGGCACCCTCAATCTTGAAGCCGTCAGAATTCTCGTGCTCGATGAAGCCGACGAAATGCTGCGCATGGGTTTCAAGGAAGACGTCGAATGGATTCTTGAACGCGCTCCCGAAGATCGGCAGATCGCCATGTTTTCGGCAACCATGCCGCCGGATATCCGTGCAATTTCCCGCCGTTTTCTCAATAACCCTGAAGAAATCACGATCAGAGAGAAGACTGCCACCGTCGAAGCAACCCGCCAGCGTTTCTGGCAGGTTACCGGTATCAACAAGCTCGATGCTCTGTCGAGAATTCTTGAAGCCGAACCTTATGATGCAATTCTGATCTTTGTAAAAACCAAAATCGATACCATCGAAGTTGCCGAACAGCTTATGGGTCGTGGTTTCGCTGCCGCCGCCCTCAATGGCGATATTCCGCAGAATCAGCGTGAACGCATCATCGAACAGCTGAAGGCCGGCAAACTCAATATTATCGTTGCCACCGATGTGGCTGCCCGCGGCCTCGATGTCGAACGCATCAGCCATGTCATCAACTACGATGCTCCCCACGATCCAGAAACTTACGTACATCGCATCGGCAGAACCGGCCGTGCCGGTCGCAGCGGCGAAGCCATCATCTTTATCTCGCCGCGCCAGCGCCGCCTGCTGCAGATTATCGAGAAGGCCACCCGGCAGACCATCGAGCCGATGAAACTGCCAACTGCTGATTTCATCAATCAGAAGCGCATCGAAGCCTTCAAAAACCGGATCAAAGAAGCCATGACCAGCCCCGATCTGCAGATGTTCAAAGAACTTGTCGAACAATACTGTGCCGAAAATCAGGCTGACCCGATTGAAATAGCCGCCGCCACCGCCCGCATGTATCAGGGTGACAAACCTCTGCTGCTGCAGGTAAAACCCGAAACCCATCGCGCTGAAACCGCTCCTTTCCGCGAATTTATCCCGGAAACCTTCGGCCGCAAACCAGCTCCTGGTCGCAGCCGCGGTGCCCGCCGTGACGACGAGGAACAGGAAGAAGGCATGGAAAGATACCGCATCGAAGTCGGCAAGGCACACGGTGTTCAGCCAGGCCACATTGTCGGCGCCATCTCAGGCGAAACCGGCATGGCAAGCAAATATATCGGTCGTATCAGACTTTATGACGAATTCAGCACTGTCGATCTGCCCCAGGGTATGCCCGAAGAAATGATCCGCAAGCTGAAAACCGCCTGGATATGCCGACGCCAGCTCGAGATTTCTCTCGACAACGGTCAGCGCGAAGCCACCAGCCGCGCCGAAGAACCGGCCCAGGCCAAAACACTTCGCCCGGCACCGTTTCCAAGCCGTCAGGTTCTCGCCGAAAGCCGCAGAAGGCCTGAAAAGCCTGAGCGTTTTGAAAAGGCTGCCCGCCCTGAAAGAACCGAAAAAACTCAAAGAACCGAAAGACCTGAAAGAACCGAAAAAACCGAAAGAACTGATAGAGTCGAAAAGACTGAAAAAACCAGAAAATTTCGTGGTTCTGAAAAGGCCGCAGGCAAAGAAAAAAGATCGGCATGGCCGATGCCGGCCCGCAAATCCGGTCAGTCGGCGCCAAAAAAGCAGCGCCGTGAAGATCGCAGTTTCACCAGCGGCCGCTGATATCTGAATTGAATCGCCCCGGCATTTCGATGCCGGGGCGATTTCTTTTTTCTGCACCTGAGTGCAATTTACCTGGTGATGTTTACGAAAAAGTTTGCATTTTGCTTTTTTGGCAGTATAATCGCGGCATATTCCAACAGGAGGAAATATATAATGAAGAAATTTTTTGGTCTGGCCCTGGCAGTTTGTATGGTTCTCGGTCTCGGCGCCGCTCTGCGCGCAGAAGACGCTCCCGCCGCCGCTCCGGCCGCTGATGCAACCGTAATCGATGCTACCCAGCCGACTCCGACCGTAACCGAAGAAGCCGCCAAACCAGCCGGCGATGAAGAAAAGAAGCCGCTCGAAGCTATCGAAGTTTCCGGCGTTCTTGAAGTAAAAGATGCCGACGAAAGCAAGGGCGAAAAGCACAAAACCGTTCTGCTCACCGTTGGTGAAACCGTTTACAGACTAATCCCCGGCAAAGATACCAAAGATCTGTTTCCGAAGCTCGAAACCCTCGGTGGCAAAACCATCAAGGTCAAAGGCGAAGTATTGCCCGCCAATCCCCCCAAATACCCCCTGGCTGCCATCAAGGTTGCCGAATACAGCGAATAATCTGTACTAACCAGGCCGCCCCGGGCAACCGGGGCGGTTTTTCTTTAGCAGAAATCAAACTACATTGAAACTTGAGCAGCTTTGATTTTGTTTTCGTTACAATAAGGCTATAATCAGCGACATGAAAACATTTTGCCGACAAGGAACCCGGCTGGCATGCCTCATTCTGCTTCTTGCATCATCTGTCTGTCTGACAGCAGATACCAAGTTGGCTCCGGCTCGGACAAAGCCCGCCGGTACCAGCCCGGTCAGGGTTAAGTCTGATGATCGGGCTGCTTCCTTAAGATTGCGTGAGGCGGTTCGCGGTATTCTCAGGCCGAATTTGCACCGGGTGCAGGCAAAGAAGGCAAATTCGGCAAATGTGGCATTGCCTGAAGCTAAAGTTGGCGCTCTGACGGTTTTTAAGGTCGATAAGGCCGGCGGCGAAAACAAGCGGCCGCTGGCTGCAGTCTTGAAGGTGGTCGGCGAGCATTGTCTCATTTTTCTTGAACTGGGGCAGGATGTGGCATTGCCCAGACTGCAGCGTATTGCCAGAACTTTCGATCAGCACATTTACCCGCGCACGGTCGCCACCTTCGGTTCAGAATGGAACCCGGGCGTTGACGGCGACCCGCGGATTACGCTGCTGCTGCTGCGCGGTATGCAGGGGTCTGACGGGCTGTTTTATCCGGGTGATGAAAGCACTGTTGACGAAGACCCGGGCAGTAATCAGCGTGAAATGCTCTATCTGTCAATCGAGCGCCTGGAAGACCTCGATGATTTCATGGGCCACCTCGTAGCGCATGAATTGCAGCACATGATTCACTGGTATCACGATGACAGCGAAACTTACTGGGTTGAAGAGGGGCTGTCAGAATACGCTTCCAGTCTTTTCAACCATATGCCGTGGACCGCAGCGCAATTTTTTCTCAACCCCGACCGTAACCTTTTCGACTGGGAAGACGCGCGCGATTACGCCAATTACGGCCATGTTTTTCTTTTTTTCGATTATCTGTTCAATCGCCCCGAACTGAGCCGGGAAAGCCGAGTCAGGCTGATTCATGCGGTCGTCGAAAACCCTGAAGCCGGTGATCGCGGCCTGTGCCAGGCGCTGGCCGAGGCCGGTTGTGGCCTGACCTTTGCGGGCGTTTTTTGTGATTTCTCGGCAGCCCTTTTTATTCATGATTCAGCTGCAGGTGAGCATATTTATCAGTTCAGCCCTTTTGTTACCAGAGGCCTGGCAGAATACGAACAGAATGTGGTGTCGCCGCGCCTGGCCTTTTCTGCAGCCGAAGGCAGAGCTGCGAGCCGTGTCAGCATGTGGTCGACCGCCGGTTATGAGTTCAGGTTACAGCCAGACTGCCAGCCGCTGTTGCGTATTTCCTTTTCCGGCAAAACAATTACAACCTGCAAAGGTGATAATCAATTCTGGCTGGGGCTGGCATTGACCGATTCATCAGGCGACCAGCCGCCCGAAGTCGTCTGGCTGCCGACCCAGAAAAATCGCCTGCAACGTACTGTCGACCTGCCGGGTGGTTATGATCGGATGCTGCTGCTGATCTGTAATCAGGGCCCGCTCAATTATATAGACGGCGATGGCCCTCTGCCAAAAGCAGGTTTCAGCTTTTCGGTTGAAGAAGTGTCGGTTCCATGAGGTTCAATAAATGATGATACCCGCTATGCCGGTAGCCAGTATCAGTTTGATCGGGTCGATTTTATAAATGGTTGCGATGAACACGGCGGCAAAAATCAGACCACTCTGGTAATCGATAAAATTGTGCGAATTCATCAGGGTTATGGCCGCTGCCGCGATCAGACCGAGAATCGCGGGTTTCAGCCCGGAGAAGATCATATCCATGTAGTGATTTTCGCGAAATTTAAGAAAAAACTTTGTGAGCAGCAGCATAATAACCATTGGCGGCAGGCAGACCGCCAGGGTAGCGATTATTGAGCCCCAGATATTTCCGGTTACCTTATAACCGACGTAGGTGGCGCTGTTGATGGCAATTGGGCCAGGGGTCATCTGGGAAATTGCCACGATATCCATGAAGTCAGACATGCTCAGCCAGCGGTGCGGTGCCGCCACAACCTCGTGCTGAATCAGCGGCAGCATGGCATAACCGCCGCCAAAGCCGAACAGACCGATTTTGAAGAATGAGATGAATAGTGACAGATAGATCTGCATCATTTTGTCTTCTTATCAAGGCGGGGTTTGCGCATCAGGCCGATTATCAGACCGGCTGCAGCAGTAATAGCGATCAAAGCGGCCGGCGAAACCCCGGCAAATGCAACCAGCAGGGCGACGATAGCTGAGATGCACAGGCCGTAACGGCCGATTTCCATGGCTCTGGCCAGCGAGTAAAGTGGTGCTGCGATCATGGCGACCACTGCAGGTCTTACTCCCTTGAAGAATGCTTCGACATGGATGTTGGTGCGGTAATCGACCAGCCATGCGGCGATCAGCAGTATGATCAGAAACGATGGCAATGTGGTTCCGAGGGTGGCAACCAGACTGCCGGGCAGACCGGCGGTTTTGTAGCCCACGAAGACTGAGGCGTTAACCGCTACAGGCCCGGGTGATGACTGAGCCAGGGCCAGAAGTTCATAAAACTCTGATTCGTCGACCCAGCGATGTTTTTCGACAATTTCACGTTGAATCAGCGGAATCATGGCGTAACCGCCGCCCAGGGTGAACATGCCAATTTTGAAGAAGGTTATAAACAGTTGTGACAATTTTGGCATTGAATGAGTCTCCACAAACCGCAGATGAATTGAGGCACCTTTGCTTGTTGGCGCAGAAAGAATGTCATAAGTTTCCGGAAATTACTCGAAAGTGCTCAATCAGCGTCAGCGGATGTTGACCAACCGAAGCCTGGTCTGTTTTCTGCTGAACATATGGTTTTGGCTATCTTAAACTGAGGAGCAGCTGCTTGTGTCCAATGGTTTCGTTCTGAACTCTGGCCAGAAGGTCCTTAAATTCCTTCAATTCGGTCGAAAAGGATTTGGAAATATTACTTTCGATCAGTGACTGTTCGACGTCGGCAATGAAATTGATCGCATATTTCGGGTTCAGCCGGCCCTGCTTCAATTCTTCGGTTTTGTCCTTTACCGACTTGCATACCAGTCTTACGGTCTGGGCAAAAAAATTGCCCATGCGCCATTGCTCTGGATGCTCGGTAGCAGAATCGAGGATTTGCTGGAAAACCTGGGCATGGTGTTCTTCTTCGCGTTTGAGTATTTGCCATTTTTCAGCATTCTCCGGATATTTTTCCATGCAGGCATTGTAATAGGCGGCGAGAGCCAGTTCGTTTTCGATGAATGCCCTGATGAGATCGATAAGATCACTATTGACGGTCATATTTACTCCTTGGTTCGCAGTTCTGGCCTGGAAATTCAGACAATTGAGTCGATACCGACTCCCTGGAGATTTTTCAGCAGAGAAATGATGCTGTTTATATCACGTTCCTGATTGATTATACTTCCGTGTTGTGGGGCAAGAGTTTTTATCGGAAGGCTTTCGATCAGGCCCATTGCATGGGAAAGAGCTTTGGAACAAGGCATTACGTGCCTGTGGAAGTCGATAAGTTCCGGAATAGGGCAATATTCCCTGTGATTCGGGCATTGCGTGTAAGTGCTGCACTGGTGGCATTCGTCGCTGAGTTCGAGAAATAGATCCCACTTCGAGGCAAAGCTGCCGAACAGGTCGCTGGTGAACAGAGTGCCGGTGCGTTCGTCGAGCGTAACAAAGCTGCCGGCTGCATGAGTGTAAGGAGTTTTGATGAATTTTAACCTGCGGTTGCCCAGCGACAGCTCATAGTTCAAACCGTTGATATCAACAAGTTTTTTATGGTGGTTTTTTTCGAAGTAATGGCGGAGAAACAGATTGTTGCTTGCTTTAGAGTAAATTTTCAGGTCCGGGTTGTCGCAGAGATCGACAAAGTTCGACAAGGAACCGCATAAGTCAGGGTCGTAGTGCTGATAGATCAGGCCGGCGATGTTCTGGGGCCGAATGCCGGTCTGCAGTATTTTCATCATTGTGGCGGCAAAATCCGGGCGACTGCCGCCATCGATAACCAGAGCTCTCTCATTTTCTATCAGAATATACGAATTGCAGTGCAGATTTGTCTCGGGCTCATAAACGCCGGTCCAGAATATTCCTTCTGCAACCATGACTGGTTTGTTATAGCTGATTCTGTTCATGCAAAATACCTCATAATCTGGGATCGATATGATGCCCCACAAAGTAGGCCTTCATCGGGTTTTTGTTTTTCAGGGCTATTTCCCCACGACTCTCACAGACAAAACAGTTTTTTACCAGTCGGAAAGTTTCTTCAGATATGTTGATTCGGCCCTTTTCTCCTGATGATTCGAACCTTGAAGCAATATTGACATTGTCACCGAAAATATCGAACTGCATGCGATCTTTGCCCACCACTCCCCCCATGAATGATCCGGAGTGGATGCCAATGCGCATTTCAATCGGCAAAGGCTGACCGGCATTGAATTCGTTCAGATAATTGACCGTGTCTATGGCGGTTTCGACAGCCATTCTGGCATGCTGGTCCGATTGAATCGGAGCGCCGAATACTGCCATGTAGGAATCGCCGATGGTTTTGATTTTTGTGCCATCATAGCGTCTGACGATATCGTCCATACCGGAAAAAAGCATGTCGAGACGCTGAATCAGCTGTTCCTGCGGCATTTTTTCCGCTAGTCTCGTGAATCCGGCGCAATCAGAGAAGAAAATGGTTCCATAAAATTCTCTGGTCGGATAGTTTCCATTGAATTTGATTTCCTCGGCGACGCACGCCGGAAGAGTGTTGCGCAGCAGGCCATCGACCCGTTTTTCCAGATCGACGTATTTTTCGATAAGATCCCGGAGCAGCCTTTTCTGGATTTCAGAGTCTTCGAGTCGGGCCAGGATCGAGATGAAGTCCTGAGAAAGCTGATCAGCTGAAGACTCCATGGTTTGAATTCCGCGAAAAATCTGTTCTATTGCCTGGGTATCCATATTCTTCCCTGGTGATTCTGTCTGGTTTAACACGAATGCCCCCCCTCAACTGACTTGCTGCCAGCATAACATTTCTGAAGCTGCCTGAGAAGTGTCTGCAATGGGAGGCGGATGCTCTGGTTAAATCTTGTCGTCTATTCGATTCAGCTTAAATTTTCACTATTGACTTGACTTGGAATTAGCCTGGCGGTATAAATGACTGACCGGTCAGTCGAGATTGACCCGCGGGTCGGTTTTGAAACTTCTGCCGAGACAATAGCTTTTGAATCACAGAATAAGGGGGCAGAAATGCAGAAAAAGAAGCCAGACAAGATGCTTGGCTTGCTGGAGGCCGCTACGGCCTTGTTTTCCGAGAAGAGTTTCCACGATGTCAAGCTGGAAGCGGTGGCCGAACGTGCCGGAGTCGGTAAGGGCACGATCTACACTTACTTCAAAAGCAAGGATGAACTGTTCGTTCAATGTCTGATACACGATGCGCCGGTCATTGAACAGAAGATCGAAGACATTATCGGTGCCGGTGAATCATTCCCGCAGACTCTCGAGAAGTTGATCGCCGTGAAATACGAGAATATCAAGGAAAAGGGGCCGCTGGTGCATCAACTGATGACACTTGGGCCGCAGCTGAAGCTTGGTGAAGCAGAATACCAGCGCCTTACCGGTCGTTTCAGAAAATCGGTTGCCCGCATGGCGGTATTTTTTCAAAAGGCCATCGATTCCGGAATTCTTGCCAGTCATCTGACAGCCGGACAGATGGCGATCATTTTCGACAAAATTTTTGAACTCAATATGACCTTTTCGTTTTTTAAAGAACCGGTTATGCAGCAGGACAGCCTGTGCAAAAGCATTATGCAGTTTTTTGGTGCCCGTGATTTCGAGAACAGTTGACAGCCACAAGGGAGAAACAGCAATGTCAGCGCGAAAATTCAGTTCAGTTCTGTTAAACATTTTTTTATTTATGGTGCTTGCTCTGTGCCCGGTTTCTGCTCAAGATGATGCCCAGGTGATTGTTGGCAGTGAGACTTCATTGCTTGAGGAAGTTTCGGACGGTGCAAAAAAAGTTGCTTCCGTCGAAGAAATTGCCAGCGGTGTGCCCGGTTTACCGGAAAGGGTTACGATGAGGGAATTCTGGGAAAGAGAGAATGCCCTTCCGGTGCTTGAAACAGATGCTTCCGGTACTTACATCCTTAATGATACTCATCTAGGCGCAGTGCTGCGACTGGCGCTGCAGCGCAACCGCTCGATCGCCGGTTCCGAACAGCAGGTTGAAGCTGCCAATGCCCAGGTGATTCAGGCGCGTTCGGTTCTCGGGGCAAAACTTTCCGGCAATTTTTCACATACCAGAGTTGACGATGTCGCCCGCAATGCCGCCGGAAACAAAATGGGCAAAGAAGATACCGAGGCCGCCTATTTTGAAGTTTCACAGCCGTTGTTTTTGAGCGGCAAAGACCGGTCAGCGCTAAAATCGGCTCGAATCGGCCGTTCGGTTGCATCGGCCAGTCATGTGCTGACCCGGCAGACTATAATTCTTGAAACAACCTTGCGCTGGCTTTCATGGTTGTTCGCTGCCGAAACCGAGCTGGTGGGCCAGAAGGATCTCGAGCTGGCAATGGCTCATCATGAGCTGGTCGCAGCGAGATTCCGCCATAAGCAGGCTTCACAGTTCGAGGTTCTCAGGGCCGATGTTCGTCTGGCCCAGGCACGCAGTGATCTGCTCAAGAAGACCAACGCCACTGAGCTGGCCTGTCTCGATCTTCTCAACTTTCTCGACCTTCCCGCCAATACGCAGATCACGACTGTCGATCGCCTCAGAATGCTCGATGTAATAATCGACCCGGTAAAAGATGCTTCAGCAGCGGTAGACTTGCGCGAAGACCTGCGCATCAAAAAATTGCAGGTGCAGCTGGCCCGGCAGGCGATAGCCGGTGCCCGCAGCGAAAATCAGCCGGTAGTGAGCGTTTTTGGTCAGAGTGGCGTTCAGGACCCTTCATCGAAGTCGCTGACCTACGATCGTAAAGGTTACTGGAAAGCGGGCGTCGTTGCCAACTTCACTCTTAGTGACGGCGGCAAACGCAAAGGAATGCTCAAAGAAGCCAATGCCAGACTCGCCATTGCTGAGAACGCTCTGGCTCAGGCCATTGTTCAGACTGATATCGAGATCCGCAAGGCCTATCTCAATATTGAAACGGCCAAGGAAGTGGTTGTCGCTCAGGAACAGGCGGTAAAACAGGCTGAAGAAGCTCTGCGCCTCGCAGGTGTCAGATATACCAACGGCCTGTTCACTCAGGTTGAACTGTTTGATGCCGAAAATGCCTATCTTGCCACCCGTCTGCAGTATGTGCAGGCAATTTTCAGCTATCATCACGCTCTTTCTTCCTACCGGCTGGCAACCGGGCAGATCGGGCGTTATCTCATGGCCGAATCGAAACAAAGATAAGAAGGAGTCCACAGCATTATGTTAAATCTCTCCGAACGGAAACAAGTTTCGCGGGTTCTGCTTCTGGCGTCTCTGCTAGCCTCTTCAGCGTCGATTTCAGGTGTCGACAGCATTTTCGCAGCGGGTGATCCGGTCTCTTCGCAACAGGTTGCTGCTCTCCCGGCCGCTGTTGCCGATGATGCGAAGCTGCAGCCGGTTCTGGTGCAAAAGGTTGAAACTGCAGATATCAGCCAGCAGTTACAGACCTCAGGCGAAATACTGCCTTATCAGGGCGCCGATATCCACCCCAAAATCGGTGGCGAAATAATCAAGATCAATGTCAGTGAAAGTTCGATGGTAAAAGCCGGCGATATTCTTGCCGAAATAGACCATCGCATTCTCGATGCTCAGCTCGAGCAGGCGAAGGCCGCCGAATCGGTCGCCAGATCATCTGTCGAAGTGCAGGCGGTATTGCTAAAAACCTCTGAATCTGCGGTTGTTTCTGCAAAAGCCCAAGCTTCGGCAGTTAAAGCACAGGTAACCAATCTGACCGCGACGCGAAAACGCTATGAGCAGCTGTTCAAGGAAGGCGCGATTTCGCAGCAACAGTTCGATGACGTCACTGCACAGCATGATGCGGCTCAGGCACAGCTGGTGGCGGCAGAATCAAGCATCAGACAGGCTGAAGACGGGGTGCAGAGCAACAGGGTGACGCTAAAAGTCAGAGAAGCTCAGCTTATTCAGGCAACATCAAATCTGCACGCCGCTGAAGTTCAACGCGAGAATGCCTTTATCAAGGCTCCGTTTTCCGGAATCATCACGATGCGCGCTCTCGATGCCGGCGCCATGGCTAATGCCGCTCAGTCGGTTTTCAGGCTCGAGCAGATGAACAAAGTCAAGGTGATCGGCACTCTGGTCGAGAAAGACCTGATGCAGCTTCAGGCCGGAGAAACCGGGGCATCGGTCAAAGTCGATACATTTGATCGCGATTTCAAGGGTACTGTCGAAAAGGTTTATCCTGCTATCACTTCCAAAACCCGCACCGGCCAGTTTGAAGTAGTGCTGGAAAACCCTGAAATCATCCTGCGCTCCGGCATGTTCGCAACTATCAATCTTTATCTCGCCACTGCCAGAAACGCTGTGGTTATGCCGAAAGATGCTTTGCTCAATCATAACGGCCAGATGGCGGTCATCACTGTGACCGGCGAAGGAATGGCGATTCGCAAGCCTGTCAAGGTTGGGATCGTTCAGGGAACCAGTGCCCAGATTCTCGAAGGGCTTCAGGCAGGCGATTTGATCGTGACTCAGGGTGCTGAACTGGTAAAAACCGGGGTCAGGGTTAAGCCGGTATTGGTGGAGGGTGATAAATGAACCTTTCAGTATTTGGTGTTAAGTGGCCGGTCACGACCAGCATGTTTTTTCTGGCCGCCATCCTGCTCGGAGCATTCTCATGGACCCAGCTCGGCGTCGATCTGATGCCTGACTTTGAAATTCCGACGGTTTCGATCATTACGACCTATAGCGGTTGTGGCCCGCAGGAAATCGAATCCAGCATAACCGAACCAATTGAAGAAAGCGTTTCAACCGTCGAAAATGTCGATGAAATCACCTCGACATCGATGGAAGGACTTTCGATGGTCACGGTTAAATTTGACTGGGGCATCGATCTTGGTGTCGCAACCAACGATATTCGCGACAAACTCGACCTGGTCGCGAGGCGATTGCCCGACAATGCCGACAAACCCTATATTTTCAAGTTCAATACTTCGATGATTCCTGTTGTCATGATCTCAGCGACCGGTGAAGAAAGCTGGGAAAAGCTCGACAAGATCGTCGACAGAAAGGTAATAGATTCGCTAAAACGCATTCCCGGGGTTGCCACAGCCATAAAAATTGGCGGCGACAAGCGTGGCGTCCTGGTAAATCTCGATCGTGAGCGTATGCAGGCCACCGGTCTGACCGGTTCTCAGATCGTCAATCTTCTCAGAAATCAGAATGTCGACAACCCGGGCGGTAATATCAAACAGGGGCAGCTCGAATATCTGGCCCGCACTCCTGGAAAATTTCGCCGGGTTGATGATCTGAAGTCTGTTGTTGTTGCGACCCGGCCGGGGGTGGTCAGGCTTGGCGATGTTGCCGAAATCAAGGATGCATTCCTGGAAAAGTCGAACGAGTTCTTTATCAATGGCAAACGTGGCTTTGGGATTATGGTGCAGAAGCAATCAGGTGCCAATACCGTCGCTATTGCCCGTGCAGTACGCGAAGCACTGCCGGAGATTCAGTCGCAGTTGCCGCCGGATGTAAAACTCGAAGTTTTCATGGATACGTCGGATTTCATCAAAAGTACTATTAAGAACCTGACCGACTCGGTGTTACTTGGTGGGATAGCGGTATTTTTCGTCATTTTCTTCTTTCTGCGTGATATCAGAGGCAGTTTCATCATTGCCACCACCATTCCAACCTCTCTTATCATCACGTTTCTGTTGATGTATCTGGCAGATTACACGCTGAACCAGATTTCACTTTCGAGTCTGGCGATCGCCATCGGAATGGTTGTCGACAACTCGATCGTCATTCTCGACAACATCAAACGCTATCTTGACCGCGGGGTAAAAACGCGCGAAGCTGCCATTTCAGGTGCTGTCGAAATGGGAACCTCGGTCATGGCTTCGACTTTGACCACCATCGTAATTTTTCTGCCGATTATATTTACCTCAGGCTTGACCAATATCATGTTCGGGCAGCTGGCAATGATCATTACCATGGCTCTGACCGCTTCTCTCATCTCGGCACTGATGCTGACGCCGATGATGTGCTCGAAGATCCTCAAGCCCGCCAGGGTAGAGAACAATCAGCTGGTCGAGAAAAAATTCGAACTTCTCGATAAAGTTGAAAGCATCTATGGTAAGGCACTGAATGTTTTGTTGAACCATCCATGGAAGACAGTAGGTGTGCTCGGTGTGGTATTTATTCTTTCGCTGGGTCTGGTAAAAATGGTTGGTGTGGATTTCATGCCCGACCAGGATCAGGCGCGCGTTACCATCAAGTATGAATTGCCTGCCGGCACACGCTATGAGGTGACGGGTCAGTTCGGTCAGCAGATCGCCCAGATCGTCAGAGAAAAGGTTCCGGAAATCAAGACTCTGGTAGTTCGCTATGGCAAGGCCGATGGCCAGGGTGGCGCCATGTCGGGCTCAAAGAACTTCTCCTATTCCGGTCAGGTAAGTCTGATGCTCATCTCAAAAGATCTGCGCAAGCGCAACGTCAAGCAGGTAATTTCAGATATTCGCCCGTTTATCGAAAAAATACCTGGCATCAAAGTTACTTTCGATGCCGGCGATCCTCTCTCCAGTATGATGGGACAGGGTGGTGCCGGTTTTACTCTGAATCTCTACGGTTATGATCTGAAGGCGGGTCTTGAATGGGCAGAACAGCTCAAGGAAAAACTGGCGACCATTCCGGGTCTTGCCGACCTTGAAATCGGCCAGGATCTTGCCCAGCCGGAACTTCAGGTCGAAATCGACAGAGAAAAGGCTGCAACTCTTGGACTGAATGTTTCAGACATAGGCAATACAGTTGAGACCTACATCAGCGGGAACAATACAGTTAAATATCAGGAAGGCGGCGATGAATACGACATCGTTGTCAGGCTGCGCCCCGAAGATCGTGACAAAGTCGAAGATCTTTCCCATATCCCGCTGTTGACTCCCACCGGGCAAACGATCAGACTCGACAATATTGCCCGCATCAAGAATGAACTTGGTCCGACCAGCGTTTCACGCAATGAGCAGGAACGCTATATTCAGGTGGTCGGCCAGGTATACGGCCGCGGTTCGGGCGATGTCAGCGAAGACGCGAAAAAGATCATCGAATCGATGCCGATTCCGCCGGGATTCTCATGGAAATTCGCCGGCAACGAAAAGCAGCGCCGCGAATCATTCATGATTCTTCTTCAGGCCGGTGCTCTGGGCTGCATTCTCGTTTATATGGTCATGGCATCGCAGTTTGAATCACTGCTGGCGCCTTTCATTATCGCTCTGAGCATTCCGTTCGGCTTCATCGGCGCCGTTATCTTTCTGCTGACCGCAGGGCTGCGCATTTCGACCGTTTCGCTGCTCGCGTTTCTGATTCTTATCGGTATCGTCGTTAACAATGGTATCGTTCTGATCAGCTACATCAACATTCTCGTTGCCCGCAAAACCGGGTTGCGTAATGCTCTGATCATGGCGGGGAAGAGTCGTCTGCGCCCAATTCTCTCGACTACGACAACAACGATTCTGGGCATGCTGCCCATGGCAATGTCAACCGGTGAAGGATCGGAAATCTGGGTGCCGATGGGCATGAGCGTAATCGGTGGTCTGGCGGTATCGACCCTGATGACGCTGTTTCTGATGCCGGTTCTGTATACACTTTTCAGTCGCTGGCTTGTGCCGGCGAATCACCCCGCCTGATGGAGAAAAAAATATGGAATTTCTGATTATCGTGTGCAGCGCCACGCTGCAGGATGAAATAAATCAACTTCTCGAAAGTCTCAATATAACTGGTTTCACCCATATTCCGGAAGCCGAAGGTTCGGGAAACGGCGGTGGTACCAGGTTGAACAACGAAACCTGGCCTGGTGAAAACAGCATGTTCATGATCGCGGTAAAACCGGAAAAGGCAGCTCAGTTGAAAGCCTGGGTGCGAGAATACCGCAAGGGCGTTCTCAGAGAAGGGTTGAAGCTGTTCTCGCTGCCTCTGGTGGAAATGATTTAACGACTCAAGGCAGGTCCTTGGTCAGAGCGCCATGATTCATCATGCGCTCTGACCTTGCGCCTCCCTGCGCATCGCGGGCGAAGCGAAGCAATCGCGTTCAAAAACCGCCATGCTGTGTGCGACTGACAGCGAAAGAAGTCTGAATTTATGACAGGTGTCGGTGTGTCGCCGGAGTGTGAACGAATCGACCGTCACAGGGTAAATAGTATCTTTGTGATACTAAAAAATTCAGGTTGCGTTTGCTTTGCGGCTTTATATTATTAGTACAAATGTAACAAATTTTAATGGAGGCATTCATGAGCGTCGAACGTTCTCTTGAAGTCATAAAACAGGCTCTGTTACTGGAAAAACGGGGTAAATCATTTTACAGCAAGGTTGCAGAACATACACAGCATGCTTCCGTTCGTGAATTCTTCGAAACCATGGCCGAAGAAGAACAAGACCATATTCACGCCCTGCTGAAGCAATACAAAGCGATGAAGGAGCGTGGCAGATTCGAAGCCGGCAGTTTCGATGAATCGATCGATATCCGGGCTGCCGCCGATCAGGTTCTGAACCAGGAGGTCATCGGCAAAATCAATGGCGCCGACTATGAATCAGCAGCGATTTCGGCAGCTATTTCCATGGAAGAACGCGCCGTGAAGATTTATTCTGAACGAGCCGAATCGGCTGTCGATATTGAAGAAAAGAAACTTTACACCTGGCTCTCCCGCTGGGAAAGAGCGCACCTGCATCAGTTGCTCGAGATCGACCGCATTATCAGCGAACGTATCTGGGCAGACAACAATTTCTGGCCTTTCTGATGCTCTCCTGATGTTCTCGAAGCATCGCAAGATGCTTGCCATATATGTTAACCGCCTGCTTCCCCCGCAGGCGGTTTTTTCTATGCAAAACCGCTTGTGTCAGATGGCGGTGAGAATTTTTGTTTTCAGCTCGACGAATTTTTCTTCGTTGATGATTTCGTGCTCACGGAACAATCTGACGAAGATCAGCTTGTCTTCAATTTCCGGAATCATTTCCAGATCCTTTTCCAGGTCAAGTTTTGCCAGATACGAGGCGATGATGGCATTCATTTCCTTGCTGCTTATTATATCCTGCCTCCGGAAATGATCGAGATCGGAAATGCCTTCAGAAATCTTGTTGACGCCCAGTTCGACGAAAATGCTCTCGAAAAGGCTTATTTTTTTGGCCTTGAAGTCGTCAATTTCGATCAATTTGATTCTGAAGAGTTCTTTGAGTTTGTCGAGTCTTGGCAGAATGCCGGCACGTCTCTCGGTCACCGATTTTGTTTTAACTTCCATATTTGCCGCTCCGTTGTTTCTGTGGCGCCAGAATTGTCCTATCTTCCGGTCTTCTTCCATTACATGCTGTTTGACCCAGTTGATGAAGTAATTTACCAGATCGAGAAAATCAGGGTCCTGGCCTTCTTTCATTTTTCTGAGTATCTCGATGATTTTGGTGATCAGGTCGTCATGAATCTGCTTGTGGCGTTTCAGATCATCATAACCGATCGATCGCATCAATTCTTCTTCTGCCGAAAAATGATACCTGGTATAGTTCACGATAAATTTGAGGGATTTTCCGAGAAGTTCAGACGAAAGACCTGTAGTGATTGAGTTTTCGAGTTCATTGACCAGGTTGATGAGCTCGCGATGCTGATTGTCGATGAGATCGCATTCGACACTGAGTGATTGATCCCATTTGAGTGCCATACTTTCCTGCCGATCTGCCATATTATCTGATCAGGTCTCTGAAACTGCTGATCTTCATCTGGTTGAGTATGTCGAGAGCCCGCTGTTTTTCAGCTTCGACTGCAATCACGATTGTTTGAATCTCGGTGTGCGGCCGACCGGGCTCCTCTGCTCTTTCAAGACTCGGGCCGGCATCGTCGCGCACGCTTTTCCAGTCTTTTCCAAAGACGATATAGGTTGTGCCCTCGACCCAGCTTTCGTTATAGAGCCTGCTGTTTTCGATACGAAAGAAAGGCGTGCCGTCGGCAAGATTGCCGGCAGTCGGCTCCGCATCGAAACCCTGGTAAAACTGGTTGATGCCTATTCTGATCACTACTCTGGCATCGCGGGCTGCCAGTTTTTCAATCGCTTCCCGAGCGGCCTGGTCCGATTCGGAAAAAATTCTATCGCTTTCGGCTGCTATCTGTTCTGCCTGCCGGTTCAGTCTTTCCACTTCCGAAGCATTGCCGGCATTAGCGGCAGCGGCAATCTGTTCGGCTATTGTTTCGAGCTGTTTAATGTCAATTTCTTCGCCAGTCTGCTGCAGACCGGCTGCCTGTGTTGCCAGCAGGGCGCTGATTTCGGCGTTGGCCTTGTCTATCCGGGCCTGATCAGCCCATTCGACATAATAATGATAGGTCAGTGGCGCCTTTTCGCTGCCCACAGTCAGTCTGGCAAATTCTTCCACGTCCTGACCTGATTCGTCGACTTTTTCCCAGGCGGGGATGCCGTTGAACGCTTTTATACAGGTTTCTATGGCCCGGGAGAAAAACTGTCTTTCAGCTTCGGTCGCCGGTCTTGATTCTGAATCGGCAAGGCAGCAGCAGCTGAACATGATCATTATCAGGGTCAGAATAAAGTTCCTCTGCATATTGGTCGGGTCTCCGGTTGATTAATTCGCTGCATTATACCTTTTTCGCCATAAAAAAACCAGCCGCCGGCATAATTTGCCTGCGGCTGGTTTTCTGGCTTCTTATCTTGGGTTGATGACTGGTTTGAGATCTTCGCCGTTGAAGGTTTTTTCGAGTTCAAACGGATCGATCGGTTTGGCGGTATCTTCGGTGAAAGTGGTTGAATACTTCATGCCGCCATCGATAACAACCTGATGTCCGGCTTTTTTGGAAAAGCCGACCTTGCCTTCTTCGACGCTGACGACAGTTTCGTTTTCAGTTGCGTCAATGCGCAGGCGGGTACCGAGAACGGTTGCCATGCCCTGCGGGGTCTGAATCTTGAGGGCCCGGTTCTGCGGCGAAATTTTGTAGATGGCGATACCGCTCATCTGTTTCAGCTGCTTTTCAGTGAAATTCTGAATTTCGAGAAAGGTGTTGTTGCTGAGGCGAATCTGGCTCTTGTCATTGATGAGTTCGAGTTCGGCGTTGGATTCGTCGCCGGTCTTGATGGCATCGCCAGAGCGCAGCTGCTGCTCGGGAGCTGCAGTGGCAAAGCTTTCGGCGCTGCCCTGTCTGGTGGTGACCTGACCCTTGGTCGAGGTAATTTTTACCACCGGTTCACCCTGATTGCCGCAACCAGTCATGACGGCGGCAACCGCTGCACAAAACAAAACTGCAAAAACTTTAAATTTTCTCTTCATTTTTTACCGACTCCCCTTTGGAAAAATCTAATACCAGCAAAGTAACGTCATCCTCAAAGCTTCGCCCCTGGGCGTGTGCTGTCAGACGGCTCAGAAGATCATCGACATCTTTTTCGCATTTCTGGCCGTCGGGCAGGTCGGCAACCAGTTTGTAGAAGGTATCATAACCAAGCATTTCGTTCGCCCAGTTCAACCCTTCTATTATACCATCCGAGTACACAAAAAGTTTACCATTTTCTGGGATACTCACTTCCCTGATTGACATTGGTTTCTTCTTTTTGCCGGTACCAAGCGGCAGACCGGGCAACGGAATTTCGGTTGCCGTGTTGCCGCTTTTCATGACGCTGGGAAGATGCCCCGCCGAGGCCAGCGTCAGTTTTCGGGCATCCAGATCGATGATGCCGGCGACCGCAGACATCATGCGGCGTTTGTTGGTCATGCTGAAGATGGTGTAGCCGATTTCCTGCAGCAGATTCTGCAGATTGAAATCTTCCTTTTCAGATTCGAGAATTACCACGGTTTTGGCAGCTGTGGTGATCATACTGGCTGAAATGCCATGCCCGGTTACATCGCCGAGCATGAAGAAAATTTTTCCGTCGACCAGCCTGAAAAAATCGTAGAAATCGCCGCCGGCATCTTTTTGCGGAATACAGCGGCCGTAACAGGTCAGTCCACGCGGGTCGACCAGGTTTTCGGCGGGAAAGAAGTTCTTTTGAATCGTGCCGCAGATTTCTGCTTCGAGTATCTGCTGGCGGAGCTCGGAAATTTCGAGAAAGCGCAGCAGAATGAAAACGATGATGCCGGTGACCGTATAGCCGAACCAGGTCAGAATGACCGGCGGGTGATACAGGGGCAGGAATGAGAAGAAGAAAAGAAACACCGGCAGCATCACCCAAGATAGAATCATCTGCCTGATATTGTCTTTCAGAAAGTCAGAAAAGATGAACATGGCCATCAGTGCACCGGCCAGGTAGTAAATGAGGCGTCTGAACCAGGAATCATACAGAAGCTGAAAATGCCCGGCTCCAAGAGTCACGATACTGTTGCAGATTATTTCAGGCCCGGGGATCGGCCCGAACGGCGATTGAAAGATATCGTGAAGAACCTGCGCCGTGGCACCGATAACCACAACCCGGTCTTTGAGCATTTCGAACGCGCCTTCTTCTTCAAGCAGCTCTTTCATCGAAATCTGCTCGACAAGATTGCGTGAAGCCGAAAAATCAAGAAGAGCCCGGGCGTTTTTGTTGCTTTGAATTTCTTCGAGATGTTTGATCGGCAGACCGAGTATGTTGAGGAGCTCCCAGACGATATGGCGGCACTCAACGCCTTTGTCCTGCAGAAGAAAAGAGCGCACCTTGCCATCCTCGTCAACCGATTGCCAGGCGTGGCCCCAGAAGGCAGCCTTGTTTCGCAGGGTTTTCAGCGGCGGTTCGAATTTAATCTGGCGCCCGGCACCGATGAAACTTTCTTCGTAAAGCGCTACCAGACCGGTTTTCCCGCTCTCGTCGATAACTTCTGCAAATTGTTTCAATCTTGCTTCATTTTCGCCGAGCTCTTTCTGAAAAAAAACGTCGATAATGATAGCCCGGGGCTTGCCTTCGTCATTGATGCGCTTCAGAAGATGTGCCCAGTAATCACGCGGCCATGGCCATTTGTGTGGCGCCTTTTCGTCTGCCAGTGTGTCTGTGTCGATCGCGAGCAAAAGTATCGGCACGGGTATCGATGCCTTGACATAATCGGCATTGAACTTGATTTTAAGGTCTTTCAGTCGATTGTCGAACGGTGAAGTCAGACTGCTGAAAACCACCAGCAGCAGCGAAATAACCAGCCAGAAAGCGGCGGCGGTCATGAAGTCGCGCTTTGGCAGCAGCATGCGCAGCCGGCGCACCTTCATCGTCAGGTTATAAAAAGGGTACATGCTTTGCTCACTTATCCGGCAGTCTATTG
Organism: uncultured bacterium; assembly: GCA_964474705.1. Taxonomy (GTDB): domain Bacteria; phylum Muiribacteriota; class Ozemobacteria; order Ozemobacterales; family Ozemobacteraceae; genus Rifleibacterium. The sequence continues at coordinate 35,280 of CAYYUI010000023.1, forward strand.
TTCCAATATATCATCAGTCACATACGAATCAATAAAATTCCTGCCATAACATAATTAATTGCCGGAAAAAAGAAACGGTCAGTGATGCCTCAAGCCCTCCCGAAGCTTGAAGTGCCAGAATCGGTAGTGCCATAGTGGTCAATATTCTATCATCCGTCGCAAAAAACAGTTTTAATGAACTTTAATTCAGAGCTCTTGACAATTAAATAGTTTCATTTTTACATGAGTATGTAATCAATTATATGAATGGTGGCGTTACCCGATGGCTCGTCCGCGTAGTGAAGAAAAACGACAAACCATCCTCCTTGCAGCTACTAAGTTGTTCGCTGAAGAAGGATTGAACGCTTCAACCGCAAGCATCGCCAAAGCTGCAGGAGTTGCTGAAGGTACGGTATTTACTTACTTTGCCACCAAGGATGAGCTTTTGAATCAGCTTTATCTCACCCTCAAAGAACAATTGCATTCGGCAGCCTCCGTGCCAGATGAAAAAGATGATTTGCGTGACAAACTATGGCATGCCTGGCACACATACATAGGTTGGGGCCTTAAACATCCTGATGCCCACCAGGTTCTTGCTAAATTGAGTATGTCGGGCAAAATCACTCAAGCAACCAGAGACAAAGTGCAGGATTCATTCTGCGGGATCATACGGTTGATTGAAGATGTTATGGTTCAGGGAGTCATCTGTCATCAACCGCCGGTTTTTGGTGGTCTGCTGATGGTCTCAATGGCCGACACCACTATGAATTTCATCAAGAAAAATCCTGATGAGGCTTACAGCATCTGCAAAGACGGATTTTCAGCATTCTGGAATGCCATTTCATCCGGCTGATTTTTTATTCAGCATCTATGGTGGGTGCTTAGTCAGTCATTTAACGATTTTGCGTGAACCCCAAATTGCTGCGCAGGCTCCGAAAGAGTTTTCTCGCCATTAAGGTTTTCTAATGCCACTTTTGCCTTAAAAGCAGGGCCGTGATTTCGTCCTGGTCTTTTTTGCCATGACGATGCTCCTTTTTTTATGTTTAATGCTTCATCACTTTTCGGCCCGGCCGATTTTCTCAGACCACCGCTGGAGCTTTTCTCGAAAGTTTGACTCGAAAGAGAGGTTAAACTAAGATGAGATGATACGGCTGAAAACTGTGAGGATGGCAAATGCAAAGAACGGCATCGCGAATTTCCGGCGTGCTTGTGGTGTTTCTGCTGATCGGCATGACCCTTTCGGCTTCGCAGACCTGGGTGACCTGGAACCAGCGCTCTGGTCTTCCAGGCAATAATGCCATCTGCATGGCAATCGGCAAAGGTCGGATGGCAGTAGGTACCGACCGGGGTATCGGCCTGTTTCTCGAAAGTCAGGCCGGCTGGCTGAATATCGGTGATCAGCTGCCGCAACTCAAAGACCTGGCAATCAGAGCGATCGACTTCGACGCCTGGGGCAATATCTGGGCAGCGACACCGGCCGGGGTTTTCTGTGTCGATATTGAGGAATACCCCGACAATCCGATGACCTGCACCGGTTTTGGCATCGAAAACGGCCTTTCTACCATCGATACTGAAGTGTTGCAGATTGTCGATAGCACTCTCTATGTCGGGTGCTTTGGCGGCTGGCTTTTCAAGACATCGATTTTTCAAAAGGCGGGCGGCGTCAATTTTATGGCCGTCAATTCTATGGGCATGGGCCGCGAAGAACAACATCGCATAATTTCGGTCGGCATTACCGCCATGGCCATGGATTTCCCCGGTGGCGGCATCTATTCGACCAAGGGGCGCGGGTTGCTGCGTGCCGACGACGACCAGCAGTATGTCGAACTTGAAAGCGACTGGGTTAACGATTTTCAGGGTTTTTCTGAGGGTAAATCCAGCAATGTTATTGCCGTGACCCAGGATCGCCTTAACCTTATCAAAGAAGGCAGCCTGATCGGAGTCGTAAAATTGCCGGTTCCCGATCTCTGGATCACCAGTCTGGCTGTCAGCCCAGATGAAGAGACCGACGTCATCAAAACGAAAATGAGTCGCGAAGAAGCTCTGATGGCCGATCTGCTTGGCAAAAGAATTCTCTGGGCCGGCACCCAGGGGCGCGGTATCTGGAAATTCGAAGAGGGCCGCTGGTACAACTATACTTCGAACGACAGCCCCCTTCCTTCAGACAATATCAACCGCATTTACTATCTCACTGGCGTCAAAAAGATCGCCGTGCTCAGCGATGCCGGGGTCACCATGCTCGGTATCACCGATGAATACCAGTATGACGAGTTCGAATTCCGCGGCTCCGATCCTTCCTACGCCAAGACTTTCTGGCCGTTCATGTCGCACTGGGGGCCTTTTATCTATGGCTATCCAAGTCAGCATGATTACCCGGTCGAACCATTTATCTCGTATTATAAGATCATTCAGGGAAAGGACCTCTGGGTTTCGCATGAGCGCGGGCTGTCGCGCTACGCCTTTCCCTCGGCGGCGATGCTCGGCATTCTTGGCATGCCTCAGAAGCTGTCCGGCCGTTACGAAAATTCCGAACATGATCCAGCAAAAGACCTGAGCATCGAAGACAATTCAACAGTGCGCGAACGGCCATGGCCCGGCCAGGGCGAAAGCCAGTGGCATCACTACTGCATGGAAATCCCGCCTGATCTTCCGCCTGAGTCGGTTGACAGGATCTATTCGACCCTCGATCAGAGAACCATTGTCGGGCCTCTCAATCAGGCTCTGATTGCTGCCAATTCGGTAACGGAAGTTAACCGGCAGCAGATTGCCAATGCCGTGGCGGCCGCTGCTTCTGCTGCAGTGCAGGTTTCCTGCAACGCTACCATGACTTATCCGATTCACCCGGTCATCGATACGCCAAATGGCAGGTTTCTGCCCAACGGCACACAGTTGTTCACCATTCGCAGTCAGCTTAACAAGGCTCCGGTGCATCCGATCATCAAAGGCATGATTACCGATTATGATCTCGATTTTGACGAGCGCGTCTGGGTGATTTTCAACGAAAAAAGTCTCGCCGTTCTCAACAGCACGACCGCTTACACCAGCGTTGGCATGCACTGGGGAGCAGAGCTCGGTCATGAATGGGTGCAGATCGACTCAGGTCAGCTTCCCTGGCCGATCGACGAAACTCTTTTGTGTGTACGGAAGCTGGGCGCGGATATCGCAGTCGGAACAAAATCTTCGGGCCTTTTTATTCTCGGGCGCGCGCATCTGCTAGATCCGGCAGCCATAACCCCGGAAAACTGGAAACGGGTTGAAGTTGGTGTCGATAACCGTGAACTGGCAGTTGCCACAGAAATCGTCAATTGCTGCAACTGGGATACCACCTCCGGCAAGGTCGTGGCAATGCTTCAGGAAGAGGGTTTGTCTATCTATGACGGTCAACAGGTGACGCGCATCGATGTTCCGAAAAGGCGCTATACCGGAATGGCGGCCGATCGTAACAACAACCTCTGGCTCGGTGCCATAAGCGGTTTGCTCTATCTGACCCCAGATCTGAAAATTCGTGATGTTCCAACCAGGGTGGCCGGTTTCGATTCAAATCGCATTACCGCCGTAGCCGCGGCGCCTGACGATGCAAAATATCCTTTCATTCTGGCGGTGGCGTGCGACGAACATTACACCCGGGAAAAGAACTTCTTCAAGTCTTCAGATGTGCCGCCGGCGCTGTATCCGGCCCGTGACAATCCTTACCGTCTGCGGGTAGTGAATCCGGAGATTGGTGGCAGCTGCGTAATGCTCTACGACGGCAAAAACTGGGAACGTCTCTCACGCCCCGGTGTGCATTACCTGCATTTTGACCAGCTGAATCTCTGGCTTGCCACTTCCTGCCGCATCATGCGGCTTTATCTGCCGGTCGAAAACCAGTCTTACTGAGCCTATGAGAGTAGATGCGCTTCATAGGCCCGGTATCTCAGTCGGTTTGCGGAAATTTGATCTGAGATATTCCGCTGATGAAACGATGCCTGTCGACAGTCTTTTTTTTAATCGCAGCCTGGAGACACCTGTATGACGCCGCAGATTCGCATGGGAAATCAGACCTGTTGCCGGGTTCCGGCACAGCTTGCTTTTGACTTTGCTGTCAGAAATGGTTTTGACGCCTTTGAGTGGTTCAGTGACCCGGGTCCTGCCGGCTGGCATGAAAATGATATCAGTTCTGAACGTCGCCAGTCGATCAGGCAAACCGGTAAAAAAAATAATATCCGCTTCAGCGTTCATGCGCCATGGGTTGCCGACCCGGTGACCGATGCCGGTCAAAATGCTATTCTCTGCAGCATAAGGTTTGCCGCAGACATTGCGGCAGAAGTCGTCAACATTCATCTTTTCAACGAATACCCGGCCGGAGTTTATGCCGGCTCTCTGCTTGGACTCATCGATGCAGCCAGCGCCGCCGGGGTGATGGTCAGCGTCGAAAACACGCCTCGATGTTCTCCTGAACTGGTCAACGAGGTGTTCGCCGCGATGGAAGAACATGCCGGCCGCAGGTTCGGTCTTTGTCTCGACATGGGCCACGCCAATCTTTTCGCCGAAACGCTCGGCGATTACCCGGCATATGTGGCGCGTCTGGCCGGTCATGTTCCGATCGTTCACTGGCATGTTCACGAGAATCATGGCGACCGCGACAGCCATCTGCCTCTTTTCACCGGCCCGTCTTCGCTCGATGACGGCAATCTGAGGCGCCTGGTCGGCCAGCTCAAACAACGCGGTTTCTCAGGCTCGGCAGTCATGGAACAGTGGCCTGATCCGCCTGAGATTCTTGTCGTTACGAGGCAGCGGCTGTTGCAGCTCTGGGAAAGTGTGTGAAATCAAAACTTTTGCGTTTCAATGCTCGCGATTGCTTCTTTGATTTTTGCTTCACGGCCTTCGTCGTTGTTGGCATCCATTGGTTGCACGCTTATGTAGGTCTGGTCAGTTATACCGGCCCAGCCCAGAACGGTTTTGAGATAGGGTATTATCTGGTCGTAGGCTTCAGCAGGAGTTCCGGGAGTATAGTCGCCGCCCCGGCTTGATACGACGATGACTTTGCGGCCGGCAGCAAGGCCAACCGGGCCGTTTTCGGTATATTTGAACATGAAGCCCGGCTGCCATACCACGTCGATATAGTGCTTGAGACGGTATGGAATGCCGAAGTTCCACATCGGTGTGCTGATGATGATAACGTCGGCGGCCAGAAACCTGGCTATGTGTGCTTTGATTTCTTCCCAGGCCTGAACGGCGTCACCGCTGAGTTCCTGACCGCTCATCAACATGTATTTGCCTTTGACACGGGTGATATTCATCTCGGGAAGCTTTTCGGTGAAAACATCGAGAGTATCGATTTCGGCTCCGGGAAAATCTTTGCCGATCTTTTTCAGAACTGCGTCGGCAACGCGAAGAGTGCGGGATTGCGAACCTCTGGGGCTGGCCACTATATGTAATACTTTCATTTTTCCATCTCCTGATATTATTTTTTTAAAAACCTGTAATTACTGTACACCTTTTCCGAGTTTTCGGCACAGATTTGCAAGTTGCTGCTGCTCAGGGGCAGTTAATACTGAAATGCTGGCGGTTATGGTTTCGGCATGTAGCGGGAATAGGCCGGCAATAAGCTTTCTGCCGCTGTCGCTGAGGCTGATCCAGAAACAGCGCCGGTCTGAATCACGCTTTTCCTTTATTATCAGACCCTGCTTCATCAGGTTGTCGATAACCATGGTAATGTTGCCACCACTTTTGAGAATTTTCTCGGCGAGCTGATTCTGGTTTAACGGGCCGAGGGGCAGCAGGGCTTCGAGAATGCCGAACTGGCTCTCAGTCAGACCGTTAGCCTGAATCTGCTTCAGTGCGGCAGCGTTGACGGAGTTGGCGGCCCGCTGCAGCTTGATGAAGCAGTCGAGAGCGCTGACCTGTTCTTTTGTACCTTTGAAGTGAGTGCTCATGAATTACTCCGTTTAATATTAAAAGCTTTAATATTAAAGTAATTAAATCACCGGTGCTTGTCAAGAATTATTGATAACTGCATAAATTAGGCTGCTTCTGATACGCCGGGCCGCTGAATCAAATCTGCTTTGTTTTTGCAGGATTCGATAAATCGGCTAAAAAAAAGACAGCCCGGGGAAAGCCCCAGGCCCGGAAGGTCCATGCGGTTAATGACGCCGCACAGAGGCAAGGAAAGGAATCAAGCTTTGACGCGTTCGACTGCCATCGCAACGCCCATGCCGCCGCCCACGCAGAGAGTAGCAAGGCCTTTGTTGGTGTTCGAGCGCATCATTTCATACAGCAGCGTAACCAGCACGCGGGCACCGGAAGCACCGATGGGGTGACCGAGGGCGATGGCTCCGCCGTTGACATTCGTTTTAGCCGGGTCAAAGCCGAGCTGGCGGATAACACCGATTGACTGAACGGCGAAAGCTTCATTAGCTTCGACTCTGTCAAGGTCGCTGACTTTCCAGCCGGCTCTGGTCAGGGCTTTCTGCGTGGCAGAAACCGGGCCGAGACCCATTCTTGAGGGATTGAGACCGGTTGTCGCGTGTGCGACGATCCGGGCAAGGGGTTTAAGGTTGTGTTTTTTGACAAATTCGGCTGAAGCGACGACTACGGCTGCCGCGCCATCGTTGATGCCCGAAGCGTTGCCGGCAGTTACCGACCCGTCTTTTTTGAAGGCTGGTTTAAGCTTGCTGAGGCTTTCGGCAGTGGTGCCGACCCTGAAATGTTCGTCCTTTTTGAATACAATCGGGTCGCCCTTGCGCTGCGGAATTTCAACTGGAACGATTTCATCGTTGAAGCGTCCGGCTTCCCAGGCGGCGGCAACGCGCTTCTGACTTTCAGCGGCAAAAGCATCCTGCTCTTCGCGGGTAATCTTGAGTTCATCGGCAAGCCATTCAGCGGTCATGCCCATGTGTTCGCCCGAAAATACGTCGGTCAGGCCATCCCAGACCGTGGAGTCCTTGAAGGTGACATTGCCGAGAGTTGTGCCATTACGCAGATCGGCGAGATGAGGAGCGCCGCTCATGCTTTCCATGCCACCGGCAACGATACACTGAGCATCACCGGCTCTGATTGCATCGACTGCAAGCGCTATGGTTTTCATGCCTGAACCGCACAGCTGGTTGATTGCCCAGGCTGGAACGGTATCTGGAACGCCGGCACCGATAGCGGCCTGGCGGCCCGGACCCTGGCCCTGACCGGCCTGAAGCACATTGCCCATCATCACTTCATCTATCTGGTCGGGTTTGATCCCGGCGCGTTCGAGAGCTGCCCTGATGACTACGCTGCCCAGTTTGTGGGCGGGTACCGATTTGAGGGTGCCCATGAGAGTGCCGATTGCGGTTCTGGCTGCGCCAACGATAAAAACTTCAGTCATTTTCTGCTCCTTGAGGTTATCTGGTCAAAAATTCTTTGATCAGAGCATAAGTTGTTACCCTGACCGGGTGAGCTGCAATCAGCGAGACATGCCCGGCCGGAATTACATGATAATCCAGTTTGTCTATTTTTGCAGCTTTGCAGTCGAGAATCGCTCTGGCTGCCTTTTCGTTGAAGACATGATCGTCGCGGGCCGCCAGAGCGAGCGTCGGGATATCGATATCCTTATAGCTGACCGGAGCGCCCATGATGCGGAATTCGCCTTTGAAAAAGGCGTTTTCCTGGTAAAAGGTTCTGATAAGATCATGAAACGCCGCTTTGGCAAAATCGACGTTGTCGCTGCCCCATATATCCAGGGCTTCCCAGATGTTTTTGAAACCGTCGATTTCGAAATTTTCCTGCAGCCGGCGATATTTGCTCAGCTGGCTGCGGGGGTCGAGCAGCGGAAACGACGAGTGAAAGAACTTGGCCGGAACGATGCCCTGGTAAGCTGCCGTCATTTTTTCGATGTCGAAGCCTTCGACACTTGTCCAGTTCGAGAGCAGGCCCGAGCCGGCCAGATCGATGGGAGCAGTCAGAAGAAAGAGGCTGCTCAGGTCCTGGCGCAGATCGGGGTGAGAGGCGTAGAGGGCCGCCATCATGCCGCCGATGCACTGACCGGCGAGCTGAACTTTTTTATGACCGGTGAGTCTCTTGACCTGTCTGATGGCCCGGCGTATCCATACACTGATGTAATGATCGAAGTCGATATGGCCCATGCCTGAATCAGGATCACCCCAGTCGATGATGAAAACGTCGAGGCCGGCGGCCTTTAACTGTTCCAGCAGTGAATGGCCTGGCAGCAGATCCATGATGTAGTTGCGGTTGATCAGCGAGGGAACTATGACCACCGGAGCAAATTCAGACTTGAAATCTTCGCCGCAGCGATAGAGGGTCCAGGGTGACTGATGGAATACGGCCGTCTTGCGGGTTGGTTCCATTCCCAGTCGCCTGCGGTCGGCCTCGGTATATTGTTTCAGAACCGACTTCGACACCAGTTCCTGGTATTCTTCCTGTTTCTTTTTCTGCTCTTTTGCCTTGGTCATAGTTCTCTCTTTCCTGTCAGGATATTTTTTTTGACGCAGCTGCAGGCCGCTGTCAATGATTTTATGACTGACAGGCCGTCAAGTCCAATAACTATTTTTTCTGCTTCTTGCCCTTGTTTTCAGCATGGCCTTCTACCGGCGCAGCTTTGCCGGCAGTCGAACGGTTTGCGTCGACATAATCTTCAAATTTTTCGGTCAGGTCGACGAGACGCTCTTCGATATCGGTGAGCTTCTGCATGATTTTGACGATGTCGGTGCGCGAGGGCAGATTCATGGCCGCCATCTGCTCGTCGAGCATTTTCGAATACATGGCTTTGCCGGTCATGGTTGCAGCAAGCGATTTCGACATTTCGCTGATGAATTTCTCGTTGCTGACCAGTTTTTCCAGCTGGTCGCCCATGAGTTTTTCCCAGTTTTCAGTCCATTGCTTCATCATATCTTCGCCCATCATGTTAAACATTGCTAGTCTCCTTAATTCATTATGAAATCGATGGCGCTTTTGCAGGCATCTTTGCTGTTGCGCCCTGTGGTAATGCCGATGTGCCCCGAGGGAATGGTTACCTGATGCGCTGGCGCCTTGTCGGTAGCCGGCAGAGCTGTGGTGCAGAGCGGTGCGATGTGGTCTTTTCCGGCGTTGAGAATCAGGGCTCTGGAGCTGCGGGCGGCCGGATCGACGACCAGCCCTTCGGCAGTGGTCATTTTGCCCTGGGTCAGCAGATTTTCTTTATAAAGTTCGGTGAGCATCTGGTAATAAGCTTTGCCAGGATAGCTGACCGGGTCGGCAATCCAGCGTTCCATAGCGTTGTAGAGCTTCATAAAGCCCTTGCTCTCGAATTTATCCTTGAACATTTTGGTTTTCTGGTAAGTGCCGAGAGGCTGAACGAACTGGAAAGAGAATGCCAGCAGCCAGCCCGGCATGACATCCATGCATTTCGAGAATTCTTCGGTCGGGAAATGTTCGGCGTAGGTTGCGAAAATCCCGGCATCGGAAAAATTGATCGGGGCGGTAAGCAGCACCAGGTGATCGACCATTTCAGGTTCGAGGCAGCTGAAGGCATAAGCCATGGTGCCGCCGATGCAATAACCGAGCATATCGACCTGATCGAAGCCGTGTTCGCGGCAGATGAACCTTACAGCCCGTCTGATCGAACGGTGATAGTAGTGGCTGAGTGGCAGATGGCCGACTTCAGCGCCGGGGTAACCCCAGTCGATCAGATAAGTGGGGCGCTTCTGGGCGAATTCCCTGATGTAACTGACTTCTTCGGTAATGTCGAGAACATACCAGCGGTTTATCAGTGAAGGAACGATCAGCAGGGGTTTGCCTTCAACGCCTTCTGGGCTGGCGAAGCGCAGCAGCGAAACGTTGCCGGCACGCCAGACTTCTTCGCGTGGTGTGACGCCGCGTGGGTAGGTGTCGAGTTCTCCTGCAGTTTCGCGCAGAAAATGTTCGGCTACCGCATCAAATTGCTGGGCGAGGGTATCGATGTTTGCGATCATGGCTTCCGACCTTTCTGGGTAATTTTATCAGAGTTTCAGGCCGCCGTCGACGCCGATAACCTGACCGGTGATGTAGGAACTTTCGTCGCTGGCAAGGAAGAGATAAAGTTTGGCAACTTCGTCAGGCTGACCAAGGCGCTGCATTGGCGTCTTTTCTTCGAGCATCTTGATTACCTTTTCGGGAACGGTAGCGAGCATGTCGGTCCAGGTGTAGCCGGGAGCGACGGCATTGACGCGCACACCCTTGCGGCCGAGTTCGCGTGACCAGGTATAGGTCATGCCGATAACACCGGATTTGGCGGCTGCATAGTTGGTCTGGCCAAAATTGCCCTGGACGCCTACGATAGAAGAGGTATTGACGATCGAACCTTTGCCGGCAGCGGTCATTTTAGCTGCGCAGGCCTGGGCCATCAGGTAGACACCCTTGAGGTTAACCTTGATGACGCGGTCGAACTGTTCTTCGGTCATTTTGAGCAGGGTAGCGTCGGCGGTGATGCCGGCGTTGTTCACCAGACAGTCGATTTTGCCTTCGGCGGCATGAATTTCGTCGACGACTTTGTTGACGTCGGCGTGGCTGGAAACATCGACCTTCTTGCCGATGATTTTGCCGGTGACTTCAGCTGACAGTTTAACGTCGGCGAGGCCGGCAAGGGCCTTGTCGCTGATATCGAGAGCATATACGGTAGCGCCTTCTTCGGCGAAAATGATTGCTGCTTTAAGGCCGATGCCTGCGGCACCGCCGGTGATGAGGGCTACTTTACCAGTCATTCTTTTCATTATATTTCTCCTGATTTAATGGCGTAACGATAAAAATCTTCAAATGCATCCCCGCGAAAAAACTGCGAAAGATACGATATTACTTTCTGGCGACAATTCTGTCGACAACTGTACTGACAATCTGATCATCAACCTGACCGACAAACGACTGCACTACATTTTAAAAATCGGTTTGTGAAAAAACTCACTTGTTGGTCTGCGGGCGGACTTTGCTGGAAAATTCAATTTGAGTTGATTTTGGGTTTGCGGCAAAATCCTGCTGCGTGTGCTCAGTAGAGCCGGGTCTCGTTGTCTGATTGTCTGGTGCCGCCGGCAGCTACGAGCTGGCCGGCGGCATCTGGTTTCAATTACTTTTCAGCGGTCATGTGCTTCGGAGTCATGGCCTTGACGGTTTCTTCATAAACCTTCTGAAAGCGGGTATTGAATTTTTCAATATTTTCGCGATAGAGATTCTTGAGTTCGTCGTTGGAAGAAGCGGTGTTGTTGTACATTTCGTGCATGAATTCGACATTGCGGTTCATGTGGTCGAAGAAAAGTTCCATGCTCTTTTTGGTGTAACCAGATGTCTGATCCATGCTGGCGCGCCAGAATTTGTTCATTACCTGGAAATTGTCCTTCATCAGCTGAGCGTATTCGTTTGAAAATTCCATCCATTTATTCATTTTAGAACTCCTGTAAAATTGATTTCGTTTATTTTAACTAATTGCTGCATTGCAATATTATTATCGTCAATTTGCTGCAAAGTGTCAAGAAAAATTTTTTGAAAAATCTGAAAAATTTTTTCATGGAATCATAATAGCCATGTTTGATAACGCTTCGTCTCTTACTGCGATTGCGAGGACTCGATGATTTCGACAAAGCGAAAACGTTTGTATTAAATAGCCTAATGATAGGAAAAACTGTCGGGCCTGCTTTTTTATTGCATTGCAAACTGCTGTGCCGATTACCACTAAGACAAGTATCACAACCAGCGACTGCCGCGTCGCTGCGCTCCTCGCAGTGACAGTGTTGAGTTTGTCATTGCAGGCGCAGCGAAGCAATCGTAATCTACGTGCCTTACCAGCGACTGCCGCGTCGCTGCGCTCCTCGCAGTGACAGTGTTAAGTTTGTCATTGCGGGCGCAGCGAAGCAATCGTAATCTTGGTACATATGTTTCTTTATGTTCTCGTTTTTTGCAATCGGAAGACGCAATCTGGCGCAATATAAGCGATCCAGGTTTGCAACCGGCATATTATTATGTGTTGCCAAAGTTTTCGGCCGGGAGTAAAGTCAAAATAGAGAGATTTACTTGCAGGATGTTGTTATGGTTCGGTTAAAAGATATAAGCCCTTGTGCCATGAGGCCATCTTTCTCTGCCCTTCAGATGGCTTCTGTTCACTCCAGAAAAGGCAAATTTCTAACATCCTTTGAGAACTCCGGTATCTGATCTGCAGAATCTTTTGCGTTCCTGCATCAATAGTCGAGCGGCACTCGTCAGAGGTGTAAAATGGGCGGCCAGAGGCAGACTTATCAGCGCAAAATTCTTTTCATCAAAAAAGAATTTCAGGCGCGTATCATTGCTATCATTCTGCTCTGCGTTTTCGTTTTTTCGAATATTTCACTTAGTCTGACCATCGTTTTCGTCAGCAGCTTTTTTGCCGATGCCAGCATCAACGAACTGCTCGTATCCGAGTCTTTCTATTCACTGGTGCTCCCTTCTCTGCTGATCATTCAGCTGATGGGGCTGGCCGTCATTCTCTATCTCGGGCTGTTCGTCTCGCACCGCATGGCCGGCCCCATTTACCGTCTCGAGAAATGCGCCGAGCAGATCGAAACCGGTGATCTGTCGCTCAATGTCCGCATTCGACCGCATGATGAATTTCAGGAACTTGCCGCCGCAATGGATCGCATGGTCGGAAGTGTCAGGGAAAAGGTTGCCGGCATCCGCGACATGTGCGCCAATCTGAAGCGCAGCAGTGAACGAATGTCTGTCCGCATCGACAATGATGCTTCCGAAAGCATGAAAAAGGAATTTGCCGATCTTGTTTTCATGATTGAGAGCATCGATGATCTGGTCAGCGAATTCAAACTCGAAAAAAGCCCTCCGCCAGTGCCCTCTGATCCTGCCGGGGGGAGTGCGAAATGAGCAAGGCAGCTGCAAAGGGGCCGCGAAACATCGAGGGCCTGATCGGCCAGCTGGTCGATCCGGCAGAAAGCACCCGAAAAGAGGTTCTGACCGCTCTTTCGCAGCTTGAAGACCCCGAGCAGGTAAAAACGCTCATGGGTTTTTGCCAGCATCGCGACAGTGTGGTCAGGTATGTGGTCAAAAAGGCTCTGACTGCTATTGGTCAGAAACATCCAGATCTGGTCGGCGATTTTTTGAAAAAGACCGATGTCCGGCCTGAATCTGCGGCTGCGAACAAGGTTTGGCTGCTGGCCGGTTTGTGTCTGTCGATCATTCTTTTGCACAATCTTGTGACGATGCTTTTTCTGAAACGGAATCAGGCAGAGGTAAGAGGCGAAAAGGCAAAGTTTGGCAAGGTGAAGAGTTTAATTGCCGGCGACCTTGCCGGCGGCCCGGAAAAATATAACCGTATCGACTTTCGCGGTCGGCAGCCGGTTTTAAAGATCAGGGGTTTTGTTGCCAGTGTCGATCGCATGCGAAGAACTGCGATTCTGGTGTTTAATTCAGCCGGAGATCGCTGTCTGGTAAATTTCCCGGAAGGAAGCGACATGCAGATCGCTTCGGGTGAGCGTATCGAGGTCGAAGGCGAACTGCTTCGCAACGACAATATCGGGCCGGTTCAGCTCGAAGCTCAATCAGTAAAGCGCACAGAAAAATGAGGGCAGTCAGGATGCTGGCAAAGGCTGACAACAGAATGGCGAACCAGGGCTTCACGATCGTTGAAGTTCTGGTGGCACTCGGTATTTTCAGCCTGGTACTGACCGGTGTCACTTCGGTATATTCGCTGTTTTCGCGGCAGCTGCCGGGTCTGACCCAGGAAGTGTCGTTGCACCACAGTCTGCGCATGGCCGATGCACTGCTGGGCAACCGCATTGCCAGAGGTGCTGAGATAATCAGCCCGAACCCGGTCAAGACTTCCAGAGAACTGGTTTTCCGTGATGTCGATAACGAATGGATCAAGCTGAAGCTTAGTCAGGGCTGCCTGCGCTCATTTCGTGAGGATGGCACCCCTGAAATCGATTCGGTCAAGCCCGGGGTTAAACCGGTCAATCTGCGTGACGTCGAAATGGTCGAATTCACGGTGATGAGTCCGGCATCGGTGATGATCAAGCTGAAATTTGACAAGCGCAAAGACCGTGATTCAGGTCGCGGGCTTGAGATGAACGATTTTTCCGGCAGTGTTTTCGTCGTGAGGTTGAGAAATGCCAGAGCCGTTAAATATTGATATGAAAAGAAACCATACTCGCCGGCGAGCTTTTGCCATGCCGGTTGTTATCGCCCTTTTCGCAACTCTTTCGGTCGGCATTTTTTCGCTGTGGTTCATTACCCGCCAGGAACGCGGCGCCAGCCAGAATTTTATCGTCGACACCAAAGCGGCACTGCTGGCCGATGCAATTCATGTGTTTCTGACTGCCCAGGCTTACACGGTGTCGTGGAACGAGAGATTTTTCAAAGAACGCCAGACTTTTCCGGTGGTTGCGGCGGCGGTTGGCTCATGGGCCGATCAGTTGCAGAACTCGATCGGCAAAATGTACAAGAGTGACCCATGGCTGGCCGAAAATTTCGATTACCGCGGCGAGATAAGTTCAGCTGAGAAAGACAACCAGAAGATAATTATCATTTCGGTGCTTATCGAGAATCGGAAAACCGGTGAATCTGTCTGTCGCCACAAATATTACGAAGTTTACAAACGCGATCTTATCGATACGGTCGGTGAGGGCGTCGGGTTGTTCGTCGATGAAACCGAGTCCGGAGGCAAAGTTTCCGAGACTCTTCCGCTGGAATTGAACCTGAAATGATGTCGGTGTTTTCAGGAGGCAGGTAATGAGAATGCGAAAAGGCTTTACGATTATCGAAGTGATGTTTGCGATCACCATGCTGTCGTTTTTTATCTATTTTATCGCCACCAGCATGGCTTCGACGAAAAAGCAGCATCTGATGGGTTCTGAATACCTGACCAAAGCATATATTGCCGATGTGGCCGTCAAGCTTCTCAGAGAACGCATCGAGGTTAACCCGAATTTTCTCGCTAACATCAACAACATCATTATCAAGAAAGGCCAGTATGAAAAAGGCAGTTCATACCTGATGAACCCTTTTTTCAAAGACATCAGTTACCAAGATCAGATCAGCAGCCCGGATTACAATGTCGAAACTGTTGATATTCCCGTGATCAGCTATTCCAGTTCCGACAGGAAGGAAGGGTTCTATTTTGGCTTCGTCGAATTCAAGCCTGGCAACAATCTTTTCGCGGGCGATGAAAAGAGCTTCAAAACCTTTTTAAATGTCGAAGAACTCGAGAAATACAGCTATGATCTCAAGATCGACAACGACAGTGAGGCGAAACCGGCCGGTGTGGTCAAGAACATCAAGGTGGCCGTCAGGTTCAATGGCCGCAAAGAACCCGACCAGAACCCGTTTAAGCTGGTGACCAAGATAATCTGCCCGGCGAGCAGCATGTCTTCGGCCACATACCAGGAAATTCAGAAGAATCTGTTCAAGGACATTTCGAAAGATACTTACGAGTTTATCCGCAACGAGATGGAAAAGAGCGGTTTAACAGTCAGCAAGCTGGTTAATGACATAGAAAGCGAGTGCAAAAAATCAGCTTTCAGTGCCATGAATATCATGGATCTCAACAAGCCGGAAGGCTCCCCTGGCCGCCCGCATGCCGAAGCCGCGATCAAAGAGCTTCTCGAACTGCATTCGGCGCTCGAACTGTATAGCAGGGCGATGTCTGACCTCAAGGCTAAATCTGACGATCTGGCCGGCAAAAAAGATATTACTTCGCTGGTCAAAGTCATGGATATCTGTGTTCAGAAGGCGCAGTGGGCCCTTCAGGTTCTCGAAGCGATCAACGACCCTATCGACAATATTCTCAAGGCACTGCAGCCGAGCGGTACTCCACCGCCAAATCCTGATGCCATGTTCAATTACCAGGTGCCGATGGTCGCGATGCGCTATCTGCTATCTGAATCGGAGAACGATAAGAGCATGGACCGGGTGAGCAGATTTCTTTCGATCGGGGAGCATCTGCCCGGTGATTACATCGAAAGCCTGCAGGAAGCGTTCACCCGGGTGAACAAACTGCTGAACGAGAACTACAAGAAGCTGACCGCCCGGCAGCTGCAGAAATACAGCAAAGACATGATAGCTTTTTACCAGATGGTCAATATCAACAGTGCCAAACTGACCGTCGAGGGCTACAAAATGACCAACGAAGAATCATCGAAACAGGCAAGCAACACCATAGAACTGCTGAGCCGTTTTTATGCCGGCAACAATTACCATGCCGGGCTGGATTTTCTCGAATGCGAACGCTACAAAATGCAGCAGATAGGCAATCTGGTGGCGACCAAGTTCGCCGAGATCGTTCGCAAGATCGACAGTTTCAATTTTCTGGTTGCCAAGCTCAAGGCGATGAAGGCGAATGCGAAGGGCATCGATGCCGTTGCCAAAGGGCAGCAGGAAGTCGCTCTTGCATCGACCTATTACACCATCAACCTCGATGAATTGAGCCGTATTTACCGGGAAAGAGGCCGTGCCGCGGTTGAGCGCTATCTGACCCGCAAGCAGGAAGAATACGAAGATGACTTGTGGAGAAGGTGGGATGATTAAAACGACAGCCGTGGCCTGGATCAGGGCCGCGATTACTGAATGCTTTCTGGTGTTGCAGAATTCAACGTTTGCTCTGGGTTCTTCAAACAGGAGGAATTTATGAAGAGACATTTGATGGTGGCAGTATCGGCAGGCTTTTTGATGCTTGGAGTGGCGATGCTTTGTCTGACGGGTTGTGGCGGGTCTGGTGGTTCGGCAGCTCTGGCTAAAATTTCCGATCTGACCGGTCAGGTTACGGTCAATGCCGCTGCCGCCCAGAAAGATCAGCAGCTCAAGGTAGATGACATTGTCGAAGTCGGTAAAGACTCGATGGCCACGATCAGCTATTTCCGCGACAATACCAGAGTGCACCTTTTCTACAGCGAAAAGAACGCGGCAAACAGCAAGCTGGTGATCAAGCCGGTCAAGAATGACGGCAAAACCTTTGTGGTGAATCTGGTCAGCGGTCTGTTGACCTTTTTCGTGCCGCCGGTCGAGAATCGGGTCGGCACCTTTGAAATCACTGCTGACGAAGCGGTTGTTTCGATTTATCAGACGATGGGCAGGGTTGAAAACACTGCCGGGGAACTGTCTGTTGCGCTGGTGCGCGGCAAAGTTGGCGTCAGCCTGGCCGGTTCAGAAGTGCCGGTTGAAGCGAATCAGCAGTGGGTGCTGACCAAGGGGCAGCAGACAAAACCTGAAGTCAAGGCTTACGATGCTTTGAATGCCGCTGACGAAAAGCTCTATTCGCTTGACCAGGGAGCGGTACGCACCGATATAAATCTTGAAGGAAGACAATAAGTAACCGTGAAAAATACAGCTCTGAACTTGCTGATGCTGGCTCTGCTGGTGCTCTGCGTTTTCTATTTTTCGAGCGCGAATGATTACCTCATGAACTATTCGTATGACATTCTCGTCAATCTGAAAAATTTTGGAGCCCGGTCGGAAGATGTCGTTATCATCGGTATCGACAAGCATGCTTTTGAAAAATATGACATCAGCAGTTCAGGTGTGATTCCGCGGCGGGTTTATGCTGAACTGATCGAGAAAGTTGCGCAGTTCAAGCCGGCGGTTCTGGCCCTGGATGTAATTTTTGAACGTCGGATCAGCAGCAGCGATGACACTGCTCTCATCGGCAGTCTTGCCAGTTACCCCGGGCAGATCGTCATGAGTTCCACTTTTCAGGGCTCAGGTGCAGAAGAGGCCTACATTGAACCCTGGAAAGATATCGCCAATGACCGGCTTTCGCACGGTTTCGTCAATATTTTCCGCGGCATACGGGATGATCTCGATTCCATACGCCGCCGTTACCTGCCCTACGAGCAGTTTCAGAAGCAGATTGTCTATTCGCTGCCTCTGGCGGTAATGGAAAAACTCGGGCGTGTAGAAATTAACGAAGTGCGTGGTGAAATCGAGTTTTTCAAAAAGCCCGAAGAGGCGTTGCGTTCAAAAGTCAAACTGCATCAGGGTTACTGCTTCATCAATTATTACGGTGACATTCGCAATTTTTATGTGATTCCGCTTTCTGAACTGCTCGAGGCAGATGCAGCCCAGCAGCAGATTTATGAAAAGCTGATTTCCGGAAAGGTGGCTCTCGTAGGGGTTATCAACCAGCTGCATCGTGATTTTCAGGATATTCCGGCGCTGGCTTTCAGCCTGTTTCCGAAGCGCAAGCAGGAATACGGCGTCGTGATACTGGCCAACATCATCGAGAATCTTCTCAACAACAATGTGCTGCGGGCCCCGGGCCCGGCGGTGGAATTTGCCGGTCTGCTGCTGTGCAACGTTGGCTTTGCCTGGCTGATGTCGCTGCTCAGCCCGTTCGCCGGTCTCGGGATGCTTCTGGTCATTCTTTTCGTGATCTTGTTCGTGGTGTTTCTGCTCTTTCATTCAGCCGGACTGCTGGTCAATTTTTTCCTTCTGGCTGCCTGTCTGAGCGCCATTTATGTTCTGACCTCGTTCTGGAAATACCATCTGGTGCGCCGCGAACAGCAGAACCTTCTGACAGTGCTGCAGAAGTATGTTTCGCCCGAGGTCGCCAAGCTGATAACCCGCAGTGAATACGAAAAGACCGAACACGGCGAGAAAAAGATCATAACCGTGATTTTTGCCGATATCAGGGGTTTCACCCCGATGTCGGAACGCATGGACCCGCGGGCAATCAGCAAACTTCTCAACGAGTATTTCAACAGGATGACCGAAATAATTTTCCGCAATGGTGGAACGATCGATAAGTTTATTGGTGACGCGATCATGATTCTGTTCGGAGCACCGCTGCCGCAGGATGATGCAGCTCTGCGGGCGGTAAAAACGGCAATCGAAATGCGTGAAGGGCTGAAAAAGCTGCGCGAGGGCTGGCAGGAAGTCGGCGGGCAGGCCTTTCACATCGGCATCGGCATCAATTCAGGCGAGGCCTTCGTCGGCAACCTCGGGTCTGATAACCACAAGGAATACACAGCTCTCGGCGACGCAGTGAACACGGCAGCCCGCCTCGAAAGTAAGGCGCAGCCAGGCCAGATACTCATTTCCGAGAGTGTGTGGCGCGAAGTCGGTCATCTGATCAAATTCAACGAGCTCGAACCGGTAATGCTCAAAGGCAAGAGCAAACCCCAGGATGTTTACGAAGTGGTCGGCATGCTTGAATGACTTCGGTCGCGGCCCAAAAGTCTTAAAGCCCCATAATTCGCATTTTTTCTGAGCGGTTACCGGTTTTGTAAGGGCATTTGATGGCGTCGGCAATCAATTTGCCCATTTCCGGCAGCCCGGCGTCTGAATAGGTCGTGCTGGTGATTGGGGTTCGCGAGAGGTCTTTTTTAACCACCACCAGAAAATACTGCCATGACCCGGCAGCCGTTCTGCCGACTTCTGTCGCGTCAAGCTCGATAGAAGAAACATTGTTGAATGAGGCCAGGGTACTCTCGTGCAATTTAACGAAAAAAGAAAACCGGTAGATGATTTTTCGGTTCGGCATGTCGAGAAAATACCTTGAATCGAGTTTAAGAAGCAGCCAGAGCGAAAACAGACCCATGACCATGCCGCCGAGAGCAAAATATACATGTGTCGAGCTCATGCCATCTTCGTAGGCCAGGTATAATGCCGAGACAAAAACCACCAGGCCGATGGCCAGACCGAACTGAAACATTACGTCGAGAAAGTTAGATAAAGGCTCAAGAGGGATCAGAGACGTCTGTTTCTGGCTTTTTGCATCGGACAGAGCCTTCAGGCGTGCGTGTCCTTCACCGGCTTTGTAGGCTTTACCAAAAAGAAAGGCAATTAAGTATTCCATGTTTTCCTCTGAATGTGAATTTATCGATGCCCGGCGTGAAGCAGATTCGTTCTGATCAGGGCTTCAGCAAATATGCAACACTCTGCAGCATCGAGATGCAAAAACTTTTGTTCTATTGATAACTGCAGAATCAATGCAGACTTTACTGACCCCTACGAAGAATACTTCGGCCTTTATTGATAACTGCATAATTAAAACCGGTTTTGCTGACTTCTTACGAAGAATAGTCTAGGCGTGGACAGAAGGCGGGATTACTTTTTCGGAAGCTTGTGAGCGAAGCGAATCGCTGAAGAAAAAGTAACCCGACTGATGGCCGCGCCGGTGAAGTAAGTTGGTTCTATTTTTGCAGGATTCAATAAAACCGACATTTGTTTTGTAACTGTTTTTCGAGGCACCTTATCATGATAGCATATGAAGGCATGGAGAGGTTCTAAAACCTGCCAGTCACTGTATGAATAAATCTGATGACCAGATGGCACGATCTTGAGGATTATGCAGAATTATGAGTGGTGCTGCAAGGCATCGGGCTGAGTTACGAAGGTTTTGAAACTGACAGGCAAAAAGGCAAAAAAGCTGCATTTTTGTGAGAATTTGAAGAGACAATAGCTGAAAAACTCTCAGGAGGTTTGTAATGCTCAAAATTACCTGGCTTGGTCACTCGGCAGTAAAAATAAGCGGTTCGAAAACCATTCTGATCGACCCGTTTATCAGCGGCAATCCGTCGGCGCCTTTTGGTGTCGAGGGTGTCGGCCATGTCGATATGGTTTTTATTACCCACTATCATGGCGACCATGTCGGTGATGCTTTTAAAATCTGCAAAAAGTCTGATGCAACACTGGTGGCGATTCACGAAACGGCTGTCGAGGCCCAGCAGCATGGTATAACCGCAGAAGGAATGAATATCGGCGGCACGGTGAGCCTTGGCGGTGTGAAGTTCAATATGGTTCCGGCGCTGCATTCAGCTGAAAAGGGCAGCCCAGCGGGAGTCGTCGTCGAAATCGACGGTTTCCGCATCTATCATGCCGGCGATACCGGGCTCACTTACGATATGAAACTGATCGGCGAGTTTTTCAAGCCCGATCTCAGTTTTCTGCCGATCGGCGATCGCTATACCATGGGGGTAGAATCAGCTGCCATGGCCGTTGAATTCGTGCAGACCCGCCGGGTCGTGCCGATTCACTACAATACCTTTCCGCTGATCAACAGTGATCCTCAGGCTTTCAAGGCAAAAGTCGGTACCCGTGCTGAAGTGCTGATTCTCAAGCCCGGCGAAGAGTATTGTCTGAAATGATCTGAAGACACTCTTATGACTAATCAATCGCAATGCCAGTGGTCAGAGATGCGTAGGCCAGCATGACGGTTATGGTCAGACCAAGAAATGCCAGTAACCCGCGAAAAAGAGTACCGGTTGTTCTTAAAAAGCTCGATTCGTCTTCATCTGCCGGTGTAATTATGCGCCGAAAAAAACTTTGCCCGCACAGATAAGTGGCAATGACAGTGAGCGACTGAAAAAAAAGTAAGCCGACTGCCGAAGGCGGTTTGGGAGGGAACCTTAAAAGAAACAAGTTGCACAATGTCAGCAGCCATAAGGCCACAATTGATTTTTTGATCATGATAATTCCCTAGATTGATTCGACTTTGCAATGAGATTCGGCAAGCATGTTGATGAAACTGACCGGCAGTTCCGCCCTGATGTTCACCGTGCCGTCGCCCCATTCCTGTGAATGTATGCGGCCGATGGTCATCGCTTCACCGATAAAGGGTGAGCCGATCGGCAGGCTTATTTCGACTTCGCGCCGATTGCGGCGCATGATCGCTTCAATTTTCTGCTTGAGAAGATCGAGATTGGTGCCCCTGGCGGCTGAAACCATCATGTGACTGGGGTAGGCGGCGGCGAGCAGTTCTTCTGAAGCCGCCGGCCCGAGATCTATCTTGTTGAATACATAAATTCTTTCGTGGTCTGCGGCGCCGATCTGGCTGAGAACTTCATCGACTGCCTTGAGATGCTCCCTGAACTGGGGGTCTGAAACGTCACAGACGATCAGCATGACTTCTGACTGGGTCACACACTCGAGGGTTGCCTTGAAGGCACTGACCAGACCGTGTGGCAGTTTACGGATAAAACCGACGGTGTCGGAAATAATGCACCAGTGCCCTTCGGGAAGTTCTACCCGTCGGGCAGTCGGGTCGAGAGTCGTGAACAGACCGTTGCACATTTTGACGTCACTGCCGGCGAGGGCATTCAAAAGGGTTGATTTGCCGGCATTCGTGTAGCCGACCAGCGAAAACAGCGGTGCAAAGCGGTCGTTGCGCTTGCGGCCCTGCAGTTCGCGTATTCTGCTGACTTTATTGAGTTCTTCGTTGAGACTTTTTATTTTGATGTTGAGGATGCGCCGATCGGTTTCGAGCTGAGTTTCGCCGGGCCCTTTAAGGCCGATACCGCCGCGCTGACGCTCCAGATGTGTCCACATGCGCAGCAGGCGGGGAAGCTGATACTGATGCAGGGCAAGCTCGACCTGCAGTTTGCCCTCGCGGGTCGTGGCATGTGCTGCGAAAATGTCGAGAATTATCGAGGTGCGATCTTTGACTGAGAGACCGGTGCCGGCTTCCAGGCTCTTGATCTGCATGGCGCTCAATTCATCGTCGACGGCAACGAATTCAGCTTCGCATTCTTCGGCGATTTGCCGCACTTCGTCGATTTTGCCGGTGCCGAAGTAGGTTGAACGCGAAATACCCTGGCGTTTCTGGATGATCGACCTTACCATCCTGGCTCCGAGCGTTTTCAGAAGCTCCGCCAGTTCGTTCAATGAATGAGTGATTTCGGCTTCGGTTTGCCCTGGCTGTTGAACCGCAATTCCGATTACTTTCGGAACACTTTGTCTGACGTTGTGAAGTTTTGGCAACCTGTTTGTCCCTGTTCGCAGAATTCATACATGCTATCGCAGCAGGGTTATTTCTTCAATGCATTGTGTTATAATTCCTTAAAGAGCAGATCTATCGGGTTGGTAACCTGAAGAATTTGTAGCAATGCCGGTTTATGGTTCGTGTCGTTCGGGTCGGTTCTGTTGCAGGTATCAGCAGAGGAGGTCAGTGTGGCTTTTCCAAGAGTATTTCATCTTCCGGGTCTCGATCTGGAAACCCTGTGTGCCGGTGATCCCGAGCATCACAGCGCTGTTATAATCCTGCACGGGCTTGGTGTTTCAAAAGAAGTGCAGATGCCAGAACTGGAACGTCTCAGAGCTGCGGGCTTCTTTGCCATCGCTGTCGATGCCCCGCATCATGGCTCGCGCAATGATGGCTTTCTCGATATTTCAAACCAGATGAGCGGCCATTCGCGGCATCATCTGTTTCTTTCAACCGTTCTGCAGCAGGCTTCCGAAATTTCGCAGCTGACAGCTCAGCTGCGCGACAGCGGCAAAAAGGTTTGTGTGTCAGGTATTTCGATGGGAGGGTTCGTCGCTTTCGCTACCCTGCGCGTGGCTGATCGACCTGATCTGATCGCGCCTTTCATCGCTTCTCCGGATTTCAGAACGCGTGAACCGGCTGATCAGTTGCCGGCGAGCCCGGCTGAAACAAGCGGCCCGGCTGATTTTATCGAGCAGATTTACCCGGCGAATCTTTTTATGGTGACTGCCGGTCTCGATACTACGGTAAGTCCGGTGCATACCCGGCTCTTTGCCGAAAAACTGAAGCCGGTCTATCAGCGTTGCCCCGAAAAACTCGAATATTATGAGTATCCGCAATCAGAGCATATGATGCGGCCTGCCGACTGGTTCGACGCCTGGGAAAAATTCATCGAACGACTGCAGCGCGAAGGTTTCTGATGTACACTTTCAATCCGATTGGTTACTTGCGCTGCGACCGGGGTTATCACCAGGAACAGCCGATGCAGGGTGTCCTTTCAGAGGCGGGTGGCTATATCGAGCTTGTCAAAGGCTACAATTACGAGCAGGGTCTCAAGGATCTGGCCGGCTTCGATCGTATCTGGCTGCTCTACGTGTTTCATCACAATTCCACCTGGAAACCTCTGACCAACCCGCCATATTCTGATGGCCGTGGGCGTAAGGGTGTCTTCGCTACACGATCTCCTTATCGGCCTAACCCGGTTGGGCTCAGTTGCGTCCGGTTACTGGAAATAAGCGGCAACCGTGTGCATGTGGCCGGATCAGATCTGCTCAACAATACCCCGGTGCTTGATATCAAGCCTTATATCAGTGAATATGACAGCTTTCCGGATGCCAGACGCGGCTGGCTGGAAAACGTTCGCAAAGAGGAGTATGCGATTTTTTACTCCCCTGAGGCTTCTGAGCGGCTTGAATTTCTCAAGTCGGAAGGCGTAGACCTTTCAGGGGTCATAAAAACTCAGCTGGGCCATAATCCGTTCGATGCAACGCGCAACAAATTTGTCAGGACAGAATGCACTCAAATTCTCCGTTTCAGAAGCTGGCGAATCGCTTTTGTCATAGAAAATCTCAATGTAAGAGTTATCCGGATATATTCCGGTTATGAGAATTTTATCGAACCGCTGGGCAATGACACACAGGCGGACCAGGCTCTGCATCTGCTTTTTGTTGAAAAATTCCCGGCGCGATCTGAATGACGAAAACGAAATTGTTATGGAAAGACCCTGATCTGCCGATGCACATGTGCCTGAAAATTTTGTATATTTAGTGATGCAGATTTCATGAGGAGGATTGCATGAGCGCACTGGTTACCGTTGGCGTCAACACTCTGGCATTTTATGCCATATCGAAGATGGTTCCCGGCTTCAAGGTCAAGGATGAAAAAACGGCTCTGATTATGGCGCTGGCCTTCAGTTTTCTGATGTTTGTCGGTGGTCTGCTGGTTGCGCCTTTTATGATCGTTTTTGCGGTTTTAATGTCGATTATCTCGATTATTCCGATAATCGGGCCGCTGCTCGCCGGTTCAGGCATGCTGGTCGGAACCTTCATCATCAGCTTTGCCCTGACCGCCATACTGCTGATTGCCATCGACAAGCTGATCGAAGATTTTGAAATGTCTTCACCGGCTGTGGCGCTGGTTGCTTCAGGTCTTCTTGCTCTTCTTAACGTGCTGATCCGTGGAATCATCGGATTTTGAGCGTTCGGTGACATTTTGTGGTAGAATGATACCGTAACTTTAATCAGCCGTCGCCGGTCTGACCGGGCGTGGCGCTCCTGATGATCGTTGCAATCTTATCCAAGGAGCCACAGACATGACTGGTAAAACAGGCGAACGTGTCGTTATCGGCGGCATCTACAAATGCCAGGAGCACCCTGAAGCGACGAAGACATTTGCGAAAGGTACGGTTTTTCTGCCGTGCGGCCGTGCCGGCAGTCACGGAACCACCTGGGTTCTGGTGCGCAAAACCCAATAATCCGTAACGCGAATTTGATAAGAATTACCGCCGGCGGCGAAGACCGGTTCGCTGCCGGCGCTTTCTTCGGCTGATTCTGGCTGGGTTGCAAAATCGGGCCGGATTGTATAAAATAAAAAAAACATGGAGGATGATGAGGATGAGTCATGCATGTACCAGATGTCGCGGTACGGGTAAATGCCCTGTCTGTGGCGGCTCAGGAAAATTCAACAGTAATCTTGTCATACCGGGCAATAGTTTCAGAGATAAGGATGTCTGCCCATTCTGTCGCGGTCAGCAGCATTGCAGTGAATGCCAGGGTGCCGGCCAGGTAGAAGTAGACGGGCAGAGATTGTTTCGAACTCCCTTCAGCTGAGCGATGCTGCGCAAATTACTGCGATTGGCTGCTGCTGCGCTGTTTTTGACGCTGCTTTTTGCTGCTGCGCTTCCGGCGACCGAAATCAGGGTGTTCAAGCTTTATTATTCAAGCCCCGCAGCAGTTGCCCGAACCTGTGAGGCGCTTTTTCGCGGTCAGGCTAATTTTGCTGCGGCCCCGTCAATTAACGCTCTGGTTGTCAATACTGACGATAAAGAACTTTTTCCCGAAATAGAAAAGCTGGTTAAAGAGCTCGACCGCAAACCGGTAACCCTGAGGTTTACGGTGCGCAGCCTTGGCAGCAGCAGCGAAAATCAGCGCCGTCTGCGGGTTGGCACCGGAAAATTCCCCGATTTGCGTGATGAGCGGCAGGTGATAAATCGCCAGAGCGAGCGCAGTATAACTGTTCTCGAAAATGCGAAAGCCCAGTTTACCGATGACCAGGTCAGGGTTTTTTCACTGCCGGGCTGGTATGGCCCTGAAGTGGTGCAGTTGACGACATCACACGGGCTGAAGGTTTCCGGGCATGTTACCGGCAATGGCACTGTGATGATTCAAGTCTGGTATGCCCAGGAAAACGGTGCCGATACCGAGCAGTTGTTGACCGAACTCGAGGTTGCCACCGGGCAATGGGCTGAATTTGGTGGGCTGACACAGGATGGCGGCCATAAAAACCGTTCGGTAACGACTGGCAATGATGGTGAACTGACGACTGCCCGCGGCAAAAGTCAAACAGACAGCCGGTTTGCCATTCGCGTTGACATGATCAGATGATTGGTCGAGAATTCTGATCAGAGCTTTACAGGCATTTTTTGCCGGTGGCTTCGCAGGAACCGTCGCAATCATGGCTGATGTCGCCGGTCGGCAGGCCAAGATACTCGTTGAGGCGACCTTCGGCCTTAAGCTGTTCGAACTCTGCGTCAGAACTGACGATACCGGCTTTTTTAAAGAGACGCTTGAGAATAGCATCCTGAATCGCCAGCTGCAGCGAACGCACTGCCAGCAGTGAACAGTGAATCTTGCTTTCTGGCAGCCCGTCGAGGGCGTCGACGATCTGCTGATCGGTTATTTTTAGTGCTGCTTCTATCTGCAGGCCTTCAGCCATTTCAGCCGTGACGCTGCTGGTGGCGATTGCTGCCGGGCACCCCTTGATGCGATATCTGATTTTTTCGACTCTCTGATTGTCTTCAGAAATATGAACCGTCATTTCGACAAAATCGCCACAGTCTGGGTCGCCGATCTGGCCGATACCGTGATAGTCGTCGAGATGGCCGATATTCTTCGGGTTGTGGAAATGCTGCATCACCTTGGCGCTGTAATTCATTTTTTATCTCCATTTTCGGGTGCCATGCGCCCCTGGATCGGCGTGCCGGCTTGTTGTTCGAATCTGGTTAACAATGCCGAGAACTTTAAATTCAATATTTGCGGTTTTCATTTCAGAAGAGAGTGTCGCAGAGTTGTTCACTGACAGCGTTCAGAGCTGCTTCAACGGCTGAGGTGTCTCCGTAAACGGCAATCAGGGTCATGTGGGTCGGACAGACGCCGCGGATCTCGGCAACCTGAACGGCTGCAGCCTTTTCCGCAATATCGGAGGCGGCGAGAATTGCGGCAACCGGACCCTGGATCAGGCCTACCGCATCGGTCGGCTGCTGGTATTTTTCGAAATAATGGCCGTCAATGCGCCGACCTTCGAGAATAGCCCAGAAACCTCGCGAAGGGCGCTTGACCAGTCTTAGAGTGACACCGATGCTCTGGTTGTTGGTCATGATTTGCTCCTGATTAATGCAACTGCGCTGAATTATAGCACATTCTGCCGGAAAAAAAGAAACTCCCCGAACTGGTCGGGGAGTTTCTTTGATGGTGCTTACTTGTCGGTATAGTTTACGGCGATGAAGGTCACTTCGTCGGCGCTTTTGCCGTCATTTTTGAAGTTCATGATGATCGGGTTGATGTCGTTGCCGCTGTAGTAACCGCCCTTGGTGACGTAGTCGAGATAGATGTTGATGGTGAACAGCAGCAGGTCTTTTTCATATTTGTGCATGAACTGGCGCAGGTTGTTGACGTTCTCTTCCTTCCAGGCGGCAGAGATGTAGTCTTTGCCTACCAGGTCGAGAATCTGGCCCATATTGACGGCTTCGACGACGTGTTCGTCCATGCCTTTGTGCTTCTGGTAGTATTCTTCATCAAGAAAAACGTTTACGGCCTGAGCCAGGATGATGTCGGCGTCGCGTTCGCGTTCTTCGCGGGTCGGGAAAACCTGCATGCTGGCGCCGTCAGCCTTGTGCCAATAGGTGATGTGATAGCGTACGGCATTTTCAAAATTGCCAGGTGCTTCGACTCTGCGAAGCTCGATGTCGTTATAGGAAAAATCGTTTGGTGACGCAAAGCCGGTTTGCATTGAAGCAAACAGGAAAGCTACGAGAACCAGAAGACAGCGGAGAGAAACTTTGCGCATGGTGTTGTACACGGGAGACATTTGAAAAACCTCTTGAACATTAATCCGGACGGTTTGCTCTGACGAGTTGCTCCGGGGTTATTTGTGTGTCGATCAGTTTAGCAAAGATCGTGCCAACTTTCAACCACTTTGTTTATATCGGCAGTTTTTATAGAACTTTATAGTCTTTTTTTGTCTGCCATTGTTTGAGTTTGTTTAAGTTTGTTTGTTATCTTGCAATCATTTATCAGAAGTGGGT
This sequence comes from uncultured bacterium, assembly GCA_964474705.1. Classification (GTDB taxonomy): domain Bacteria; phylum Muiribacteriota; class Ozemobacteria; order Ozemobacterales; family Ozemobacteraceae; genus Rifleibacterium. The sequence continues at coordinate 63,428 of CAYYUI010000023.1, forward strand.
TTTTCGCCGAAGCATTTTTAAAAAGAAATTTCCGGTACCCGCATGCAGATTAACCGGCTGATGATCGCAAAGATAAATCACTGCTGGCCGTGAATGCGGAATCGATTTATAATTGTAAGCAGATGATTTTTTGAGCAGATAATGAATAGCCTGTATAAGAATTGCGCAGACAAAATCTAAATCTGTGCAATTACTGATACGTTAAATTTATTGTTGAGCACCACTACTGTCCGGTTTAAGACCACGATAAAATCAGTTGCTTCGGGATGCCAGGCT
>CAYYUI010000024.1:0-60861 GCA_964474705.1 uncultured bacterium
GCCATAATCCGCAATTCAAAAACAGATTCGAAGAGCCGGTTTTTAAACTGCCGGCGGCCAGAGCTGATTTGTGGGCTGTGAGCGTTAATTCTGTAAGCGAAATGGATTCTGCTGAAAATAGTTTCCCGGATAAAGCCATTACCGGTGCTTACAGAACTTATGAACTCAAGCGTTTTTCTTTTCTTTTGCATATGGGAGAAAAAAGCTACTCTTACGACCATCAGGTTGGCTGGTCTGAGCCGGTCGTATTGCAACCGGCCTTGCCTGGTGTGGATAATATTGCAGTAAAAGCGCTGGATTTCGTCTGGGAAGCAAAATCAGACAGCGGCCCTATGCAAAAAATTCAGGAATCCTCCACTAAACTTGTAGTAAAATCTTCTGTGTCGGGCAAATACAATGTTGCCCTGGAAGTTTTGCTGCCATTAGGCGACGCCGGTACCGTCAAAGTGGCTGAAAAGAATACCGTTTCGCACGCAGTTGATCTCTTTTCACTGATAGAGGTCTCGGTTGAACCCTCGGGTTTTACGCTGTCTCCGGGCGATACCAAGACTTTGCACTATTGGGTAAAAAGCCTTGAAAGCCAACCAGCCCTGCAGGGTGGGCACGCCCGTATCAGCAGCATCTCTTCGGGCAGGCCGGGCGGTGTGTTGTATCTGTTGAATAATTCATATACCTTATGGATAGATACAGTTCAATGGTCTGACAATCAGTCATCACAGTCACCAGAGCCGCTGCCGGCATTTTCTGCGCCCGCCAAAGAAATAATTGAAAGCAATGCTTATGAGTTCAAGGCCAGGGTCCCCGGTCAGGTTAAGGGTCTTGCCCGGGGCTCTGTGAATGTTTCTGAACTTCTCCCCAATGACGCCAGCCCCAGAGTTGCCAATTATCCAAAAGAATTAACCTGGAATGCCTACATTCAGGAACTCTTTGTTGAGATTCTTGTCAACGGCCAACCGGCCGGAGAACTGGAATATTATCTTGGGCAGAAAATCTCTTTAAGTTACAGACTCAAGCACGGGGCAAGAGACAATTTCAAGCTTGATAACCCTGTGTGGGAGATTTCAGGCCCGAAAGTTAAGGCATACGATCCCTGGGTGGTGGAAGAAAATCCCAGGCCCTGCAAAGCTGATATTCTCTCCGCCGAAGATCTGGAGGCTGAATCGGTAGCGCTGTTTCTTTATTGCCTTGATGACGAAAACTATCAAAAAACAATCTCAATCCGTGGTCAGATATCCTACGGAGATGATTTGGCGTGGCCGTGCAGTGCGGTAACCAATATCAATATACAGCACCCCAGGTTGATCGAACCTTTTCCGGAAGCGCCGGTTGCCACCTTGAGTCATTATTTGCCCGAAGATTCACCCTATGCCGTCTACTACCTTGGCTATGAAAAAAACAGCTATCCCGGTCCTGTATTTGCTCCGACTGTTTCGAATCAGACAAAGACTGACTATCAGGTTGGGGCCTTGCAGTTGGTGATGAACAACCACTGGCGCAAATTAAAAGAATACGACGGAAATGGCACGTCGATAGAAAAAGAAGAAGTGGTGATGACACTGCCGCTCAATAAAAAATGGCTGGATATGAAATTTCCCTATAATAGTTTCAAGTTTGTTTTGGCAGGCGCAACAGGTAAAATTTCGGGTATTTATTTAGATTCGCCCGGAGTAGATTGTGATGCGCTTAACTCAAAGTATGTAGAGAAGGTGGTTGCCGTGGCAGAATATACGTTGGTTTTTATGGTAAAGCCCGCCGGCACATCGATACCACACGAAGAAAGTATATGGGTGCCTCTTAAAGCGTTCACATGGCGCTGGGGCGGGCGGGCTGAAAAGCAGCCTGATAACACATGGCTGCCTGATGGCTCTGTTTCCTCTGAAGGCTTTATACCAGAAAAGCTTTCTGAGATTGTGGAATGGGAAACTGTTGCCAATGAAAATACGATTAAGTGGGGGTTGAAGCAATGAATTGCAAACAACTTGTCGGGGCGGTAATATTTACTCTTGCAACGGTGCTGTTATACGCTAACGACATTCAGGTAAAGCTTGAGTTTATAGAAAATGGCCCGCTTGGCTCTGATATGTGCCTGCAATTTACCAATGCCGGTCCGAACGATGTGCTTTTTATCAATATGAAGAGAGACTTGAATCAGCCGTTTCTGGTGTTAGCGGCTAATTCGGTAGGGAATCTGATTCGCCGCAAAGTGTGGAAAAAAATAGAGCCTGTAAAATTGCCGCCTAAACGCGGGTATCTGGCACGAGAAGGGCGCGTTGGCTTCGGTGGGAAGTATATAAATTTACCACGTAACAGTTCGGACACAATGTTCGCTTTGTTATTGAGCTTGGTAAATATTCCCTGTTTTCAACCGCATTATGTCATGTTCGTTCTGCGTGATAAAACGCGTTTTTACACAACAAACGTTCTGGGTATCGAAAGAACCGCCGAACGGGTTATGAAGCAGATCAGCACCACCACGGCCCAGGTTCCGGAAGTGGTCTTAACAACCTTCGCCGACGAAATCAAGTTGTTGTACGAAGAAGAATGCCTTAAACCCGCCGCTGAATAACTCCAGATTTTGTAAGGGTTCACATGGCAGCACAGTTATCAATAATACCGGGTCTTGTCGGGCAGATTCTTTTCGTGGGCATGCTTGCCGGCACCGTTCAAATCATCGACAGCAGCTGTTGCGGAAAAATGACCCGTGGTTTTCGTCTTGCCGCGGCCGGAGTGACATTTTCGTGGCTGTTGAGCGTCATCTATTCGCTTCTGATCCCTTTCGGGCTTTTCAGGCCTTTACCTGCCATGTTGCTGGCAACAGCGGTTTTTATGTTGAGCAGACGGTTGGCAGGCAGGGTTGCCGACCCGGTCGAAAATAACGATTCCTGGCGGAATCTGATTTCTGAACTCGTTAATCATAACGCGGCTCTGCGTTTAACCAGCATTATTTTTGTTTTTTTTCTGATTCTGCATCTGTTGCGGGTATTGGCTCTGCCGCTTCTCAGCTGGGATACCCTCACTTATCATGGTCTGAAAGCCGGTTCCTGGGTTCAGACTGGGGGCTGGTTGCTGCTGGATGCTCCGGGAGCCTGGGAAAGCTACCGTTCGTTTCTGGGCGGGGGTGAGGTATTCACGGCCTGGGCGATGCTTTTTTTGAGATCAGACGCACTGGCAGGCGTACCTGACATTTTTTTCTGGTTGTATCTTGTTGTGATATGTTCCAGTCTTGCTGTTCAGGCAGGTTTGAGAAGATCTTCATCTCTTGCGGTGGCGGCGGCCATCGCCTGTAGTTTTGAATTCAGCGGTCTTGTCGGCAGTGGTTATGTCGATACTGCTGCCACAGTATTTCTGCTGGCCTCGGTATTTTTTGCCGGGCAGTATCTTCGTAATGATGATTTTATTTCCGCCAGTCTCGCCTTTGCAGCAGCCGGTCTCGCTTCATCGGTAAAAGTGAATGCAATGGCTGCGGCGATAGTAACCATGGCGGTTTTTATAATCATGGTGATAAAAAGCCATGGTTGCGAGCTGCGCAGATGGCTGGTCTGGTCGTTGCTGTTTGCGGCTCCGGTCGTTCAATGGCTTGCCTTCAATTATTATATTACCGGGTTCCCGCTGGGCTGTGCCCCGGCTAAAATAGGGGCTCTGGTGCTCGGTGCTTTGCCGCCGAACCTGGAATGGTTTTTTGACCGACCGGATCTTTCGCCTTATAACCTTGTTGTTGAGATAAGATCACTTCTTCAGGCGGTGTATTGCTATGGTTTTGCTTTGCTGTTCATTGTGCTGAGCATTCCGGGGGCGATGCGCGAGATACGGCGCAATCCGGGTGAGAATCTTTTGAAATGCCTGATGGTATTTGTGGTTTTTGCATTGTATTTTTCACCTTCGTTTTCTGTGATCAGACTGGGCTGGCCAACCCTGAACGGCAGATTCATCGCTCCGGCGATGTTGCTTCTCGCGGTGTTTGCATTGCATGGCCTGCAGAAATTCAGATATGGAAATACCTTTCTTGAGTCTGTAGCAGCAATAACATGTCTGCATGGCGGTTACAATTTTCTTTTTGTCTATTATTTCGACCGCGATGCGGTCGAATTGTACATGCTCTGGATTTCGGCATTTCTGACTCTGTGTTTGGTTGTTGCGCAGCACCGGGCATTCGCATCTTTGCGAGAAAAGCTGGTTCGCAGATCTTTTGCTCTACTGCTTCTGGCAATGGTTCTGATACCGGCGACTGCAGGCCATTTCAAGAATTCCTTTCGATCGGCATATCTGCATTGCTGGACGCTGCATGCTTTCAAGAAAGACTGGGTTCCCGGTCTGATCAGAATTCTTCAGGAAAATGAACCGCTGCATATAGCTTTTGCTTATGGTCCTGAAAAAATCGGCCACCAGGTTTTCATCGCGCCGTATCTGGGAACGGGTCTGCAGAACCAGATCAGTTACATCACTCCCGAAAAGGAAGGAAAGATAATTTATTATCATCCCGAGCATCTCAAAAGGTCACAGCCGGATTACCAGAGCTGGAAAAAGCGACTGGAACAGGCGGGGGTTACGCATCTGGTTACATTTCTTCCCCCGGCCGTCGAGCTGAAATGGGCAGAAGAAAACCCGGATTCATTCGCCAGACTTGAAGGGGATGGAAAAACCTGGGGTGTTTTCCGCTTCATACCAGATCAGCAGCGAATACCTGCAGCAGACCGACAGGGTTTATAATTGCTTAAACGGGTTGGTAGTGATATCCTGACTGCTGATCAGGGTTGATCAGAGAGCAAATAGAACGGTAAGGGTCAAAAGAATGAAACTTTCTGTAATTGTGCCGGTTTATAACGAGAAAAACACTCTCAGGGATATTATCAGCCGCATAAAGGAATCCCCGGTCGACAAGGAAATAATCATTGTCGACGATTATTCAACCGATGGAACGAGAGAATTGCTTAAGGATGAGCTCGGCAGCATGGTCGACAAGGTTCTTTACCATGACCGTAATCGCGGCAAGGGTGCTGCGCTGCGCACTGGGATCAAAGAAGCCACCGGAGATTGCGTGATTATTCAGGATGCCGATATGGAATATGACCCGGGGGAATACGAGCTCTTGCTGGACCCGATTATCAGGGGAAAAGCCGATGTCGTTTATGGTTCGCGCTTTGCCGGTACCGGCCCGCACCGGGTTCTCTATTTCTGGCATTCGCTCGGCAACCGTTTTCTAACTCTGCTGTCCAATATGTTTACCGACCTCAATCTGACCGATATGGAAACCTGCTATAAGGTTTTCCGGCGCGAGATAATTCAGTCGATCGACATTCAGGAAAACCGGTTTGGTTTCGAACCCGAGGTAACCGCTAAAATTGCCCGCAAGGGGCTGCGCATCTACGAAGTTGGAATTTCATATTACGGGCGAACCTACGAAGAGGGCAAGAAAATTGGCTGGAAAGATGGTGTCAGAGCTATCTATGTTATACTCAAATACGGTTTCTTCGGCAGGAAATAATTCAGAGCAGGCTGGTGATCATACATGTGCAATAGGCTGGGAGGAAAATCCATGAACCGGCAGTTTTCCGGGATTCTGATTCTCTGTATTATCTGGGTTTTGTCAGTGTTTTCGGTCGCACATGCTTATATTGACCCGGGAACCGGCGGTTTCATTATTCAAACCCTGCTGGCCGCCCTGTTCAGCTTTATTTTTGTGCTGAAAAGCTACTGGACAAAGATCAAAAACTGGTTTTCAGGAAAGAGTTCCGAACCGGTTGCAAATGAGAGTTCCTCGGAAGTGAAACCGGATGGAAAAGACTCGGAAAAGACTTCTGAACCGCCGCATGAAGCCTGATGAGCCGGTTGGATAAAATCGGTTTTATCTTTCATACCCTGGTTCTGGCAATTTTGCCGGTTCTATCTCTCTATGCGAACAACCAGGATAAAATTTTCTTCGGCGAAACCCTGGTTCCAATGCTGACTGTTGTTTCTGCAGCTTTAATTATGCTGTTGATCGTGACCCGTCTCAACGGCAGTCCTGGAAAGTCGGCAATCGTCGTTTCACTGCTTTTGATCGCTTTCTTTTACTATCAACCTTTCGGGTTTATGGCTGGTCTCTTGTTTCATGATCCTCCGGAAGCCGGTCTCGTTGCTCTTTGGCTGCTTTTGCTCGCCATGGGCATCATCTCTATCTGGCGTTCCGCAATAGATACCAGTCCATTAACTGATTTTCTTAATAAATTTGCAGCCGGTCTTCTTGCATTGATGATGGTTGGCCTTGTTGCTTACCGGGTTGCTGCTATCGATGCCATACAGATAAAGCTCGACGAATTCAATATGCCTGACACAGGCACTTCTGCTGTGACGCTTCCGGATATCTACTATCTGATTCTCGACAGTTATCCGGGGAACAGTGTTCTCAAAAGCAGGTTTGCCTTTGACAACAGTGAATTCACCGATTTCCTGAGACAGAAAGGTTTCTTTATCGCTGAAAACAGCCGGCCAAATTACTGTCTTACCGAGCTTTCGCTGGCCAGTACGCTGAATATGAGTTATCTGAACGTCACAGGTGGCGATACAAAGGCTTTCAATGGTGCCGGGCCCTTGATTGAACTCATCTATAACAGCCGGGTCGCCAGAATTCTCAAACAGCGCGGTTATACCACCGTAGCTTATTCAAGCGGTTCTCTCAGCACGGAAATGCGTAACTCAGATGTCTATTTCAGTGATTCGATCGTGGTTAAGGAATTCTCGGACGGTCTGTTGCGCAATACCATTCTGGCAAAATTAAAACTGCCTTTTTTCAATCTGGCGAACTATCAGGCAGATGTGCATCGCTACAAAGTTAAGCGACCATTTTTAGAAATTCCTTCATTGTCAGGAATATCCCGCCCGTTTTTTGTGTTTGCCCATATTCCCTGCCCCCATGCTCCTTTTGTATTTAAAAGCGATGGCAGTGTGCTGCCGACCAGCGATTTTTCATATGATGACGGAAATGCTCTCGGTGCCGGGAAGGACAGATATCGAAGCCTGTTCATCGATCAGCTCAAGTCTCTCAACGGTCTGATAAAAGACTTTATTAACAGTCTGCTCCAGGATACCGGCCGTCCGAAAGTCATTATTCTTCAGGCAGACCATGGATCAGCGATGCAGTATCACTACACAGATATCAACAGATGTGATCTTTCAGAGCGGTTTTCGATTCTGAACGCCATTTATATGCCTGATAAAAACTACGCCGGCTTTTATGTCGATCAATCTCCGGTCAATAGTTTCAGATTGATATTTGGAGCAATTTTAAGGAAAGCTCCGGAGCTGCTTTCTGACCGGTATTTTCATTCGGGGGCGCGTAACCGTTATGACTTTCTCGATATCGGTGATCGTCTGTAGCAAAATTTTGCCCGGAATCGCCGGACAGGCAAATGAATTACTTGCAGCAGATGCCGCGTTCAGGATATTATCAGAAAAAAGACTCAGGAGCGGACAATGAAGATATTGGTTACCGGGGCTGCTGGTTTTATCGGTTTTCATCTGACGATTTATCTGCTGAAGCGTGGCGATGAAGTGGTCGGCTTCGACAACCTCAACACCTATTACGAAATCAAACTGAAGAAAGACCGCCTGGCGATTCTCAGCAATCACCAGAATTTCACCTTCGTGCAGGCAGACCTTGCAGATCGGCCTGCGGTCGAGAAAGTTTTCGCTGACCACCGTTTTGACCGGGTCATCAACCTGGCAGCTCAGGCCGGCGTGCGCTACAGTCTCGAGAATCCGCATGCCTACATCGACTCGAACATTGTCGGGTTCATGAATATTCTTGAGGCGTGCCGGTATAATAAGATCGAGCATCTGACCTATGCCTCTTCGAGCTCCGTGTACGGTTCAAACACCCAGATGCCGTTTTCGGTGCATCACAATGTCGATCACCCGGTTTCGCTCTATGCTGCAACCAAGAAGGCCAACGAGCTGATGGCGCACACCTATTCGCATCTGTATGGCCTGCCGACTACCGGTCTGCGGTTTTTTACGGTCTACGGGCCGTGGGGTCGCCCGGATATGGCCTTGTTTCTTTTTACCAGGGCAATTCTTGACGGCAAACCGATCAAGGTATTCAACAATGGCCTTATGCAGCGCGATTTTACCTATATCGACGACATAGTTGAGGGAGTTGTCAGGGTCAGCGACCGTATTGCGCCGCCAAATCGTGACTGGAACGGGCAACAGCCTGATCCGGCCACGAGTCGCGCTCCGTATCGCATCTACAACATCGGCAATAACCGGCCGGTAGAACTGCTGCGCTTCATTGAAATCATCGAGAAAAAGCTCGGAAAAACGGCTGTTAAAGAAATGCTGCCGATGCAGCCGGGCGATGTGCCTGCCACCTATGCCGATGTCGACGACCTGATGCGCGATACCGGTTTCGCCCCCTCCACGCCGCTTGAAACCGGCATAAGCCGCTTTATCGACTGGTATCGCGATTATTACCAGATATGATTAACCGGCTTAACCAGCCGTCATAAAACGGTAAGTCCGGTAAAAAAAAACAGGGAACGGTGCGAACACCGTTCCCTGAGTTTTTATCTGACGATGTCAGACGTTTCTGCGGCCATGATAATGGGTATGCAGAAGTTTGTGAGACATTTCGCCACAGGGTTTGCCGAGGAATTCAGCATAAAGCTTCTGAATCGAGGGATTCTGGTGCGATTTGCGAATCTTGCTGTTCTTGTCATCGCGGTAGATGGCTTCCATGCGTTTGGTAAGAATATCTTCGCAGTGACCTTCGGAATAAGGCTGACCACCGCCGTTCAGACAACCACCCGGGCAGGCCATGATTTCGATGATGTGATACTTGGCTTCGCCGCTTCTGATCTTTTCGAGCAGCTTGCGGGCATTGCCAAGGCCTGAGGCGATTGCGGCCTTAACTTCAACGTCTCCAACCTTCACAGTCGCTTCCTTGATGCCTTCAAGACCGCGAACAGCGGCAAAGTCGATCTGCTGCAGATCTTTGCCGGTTACCCAGTCGGCGGCAGTGCGCAGAGCGGCTTCGAGAACCCCGCCGGTGGCGCCGAAGATGACGGCGGCGCCGGTCGATTCGCCGAGCGGATCATCATACTGTGATTCGGGGAGATGGTCGAAGGCAATACCGGCTTCTTTGATCATCGCGGCGAGTTCGCGGGTGGTGATGACGATGTCGACGTCACGGGTACCGCTGGCATTGAATTCTTCGCGGGCAGCTTCATATTTCTTGGCCAGACAGGGCATTACCGATACCACGATCATGTCTTCGGCTTTGACACCGATCTTGTTGGCGTAGTAGGTTTTGGCGATGGCGCCGAACATCTGCTGCGGTGATTTGCAGGTCGATGGAATGTGCATCAGATCCTGGAACTGATGTTCGAAGAATTTAACCCAGCCCGGGCAGCAGGAGGTGAGAATCGGCAGATTCTTGCCTTCTTTGAGGCGGGCGATAAATTCAGTGGTTTCTTCCATGATCGTCAGGTCGGCAGAGAAGTCGGTGTCGAATACTTTGGCAAAGCCCATCATGCGAAGTGCGGTGACCATTTTGCCGGTGGTAATTGCGCCGGGAGCCATGCCGAAAGCTTCGCCCAGAGCGACACGAACTGCCGGAGCAGTCTGAACAACGACGGTTTTGCCGCTGTTGATTGCATTCCAGGTTTTGTAGGTGTGGTCTACTTCGGTCAGAGCACCGGTCGGGCAGGCTGCAACGCAGCGGCCGCAATAGGTGCACTTGGTTTCAGAGAGCGGTTTCATACCGGCCGGGCCAACTACGGCGTCAAAGCCGCGACCGACGCCTGAGAGAACGCCGACGGTCTGAATTTCGTTGCAGGCGACTTCACAGCGTCGGCACATGATGCACTTGTTCGGATCGCGAACGATAGCTTCGCTGGAAATGTCGATTTCGTGCTTCGACATTTCACCTTTGTATTTGATGCGGTGCAGACCCATGGTGGCGGCCAGATCCTGGAGTTTGCAGTCGCCGCTCTTTTCGCAGGTCAGACAATCTTTCGGGTGGTCTGAGAGCAGCAGGTCAAGCATGGTTCTGCGGGCGTTGATAACTCTGAGACTGGAAGTGACAACCTTCATGCCTTCGGTGGCGGGAGTGCAGCAGGAAGGAGCGAGGTTGGGGCGGCCATCAATTTCGACGACGCAGACGCGGCAGGAGCCTGTTTTTGATTCGATTTTGCAGCCACCGACGCCTTTGAGGTGGCAGAGGGTCGGAATGTCGATTCCGAGTTTGTGAGCTGCATCGAGAACAGTAGCGCCATCTTCTACCTGTACGGGAAGGTTATTTATGGTGAGTTTAATCATTGTGTGGTTCTCCTGAATTACTTGCGGTCAACCGCGTGGAATTTGCAGACATCCTGGCAGACGCCGCACTTCAGACACCTGTTCTGATCAATGACGTGTCTCTGCTTGACACTGCCGGTAATACAGCTGGCCGGGCAATTTCTGGCGCAGAGAGTGCATCCAACGCACTTGTCATTGATTTCGAACTTAAGCAGGCTCTTGCAGACTCCGGCTTCGCAGCGCTTGTCATGAACGTGCGCCAGATATTCGTTTTCGAACTGAGCCATTGTCGAGAGAACCGGGTTCGGAGAAGTCTGACCAAGACCACAGAGGGCGGTATCCTTGATGGTAACGCTGAGGTCTTTCAGATCCTGAAGGGTCTGGGGAGTTCCGCGGCCGTCGCAGATGCGATGAAGCATTTCAAAGAGGCGTTTGTTGCCGATGCGGCATGGAGTGCACTTGCCGCATGATTCGTCGAGGGTGAATTCAAGAAAGAACTTGGCGACGTTGACCATGCAGTCATCTTCGTCCATGACGATCATGCCGCCTGAGCCCATCATCGAGCCAAGCCGCTTCAGTGATTCATAATCGATTTCGGTATCGATCTGGTCGAATTTGATGCAGCCGCCTGAAGGACCGCCGGTCTGAACGGCTTTGAATTTGCGGTCGTTCATGATGCCGCCGCCGACGTTGAAAATGATCTGGCGAAGGGTGGTGCCCATCGGAACTTCGACGAGACCAACTTTTTTAACCTTGCCGGCCAGTGCGAAAACTTTGGTGCCCGGTGAGCCGGCGGTGCCGATTTTCTTGAACCAGGGGGCGCCGTTTCTGATGATGGCGCAGACGTTGGCATAAGTTTCGACGTTGTTGACGACGGTCGGCTTTTTCCAGAGGCCTTCAATTGCCGGGAACGGGGGCTTCACGGTCGGTTCGCCGCGTTTGCCTTCGACTGAATGTATCAGAGCGGTTTCTTCGCCGCACACGAAAGCGCCGGCGCCGTATTTGATCTGCAGATCGAAGCTGAATTTGCTGCCGAGAATGTTGTTGCCGAGCAGGCCGAGTTTTTTGGCCTGTTCGATGGCGATTTCAAGACGTTTAACTGCGAGAGGGTATTCAGCGCGGATGTAGATGATACCAACGCTTGAATTGATCGCATAACCTGCAATTGCCATGGCTTCGAGAACCGAGTGCGGGTCGCCTTCGAGAACGGCGCGATCCATGAATGCACCCGGATCGCCTTCATCGGCGTTGCAGAGAACGTATTTCTGATCATTCTTCTGGGCAGCTGCGAAAGCCCACTTTTTGCCGGTCGGGAAACCGCCGCCGCCACGGCCGCGCAGACCTGACTCGATAATGGTATCGATTACCTGCTGCGGAGTCATTTCGTGCAATACTTTGCTGAGGGCCTGATAGCCCTTAACAGCAAGATAATGGTCGATAATTTCGGGGTTGATTTTGCCGGTGTTTCTGAGAACGATGCGGGCCTGAATTTTTTCGGCAGTACCGGATTCGTTATCTTCCGGGTAGAACCAGGTGGGCTTGATAACTTCACAGCTGGCGGCTTCGATACCTTTGCTGGCCGTTTCAACGATTGCCGGAACCTGTTCGACTTTGACGTTGCCGTAGATCACCGACTTGCCGGTTTTGTTGTTGACGACTTCGATAGTGGGTTCGCTGTGGCAGAGGCCCATGCAGCCGACTTCGATGATTTCAAGATCGGCTTTGCGGGCTGCGGTTTCAGTTACGAGCTTTTCATAAATCGGGCGGCCGCCGGCAGCGATGCCGCAGGTGCCGAGGGATACGAGAATCGTGGTGCCATTCTTTGCAGCTATGGCCTTTGCGAGTTTTTCAGCATGAGAATTCAATTTTGCGGGTGTGTCAATCATCTCAAATTCCTTTACTTGCAGTCGCTGATGATTTCGGGAACCATCTTGGTATTTACTTTGCCATAGACTCTTTCGTTAACCATAACTACCGGAGCCATTGAACAGGCGCCAACGCATCTGAGGTTGATAAGTGAAAACTTACCATCGTTGCTGGTGTCGCCAACCTTGATACCAAGATAGCGCTGGAATTCTTCCACCAGCTTGTCTGCGCCTTTAACGAAGCAGGCAGTACCCGTGCATATGTTGATCTTGTATTTGCCTACTGGTGTTTCAGTAAAATAAGAATAAAAACTGATTACACCGTAGACTTCAGCCAAATGAAGGCCGAGTCGGTTGGCAACATGCACCTGAACTTCGGTCGGCAGGTAGGTGAAAATTTCCTGTGCTTTGTGCAGCGACTGAATCAGGAAACCGCGGTTTTTTTCCCGGTCGTCGGTCAGCGGAAGACTGGTCAAATAGGCATCCAGTTCCTCTGCTTTTTCGGGGGAAAACTTAGCCAGTTCGGCTTTTGATGTGATTGGACAGGACATCTTGAATCTCCTTGGTTCCGCCAGTTTTTCTGGCAGTTTTTTGGCTTTCAATTACTAAATTGAAAACCATAATTCGCCTAAAAAAGTCTAGTAGATTGTGACAAAATTATCAAGCAAAAAGTTACAGATTTCACATGCGCGGAAAAGGTTGAATGAAGCCAACTTTGTGGGACTGACAACCGGGTACCGCTTCCTGCTATTTTGCTGAACGGATTGGGAACGAAAATTCTCCGGAAAGCAGCAAAGGCCGCAGGCGGCCATAATCGGCAAGTTTTTTGGTAAGCCGGCTTCGTTTGCTGCGAAGCCGGCAGAAAGCTCTGTGGTCATGCCGACAAGGTTTCGCGATAAAAGTTTTCCCAGATTTCGCGTTCTTCATTCATGATGAAAAGGGCGAAATGATCGCGCAACATTTTGATGCAGAAGTCCAGCACAGCTTCTTCAGGGCTGCCGCTTTCATGGCTGAAGTAGACAAAGACGGCACCGAGCAGGCGGGAATTGTGCAGCAGGGGAAAAGCGATGCAGCCGCCTTCGGTTTCGCCCAGATCGATAGTGATCTTATTCCGGGGGTTTTTCTGGAGAACCGAGAGAAATTCAAGTTCGGCCGAATTGAGAACCAGTTGACGGGATCTGTCGATTCTAGTGCAGACCTCAACACTTGCATCCTGGTGCAACCTTACCAGAACGGCATCTTTGATTGGGATAAGGCGACTCAATTCGTTTATCATGCTCGTAAAAGGCTTGTCTTCATCTTCAGGTTTGCTGTAGACCATCGCTTTGATACTGTCAAGCTGTGTGTAGAGTCTGGTAATGGTCTGATGAAGTTTTTCGTTTTTGCTGCTGGCCTCGTGATTGTTGAGGGCATTTCTGATCGCGGTTGCCGAGTGTTTGAGATAATAGCTCAGCATGTTGATCAGCAGTTCAGGGTTGTCTTCCTGGCCATACTTTTCCAGCATCATCATGCCGAGAATTTTGTTCTGGTGGCGTACCGGCACATAGGCGATCAATCTCTGCATCTGGCCGTTAGTGATTGCCAGCGATGCTGATTTTTCGGGGGTGATCTGTGCGTTGATGATGACCGGCCGGCCTTCGTCGAATGCCGGGTTCAATAGATCCGGGTTGTTGCGGGGAATGTCGAGCAGTCTTGGTGAGGCTTTTCTGATGTCGAGGATTTCGCTGCGTCGGTGATCATTGTCTTCTGCTCTGAAGATATGCAGACAGGTGTTGTCGAGATTGAAAAGATCGCGGGTTCTCTTTTCGATCAGGCCGGTCAGATTTTCAATTTCACTGCAGGCATTCATCAGTTCAGACACTTCGTCGAGAATCATCTGTTTGTAGTCGAGTTCGGCAGTTAGATTGTCGTTCGATGATTTCATCGTCGCAAGTTCGGTCATCAGGCTGGCAATCTGATTGTTCTGATTGGCGTTTTCGTTCTTTGCCGATTTCAGCTTCTGATTGAGCAGTTCAATTTCCATTGCCTTTTCATTGGCATTTTTCTGCATTTCTTCGAAGGCGCGACGGTTTTCACGGTTTTCAAGGGTTGCTTTTTCCAGACTGGCCGTGGTTTCGTTCAGTTCTCTTCCAAGGTTATCTACTCTTGACTTCAGGAAGATTTCTTCGGTCCGTTCTTCAAAAATCGCGAGAATCTTCTGCTTGTCATCGCAGTCGCGAAAGCACGAAATGCGGGCGTTGAAGAGATGCTCGGTTCCTTCCTGAGAAACGATTTTTATCTTCTCGAGCACCCGTCGACTGCCACTGGTGAGCACAGCCTGAATTACATAACCCATACCGTATTGTTCAAGTTCGGGGAAGTTTTTGAAAATGTTGCGGCCGGCAAGGTCGGCAGAGAAGAAGTTGTTGCGGTCGACCTTGATCTTCTCAACATTGCCTTCGGCGTCGGTGATCATCCAGGCATGCGAGCCCTGTTCGGCGGCGAATGTCGAAGCGATCGCCCTGGTGTTGCTTTTATACAGAAGGTCGTTGAGATAAAAAATTCTTTCTTTGAAGACTGTGGTAAGACGGTTGGCCAGAAAAGCGGTAGCGAACAGTCCGGTTGCGATAATCGATGAGTTGGCATACATCCAGCCTGTGCACTGACTCAGGTCGCCATAGACAGGCGGGTAGAATTTGATGTGCGGCAAAAACTGGAATTTAACCAGCAGTCCGGTAAAAAACCAGGCTGCGGTTGCCAGGCCTGAATAAACAGCCCCGGCCTGCAATCCCATGACTGCCCCGGCAACCGTTATTGGTACAACACTGAGAAAAAACATCGGACTTTCGATCGAGCCTGTATAACGGTTGAGAAGAATGATCACCATCAGATCGCTGATGATCTGGGTATGCATGACATTTTTTAACGAGAACGGATTGAAAGGCAGGTCTTTGAGAGTTTCCAGCAGCATCAGATAGATGATTGCCGAAACCTTTGAAACAACCCACGGCAGGCCTGAAATACCGCGAAACCCGCTGGTGCGTATATTGGCGAAGAATTGCGAAATGACACGCAGAAGAAGGCGTCGAAGTGTAGTCAGACCGTGTGTGATCGTCATCTGTCTTGCCAGCAGTGAAAAGTGCAGAGTGAAGAAAACGTTCGCCACTGCGAGCAGGCAGCAGAGGATATAAATGGGCTCGATTTTGAAGCTCATTCCCAGTGCGTGCAGGCTGAAGATGCTGAAACCAAAAACAAGAGGAATGCTTGCCCAGCGCAACGTTATCAGGCCGCGGGCAATCTGAAGTTCTCTGATACCAGAGCGGTTAGCCGTCATAATGTCTCCTGAACTAACAGACATATAGTTCAGGTCATCTATCGGCAGTTCAGGCAATTAAACTGATGAAAAGGTGTTGAAAAGTTAAAAATGTTTCAACATCAGATTGCGGGCGGCAAGGCATGAGAGTATGAGAGCTTTTCCGTGGCCGGTTGCAGTGGCGATAGCCCAGCGCTTCTGAATAGCCTGCTGATCAGATGAGGCAAACATCAGAACTTCGCTCAGACTGGAAATGTCGGGTTGATTCCACTGGTGCTGATCAGCTACGGGTGGCCAGCCGTTTTCGAGATGCCCTCGCAGTTCAAAAGGTTGAACGGACGCTGCCCCAGCAATACCTATTTTCATGCTCTTCTGCAAGACGTCGTTCAAGCCGTTTTCTGACAGATACCCGGTTACCCGCGAACGGATACGGGCAATATTGCTGCTGACTTTGTCGAGGGGGCAGGAGAAACTTATCACCAGTCTGGATGCAGATTTGCTCTCGATGTTAAGCGGTGCTACCGATGCTGAATCTGCTTCGATTCCTTCCCGGAGTATTTTGATATGCTGGGGTGCCGCAGTGAAACTGATTGCAATGTCGGCACCATCGGAAATATCGGTCAGGCTGCAGGCGCTGAATCTGGGAAAAACATTCCTGGAATAGCTGAAATCATGATGCCACGCTTCGGGGTGACAGAATCCTTCGAGATGAACTGCCGGCCGGACAAATTTTACCGGCAGGGAAATGGAGGCTAATTCGCCGTGCCAATGCTGCATCCAGGCGTCAAAAAGGCTCTTTTTGCGAAAATTTCGGGTGTCATCTTCGATGATCTGAATAGTCCGGCTGGCAAAATTGTTCCAGCTTTCGCCGGTGGCATTTCCGGCAAATAAACCGGCGAAAAGCCTGGTTTTGTCGATGGCGGGAAAAAGATTTTGCTCTTCACCGCTGACAATGAGAGCGAGAGATAGCCCGAACTGACTGGTAATCACTTCATAGCTTGCTGAAGCCGGAGAAGTCATCTCTTTGATGAACATTTCACCGGTGTATTTAGCTGAGAGAAATGATTCCAGTGAATTGTTCTCCCAGGAGAAAATCTCGTAAATGGCCGGGGTTGCATCTGTTACAACACATTTTTCAGGGGCATTCTTAGATTGCGTCGGGCTGTAAATGCTGCAGAGCAAGGCGGTTTCGCTGGCAAGTGCGGCGGCAGCGCTTGAGTCAGAATTGCTGTAATAAACGGTGACCGGCTGATGCTCATGTTCTGAAGCAGAAAGAGGATATTTGCACAGGCCGTGCAGGTTGCGCAGCAGCGAATCTTTTCCGGTCGGAAGGCTTATGCCGGGAAGTTTTGTCGCCAGAGAACGCAGCAGCTGGCGGCTGATCTCGATGGCATTTTTTCCGTCGCCGGAAAAAAAGATAGCAAATTGAACCCCGCTCAAATTCTGATTGGCTGACCACACGGCTCCTGACGAATCGAGTCTTGAGGCAAGGTCTGAAGTTTTTTCACGCATGGTCGCCAGAATTGTCTGATAGAGTTCGATCGACAGATTTCGCCCATTGACAAATGGAGGCGAGAAACTTATTACCAGTGCATCAGGAGCCACCGGTTGCGCCGACACGGCCGTGAATGCCATGAGCGGCAGCAGAGCATAGAGAAATCCTCTTGCTAAAAATCTAAGGTATCGCATGGGAAAATTATAGCATATCAACAGCACCGATGCTGCATTTTTTATCCTGCAGATGGATGATCAGGATTCAGATTCCGGTGATTTGCCGGCTTCGAAATGGTTGATGCAGGCTTTACTTGCTTTTGCCGGGTCAGGCGGTTAAAATCTGGGAGAGAAAATATTCCTTCAGGTGGTGGCTGATGGTCAGCTGGGATGCCGAGATCGGGTCAGCATTGATTGTTGCTTCCTTTTTTCTCTGCCTGGTAGGTCTTGGCGAGATTCTGCGCGGAGTTAACGCCTGCTCACAGGAAGCGACGCGAAAATTCGTGCATCTTACCGGCGGGATTGTTTCACTTTCTTTCGCTTATGTGTTCACCTCACACTGGACAATTTTAGGCCTGTGCATTGCTTTTGTATTTCTGATGGCCGGCACCCGGAAGATGGGGATGTTGAAATCAGTTCATGGAATAAAGCGGAAATCAAGTGGCGACATTCTGCATCCGGTTGCGATTTATCTGACATTCGCTGCTACGAATTATTTTGAAAAGCCTGATTTTTACCTGATTTCGATTATGGTTTTGTCGGTTTCTGACGCCCTGGCTGCCATTATTGGTGTTTCCTACGGCTTCAAGGTCTACAGCGTCGAAGAGGAGCGCAAAAGCCTCGAGGGTTCGTTCATTTTTCTTCTGTCGACATTTCTTATCGTTCACCTCGGTCTGCTGCTTCTGACATCTGTCGGCCGCATGGAATGCGTACTTTCGGCTCTGCTGATTTCGATTCTGGTAACCTGTTTTGAAGCAATATCTCTGGGTGGCGCAGATAACATCATCATTCCATTCGGGACCTTGTTTATTATCATGAAAATTACGACCAAGCCGATTCCTGAAATCATCGGGCAACTGTCTTCGGTCGGCATAATTTTTCTGACAACCTGGCTGTTCGGTAACGCCTCAGGCAGACTTGGCACCTCCGGGATCATCACAGTTGCCCTGATGGGTTATGCTGCCTGGAGTCTTTTGGGCCCCGAATGGTATATTCCGGTGTTGATATGTACAATTCTCGTATCTCTGGTAGATATGTTTCTTGAAATGCCTGGCAGTCAGGATGAACTTTTGCGCGTCAGACCAATTTTCTATATGTTCGCAATTTCGGCCTGCTGGATAATTGGTGCCAACATCAGCCACCTGAATGGCCTGGCAAAAGTCGATCTGTTTTTTGTTCCTTATATCGTGAGTTTTGCCGCCATTCTAAGCGTGCGCTGGAAATGGTCGCAGCGCCAGGGAACCCTTGCTTCTCTCAGCAGGCGTCAAGTTGTGCCGCGTTTTATCAGAGAGGGAAATTTTCTGATCCGGGCTGCCTGTCTGACTGCTGCTTTTCTGCCGGTCAACCATCTGCTCGGCCTGCATCTGAACCCGGTGTTTTCTGCGGTAACCTGTCTGGCTGGCATCATCATTTCGGATGGTATTTACTGGGGGATAGGAAAACGCTATCACGGCCATTGGAGCCGGATAGCGTTCTTGCGTTTCGGGATGCTTTCGGTGCTGGTTTCATCCAGCCTGGTTTTTCTGGCAAACCTCTGGTTTTACAGATGATTCTTATCTGATCGGAACTATTTTTACTGCCGGATCTGAAAGATCGGGAACGGTGCCGTTCTTTTCCAGCCAGTTGAATGCCGCATCGCGCATCAGAATGCCAGAATCTTCGACGCGGGTGATCGAAGCGAACAATTTATCGCCGGCAACATTGCCATTGGCCATGAACGAGGAAGTGGAAACCCGATAGCTGGCTGTTTCTACAATCGGCTTGCCGCCGACGAGAATATTTTCGGCTTTGCCGGTCGAAGCGTTCAAGGTCCCGGATATGCCATCGAACTGGAAACCGTCGGGATCTCCAAAGCTGGTGGCAAGGAAATCGAGGGCGTTTTGCAACGCTTTGCCGTTCATGGTGAATGTTACGACCGAGTTATCATAAGGCAGTGCCTCAAAAATTGCTCCACGGGTGATTTTTCCGGCTTTGATATCGCTGCGTATTGCGCCAGAATTGATGATACAGACGTCTGAACCGGCCGCCGCCCGCATACTGATCGCAGTAAAGGTTCCCATCGGCAGAATCGCCTTTTTTCGCTGATCTTTGGGAAAAATCAGGTCGGCAACTGTCTGGCCGGCTTCAGAATTCATGATCTCTTCAAGCTTGCCGGCATATTCCTCGACGATTTTTTTCAGGTTGGCAGGTGCCAGATGCTCGTACTGCGGGGTGACTTTTTCAAGTCGCCCTGACCAGCTGGCAATATGGCCGCCTTCTTCGACAATCAGGTCGATGCGACCAAGAAACTGGCCCCATTCTCCGGTCTGGGCGACTATGGTGCCGCCAAGTCCGTTATGGGCTGCGCCGGCTTCCGGGTTGTGCGCTATCAGAACAGGAGTATGCAGCTCTTCGTGAGTATGTCCTCCGATCAGTATGTCAACCTCGGCTACGCTGGCTGCGAGCTGTTTGTCGAACTCGATGCCGGCATGTGAAAGCAGAACGATCAGGTCGACGTAGGGCCTTAGTCGACGCGCAGTGGCACGAACTTCAGTGATCTGATCAGCCTGGCGCATTGGCGCACGAATCTTGCGGTCGATGTCTTCCCAGGCTTCGTTGCCTATACTGCCGATGACGGCAATTTTCAGGCCCTGTCTGAGGAAGATGTGGTAGGGAGCGAAGACGTGTTTGCCGGAATCGTTGAAGAAGACGTTGCAGCAGAGCAGCCTGATTCCGGCAGTTGCCAGCTGAGTTTGCAGATTAGCGAGATCGTTATCCAGCTCATGGTTCCCAAGAGTTGTAGCGTCATAGCCACATGCTTTAGCGGCCTTATAACATGCTTCACCCTTAAAAACGCTGTAGACGGGTGTTCCCTGCAGGATATCGCCGGCGTCGACAAAGAGTATTTCACCCTTTTCGCTGCGGATTTTTTCGACAAGCCCGGCCCTGCGGATAATGCCGCCGCAGTCTGGCCCGTGTTGCTTGCTTTCAAAAGGCAGCAGGTGAGAATGAGTGTCGTTGGTGTGCAGTATGGTCAGGCGGGTTTCAGCGCCGGCGAGCTGGGCCAGCAGGATGAGAAGCAAAAGTGCCGGCATTAATGCCGGATTGAAGGTGAACTTATTCATCGTTGTTTCAGATTTCAGCGAGTATTCTGGTCAGAAGCTGGTAGGTTTTGCTCAGAGATGGCAGAAACAGCTTTTCTTCAGGGGAATGTGGGTTCTTGATCGTCGGTCCAAGGGAAATCATCTGCATTCCAGGGTGAAGATTGCCGATAAGCCCACATTCAAGACCGGCATGAATTGCTTCGACACGAGGTTCCCCGCCGAACAGATCGATGTAGATTTCGCGGCACTTTTTCACGAGCGGTGATTTGAAATCCGGGCGCCATGACGGATAACCGTTGCCACTGTAGGATCTGGCACCGCCAAGACGGGCTACAGCTTCGATTCTGGCGGTAATTGCATCGCGACGGCTCATGACTGAACTTCTCTGACTTGAAAGGACGAAGAGTTTGCCTTCGTTGATCCAGACTTTTGCCAGATTTGAGGAGGTTTCGACAAGGTGAGGCATTTCGGTCGATCTGGCAGCGACGCCGTGCGGAATCGAACTGATAAGGTCGAGAACCTTCAGACTGACATAGCTGAGCATGGCCCGGCGGTCTGGTGTCTGGTGCAGGGTTTTGAGGCTGATTTTCATGCCCGGGTCGGTCAGGGCGAACTCGGATCTGATGGTTTCGTGAAGATTGGCAATGATTTCGGAGATTTTGTCTGATTCGCTGACCGGTAAATAGAAGGTGGCTTCAGCATCACGCGGAATGGCGTTATGAGCAGTGCCTCCAATTATGCCGATAAGGCGCAGGTCAGTCTGTTCGCGGATGTTGTGGAGAACTCTTACCAGAACCCGAATCGCATTGGCACGTTCGTTGATAATATTTTCGCCGGAATGACCACCAGTGCATCCGCCTACCATCAGCTGCATCGCGGTGTAGTCATTTGGAACTTCTTCGTAGTCGAGGTCAAATTCGATGTGGGTGTCTTTCCCGCCGGCGCAGCCTACGGTGAAGACATCGTCATTTTCAGAATCTATGTTGATGAGATATTTGCCCTTGAGAGTATTGGGTTTGAGCCCGGTTGCACCTGTCAGGCCGGTTTCTTCCTCGACGGTGAAGAGAAGCTCAACCGGCGGGTGCTCTACTGAATTGTCAGTCATCAGACTCATGGCGATCGCAATGGCGATGCCATTGTCAGCGCCGAGGGTGGTGTGATCGGCTTTCAGCCAGTCGCCATCCTGAATCAATCTGATAGGATCGCTGAAAAAATCGTGAGTTGATTCGGGGGTCTTTTCGCAGACCATGTCTAGATGGCCCTGCAATACAACTGGTTTGCGTTTTTCCTGGCCTTTAGTGGCCGGGATCCTGATAATCAGATTGCCTACCTCGTCGATTTCGACGGCAAACCCATGGTCTTTTGCCCAGCCGGCGAGATATTCACGAATTTTTGCTTCATTGCCCGACTGGCGCGGAATGGCGCTTATGCGGGCAAAATTGTCCAGAATTGCCTGTGTCGTAGCATCGGCTTTGAAGCCTTTGGCAGCAGATTTTGCAGCCGGTTTTCTTGTCGTAGCAGCTTTCCCCATTTTGATACTCCTTGCCTGTCTGATTTTCTATAACCATACTCCACAAAGTTGAACTTTTCAACTTGGCCGGGAAATTTAGTGCGTATATGGCTCATTCGTGATAGTCTGGCAACAACAATGGAGTTGAAAATGGGCATTGAACAGAAACCCGTGATTGCCATCTCACTGCTCAGCGAAATTGCCCAGGCGATTTCGCATCTGAATTCAGACCGGGCGCTGCTTTTTTTGACCGAGAGTGCTGTTTCGGTCACAGAATCGATTGGAGCTCTGCTGTTGACTCCCCATGAAAAAGTGAACATCATGGTGCCTTTCGTGAAGAGTTTTCAGCAGACGTTACCAGAACCGGTGACCGACGACAGTTTTCTCAAAGCATGTTTCAGGACTTTCATTAATCTGCGCGATGTGAGTCTGCAGGTTCCAGGCGCTTCTGAACACGAAATTTCTTCTGTCTACAACATACGTAAAATGTCGGCCTGGCCGGTAATGCTTGCCGGCAAACCTGTAGCTTTGCTGGTCATGTTCAAGCCTGAGGGCAGAACCGATTTTTCCCAGGAACACCGCAGTTTCCTAGAGATTCTGACGCCTTTTATGGGTGCTTTGTTCGAGAATTTCCGCCTCGACAACGAAATGATTCATAAAAACTCGCGACTGTCAGCACTTTATGAAATCTCGCAGCAGGCGGAGTCGCTGATTGACTTTCGCAACATTTATGATGCGCTGGGCAAGGTCGCCCGCAGTTTTATCAATTTCGATTCCTACCTTCTCTACTTTCTCTCAGCCGATGGAAAAACCCTCGAAATAAAGGCGGAAGAAGCGGTCACCGGGCCATTCCCCCGCAGCATTCGAATCGGCGAGGGCCCGGTTGGCCTTGCAGCGAAAGAGATGAAGCCATACCTGACCTATTCGCAGGATTACAATTCGGTGCTTATTCTGCCGATTGAAGTTTCGGGCCGATTGATCGGGGTTCTGGTTATTGCCAGCCGAAAAGCATATGCCTATCGCGATGAAGACATCATCGGTCTGCAGATTATCGCAACTCAGATTGCTTCAATCGACCACATGTTCAAAGACCTTATCAATCTAAAGGGCTTTACTGAACGAATTCTCGAAAGTATGACCTCCGGGGTTCTGATTTTTGACCCGGTTGGGAAAGTTACCTATGCGAATCCAGAAATAAAACTGATCATGGCCAGGCAGTTTCCTGAAGGCTGGTGCCCTTTCGAGGCTGTTGAAAAACTGCCCGGCAGGCTGCATGACCTGATGGTAGATGTGCTTCATACCAATATCACTCTTGAAAATGAAAAGGTGAAAATCAAAACGGCGGGTATAACAAGAATCGTTGAAGTGAATGCTTTTCCTTTCAGAAACGAGGGGGGCAGCATGCTGGGCACGGCTTTTTTTATCAAGGATGTTACTCAGATCAGCGCACTGGAGGAGCAGCTTAAGCGTGCCGACAAGTTATCGGCGATCGGTGTGCTGGCTGCAGGCGTCGCTCATGAAATCAGAAATCCGCTGACCGGTATGAAAATGATCGTACAGCTTCTTGACGGCGAGTTTGCTTCTGACGATGCCCGACGTGAGCCTCTCGGAATCATTCAGCGAGAGATTGACCGCCTCGAGAGCATTGTCGGCAATCTGCTCGACTTTGCCAAGCCAAGCAAGCCCAAAGTCATGGAGGTTTCGCTCGCCAGAGTTGTTGAAGACTGTTCCCGTCTGATAAAAAACCAGCTCAATAAACAGGGAATCAGATTTGAAACGATTGTCAGCAATGACAACCCTATGGTTTTCGGCGATCCCGATCAGCTGAAGCAGGTTTTTATAAATATCATGACGAATGCCATTCATGCTCAAAGTCGTGGCGGCAGTCTGAAAGTCATTATCGAGTCACGTGAAGATCTCGTAATGGTCGCTTTTGAAGATACCGGCATCGGAATTCCCGCCGAACGTCTGGCTGATATTTTCAACCCTTTTATGACCACGAAGGAAGATGGCACTGGCCTCGGTCTTTCGATGGCACTGAGAATTGTCGAAGAACACGGCGGTCGTATTGAAGTTCAGAGTGTTTTTGGCGAGGGTTCGACCTTTACGGTTTATCTACCGAGAAAGACCGGGTAATATGCTGGTTATAGGAATATCTGGGCAAACAGGTGCCGGAAAATCCACGTTTGCCAATATGCTTTCAGAACGTGGGCTGGGTGAGAATCTCGAAGTAGATGCGATCGGACATGAACTGCTGGCCTCATCAGAGGTCAGGGCTGCTCTTGTCGACGAATTCGGTGCCGGTATTCTCGATGTCTCAGGTTCGATCTGCCGGCGTTCGCTCGGTCGCCAGGCATTTAAAAGCCCTGAAGCGACCATAGCCTTGAATGCAGTCATGCATCCGGCAATGAAGAAACTGGTTGCCGATCGTGTGGCTGCTGCCAGGTGCGCTGGAGCACGTTCGATAATCGTTAATGCGGCGCTGCTCTTTTCGATGCAGCTCGATGCCTTATGCAACCGTCTGATTTATGTCCAGGCCGATCCAGAAGTCAGGTTACGACGCCTGGTGAATTATCGTAACTGGAGTGAAGAGAGCGCCAGGGAGAGGCTTTTTGCTCAGGACAAACTTCCTTCTCTGCCTGATGTTTTCATTGTCGATAATGATGCGGATGAGGCTGCGCTCGGCAAAGTAGCTGACCGGGTTGCACAAAATCTTCTCAAGGAGCGGAGTTGATGGAAAAAATTGCAAGAGAGACAGCAACGACAGAATGTTGTAGTCATGAAGGCTGCAGATTTGCCAATTTGCCATTGGCCAGCCGTATTCGCGAATATGCTGAGCTCGGTGCCATCCCGCACTGCTGTTTTTCCGATCTGCTCAGAGAGCAGGTTATTGCCGGATTGCAGCCTGAGGCAGATGGTGCCGCCGGTTTTTATGCAACTATAGAAGCTTTCAATGAAATGAATCCTGACGCAAAAGGTCACTGCCACGGCTCTATCGCCTGGCTCTGCGAAATGTACGTAAGCAATAACGCGCTCAGATTGCATGCCCCGGGTGGGATATCAGTGGTTCTTTCTGCTCCCGAGGCAGCTAAACTTCAGATTCAGGCAAGAAAATTTCTGGCCGAAGACGATTACCGGGTTGAAAGCTTAGATATCGCTGAAGGTGAGCAGATGGTTTTTTCGACCCCGGACCCGGAACTTCCCGCGGGTTTCATCGAATATCTGGAAGCTGTATTTCAGCCTCTTGAAGAAGTCGCTGCCGTATATGTTTTTACGGCCTGCCAGGCTGATCAGAGAGCCGGAACTCTGACCGTCGGTATTCTACCTGCCTCAAGAATCAGCAGCCATGAAGCAAGTCGTCTTTCATGCCTGATCGTTGAAGGGGTGGAAAGATTTCTCGATTCTCACGATCAGCTCGATTTCTTGTTGATAGAAGATACCGAACTTGCTGAAATCGCCCGTTCAGTCAGCCCGGTTATCAGGCTCGAGCGCTGAAGAGGGGTTATGTATGAGTCATCACGAACACGAAAAGCTCGCCGCTGCCTCTCTGAGGCTTGGTGTCATGACTTTTTCCGATACAAGATCAGAAGCTGAAGACAAATCCGGCCGGTTGCTCAGGGAAATGCTGAGTTCAGCCGGGCACCAGGTTATCTGCTACGCTGTTGTCCGCGAAGACCCGGATAAGATGCAGGCAGCTCTCGCGGAATGGCTGCACCGGGCCGATCTGGATGCGGTGATCACTAACGGTGGCACCGGTCTGACCGAACGCGATGGCACGATAGAAGTGGCGCGCAGCTTTTTCAGCAAAGAGCTGGATGGATTTGGTGAACTGTTTCGGCTGGTATCATATCAGCAGATCGGGGCGGCAGCAATGTTAAGCCGGGCTGCGGCCGGGCTCGCCTCTGGTAAAATGCTGATCTGCCTGCCGGGCAGCAGCAGGGCGGTAAAGCTGGCAGCAGCAAGGCTGCTGCTGCCGCAATTGCCTCATATGATCTGGGAGATCAACCGCCAGAAGACGGGTTGATCAGCCGAAAAGCTTCTTGATTGAACCGAGCAGGCCACTTTTGGCTTCTTCGATTTTTTCGCCGGTCAGGCCGCTGATCAGGGTCACCATATCAGAACGGTATGCAGACTGGGTGTCACGGTCAAAAATGGTTTTCTGATCATTGATCATTTCTGAGGCGCTTTTCCAGTCGTCGTGCAGCGAAAAGTCGAATTTGCGTTTCAGAGCAGTTTCGATGTCGGTTCTGGGTTTGGCGTAGATACAGTCTTCACGGCTGAGAATCAGGCGGATCTTTTCGGTCGGGTATTTGAGCGTTTCCATGACCTTCATGCAGACATGCATGCTCTTGATATGGTTCATTTCGGGGGCCATGACCAGGCAGATGATGTCTGAAATATCGAGGGCGTTGATGGTTAGATCCTGGAAGAGAGAATGGGTATCGATGACGATATAATCAAAAGACTTCTGGGCAAGTTTTATAAGTTTGCGCAGATGCCCTGAATTCACCATTTCAGACTGTTCAGGCTTAATCGGGGAAGGCAGAACGCTGAAACCGAGAGGGTGTTCAGTCAGAAATTTCTTGAGATCATCAGGGTTGGATGGCTCGGCTTCGACGACATCGGCAATGGTTTTTTTGCCTTTGAGGCCCAGCATGAACGCCAGATCACCAAACTGCAGGTCGAGGTCGAGCAGCAGAGCTGACTTTTTGGTCAGCTTGGCAATGCCGGCCACCAGATTGGCGGCAATAACGCTCTTGCCGGCTCCGCCCTTGGGAGCGAAGAAGGTGATGATCTTGCCGCATTTTTCTTCGACCGCCGGGGGGGCGGCTTCTTTTCTGAGGCGGCGGCTGAGCGCAGTCATGATGCGCAGCGCGATGAATGAATTCAGGCGCAGCAGCATGTCAAAATTGACTTTGCTGATTTCAAGCACTTTGCATTCGCCGGTGGTCTTGATGGTGGCATTGCGGGCAACGCCTTCGATCAAAGCCATTTCCCCGAAAAAGTTGCTTTCATCGGTATGAGAGATCTTTGTTACAAGCTTGTCGGCGCCGCCGTCTTTTTTATAGACTTCGACTGTGCCTTCTTTGATCAGGTAGAAAGCATCACCGGGGTCGCCTTCTTTGAACAGGCAGTTACCGGCAGCCAGCGTTCGCTCTTTGACAACCTCGGAGATCTTCTTGAGGTCGCCTTCTTCAAGGCCTTGAAACAAAGGAATCTGTTTTAAAATTTCTATAATAGTAACCACTCCCTCTCTGAGAGAATTATGCGATCAGGACTTGTCGCTTTCGTTCGCAACTGTTGCGGGATCCTGGTTTTCAGCAATGCCCATGAGCTTGTTGTAGATTTTCTCACCGACTTCAGGTTTGAGAATCTTTTCCCAGATGGTTTCTTTTTCTTTGAGAGATATCAGCTTGACTTCCTTGTCGCTGATGGCTATGAACGCCACCGGTTCAATAGTCGCACCGCCACCGGCACCGCCGCCGAAGGTTGCGGTATCAGACTTGCCATCGCCGCCGCCGATTCCAAAGCCGAATGAAACCCGGGTAACCGGAAGAACCGTCCAGTTTTTGAAGGTGGTTGGCTCACCAATAACCGTTTTTGAATTAATTGCAACTTTCAGTTCTGAGAGAACAGTTTTGACCAGAGCATCAATAGCCATTGGTGTTAGAACCTCCTGAATTTCGTCACCATGTTACCAGAAACCCTGTATTAAAAAAACAATTTTTTCACGCACTCTGTCGCCTGGCGCGGTACCATTTGAATGCCTGCCAGAGTTGCCGGTAAAGGTCTGGTTCCAGGAGCAGGCCGGCAATGGCGGCGGCAAAACGCCAGGGTCTGATGACGGCTGCCGAATGACCGCGTGCGTAAATACAGGGCTGTGAGAAAACCGGAACCGGTTTGAAATTGACGCCAAAACGCCCGACGAACCCTGACATGACAGCCAGGTTGGCATGAAACATGCCGGTCAGATATGGTTCATGCAAAGCATATCTGAGCAGCAGCGAAGTTCCGTCAATGCTCATTCCCTTTTTTCCACGATGCCAGAAGCGTAGAAATACCGGGTAAAGCACCTTCCATTTTCGCATAAAGGTGCGTAACCAGCCACGAATCTGGCGATAGCGCCGGTTGAAGTCCCGGCGGAAACGCCTGAATTTGCTTTGCCAGCCGTCTTTAATCTGTGCCTCTGCCGTTTCTTCCCGATCTGCAGGTTTTTCAGCGGCCGATTTTTCGGGGTGGACTTCCGAAACAGGCTTCAACGGCAGTGTATCTACCGGGGTGGGTTCAATCGGCCGGGCCGGGGTTGTCTGAATTACGTCAGGAGTTTGCTGCTGTGGAGGTTCTTCAGCCAATGGCTCCGTGGTGACAACCTCTGCCTTGGTCTGAACGCCTGGAATCGTTGTTGAATCTTTGTCATCGGCCGACGCCGGCGCCGGCGAGGCTGGCAGAGAAACTGGTGCGGGCTCTGGTGGGGTAACCGGAGCGGGCATTTCTGATGCCGGGGTTTCAATCTGCTGAGATAATTCTGCCGGATGAGCCGGGGCTGTCTTTTCTTCGGTTTCTGGTTTGGATGTGGCTGTGTCAGGTCGAGACTTACCCTCGGGGGACGAATATGTGCTTTTTTCTACAGAAGGGCCCGGCGGCTGATCAGATGGCCCGGTGGTTCTGCTGCCGGGTCGGGCGACCTTCTGCCGGCGATTTCTTTGCAGCAGCTTTTTCCAGAACAGAAATTTCAGGATTACATCCTGGTTGGCAGGGGTTGCGACTATGCCGATTTTTAGTGTACCGAACAGATACGCACCCCAGATTTCAGCTCTCTGGCCGAGTTGTGAAGCCCGCAGTCTGACGTTGAAGACAAGCGGGTGAAAAAGACCGATGACGGCGATGATTGAACAGCCGGTAACGGCAAGAATCAGCAGCAGCTGCAACAGGGCGAAGGCAATGCTGAGATAGTCACTCATGTGGTGATGAACCTGGCCGCACCCGCATCCATTCCGATTGAGAATTCGGTTGTTGCCGCAAATACCTCACCATCGAGTTCGTAGGGAACAGGCACCGAGGATTTGATCCGGAAATTATCGGCACTGATTCTGACGACCCCGTGGGCAGGGAAAGCGCCGTTGCCGCGGGCGAAATTCAGGAGCCTGAGCATGGTGTGGGTATTGAATTCGGTTACCAGCAACATGTCAAGAATTCCATCATCGTAACGTGCATCAGGGGCGAAGAATAGTTCGCCGCCATAACGGCGCATGTTGGCGATTATCGCAAAGCGACCCTGGTAAGTCTGACCGTTGGAAATTATCTGGAGTTCTGGAGGTGTGTAACCGAGAAAATGATGCAGGCCGGTGAGGTGGTAGGCATAGCGACCGAAAAGCTTTTTCAGCAGGGGAGGAACGGCCCCGGCAACTGCTGCATCGAAGCCGATTCCGGCGACAAAAATGAAGCGGCGACTGTTGCAGATACCCAGATCGGCCTTCTGAACTGCACCGGTCAGCAGTAGTTTGGCTGCATCACGCATCGAGGCTGGTATGCCAAGTTCGCGGGCAATGACGTTGGCGGTGCCGGCCGGGATGATGCCGAGAATCGCGCCCGGTGCGAGATGATTTTGAATGGTATGTATGGTTCCATCGCCGCCGCACGCGGCAACCAGGCAGTCAGGACTGGCGGAAAGGCTGGCGGCTGTCTGGCCGGCATGTTCAATACTGCGGGTATAGATGATTTCACAGGGCAGAAATTTGTTGACATGCTTGGCCGCCGCTTCGAGCTCTTGGCGCTTGAGGGTGCGTGAAGCGGCATTTGCCAGGATAGCTATCTTTTCAGGCTGCATTGAATTCTCTGGCTTCAAAATGATTGTTCTCGCCGGCAAGCTGGTAGAAAGCGCCTTTGCATGCATGGGAGAACACGATCAGTGTATCTGGGCGCAGACCGCGACGCAGCAGCAGTTTCCGCGCCAGCAGAGTGTCGCCCGGGAACAGGTCGAAAGCCTCGCGCCGGTCTGGTTCAAGATGGAAAGGCGTCGGACAGATATCGCCCGGATAGATGACTCTGAAGCGGCTGTCGATAATTCTGACCGTCTGATGAGCTGCCGTATGGCCGCCGCTGACCTCGAGAAAAATATCGGGCAGGATCTCAATATCGCCATTGATAAGCTTCAGGCAGTTGTTCTGATGCAAAGGCAAAAAATCATGGACGCAGTAACTGCTGCGGGTAATCTCGTCAGGCCTGATCGCTGCTTCCCATTCAGCTTTCTGCACGTAAAAACAGGCATTTTTAAAAGCGGGTCTGATTATATCTCCGTCGCAGACGGTAGCTCCACCGCAGTGGTCGTAGTGGAGGTGTGAAAAGACAACGTGGGTGACTTCATCTGCAGAAACCCCGAGTTCGCCGAGACGGTCAGACAGTCTGGAAGACTCCTGCAGGCCCATGAGTTGACGCTTTCTTGGTCTGATTTTATCACCCATGCCGGCGTCTATGAGCATGACAACTCCCGGCCCACGAATCAGCAACTGGTTCAGGCCGAAACGAACCCGGTTTTTTTCGTCGGGCGGGGCATAGACTTCCCATTCGGAGCGGGGTATGCCTGCAAAAGCGTTGCCGCCGTCAACCAGCATCTGCCCTTCATGCAGAATGTCGACCTGGTATTTTCCGGTAATCAATCGGAACCCCCGTTAATAATGTGTACTACAGGATAATGCGACATGAAATTATTCGCAACAATTAATCGTTTCCTGTTGAGTAAACGCTTTCACCGGTTTCTTCGAATCTGAAGGTGACGTTGAGAGGGCCGATTGCATAAGTATCTTCGGGGACAACAGCAATCAGAATGATTTTGCGGTTAAGCTCCTTGATGCGGTTCACCATATCGTAGAACGAAATCATCGATTCAGAAGAAAGATCGCCGAATCGGCCGGTAAGAGGATTGGCGATCATGCCGAGCTTTACGACCTCATGGTTGATTTCGTCCATAAAGGCTTTGAGACTGCGGGCGATACCGCCGCGATCTGAATTGCCGTCAATTTCCAGCGAGGCAATTTCCTGATTGCGTGTGAAGATGAGGTTGTTGGGCAGCACCAGAAACCTTACATTGCCGAGATCTTCGCCGGCATTGATATTTTCAGCCGCCACCGCGCCAACAACGAGTTCCTTGGTGGTGCTGGCGATATGAGCAGCCATGAGGTCGAGCTGTTCTTTATTTTCGGTAAAGAAGTCAATTTCTTCCTTGACCTTCACGCCCCGTCTTCTGACCTTTTCGGTCAGGTTGATGATCAGGGTGGTAAGTTCTTTCATGACTTCACCCGGACTGCGCCCGGCACTGATGACGCATACCGACAGGGGTTCATCCTTGCGAAACACGACGCTTTCGGTTTCTTTGATGCGCACCTGGGTCGTCAGGCGCTCAACATCTTCGGACAATGATTTTTTTTCACGTTCGAGCCGATCGCGGGATTCGGTCAGGCCTCTGGTTTCAGCCTGGAGCTTGTCTATGTCGCGGCGCAGCTCATCCATGGAAAAGAGGGCGATTCTCACATCTTCTGATATGATTGCCGAAACCCCAAGAGTCAGCATGGTAATCAAAATGCCGGTGGAAATTGCAACCACGAGCGCGGTAATTCTCGGGCGCAGGCCAAAAACGGTCAAGCGCTTTTTTCCGACATAGGTGCCGAGGACATCGCCAAGATAGGCGATGACGCCGCTGATCACCATCAACACAAATATATAGATCATTGGCTGAATTTCTCGATCTGATCGAGCTGAAAACGATCGCCGAGATAGAACTTGCGGGCCGTTTCATTCTGAGCGACATACTGTGCCGAGCCGGAAACGAGAATCTTGCCGACGCTGAGAATGTAGGCACGGTCTACGATTGCCAGGGTTTCTCTGACGTTATGGTCAGTGATCAGAAGCCCGAGCCCCTTTTTTTGCAGTTCGAGAACGATGCTTTGAATATCCTGGACGGCGATGGGGTCAACGCCTGCAAACGGTTCGTCGAGCAGAATGAAGCTTGGCTCTGCGGCCAGAGCTCTGGCGATCTCGACACGCCGCCTTTCGCCGCCGGAAAGTGAATAGCCCAGACTGTCTGAGATGCGGCCGATGTCGAGATCGGTCAGCAGTTTGTCAAGGCGTTCCTTGCGCTCACGGTCACTGATTTTGATGCCTTCCAGAATCAGCCAGATGTTTTCTCTGACCGTCAGCTTTCTGAAGACACTCGCTTCCTGGGGCAGATAGCCGATTCCCATTCTGGCACGCTGATACATGGCTTTATGGGTAATATCGTGATGATTGAAGCTCACTTTGCCGCTGTCGGGCTTTATAAGCCCCACGACCATATAAAAAGTCGTGGTTTTTCCGGCTCCGTTGGGGCCAAGCAGGCCGACTATTTCGCCTTTACGTATGTTGAGCGAGACATTGTCGACGACTTTGCGCCCTTTGTAGGTCTTGCACACCGACTCAACAACGATTTCATCTATCTGGGGCGCATTTTCAGATACCGCGCCTATTGGTAACACTGCTGTCATAATTATTTCCTGTCAGTTTTCCCCGTCATCAGCCGTGGCTTCAATTACTTCGTCGCCGTTTGAAATTTTGGTGTAATCTCCATCGGGAAGATTTTCCGGGGGGGTGGAACCTTCGCTGCCGGTTTCGCCGGCCGATTCAGTTTTTGTGCCCGGCCTGCCATCTACGCTGGTCATTATTTCCGTGTCATTTGCTTCGTCGTCATTTTCGCCGGCTTTTTTCTTCTTCTTTTTCTTTTTTTTGTCCTTCTCTTTGTCTTTATTATCTTCGCCTGGCCGGCTGCCACCCGGATATACCGTGGCGTGAACGTTACCAACCGCAATCGAGCGCTCTTCGTTCGGGTAATAGATGATTTTGTTGGCATAGAGCTCGGAAACCTGCTCGGCGTTGCTGCCTTTTTCCTTGCTGGTCTGGAACGCATGTGCATGTCCGACGATGATCATCCGGTTTTCTTTGTTGAGATAGATTGCTTTGTCGCCGGTCGCTCTGAGAGTTTGCGTGACAATTTCGACGTTGTTGCGTGCAAAAGCCTTATCTTCCTCGGAAAAAAGCTCTAGGATTTCGCAGATGAGATCGGAAACCGGTTCCTTTTCGTTTTCAGCGGCTTCTTCCTCAGTTTCGCCTTCGCGGTAGGCCACTTCTATGACCCTGACATTGCCTTTGGCTATGAAGCGTTTCTCTTTCTGAAAAGCTTCGACTTCGTTACAGGTGAGAATGACCCGGGTTTTTTTGCTTTTGCCACCATCTGCATCTTCTCCGGCGCGCTCGACGATTCTGATCAATTTCGGGTTGCCGCGGGCCAGAACCCGGTCTTCCTTGACGTAAGCTTCAAGATAGTCTGACGTCAGCACTGAACCAGGCTGTTCGACCTTGACATTGTCTATGGCTTTGACGATTTCGAGGTCACGGTCGTAGATGCCGCGGTCGGCAGTCATGACCATATCTTTCTGTTCGGCCTTGATGCCCCCTCTGGCCACGTAGATATTTTTGTGAAAGGTCATCAGTTTGCTGGTAATGACCATGTCGCCGGCAGTTACGGTTGTCTGGGCACCTGCGGCAATGCTGATCATGATGAAAAGGGCCAGGATGGTGATAATTTTTTTCATGGCTGTTTTTCCCCGGGAGAATTTGTAGTGGAAGCGGGAGCTGCGACTGTATTCGATGCGTTCAGGCCTCGTAACGGGAGAAGCAGTTGTTCGATCGGCGGTGCAACGGGAACTCCGTCTATACTGCCCGATGCCGTTTCAGGGGTCGCGGAGGCATTCTGGTTCCAGATGCGGATCACTACCTGCTGATTGATGGTGGCTTCTTTGGTCTGGGTATTGTAACTCATGCCAAGCCCGGTGATGATCGCGTCATCTTTCCAGATGGTCACTGGCTGCTGACTGTGGAGTTCTTTACGATTCAGGTAATAACGCATCTCTTCGGTTCTGATTCTTTGCCGGTCAGTGCTCCAGGCGCGCACATCACCCCAGAATTTTGCCTCGAAAGGGTTTTTAAGACCGCGCTCGGCAATCAGCCTGCCGCTCCAGGTCGCGACATCCTGTTTGTAAAATATCGTTCTGACGTTGAAGGCGTTGATATTGTTCTGATTGTCGTCCATTTCACAGTTGTCGGCGTATAGTCTCGCATGTTCGAAACCGCCTTCAACCTGGCTGAAATTGACATCACGCAGTATCATTTTATGCTTGACGTATGCGGCTTTAACTCCTTCTTCGAGCTTGTCGTCCCACAGGATGATGGTGATGAAAGCAATGAGAAGAATGCCCCAGAACCAGAAACTCATGAGAATATTTTTGATCATCGGTTCAGGAGGTCCTTCCGAGGGAGGCAAAAGCATAGCGTTCGTGGAACCAGCACCAATGATCGGGCCTTCTTCTGAATGCTTCTTCGTAGCGCCGCGCATATTTCTGGATACGCTGCCGCATGCTCTCCCCCTTTTCCCAGGTGATGGGTGGTTCGAAGCGCAGCACCAGGCTGCCGTCAGGTTGTCGCTCTGTGAAAGATGGAATCAGCGGGGCGCCGCTGCGCACCGACAGAATGACCGGTGAGCTGTAAAATGAGGCGTTGCGGCCAAAGAACTCTACCTGATAACCCCATTCACGGGCATTGAGATCGGCCAGCATTCCGAGAGTTTTTCCCTGGGAGAGCAGCTTCAACGATTCAGAAATACTATTTTCCATGATGACCTTGACACCACGTCTTTCACGAAAACCGTTCATGAATTCGGTCATCTGGTTAACTGCCTGTGGACGGGCCTGAACATGGAGCGGAAAGCCCATCCTGCGCAGTTCGTAGCCCATGACCTCCCAGTTGCCGAAGTGAGCACTGAGAATTATCATGCCTTTGCCTTTTCTGGCTGCGTCTTCAAGATATTTCTGCCCGATTACTTTGATAAAATCTGGGTTGCAGGCTATCAGCTTTTCGTAAAAAAAAACTTCAAGGAGGGTCTGCACCTGGTTGACGGTCATGTCACGGAGAATCTGTGCTTTCCGGTCAGCGAATTCTATTGGAAGGAGCAGTTCAGCACGCTGCAGTTCCCGGGAAAAGAAAAACGGAAAGACCTTGAGCAGCAGACGTCTTATCTTCGGCACCGCAGTGGCCGGATATCTGGTTATGGTCTCTACCAGTGTTTTCAGCAGATAATATCTGAAGGTGCGCTTCAGGTTTTTCAGTTTTTCACGCAGCATCAGGATTCGATATAGCTCCTGATCAGGTCTTCCATCAGGCCTTTGTGGCCGAGAACGATATCGACGACTTCTCTTACAACTCCATGGCCGCCATTGGCATCGAGAACGTAGTCGACGTAGGGTCGTATGGATGGATGATGGTTGGCGGGGGCAAAAAACAGACCGACGCGGATTCCGACCGGCAGGTCGTTGATATCGTCACCAATATAGGCGATTTCTTCAGCAGCAAGATTGCGGCGCTTCATGATGTCTTCGAGCGTGGCGCCCTTCGCAGCAATATTCTGGTGCAGTTCATCGAATTTGAGCTCCGAAGCTCTCTTTTCGAGCGCTTCAGATGCACGGCCGGTAATGCTTCCGGCCAGCATGCCGGCCTGATGCCAGAGTTTGAGACCAAGGCCATCTACTGTCGAAAAGAATTTCATTTCAGAGCCGTTGCTGCCGAGAACGATGCGGCCATCTGTAAGCACGCCGTCACAATCGAAAAGCAGCATTTTTATTTTCTGGCAGGCGATTTTAAACGCCTGAGGCGATTTACGCGTTCCGTTCATTTTAAGGCCTTTCGGTTTGGCTGGGGCAGTCATCTGCAGAAGATGAATGGCGATAAAATAACACACAAACGCTGCCGACGCAAACAATGCCCCGTTAACAGCTGCAGGAAGAGGCTGCGGGGTAAAACAGATATGCCCGGTCCTGGGAACCGGGCATACGAGGGCATTTAGTCAGATAGAGGACGCTGATTTTCAGAAGGCGATTGTGCCGCCGAAAACGAAGTTGCTGTTGCGTTTGTGGGCAATTGCCCCTGGCAGATTCTCGTAATCTCCATCAGAAATGTATGAGGCATCCAGATAGAGCGCATTCTGGTAGTTGAATCTGAAACCCAGGCTGAAGCGGTCGCCGTTGAAGTCATAGGCAAAGCGCAGGTGGTCGTTTACCGGCACGAGCCCTCCGACGATGAAGAAAAACGGGTCGGCTTCACCGGTCGCCGAACGGTAGTCATAGCTGTAACCACCGAATCTGGCTCTCTGAAATTTGTCGTAACCGGTATTATTATTGTGATATCTGAAGTGATATTCTGAAGGGCCAAAGTTACCGCCAACGCCGACCCATGCTACCGGAACGCCGGCAGAAACCCAGGCTGAATGATATCCGCCGCTGGTGTTGAAACTGCCGCCGAGGGTAACATTTCCCGGCACCTGGTATTTGAAATTGAGAAAAAGCGGTTCTTCAATGTCGTAATGGTCCTGGTTGGCGAAAGTTTTGTCCAGTCCGACTTCAAGACCGTTTTCAACACCCCATGCAGCGCTGACAGTCGTGTCGAAGTAGTCCTGGTCGGTATGCTGCACATCCTGAATCGTATAGAGTTCGAAGGTTTGCACATGAACGCCTATGGCAGTTTTCGAAGGTTCGAGAACGCCAGGTGAAGGAACCAGGGTTGCGCCGGTGCCGCCGTTCAGTGACAGACCCTGGCGGGGGGTCAGACGTTCGGTCAGCAGAGGTCTGAGTTCGCCGGGAATACGCGTATCTGCCGGCAGCAGGAAACGTTCTCCATCCTGTTGGGGCGTGTTTCCCAGGGTGACCATCTGATTCTGCTGCCCCTGAACGTAATAGGCATCGGCATTGAGGCTGCGGTAGTTTTTAGGGGTTTCGTAACTGGTGAAATCGTTAGTTGCCTGTGGTGCAGGCGTCTTTCGGCGGGCCCCGCTAAGGAAACCCTGAAAGTTCCCCAGATCGAGGGCGAGCCCGCTGCTGGCAACAGATATCAGCAGGGCCGTAGCAGTGGTGATAATTTTATTTCGACTATTCATGCTGGCACTATCGGCAGCATCGTGAAATTTGTGAATGGAAAAAAATCTTCAAGTGTTTTTAAGGGTAAGGGTAATGAAGCGCTGCATTGTTTTCTTGACTTTGCCGGGTGGCAAACCTATAATGAACGCTGATCAACTGAACAATAGAAAGAACCGGGTGTACATGACGTTACTGGCATTTGAGAACGTTCTGTTGCAGAATGGCGCAGTTTCTCTTTCAAAGGCGGCAATTCTCTGCAGCATGATCGAAAATGATCTTGATGAAGAGCTTGTTTCTTTTCTTGCGCGTCAGGGAGTCAGCGCTGTAATAACCCGTGCCGGTGGCAGCGGCGACAATCTGAAAAGCAAGATTCTGCGCAATACTTTTGGTGCAGCCGAGAACAGTGGGCTGATTGCCGTGAACATGAAAAACCGTCATGTAGTTTCCCAGCTGGTCGATGAGGTGTTGCGCTCGATAGACGGGCCGATGATGAGTATTACCGGTGGTGGTTTGAAAATCGGTCTGGCAGTGCGTGAAAGCGATATTGCCATCGCAATTTTCGGCAGCATCGGTTTGCCCGGTCTTGACGTAGATCACGAGATTTCCGCCAGCCGGATTCTCTATCATTGTCTGGAGGACTGAAGATGATCGGTATCGTAGTGATAACCCACGGCACTCTTTCGGAACAGCTGGTTGCCACTGCCGGTCTGATAATGGGCGAACCGAAGGAAGTTCACGCCGTATCTTTTACTGCGCGTGAGTCGCTCGATAACCTCAGGCAGAAGGCCAATGCCGCTCTTGAGAATTACAAATCCGACGGGTGCCTCATTCTAACTGATATTATGGGCGGCAGCGCCACCAATGTCTGTGTCGAACTCATGAAGAATGAAAAAGTCGAGGTGCTGACCGGCGCAAATCTGCCAATGCTTCTCGAAGCGATAAGCTATCGCGAAGGTGTCGACCTTAAAGCTCTGGCTGTCAGGGTTCAGGCAAGCGGCGTCAAGAGCATCATCAATCTGAAAGAATTTTTTGAAAAAAGAACCGCAAAGAAAGCATGACAAAGGTTACAGCATTTTTAAGAATTGACGATCGGCTGATTCACGGCCAGGTTATAGTCGGCTGGCTTCCAGAAGTTCGGCCCGACCGGCTGGTTGTGGTCAACGACAAAATAAGTGAAGATTTCATGCGCCAGGAAATGATGGCGCTCAGCGTGCCTCCTGAAGTCGAACTGCAGTTCTTTGCAACTGCAGATATAGATGCAGAGGCTGTGTCTGAAAAAACATTCATTCTCGTCGCTTCGCCACGTGATGCCTGGGAATGCCTGCAAAAAGGTATTCAGCCACGCCGTTTCAACGTTGGTGGCATGCATTCACGCGATGACAAGCAGGAGATTTTCGAAGCACTGCATGTAGACGATAACGATCGTAAGTATTTCGAGTTGATTCTCAAATCAGGGGTCAACCCGGTTTTTCAACCAACACCACAGAATGACCCCATGCCATTGGGCGACATCTTGTAAAGCGAGGGCAGAGTATGGCATCAATTAATTTTTCCAAAGTTGTCAAGACTTATGAAGGTGCAAAGGATTCCACCGTTAAAGGCATCGACCTGCATATCGAAGACAGGGAATTTGTCGTGCTGGTCGGTCCGTCAGGCTGCGGCAAAAGTACAAGTCTGCGTATGGTTGCCGGCCTTGAAGACATCACTTCCGGTGAAATAACAATCGGCAATGTGGTAGTGAACAATTTGCCCCCCAAAGATCGCGATATCGCGATGGTTTTTCAGAACTACGCGTTGTATCCGCATATGAATGTCCGGGAAAACCTGTCGTTCGGCCTCAAACTCCGCAAGATTCCTGAAGCGGAAATCAGCACCCGGGTTAATGAAGCTGCCCAGATTCTCGGTCTGACCGATTATCTCGACAGACTTCCTAAGCAGCTTTCCGGCGGCCAGCGCCAGCGTGTTGCTCTTGGTCGCGCCATTGTGCGCGAACCTAAGGTTTTCCTTATGGATGAACCTCTTTCAAATCTCGATGCCAAGCTGCGCGTGCAGATGCGTGCCGAGATCAAGAAGCTGCACCAGCGGTTGAAAACCACTTTTGTTTACGTAACCCACGATCAGGTTGAAGCAATGACCATGGCCGACCGTATCGTTCTCCTGCACGAAGGGATCATTCAACAGTATGACGTACCCGGCGTCATTTACGACCGCCCGGCCAACGTGTTTGTTGCAACCTTTATCGGCTCACCGCCGATGAACATCGTCAAGGTGAAACGCGATGACAAAGGCCTGATTCTGCAGCCCGGCAAAAACAGTAACAACACTCACAACTGGCAGATCGGACTTGCTGAACATTTTGAAAACGGCTTCGAAGACAATATGATGATGGGCATCAGGCCCGAACATATTCTCATCAACAATACCGACAAATCGATCAAAACACTCGAACTGCCCTGCAGCGTCGAATTGATCGAACCGATGGGTGCAGAAACCTATCTGTATCTTGAATGTAATGGTCACAGTATCAATGCCCGCGTCGAACCTTCTGTCAAAGTCGAAGTCGGCCAGAAAGTGACTGCTCACATTCCGGTCAGCCGCTTCCACCTCTTCAGACAGTCTGACACCACCAGAATCAAACGCAAAGCTGATTGACCAGCTCTTTGCTACTACTGAACTGCACTGAAGGAGGGTTTCGCGCCCTCCTTCTCTGACATAATCCGATCTGCAGTAAACAATGATCAGAAGCTCGACAAACAGTTTTGTGCCAACCTGCCGGAGCCTTTTTCAGGCTCTGCTGACGGCTATGTTGATGTCCAGCCTGCTTTTTCTGACTGCATGTTCAGGCGGTGCAGACGGTGAAGGCGGTTCGGGGCCGGTTAAACTGGAATTCTGGAACACCATGGAAGGCGCAGAATCGAAAGCGATGCCTGGCATCATCAAGGATTTCTGCGCTGCCAATCCGGGTATCGAGATTACCGAGGTGCCGGTAGATTTCTACAAAGCGCGCGAGAAATTTAAAGAAAGCATCAAGGCTGGTGCCGGCCCTGATCTGCTCCGGGCTGACCGCTTCTGGGTCAACGATTTTGTCAGTAATGACTGCATTGCCGAGATTCTCGAAAAAGAGATCAAAGAAGAACTCGAAGACATGGTGCCGATTGCCAGGGGAGTCATCACCTGCAACGAGAAATACTGGGCATTGCCTCTGTCGGTTGATTGCCTGGCACTTTTTTACAACAAAGCCCATCTGGCTGAAAAGAATGTCAAGGTTCCTGAAAATTTCGATGAATTTTCGGCCGCCGCTGCCGCTCTTACCGATGCCAATCTCGGCCGTTATGGCTATTTTATCTACCCGAACGGCTGGTATTTTGAACCATTCTTTTTTGGTTTCGGGGGTCAGTATTTTGGCCCTGACGGTTCTCTGGCCATCAATTCCGATTCGGCACGCAAGGCCATGGAATTTCTTCTGCATCTTAAAGACCGCCTGAAGGCCGTTCCGCCCGTTAATCTGCGTTCGAATGTCTATCAGACAATGATGGGCAGTTTCAGCAGTGGGCAGGTCAGTATGATTTTTTCCGGTCCCTGGGCAATCAGGACAGTTATTGCCGGCTCAGCTTTCAAAGATGACAACAACAATCTGGGTATCGCGCCACTGCCGCAGGGCCCGCATGGAAGCTTTTCTCCAACCGGCTGCCAGACGGTGGTAATTGCAAAGACCACGAAGCATCGCAGCAGTGCCATGAAATTTGCCCGATATCTGTTCAGCCCCGAAGTGCAGAAGCGTCTGACCATGGTGAACTTCGGATTGCCTGCCCGGCGCACGGTCTTTGCCGCGCCCGAGCTGAAAAAGGATCCATATCTGCAGACCTTCATCAGGCAGCTGCAGACCAGTCGCAAGGTCATCAACAGCCCGTTGCGGGGCGAAATATACGCTCCGCTCGGCGAAAAGCTCAAGCAGGTTTTGAACGGTGATCTCACCCCTGAATACGCCCTCAACGATTTTGCCACTGAATGGCTTGCAAACCACCGCTGACCTGATGGAGATCGAATGCCCGAACATCTGACCGCCTCACTTCTGATTGCCCTTATCGGTGGTATCGTCGATCTTGATTCGACAGCCACCTGGCAGTTCATGATTTCGCAGCCGATCGTTGCGGCACCTCTGACAGGCCTGTTTCTTGGCAATATTTATGGAGAGGCTGCGGCCGGTTTGAAGCTTGGCCTGATGGTCGGCATCATTCTTCAGCTTCTCTGGATCGAGCAACTGCCGCTGGGCATGAATGTGCCGCCCGATGCCGCTCTGGCTTCAGTTCTGTCGGTAGCGCTCGGTTTTATTTCCGGGCATTCTTATGAGACTTACTCTGAACGTGAGGTCTGTTACACAGTGGCGCTGCTGCTTGCAGTGGCAATGGGGCTTCTCGGTCGCAGTCTCGATATGTTCGTCAGGCGTCTGAATACAAACATTGACAGCTGGGTATGCCAGAAGGTCGAAGATAACGCTTTCTGGGCGGTGGCGCTTGGGCACACTCTTGGTGGTGTGTTTACCTTCACCAAAGCTTTTGTTTTCTGCTTTCTGGTTGTATGGCTCGGAGTCGAGCCGCTTAAATACTTTACTCAGACTCTCAGTTTCAAACATGGCAGCGGCTTTATTGTCGTTCAGGGGCTTCTGCCCGCCATCGGTTTTTCGGTGCTCGCAAGTATGGTTCTGAAAAGCCGCGAAGAAATCAGATATTTTATTGGCGGAATAATCGTTTTCACTCTGTTACCGGCCAAGTTGTGGCTGGGGCTGGGTGCCGCACTTTTCATCATGTATCGAAACCGTCCGGTGGGGGTGAAAAAGTGAGAACTCTGCCGCGGCTCCTGCTTGCCCGTATTGCTTTCAGAAGCTTTTTCCTGCAATCCTCCTGGAACTACCGTGGTATGATGAGCATGGGATTTCTTTATGCGATACGGCCGGGCATAGACGAGCTGCATGATCCGGGGCCTGCCAGAGAAGCCGCTTATCTGCGGCATCTTGAGTATTTCAATACCAATCCGTATTTTGCTTCAGTGGTCATGGGGGTTACCCTGGCTCTTGAAGAGCGCCTCAGTCGCGGTGAAATCGGCGAAGAAGTCATTCATGACACCAAGGAAGGCCTGATGACGGCATGTGCAGCTATCGGTGACGGTCTTTTCTGGGACAGCTGGCGCCCATTTGTCGCAGTCGTGGCCCTGCTTTTTGCCTTCGGAAACTTTCTGCTGACTCCGTTGATTTTTCTGGCACTCTACAACCTGCCACACCTCTATTTCAGGTTTGCCGGCATATACTGGGGTTATCGTGAAGGAACACATGTTATCAGGTCACTGCGTCAGTTCCAGTTCCCGCAGATCAGGCAGAGTCTGCGTCTAGGAACTATGGTTCTGCTTGCCTATCTGATTCCCAATCATGTGAATGTACATACGCCGTTTTTATTGACCAATCTGCCACTCGAGTATTTTTATTTCGGCGAAAAGGTTGTCCAGGGGTTTGG
Organism: uncultured bacterium; assembly: GCA_964474705.1. Classification (GTDB taxonomy): domain Bacteria; phylum Muiribacteriota; class Ozemobacteria; order Ozemobacterales; family Ozemobacteraceae; genus Rifleibacterium. The sequence continues at coordinate 42,230 of CAYYUI010000024.1, forward strand.
CGCTCTGCTGCTGGTTGCCGTGGGAACGGTCGCCTACCGCGCCAGAGTTGACGTACTGCTGATCTCCTTTCTGCTGATGGTTTTTGCCCTGGTGCTCTACCACTGGGGAATTCTGATATGAGGACTAAGCATGAAGCGAAAAGAAGTTGAAATCAGAAACAAGCTGGGTCTGCATGCGCGCCCGGCATCCCTCGTAGTCAAGCTGGCCGGTAAGTTTGAATCGGAAATTCAGCTGATCAAGGAAGACACCGAGATCAATGCCAAAAGCATTCTCGGTGTCATGATGCTTGCAGCCGGGCCTGGCCAGAAGGTTACCATCACTGCCGACGGCAGTGATGAAATCGAAGCGGTCGATGCGATTGCCTCGCTTATCGACAGCGGTTTCGGAGAGGAAATGGCCTGAAATGTCAGACAAACTGCAGAAACAATCGGTGGTGCTGACGGGTATTGTCGGCTCGAGCGGCACATGCCTGGCCCGCAGCTATGTGTTCAGAAAGCGCATAGAGGTCAAGCGCACGCCGATTGATGAAGAGCAGGTGCCTTTCGAACTTGAAAGGCTGGAAGCAGCGGTTAAAGTGACTGCTGCCGATATTCAGGGGTTTCGTAAGCGCGCCGAAGAACGCCATGGCGAAAAATACGCAGCCATTTTCGATTCCCATCTGCTTATGCTTGAAGATCCGCAGTTCAAGCCGCAAATGATCGCCCGGCTCAAAAAGGAGAAGGTGAATGTCGAAAGCATCGTCAGAGATACTGTTGACCGGTTGCACAGCATTTTTGCGGCTATCGAAGACCCTTATCTGCGTGAAAGGGCCATCGACATCAAAGACGTCGGCGACCGACTGCTGCGGCATCTGATGGGCCTTGAAGGCCCGGCAGCCGAAATCGGCAACGAGCCATATGTTCTGATTGCCCAGGAAGTTACCCCGAGCGAAATTCTCGATTTTGCACGCGGCGAGCTCAAGGGCGTCTGCCTCGATACCGGAGGGGCGACATCGCATGTTGCGATTCTGGCCGGGGCGCTGGGCATTCCTTCGGTTTTCGGTCTGACAAACCTCTCATTGGTTGCCCGCACCGGCGACCCCGTTCTTATCGATACCCGCAAGGGTTGCCGGGTGCTGCTGAATCCTGACGAGAAAGAAATCAAGACTTTCAAGGCTGCCCTGAAAAAGCGCGACAGCGATCAGCCGCTTTCAGATACCACTGCCGATGGATTCAAAGTCAATATCGGGGTCAATGTTGCCCGCACTGAAGAACTGGTTTTGCTGAAAAGACTCGATGTCAAGCGTATCGGTCTTTTCAGAAGCGAATTCATTTTCATGGAAAGCATGGACCTGCCTTCTGAAAAGTTTCAAAGTGACGTATACGCAAAAGTCGTCAGGGCGGCTCCTGAACAGTCAGTGCTGCGCAGCATCGACATCGGATCAGACAAACCCCTGCGCTACGTGCCGCTGGCCCGCGAAGAAAACCCGGCAATGGGTTTCAGATCGGTGCGTTTTTCATTGTCGCGTCAGGATATTCTAATTCCGCAGCTGCGTTCAATGATCAAAGCCGCACAGCACGGTAACTGCCGCATAATTTTTCCGATGGTTTCGGTACCGGCAGAGCTCGCGGCGCTTGACGAAATCTATCGTAAGGTTGTTGATGAACTTCAGCCTGTAAAGGTTCCGGAATGGGGAATCATGCTGGAAGTGCCCTCAGCGGTTTTTATGCTCGAGGAAATCAGCCGCTTTACCAGATATATCAGTCTTGGTACCAACGATCTATTGCAGTTTTTCTACGCCATAGACCGCACCAACGAAAAGCTGGCAGGTCTTGCAGGCCACATGTGCCCTGCGTTTCTCAGGTTTCTCAATACCTGTATCAAAGAGGCGCAAAGACTCGAAATCAAGGTTGGAGTCTGCGGAGAAATGGCCTCTGATCCGGCCGGTTTTCTGGCTTTGCTCGGCATGGGTATCGAAGAATTCAGCATGCGCCCGGCTGCCGTCGAAAGCATCAAGGCTATCATCCCAAAGATCAGCCGCGGCAGTCTCATGGAGCGAATGGATGAACTCGTTCGGCTCGGTACCGCCGAAGCCGCAATAAGAGCCATGATTGACGCTCAGAATGAGAAGTAATTACAAATGCTGACTTCCAATTCTGCCTGGTTTTTCTGGGCCCTGGGTTCGGCCTGTTTTGCGGCTCTTACCGCCATTTTTGCCAAGGTTGGCATAGAAGGCATCAATTCAGATTTTGCAACCCTTATTCGTACTATATTTATTATCATTGTTCTCTTCTTTTTCGTTAAGGCTACGGGAAAATGGCAGGATGTGTCTTCCTTGACCTGGAAAAACTGGCTGTTTCTATTTCTTTCCGGCCTGGCAACCGGGGCGTCATGGGTCTGTTATTTTCGTGCCCTGCAACAGGGCGAAGCTTCTAAAGTTGCGCCGGTAGACAAGTTGAGTCTTGTGCTGGTTGCGGTATTCGCCACTATTTTTCTTGGTGAACGCCCTTCTTCAAGGGAATGGTTCGGAATTATTCTGGTTGGCTGCGGTGTCGTCATTCTTGGATTGAAAAGGTAGAAGCACAAATGCAGAATCAAAGCCGCCGCCAAAAGATTCTGGCAACTTTCCGTATCGCGACTGCAGCCTTGCTGATTCTTTTTTTTGCTCTGGAAATTTTTACAATAATTATCCGCAATGAAGGCGAAAGACTTCTGCCGCCACTGTTTGGCAATTTTTCCTCAAACAGAGCGGTTCTGGAAAAAGTTTCCGAACCTGGTGATTTTACGTTCGCTGTTGTTGGCGACACCAGAAGCTTTGGCACGTTCGAAAATGTTGTTGAGGAGCTTCGTAGAATACCTCTCGACTTTGGAATTCTTCTGGGCGATTTTTCCATGAAGCCTACCGAGGCTGATCACAGATATTTCAGGTCAGAATGCCTATATGAGTATTCATTGCCATTTCCCTTTTTTCTGGTTGCTGGCAACCATGATGTCGACCCGCAGACTTTTCCACTGTCGCGATTCGAAGAGTTCTATGGCCCGAGTATCTTCAGTTTTGAATATAGACAGTGTCTTTTTATTGTTCTGAGGATTCTGGATGCACCTTTTTCAAATGAAGAGAGTATGGAATTTCTGCGGAACTTTAAAAAGGAAGATATGGCCAGATACAGGCATACTTTTGCCTTTATCCATATTCCGCCACCGGTAACAGTGTTCAGCAAAGCTAAAGACTTTCCTGAGGCCAACCGGCTTATGACGATTTTCAATGAACTTGGAATTGACCAGGTTTTTGCCGGCGACTTTCATGGCTGGGCACAGGCGGTTCGCGGAAAAACAACCTATACGATTACCGGTGGTGGTGGGGCATATCTGTCTAGCAGGGAACTTACGGGCCAGTTTCATCACGCGATGCTGATTCATGTGACCTCAGATGCAATTGAAAGTCGCATCGTTTTTGTTCCACACGTAGAGAAGATCGATGACCACCTGGAAAATTTTGCGATAACGATGTTCTGGCCCTGGATGCAGAGAAATTTCATGGTTATGATCTTTCTTAACCTGGTGGCTTTTGCGGTTGGCTATATGCTTTTTTTTCGAAAACTGTTCTGCAGAAACGCAGGATCATGTAATGATCCAAAAAACAGTGTTGAATGAATGTGCCCGCATAAAACTATGAACCTGTAAATGGTGTTGCTGCTCAGCTGAAGAGGCTGAGGATGTCGATTATTACTCCCAGAACATCCAATAATTCAAATGTGAATTTAAGGGTTTTTCCGATTACGCACAGAGTTGCGAAAAGTACACAGCCAAGGCCGGTTAGAAACGGCCTCGGGCCGAAAATCGCCATCATTATGGCGACCACCAGTAAACCAATAACTGTTGCCAGCATAGCTTTAACCCCTCTCGTTGCCGGATCTGTTCTATTTAGAGAGCAAACCGCATGCCAGGCAGAAAACGCTTCTGGCAGGCCGGTTCAAGAATCAGCGGCTGCGCCATCTGTGTCATACCCGGCAAATATGGCACGGGTTCTGTGTCTGTGCAAAATGGCGAAAGAGAGTTTGTTATGAAGGCGGTCAGCGTGAATTTTTGAGGGCAGCTTCGAAGAAACCTCTAAACAGAGGGTGGGGACGCATCGGCCGCGATTTGAACTCGGGGTGGAACTGGCAGGCGATGAAGAAGGGATGGTCTTTGATTTCGACTATTTCTGCTATCTGTTCATCGGGGCTGGTGCCGCTGACCAGCAGCCCTTTGCGGGCAATGCGGGCACGGTATTCACTGTTGACGGCATAGCGGTGGCGATGGCGCTCGTAAATCAGAGTCGAGCCATAGAGCGAGGCGGCGAGGGTTTTTTCGGCTATACGGCAGGGGAGGGCGCCGAGGCGCATGCCGGCACCTGAGTTGATGTCGCCGGGTTTGCCTTCGTTGCCAAGCATGGTTATCACCGGACTGGAGGCGTTAAATTCAGATGAGCCTGCATCAGCGATGCCGACAACGTTGCGGGCAAATTCGATAACCGCACACTGCATGCCGAGGCAGAGGCCAAAGAACGGCATTTTGTGTTCGCGGCAGTATTGAATGGCCGCTATCTTGCCTTCGATGCCGCGTTCTCCGAAGCCACCGGGAACTATGACGCCGTGCAGGTCTTTCAGCAGGCTTTCAGCACCGTCTTTTTCGATCTGTTCGGAAGCGACCCAGACGAGGTCGAGAGCCGCATCGAAATGAGCTGCGGCGTGCTGCAGCGATTCGATGACACTCAGATAGGCATCGGCAAGCTTCATATACTTGCCGACGAGGCCGATGCGAATCTTCTCAGCCTGGGGGTTTTTGAATTTTTTCAGCAGCTGTTTTGCCGGTTCGAGATCAGGCTCGGCGGCACCGAGACGAAAACGCTTGAGAACCAGTTCCGAGAAACCCTGCTTTTCCATTTCGATCGGTATTTCATAAAGGCAGTCGACATCTTTGGCTTCGAGAACGTTGTCGGCATCGATATCGCAGAAAAGCGAAATCTTGGCCCGCACTTCGCGGGTCAGAGAACGACCGGTGCGGCAGACGATCAGATCTGGTGCCAGGCCTATGGCACGCATTTCCTTGACCGAATGCTGAGTAGGTTTCGATTTCATCTCGCCGATTGCCTTCGAATAAGGAATATAGGTTACGTGAATGTAGCAGACATTGTCGCGGCCGACATCGCTGCGCATCTGGCGGATAGCTTCGAGGTAAGGAAGACTTTCGATGTCGCCTACGGTGCCGCCGACCTCGACGATCGTCACGTCGGCATCGTTGATTGTGGCAGCCCTGATGATGCTTTCTTTGATGCAGTTGGTAACATGCGGAATTACCTGGACCGTGGCACCAAGATAGTCGCCGCGGCGTTCTTTGGCGATTACGGTCGAATATATCTGGCCGGTGGTGATGCTGTTGCTGCGACTCAGGTTGATATCGATGAAGCGTTCGTAGTGCCCGAGGTCGAGATCGGTTTCGGCGCCGTCTTCGGTGACGAATACCTCGCCATGCTGATGTGGGCTCATGGTGCCAGGGTCAACGTTCAGATACGGGTCACATTTCATGATGGTGACGTTGAGACCGCGTGCCTTGAGCAGCATGCCGAGTGATGCTGCAGTGATGCCCTTTCCAAGAGATGAAAGAACCCCGCCGGTAATAAAAACATAATGTGACATATTCAATCTCCCGACTATCAGCAGATATTGACTGAAGGAAATGCCGGATCAGGCCTGACGGCCCCGACCGGCGAGTTCGGTTCTGACTCTTTCAAGGTCGGCAGCGGTATCGACACCGATCGAATCGCGGGCTGCCGGTAAAACTCTTATTTTGATGCCATGGTAGAGAGCGCGCAGCTGTTCGAGGCTTTCAATCTTTTCGAGGTCGCAGGCCGGCAGCTCAAGCAGCTTAAGCAATGTCGAACGTCGGTAGCCATACACCCCTATGTGTTTGCGGGGAGCGAAGAGATCACGAACCCGTGGAAACGGCAGAACACTGCGGGAAAAATACAGAGCATCGCCATTGGCATCGACGACCAGCTTCACGGCATTCGGGTTATTTTCATCTTCGGCCCGCAAAGGGAATGACAGGGTGGCCATATTGACGGCAGGGTCGGCGAAAGCTCCGGCGACCAGGCGCAGCCCTTCGCCGTCGATAAGCGGTTCGTCGCCCTGAATGTTAACGTAGACATCAGCACCGGTCAGTTTGGCGACTTCGCCGATTCTGCAGGTTCCTGACGGCAGTGCCGGATCGGTCAGAAATGCTTTGAAACCGGCCTTTTCGACCACTTCGACGATACGCTCAGAATCGGTGGCGACCATCACTTCGTCGAACGCGCCGCTCTGCATGGCTGAACGGGCGGTCATCACCACCAGCGGCGTTCCGCACAGGTCGGCGAGCATTTTTTCCGGCAGCCGCGTCGAGCCAAGACGCGCGGGCACAACCCCGATAACTGAATAATTACGCTTATTTGCCATTGCCATTATTGAGAATTCCTGTGGTTGAGTGCCCTTCGAGCAATGGAACCACCACGACGCTGCCGCCATGGCTGGTTACCCAGTCGGCTCCGACGATGGTCGCCGGAGTATAATCGCCGCCTTTAATAAGTACTTTCGGAGTCAATGCTTTGATGAGGTTTTCGGGTGTGTCTTCGTCGAAACCTATGACGTAATCGACACATTCGAGTGCGGCCATTACCGCGGCCCGGTCGGCGAACTTGTGATATGGGCGGGTTGGCCCTTTCAGGCGTTTGATCGAATCATCGGTGTTGAGGCCGACAATCAGCAGTTCGCCTGCCTTTCGCGATTCCTTGAGTATGTACACATGCCCCGGATGCAGAATGTCGAAGCAACCATTGGTGAAAACCGAACGATAACCTTCGATAGCCTTTGCCAGGGTCGGCACTTCAGCACGGGTGAGAATTTTATGGGCCGGCAAGGCCTGGCCTGCTTTGCCTGGAAACATTTCTTCTTCAACGGCGCGACAAAGGCTGTGAAGCAGCAGGCCGTGTATTTCCTGGATACGTGGGGTTTTTGCAGCGGGTGCCCGCAGTGTCAGATCAGCAAGCTGCGAGAGCATAGAATCGCGTGAGCCGGTCATGGCAATGGTGGCAATTTTCTGCTCTTTCGCTGCTTTGAATGCCTCGACGATATTCGGTGAGTTGCCGCTGGTCGAAATACCGACCAGCACGTCGCCTGGCCTGCCCAACCCCTGAACCTGTCTTTTAAAAACCTGTTCGTAGCCGTAGTCATTGGCGATGGCGGTGAAGGTTGCCGAAGGAGTGCAGAGAGATATGCATGGCAAGGAGGCACGGTCATAACCAAAACGGCCGACCAGTTCTCCGGCCATGTGTTCTGCGTCAGAAGCGGAACCGCCATTGCCGCAGACGAGAACCCTCTGGTTGTTGCGCAAAGCTGTGAGCAGAATTTCAACGGCGCGGGCAAAATCTTCAGCCAGATCAGATTCAGATGCCGACCATGCGGTCAGTCGCAGTGCGTGAAGGTCATCGAGGAAGTATTTCTTCATTTCATTCATGACTGGCTCTCGCTGCGAAATTGCTGCGTTCGTAATGTTCGAGAACTTGATCGCAGGTGGCAGCGGCGGTTCCGACTATGCCGACGACGACCCCGGCGGCAAGATTGGCAACTTCGGCAGCGCAGCGCATGTCACACCCTGATGCCAGGCCAAGACTGAAGGTGCTGATAACTGTGTCGCCGGCACCGGTAACATCGAATACCTTGAGAGCCCGGGTCGGAATTGTTACGGGTTCCTGACCCTTTTCGAACAGGCTCATGCCATGTTCGCTTCTTGTAATCAATATTGCATCTGCACCTGTCGACTTCATGAGGTCGATGCCGCCCTTCATGACATCGGCTTCACATTCGAAAACACGACCCAGAGCTGCTTCTGCTTCTTTGGTGTTCGGAGTGATGATCGTCGGCTTTTTATAAATCGGAAAATTCTTCAGCTTCGGGTCGACGGCAATGAATTTGCCAAGTTTGCGAAATCTGACCACAACTTCCTTGAACAGATCTTCAACTATTACACCCTTTGCGTAATCTGATACGATGACGCCGTCCAGGGAGTCTGACATATCGAGCAATACGGAAAGAATATCTTTCTGGCGTTGATAGTCGATGGCTTCGGTATTTTCGCGGTCAACCCTGATCATTTGCTGGTTTTGCCCAAGAATGCGGGTTTTTACCGAAGTGCGGCGACCGGAATCGATTATCAAGCCTTCAGTGCCGATCTTGTCTTTCTGCAGTTCTTCGGCAAGTCTTCTACCAGCGCCGTCGTCGCCAACCAGCCCGAAAATATGGGCTCTGGCACCCAGGGCCACGAGATTGGAAGCCACGTTGGCGGCGCCGCCCGGGCGCCAGGTCTCGGTTTTAACCTGCACAATCGGAACCGGGGCTTCGGGCGAAATTCGATCGACCTTCCCCCAGCAGAATTCGTCGAGCATAACATCGCCAAGAACCGCAAGGCTGCACCCGGAAAACCCGGTCAGAATCTTTTCCAGTTCGCTTCGCTGCATGTATAGGCCTTTCGTGTAACTGTTGTAAAGCCGAAGTCTATCATCAGCCTCAGGTTCAGTCAAGAAGGCTGAGAGTCGGAAAGGAGGCGATACCTGATCAGGGTTACGAAAATACCGGTCAGCATGCCGAGCAGCGCACCAAAAAGCGCGAACAGTGAGCGAGACGGGTGTGAGGGCTTTTCTGGAATGATGGCGTGGTCGATGATCATGAAAGAAATGCCTTCCTGCTCTTCCTGGATGCGGGCAGCTGTCAGCTGACTCTGCAGATGCAGGCAGGTCTGCTCTGCGAGTGCCACTTCGCGGCGAAGTTTCTGGTGCTCAAGGCGCAGGCGTGGAGCGTCGGTCAGGCCGGGGGTCAGTCCGGGTTTTCCTGTTCCATCGGGGTTTCCGGGGGCAAAGATCAGGCTTTCCTGCTCGCCCTTCAATTCGTCAAGGGTATCTTTGAGAGCGGCAACCTCGTTGGCACGCTTTCTGGCGACCGGGTTTTCGGGTGTGCTCTGCAGCGCCTGCAGTTCAATTTCCTTCTTTACCAGGCGGGCTTCTATCTGGGCAACCAGACCAACGGTCGCCGCTGTCTGGCTGTCGAGCAGAATGATGCCATGTTCTTCCTGAAATTTTCGCAGTGCATCTTCGGCCAGACGCAGTGAATCGGCGTAAAAATCATACTGTTCCTTGATAAACCTCGTGTTTCGCTGGGCCATGTCGTATTCGGGCGAATTAACGAATGAAGCCACCAGGGTCATGTAATTATTGGCGACCTGAGCTGCCATCGTTGCATTGGCGAGTTCAACCTGAAAGATGAACGGATCATCTGAACGTCCTGGCTTTTTAACTTTGACGGCTTTGCTCAATTCGATGGCAAAGTTTTCAGTGGTTGGTGTTTCAGCCCGGAGCAGATCGCGAACCTCGGGCATTTTATCCAGCACCAGCCTGGCAGTGGTGCGGCTTTTAAGAAATACCGCCAGCTGCTTCGATCCAACCGGCAGAAAGGCGATTTCAGCAGTAAAAAGGGGAGTGACGAAAAAGCTTCCCAGGAGTGCCAGCAGCATTACGACAAGAGTATAGAGATACAGGCCCGATCTGTGCTGCCACAGGTTGAGCAGCAGGCGATCTAGATCGATTTTCAGCAGGCGGTCACCTGCCAGTTTGTTTGTTTCGTTGTTCATCCGCCACCTCAAGATACATTTTCTCGAACTGTTTAACAACTGCGTTTAGACTGAAAAATTCTTCGATGCGTTGTCTGGCTTTACTTCCGGCAGCTTTGAGTTCAGACGGCCCCGAGTCGAGCATTTCGATAATGGCCTCTGCCAGCGCCCCCGGGTTGGCAGGTGGAACGACCCGGCCGGTTGTATCTACCAACTTAGCGCTTTCGCCGACATCGGTGACTACACAGGGTATTCCCAGCGACATTGCTTCGCCGACGACATTGGGAAAAGCTTCAGTTATCGATGACGAGACCAGCAGTGACAAGCCGGCCATAATCGAGGAAACATCTTGACGATGGCCGAGCAGATGTGTTTGCCGAGCAATGCCGCCAAGCTTCAGAGCATTCAGCAGAGGGGCGTTGCCGTCATTCATGCCGGTACCGCACATGATGAAATGTGCATCGGGATAATTTCTGGAAACTATGGCCGCAGCGGCAATAAAATTCGCATGGTCTTTGGCCGGGTGATAACGGCCGACAATGCCGATCAGAGGTGAGGCTTCCGGGATTGCCAGTTCTTCATGCAGCCGGCGTGCAGCGCCTTCAAAGTGCTGCGGAAGCTCGAAGCCGTTTGGGATTATCCGGATGAGCCTTTCGGGATAGCCTATGTCGATATGAGCGGCAGCCGCACGTTCAGAGCAGGCAATTATGCGGATCGGCAGAAAACGTGAAAGTGCAGCGCTGATATGAGCACTGATCCTGGTTTTAATCGGCTCGTTGACGAAACTACCGTGTCTGATGCTGAAAATCAGCGGCAGGTTGCCGGCCATAGCCGTAGCCAGGCCGCCGAACAGGTCGGCATGATACATCCATGTATGAATAATGTCGGGGGCAAGTCGCCTGATTGTGCGGCTCAGGGTAAGAATACGCGAAGGATCCGGCCGGGTTCGCATGATTCCGAGGGAGTCGACCCTGATTCCGCGCTTTTCGAGCCCGGCGGCCAGTTCGCCAGGTGCCAGGAGGGTGATGACACGATGCCTGACAACTGTCTGATCGGCAGCGGTGAGCAGGCGGCAGAGCATTTTTTCGGCTCCACCTGCCGACAGGTCAGCGATGATGTGCAGGCACTCAGGTGGTTTTGCCCGGTGCAGCGATGCATCGCCCTTCTTTGACGCATCTGCAGGGTAACAATGGTCGATAATCAGTCTGGCGCGGTTTTTCCAGCTATAGCGGTCGGAAATTTCGGTCGCTGCTGCCCGGGCCAGTTTATTGCGCAGCGTTGCATCGGCGGCAAGCAGGCGAATCGCCCTGCACCATTCTGCGGTATCGGAGGGATCTACGAGCAGGGCGGTGCTCATGTCGCAGAGAACTTCTTCTATGGCAGGAATCCGGGAAGCGACGATTGGCCGGTGGCTTGCCATGTATTCGAAAATTTTCAATGGCGACATCCAGGCTGCAATGTTTCCGGCGCCATCAGTGGTTGTGGTAACCCGGCGCTGATATGGAGCCAGCAATATGTCGCATTGTTGGAGAAAATCTGGAATTGCAGCGTGGTCGAGATGGCCGCTGAATGTTATGTTGCCCGGGTTCCGACGTTGCATGGCTGCAATCTCTTCCGGGCTGCCGCCGGCGATGCGAAAACTGCATTCCGGCATGGCAGAAGCGATTTCGCTGATCATTTCAATTCCTTTACCGGGAAACAGGCTTCCGGCATAGCCTATAACCGGCCTGGTCAGGAAATTTTCCGGCCGAGATACGATCTGTTGCGGAATTGAGGCCCCATCGGGAGCCATGATAATTTTGACATTCCGTTTAATAATGCGCCGGTGTTTTTCGAAGTAGTAGTCATTCAGAGCTTTGCTGATGACTACAAGTTGCTTGCAGGCTGTAGTAGCGAGCAGAAGACGTTCGAGAAAGACTCGGCCGACATGGGATGGAGCGACATGGGCTTCGTAGATGATGTCTGTTCCGAGATTCGCAGCAAAAAGCAGCGCATAGATATTGCGGCCGTAAATCAGATCAGGAGCAAACCCGAGCCTTTTCATGCTTCTGATGGTTTTCAGGCCGTATATTACGCCTCCAGCGAGCCAGCATCCCGGGGCCGAAATCAGGTTGATGCCGAAATGTTTTTTTACACCATATTTTGCCAGAATTGAACTGGTATCAGCTCTTATACCGCCTGAACGAGCAAAAAGCTCGACCTGATGGCCATTTTCAGCGAGAGCTTCACACATTTTCATGACCTGAACGCTGTTAGCTGAACGTGATGGCAGTCGGGAACTTGAAAAATAGGCGATTTTCATGGGTTCAGGATTGCTTTCTCATGCTGATAACAAGCTGGTGTGCCGTGGATTTGCCGGCGTGTCGCAGTTTGTGCCATACGCGGCGCCACATGAAATTTTCGAGAATTCCGATGCTGCAGAAAATTAAACGGTTATCGGTAATTTTCAGGTAGAGACGGTAGAACGGGTCGTTACCATTGAAAACATGGTTTATTTCTACAACCTGCAGGTTGTTTTTGTGGGGTTCGAGTTGCTCGAGCAGGCTTTGTTCATCGTAGTGGCGAAAATGTTTCTGAGAAAACGGCCGGTTGAGGCTCGGAACGCTGACGAGCAGGGTTCCGCCAGGTTTGACGCACCTGGCAGCGGCACTTACAAAACTGCTGATTTCATTTTCCGGAATATGTTCGAGAACTTCGCTGCAGTTAACCATGATGAATTTTTCATCGAGATCGGCTGCCCGGCCGCATATAAAGCGCAAACCAGGATTAATGGCGCGGGCGAGAGCAATGGCTCTTTCACTGGGATCGATTCCGGTGCAGCTAAAACTTTCATTACGGCTGCCGAGCAGCGACAGCAGGCGGCCGTCACCACAACCGATATCGAGAATCTCTGCCGGTGCTTCTTTTTCAATGATTGAAACGGTGTGCAGCAGGCAGCAGAGGTAGGCGAACCCCCAGCGCAGTGATCGATGCCTGGTAAAATTTCCGTCAGTATCAAGAGAGGGCAGATAATGATATGGAAAGCGATAGAGGTTGTCCTGCAGACTGAATTTATTGTTCATCGATATGTTTTCTCACTCTGGCCTGCATCATGACCGTCCAGGCAAAGTAATAACAGGCAAAGGCCGTTGCGGCGCCGGAAATGCCATATGACCGCGACAGCAGCACCGTCAGTGCCAGGTAAATTATAGTCGATATGAGATTTATTTTGAAAGATATCTGTGGTTGGCCTCTGGCAAGCATTGCCGGTTGCAGTGGCAGACCTGCCAGAGCCAGGGTATAAGCCAGTATGAAAATCAAGGCAACCGGCATGACCGAAGCATACTCATCGCCAAAAAGTGCCATGATAAGTGATTTTCCAATAATCCAGAAGATCGCGGAAGCTCCGAGTCCGATAAATAAACCCGTGTATGCCGACTTTTTCAGAAGAGCCCAAAATTCGACTCTTTTTGATTCTGCATGAAGGCGGCTGAACTCGGTGAACAACGTTTGATAGAGAGGGTCGGCGAGCATTGGCAACAGCATGGCAAAATAGCGGGCGATCTTCAGCTGCGCTAAACCGGCCGGCTCAATAAATGCGGCGATGATGATCTGGTCGGCTTCACGGGTCAGAGTTTTAACGCTGGAATGCAGGTTGGTAATCAGAATATAGCTCCGGATCGACCTGAAGGTGGGTATCAGTTCGCGCAAGGGCTGCTGAATGATGCTATGCAGATGTTTTCGACCTGTGACTGACGTTGCCGCTATAATGAGAACCACCTGCCCGATAATTGCCGCGACCAGATAGATGCTGGTGAATTGGCCCAGATCGAAACCCGAGGCAAAACCGGCACATGAACCGATAAGTCGCAGAAAAGGTGCTGTCAGTGATGCGGCAGCAAGCATGCCGAATCGGTTGAATAATCTCAGAGTGCCGGCTGCAGCAGATGAACTGCTGAGAATCGCCACCGGGGCATACTGATGCAGCAGATTGGCCGTGTTTTCCGGCCAGTTGAGAAAAGACACGACGGGCCCGGCAATGATTTTGAGCAGCAGAAAGGCAGTGATGCCGGCTCCCAGGTCGAGCAGAAGCGAAAGCTTCAGGAGGCGGTGCAGGGCATCGTCGTCTTCTCTCTGCATGGCGTGACTGCCAAAGGTTACAATTGCCTGCCATGTATTGAAACTAAGTAATTGTGCAGTCATCATGGTCATGGCCTGAATGAAGACAAGATTGCCGAAGCCTGTTGAGCCGAGAGTTCTGGCGCTCATTGCTGCGGCAGCGAGAGTCATTACCGCACCCATGGTGCTCCCGCATAAAATTTTGCCGGTGTTGACTGCGATCTTATGCAGCATTTTCTGCCGGCCCACCTCTCTGCCTCATCATCAGGCACAGCATCGAGAAGAGAAGTGCGTGAACCGACCACTGGTTGCGGGTCAGCAGCGCCAGTTCCTTGGTGTTGAGAAGCAGAGCAGAGACAAACACCATGACCGAAGCTACCGAGAGATATGGATCGATATGCCTGGCTTCGTATGCGGTCATGATTGCCAGCAGATAGGGCATTAGCATCATCAGCGTTCCGATGATGCCGATTGCAAATATGGTTTTTACCCAGCCGACATCTGAAGGAATGTTTTCAAGGCTGCCGCGGCCGAGGTTTGAAGAGCCAAAAATCAGTTCCCGCCAGTTACCTGGAAGAAAAAACATGTCAGATGTCGCTTCAACCGTTGGACCAGATAATGTCAGCGCGCTGTAGACCTCCATGGCCTGATTGACCGTATAGGTGGTGAACCGTTCAGGCAGCCAGCTGATACTTATACTGGTCAGAAAGGCAATGCCGAAAACCAGCAGGAAAAATTTCAAAACACCGGCTATTGCTCTGGTTGGACTATACACTTGCCGGTCTGCGATCAGGAGAAAAGGGAAGCTCAGCGGCAGCATGGCCATGCCAAGAAGCAGTCCGCTCCTGCCGCTTATCAGCACTGAAATTGCCAGCAGAGGAGCTCCGGCAATAATCAGCAGACGGCCGATGCAGCTTTGGCAACTGCGCAGCGCCATTGGCATCAGAAGCAGTCCCAGCATCTGCAGCACTGATGTCTGCGAAAGGCCGTATGTCAGACCTGAAATCCGGTAGCCATCGAGAAACGAGGTGCCGAGATTTACATAGGCCAACGCATCAGTGATCTGATAAACATTGTTTCGTAACGAGGTGCTCATGAACATTGCGGTCATCAGGGCTGCATGACCTGAAAGCGCCAGGTAAATATCTCTTATCAGACGATTTGCGAAGTCAGAGCCTGCCTGAGCAAAATAGAAATTGGTCAGGGCAAGGGCACCAAGAAAATTGACCAGCGCCCGCAGTGATCGCATGGCGATCTGGGTGTCGAAAAGCCCGTTGAGAAGCACGACCAGCATTGAATAGATGCTCAGAAGACCAAGGCAGGTTATCACCTTCAAAACTGCGCGGTCGGCAAACAGTTGCCCTTTGATCAGGCTGGCGACAATGAGGCTCAGCGAAACCAGAAAAATCAGATCGACAAATTCGCCGGCTTTCCAGCCGAAAATGAGAAAGAAGGTTGTCAGGCCGAGCAGAACCGATCGCAGCATTTAAGCACCTGCCGGATTTCGCGTTGATGGCATGTTAATTTATTGCTGTTCTGATTACAAGTTCAGGTGGAAAACGAAATAGACTGAAACAATCACCGAATATTTATGACACTTGCTGTTGAAGAAAAATTTCTTCTGATATAGATTATCCAAATGATTGACAGAGAGTGAGTCGAATGACGCCAAATATTGGAAAAGACGGTCCATTAAGGTTCTAATTTTACAGTCATGAGCCTAATGAACCGCCACATAGGCATGTTCACCGCGAAAATGGTTAATGAATCCGATCGAAGCCGATGGCCAGCATCTATAATTGATATGATAATTCAGCTTCGACCCGGCTTTAAATCTTCGATATCTTACAAATGGCGACCCATCCGGAAATTGCAGAAAACACAAAATTGTTCCGGTCGCCGGCTCATTTTGCCATAAAGCCGACATAAGTATGGGATCCAGGGCGTCAGATGGGTTGATTGTTATCCGTTCAGAAAAGGACGCGATAAAATAATAATTTGATGTTTCAGCCTTAAGCTCTTCTGCTGCAGTCGCAGAGCCGGCAATACAAAGGCCGGGCAACATAAAACAGACTGACAGATACTTCAATAGCCTTGCCAGCAAGCCTGACGAGCAGAAATAAATGCCGAAAACACGCCATTAACAGACATTCGCCACATCCATAAAACAGCCCTCTCAGAACCCATTTGCGACAAACAACAAAACGTATTGTAGCAGAACTGCACGTTGAACAGGTATCGAACTGGGGTCTGGCTTTAATCAAAATCATAGTTGGTCACACCAGCGTTACATAAAAGGGATATCTTGCAGACAAACATCTCTTTTTTTGGTATAGTTATTTTAGGAACTGCTAATAAGGTTGCAAATGCCGGTAAAGGTTCAACCGCTCAACAAAAAGCTTACTGCTGGCTTAACTCGACTGCCGAAACGGGTCGTCGACTCTCTTTACGCACTGATGACCATGATTGAACTTATGGGGCCGGTGCGCGGTGACTGGCCAAACTACAGCAAACTGGCAAAAGGTGTTCATCACTGTCACCTCAAAAAGGGTAACCCGACCTACGTAGCAGTCTGGAAAGAATGTGCCGATGGCTCTGTCGAAGTTCTATACGTTGGCACTCACGAAAAAGTTGATTACAAAAAGTTTTCGTAAGCTGGCTGTTCAGCAAGGAGCGTTTTATGTTGCATACTGACAAGAAAAGCGAAAAGGTAGCGGTCTGCTTTCAGGTTCCGGTTGACAAGCTTGAAGATATCAAGCGTATCGTAGCCTGCCTCGGAGGTAATGAAGCCGCAGCTTCTTCAGAAAACTGGCGCGACAGCTTCCCTGAAAGACACCCCGGCGTCGTTCTGCGTGGGTTGAGAAACCGTGACGATCTCACTCAAGCTGAACTTGCGAAAAAAACCGGTATGCTCCAGAGCCACATTTCCGAAATGGAAAACGGCAGCCGCTCTATCGGCAAAACCATTGCCAAAAAGTTTGCGCAGGTATTCAACACCGACTACAAGGTTTTCTTGTAATACCATCAACTCGAGTCAGTCGACGGCATTCCAGGTTCTTTTATCAGGCAGCACGGCAGCAGAGTTTTAGCACTTGGCAAAACTGGTTCGCCAGACACAGAAAAAAGCTGCCAAAGCAGCTTAACAAATAAAACAAGGCTTCGATTTAAAATTTTTCAAGACTTGATAATGACTTTAGAAGCTTTCCTCATCAATAGGTCTGGTCTGAAAATTGCCATGAATCTGCTTGATCAGTTCAATTTGCATACCACCGTATCTGGTGCCTTCTTCTTCTTCATCTACGGTAAAATTCAGATAGTCGGTTGAACCAAAAAAATTTCTGTCGGGGCCGAAGAGAAAAACCGGCCCATACCATTTTTTGCCAAGACAGTATTCGAAAATGTAGACGCCGGGGGGCACTTTTGTTTCAAAATGACTGCCTTTAAAAAAAAATCTGATCGCATCTTCGCCGCTTAACTTTTTCAGTTTTACATAAAAAAAGCTGTCAGGATCAGAAGTTTTTATTGAGAACGGGCAGTGCGCATTCTTCTTCGATGCTTTCACAAAGCTAGCCCTGGGCGGCTGTGAAAAGTCTGGCGCAATAAGATCGCCCAGTTCCTGCCAGAATAACGGTGCAGAAACCTTCATTTCCTGGCATTTCTGGTAAATTCCGCTCCAGGCTTGAGCCTTTTCACTTTCTTTAAGCTTTCGCCAGCCTTTTTCTTTTCTCTTTTTGGATATCACTTCTTTAATATCTTTGATTATGCTGTTATCGTCTTTGACTGCTTCTGGCGTTGCCGGCTGAGCGCTGCCGATGGTCTCAACTTCGGCTTTTTTCACTTCTTCAATTCGCTTCTGCTGAACCTGAGGTGACTGCCCAAGATTTTTATCACCACTAGACAAAACCGCCAACAAGGTCATGATAGCTGCAACGGCCAGACAACCCCAACCACAGCCCTCGTCTGAAGATGCCGTAGGGGGTTGAAATTCGGTAATCTTGCCAATGACAACGAGATTGGCAGGGGAAATTACTTCTTCAACTTCAGCCAGCGAAAGCCTGTTTTTACAATTTCCGCAAACCGGCTCAATCTCGCCGCTTTCTGATAAATTCAGCCTGTTTCTGGTGCCGCAAAATTCGCAAACAACATAGTATTCAAACATTCTCATACCTTCTTTTCAGCTTTTCAAAAGCATCTTGAACGGCCTGAAACTGTTTTTTGGCAAACTCCTGAAAACTCTCGGGAAGGTTTTGATAACGGTCAGGGTGGAATTCTAGACATTTTTTACGGTATGCATCTTTGATCAGTCGAAAATCTTCGGTTTTTTCTATACCCAGCACTGAAAATTCATCCTGAGCATCGCTGACAAACTTTTTGCTTATCTCAGTAAAATCGGAGTCAGGAATCTGGATTATCCCGGCAAGCTTGCGTAACTTTTCTTCTTCTTTCGGGTCGAAAGTGCCATCAGAAAAAGCGATGCAAAATAACAATTCTAAAATGGCCTTTTTGGCGGTCAGGTCAAGCCTGGCAAGTTTTGCGATCGGCGCATAAGCCTTTTCGGTGTTATCAAGATAGAATTTCAGCCTTTCGCCCGCAAGTTCAAAGGAGTTCTTGCTTTTAAACACATTGATGCAGAAATCTTTGAATTCTCTGACCTCTTCTTTGAGAACCTGACCATCGGCTGCAATAATAATGGCGGCGCAGGCTGCAACTGCATCGACAAAAAGATTTTCAGAAGCTATTTGCGGCTGGCTTGCAAGATTGATCACCCGGTAGATTTTTTTGATCTTTGAAATATTCTCAGCTATTTCTGAGGATCTTGAACAATTACTGCAGGTGATGCCCATATGAGCCTGAATTTTATTGCCATACAGGATTA